>NZ_JAAAPM020000016.1 GCF_009909155.2 Flavobacterium undicola
CAATATGTCTAGGAACGTGTTCTTCTTATTATTTCTCTTCGTTTTTCACATTTGATGTGTTTCTCGAAGCGGGTGCAAAAGTACAACTTCTTTTTAATCTCGCAAGAAATTTTTAAAGTTTTTTTTTGAAGAATTTTACTCTTCTCAAACTTCTTAATCTCTCACCAAAATCTCAAGGAACTTACCACATTTGCGGGGTGCAAAGATAATATTCTAATATTCTCTCACAAGCTTTTTTTGACTTTTATTTTAACTTAATCATCAATCTTCTTGTCAGTATTTCTTAGAACGTGTATCGCTGTTGCGGGTGCAAAAGTAGAACCTTTATTCGTTTTGACAATAGATTTTACAAAGTATTTTGAAAGTATTTTTTAATCAACTGAAAACGTGAAACTTATTTTTTAGCTTTTTTGAGTTTTGTAAGGTTTTAGACTTGTTAACGCTATTTTAAACACAAAGAACACCAAGAAGACACAAAGCCCGCAAAGGCTATTCTAACAAACTATACTAATATATATTAGTACATCTCGCTATTTCAAGCACGATTCACTAGCCCAGATAGAAGTGAAAATCCTTTTGTGCCGGGGTTCGGCACAAAAGATTGAAACGGATAGCGGGAAATAGCTACTAATGAAAAAGACTAAAATAGCAATACAATACCTTTTTAGTCTCTTTATATAATAAGAGAACATTTAACTAATCGAATCGAATTGCTTTTACTGGGGTTATTTTAGTAATAATATAAGACGGAATTAGCAATACCAGGAAGCAAACCCCAACCGTTAATACATTTAATAGTATAATATAAACGACATTTATATAAACAGGCGCTTGATTCACATAGTAATTCTCCGGATTAAGCTCGACGATTCCGAAATACTTTTGAATCAAGAGAATTGCAATACCTATTAGGTTCCCCCAAAACAAACCTCGGAATATTAAATAAGAAGCATTATACAAGAACATTTTTCGGATTGTCCAATTGCTAGCGCCTATTGCTTTTAAGATTCCTATCATTTGTGTACGCTCCAAAATTAAAACCAACAATGCTACAACCATATTTATAGTAGCCACTAATATCATTACAATAAGTATGACTACAATATTAAAATCAAACAATTGAAGCCATTCAAAAATATAACTGTATTTCTCCACTATAGTCTGTGAATCCAAAGTGGAACCGGTGTGCTCATAAACCTGCTCACCAACAGTCTTGATATCATCAAAGTCATTAACAAAAACCTCAAAAGCACCAACCTGATCCGACTTCCATTTATTAATTCGTTGAATATGTCGAATATCACCCAATACATAAGTCGCATCAAATTCTTGAAAACCTGAATTAAAAATCCCAACGATTTTAAACCTTCTTATATTAGGTAATTTGTTTTGCCCTTCTTTCATAAAGAAGGTATTGAACTCATCGCCTACTTTAAGCTTTAACCTATTCGCTAAAAACTGAGAAATCAACACTTCTGAATTCAGACTTGCTGATAAATTAGGCAATCTACCCGAAACCAGGTATTCCTTTATATTATCCCATTTATAATCTGTACCTACTCCTTTAAAAACGATTCCTTCAAAAGCTTCCGCAGTTCTTATAATCCCCGCCTTGCTGGCAACAGCCTGAACATGGCTCACTTCGGGCACCGAACTAAATTTAGGATAAAACTTTTGAATTTTAGAAACCGGGACTAAAGTAGCGTCAGATTGATTATTATCAAAATTAGCAATAATAATATGTCCGTTGAATGCGGAAATTTTTTCGCGAATCTTTTGCTGGAGTCCAATTCCTGTTGCCACAGACACAATCATCATGATCATTCCGATAGCAATAGCCGAAATTGCAATTTTTATAATAGGTGCCGATATACTGCTTTTATTATCTTTAGCAGTAATGAGTCTTTTAGCAATGAAATATTCTAAATTCAAGTGATCTGTTTTCAAAATTGATGTTCAAAAATACAGCTTTATTCTTAGCCATTAACTAATCCACCATATTATATACCGAATCCATATATTAACAACGTAAATAATTAAAGAGGCATTTTCTTTTTCATTTCCTCTACAATATTATATGCAGCCGGACAGATAGGAATGTTTTTCAATGTAATATCAGTAATTTGCTGAAACTTCTTTCTATCAGTATGCGGAAATTCCCGACAAGCTTTAGGACGCACATCATAAATAAAACAAGTATTATCAATATCTAGAAAACTACAAGGAACAGTTTGCAAAACATAATCTTTATCTTCATCTATACGAAGATATTGATCTATAAACTGCTGTGGTTTTTGCCTTAGATGTTTCGAAATTCGTTCAATATCGGCAGAAGTAAATAATGGCCCAGTCGTTTTACAACAATTAGCACACTCTAAACAATCCGTTTTCTTAAATTCAGCATCATGTAAATCCTGCATTACATAATCTAAATTCTTTGGTGTTTTCTTTTTAAGCTTATCAAAATACTTTTTATTTTCAAGTTGCTTATCTTTGGCTAGTTTTTCGAGATCGTTTAAGGATGGTTTGAGCATTTGCGGGTTTGATTTTTCGTTTATTTAAAAACTACGCTCCAAAATTACTCAAATCGATAAACAATTTACCACATTACCCAATAAAACTATTATGAAAGACCTATTTGGCAAAGCTATTCTTGACTATCAAACGAATAATTCTCCAGAAGATTTAATTACTGAAACCACTATTTCGGAAGAAGACGAAATGAGTCTTTCTTATTTATTTCGAAATTTCGAAGCAATGCCTACTATCGAACAAAAAGCATTGCAATTAGCCAAAGGAAAAACACTGGATGTTGGAGCTGGAGCAGGAAGTCATAGTTTGTATTTACAGAACGAAAGAAACTTAGACACGACTGCAATTGACATTTCGGCTAATGCCATTAAAACTTGCCAACTTCGCGGTCTGAAAAAAGCTTTGGTTCAAGATATTTTGACTTTAGAAGACGAAAAATATGATAGCATTTTATTGCTTATGAATGGTACAGGGATTTTTGGCACTTTAAAAAACACTTCTAAGTTTCTTCAAAAACTAAAATCCTTATTAAATCCTGAAGGGCAAATTTTGATTGACAGTTCGGATATCATTTACATGTTTGACGAAGATGAAGACGGCGCATACGAAGTTCCAGCAAATACTTATTATGGCGAATTAGAATTTACCGTTAGTTATAAAGGCGAAAAAGAAGATTCTTTCCCTTGGCTTTACCTAGATTACAACACACTTCAAAATGCGGCAAATGACAACGGACTGAAATGCGAATTAATTTTAAAAGGCGAACATTATGATTATTTAGCTCGATTATGCTTATAAAAAAATTGAAAACGAAAAAGCCAAATAAAATTTTATTTAGCTTTTTTGGTTTCTAAGGAATATTCAAATATTTATGTGTTTGTAATGAAACTCTCCACTTTGGATTATTCATTACATAGTCTACAATTAACGGAGTCATTTCTTCTTTTTTACTCCATTCAGGTTGTAAAAACAATATCGCTTTATCATTTACTAATTCTGCTTGCTCTTCTGCAAAAATAAAATCGTGCTTATTATGAATAATTACTTTCAATTCATGAGCGGCATTATAAACAGTTTCTGTTGGTAATTTATTTTTCTTTGGCGAAAGACAAATCCAATCCCAGGTTCCCGAAAGCGGATAAGCTCCAGAAGTTTCAATGTGTACTTTCAAATTTTTATCTTTCAACCTGGAAGTCAATAAAGACATATCCCAAGTTAAAGGCTCACCGCCTGTTATAACTACAGTATCAGCATATTTACTAGCATTATCAACTATGATATTAATACTCGTTGGAGGATGCAATTCGGCATTCCAACTTTCTTTAACATCGCACCAGTGACAACCTACGTCACATCCACCGATTCTAATAAAATAAGCTGCTGTTCCAGTATGAAATCCTTCTCCTTGAATGGTATAAAATTCCTCCATCAAAGGCAACATAGCGCCTTTGTTCACTTCTAATTGAATTTCTTTTGATAGCATTTTTATAATTTAGGGTGCAAAGATAACTAATTTGCAAAAGAGATTCTTCAATTATCTCAAATGCTTAACAAAACCGCATAAAAAAAGCCAGTATCTCTACTGGCTTAATTAATTTTCAAATCGACTATTGAAGTGATTTCAATGATTGAAGTGAATATTTGTTTGTTGGATCTATTGCAAGTGTTTTATTAAAATTCTCGATTGCTTTAGCTTTATCAAAATTTGCATACCCAGCTCCCATAGTGTTATAAGCTTCAACCAACTTTGTTTTCACAGTAGGCTTAGCTAATTCCTCAGGACCTTTAGCAACAACATGATCAATATACTCTTGGTAATATTTAATCATAGCTTGATCATCTTCTAGTAAACTATTTGTTCTGGCACGAGAAACATAAGCATCAACAGTCTCAGGAGAAGCTTCTAATACATTTCCATAAGCAATATCCGCTTTTTTCAATGCAACCATATCTCTTTCTGCTACCGGTTTTCCAGCATTAGCAAAATAAATAGAATTTCCGAAATAGAAATTATCAATTAAAAATGATTTACTCTCTTTATAAGATGTTGCAATTTCTAAAATAGCTGAAGCTTCTTTAAACATTTTTTTCTCATAAAACTTTTTCCCAACATCACCTAATCCGTCTGCAACTGAAGGCTCTAGTTCAACTGCTTTTTTAATAAACGCAATACCCTCAGCATACAAAGCAGAATCAACAGCTGTTTCCTCAGCATTTGTTCCTTTCTTAATTTTTGCTTTACCTAAGTATAAATAATCCAAAGAAATTACTTTATTAGATGGATTATTTATAAAATCTTGCAAAGAAGAGATAGCAGCATCATTATTACCATTTTCGAAAGCAGCATATCCTAAATATCTAAAGATTCTTGGATTTACTTTATCTAATTCTTTCATTTTATTAGCCTCAATTTCTAAAGCTTTGTAATCTTTAGCCAAAATCAAGAAATCAGCATGACGCATACGAGACACCAATGAATAATCAGTAAGTGACATGTATTTTTCATAATAAGTCAAAGCCTGTTTGATGTACTGCTCATAACGACCAGGAACATTAGCCGCCCAGTAGTAATAAGTTTGAGCAAGCTCTCTATAAACTGGACCGTAATTAGGACTTAACGCAATTACTTCATTGTAAGCAGCAACTGCTTCTTGATACGCTTTTGCACCTTTCAACAAAACTCCCAATTGCATTTTTGCTCTAATTAAAGTATTGTCTGCTTGGAAAGCATTACGGTATGCCGAGAAAGCTTCATTTTGATTTTTATCTCCATAAAAAGCATCTCCTAAAGCCAAAAGAACATGTGGTTCAGTTGGATTTTTCTCTTTAGCAATCGCTAAAGTTGCAAGAGCCGCTTTGTAATCAGGATGAGAGTTATCCATATATGCATTAGCAATATAAATATACTCATCGAAATCTTTTTTACGTGCTTGACTTTTTGCAGATTCAAATTTTGCTTTTGCAGCTACTACATCATTATTTTCTAAATCAATTTGCCCCAATCCAATATTATTAAAATGAGCACCATCTTTAGCTTTCAATCCTTCATTGTAGGTAATCTTAGCCGAATCAATTACACTTTGATTCAAATAAATATTCCCTAAAAGGAAGAAAGCTTTTCCTTCAGAAGGATTTGATTTTATAATAGATTTTAAAGCTGTTTTTGCTTTTTGAAATTGTTCTGCATCTATTTGCTTTTTCACTTCATTAATATCTTGTGCTTGTAAAGCAGAAGCTGAAGCGAAAAATGCAACGCTTAAAATTTTAAATTTGTTCATTGTAACTTTATTTAATTTGTTCATTTCCATTATTCTTTTCTCATTAATAATGCTATTTGTTTCTAATTAGAATCTTTCTTCCAGGCATCGTTGTTGGCAACATTCCTGATTTCAATACGATTCTTTGTCCAATCTCTCCAGCCAAAAATGAAGCAAAGCCCATTCCTAATCCTGAATATCCTTGACAATTCACAATAAACAAATCGCGTGCCAAAGGATAAGTTCCCTCTGCCAGATTATTTTGAGTAGGCGCAAAATAAGAATTTTTATTTAAACCTTTCACGCTTAAAACGTTAATATTAGTTAAATAATCTTTAATATTTACTGTAGGTTGCAACAACCAATTTACTCCAACAATCCCAATCATTCCGTCATTTTCAGCAACAAACTTAACGACTTCTTCATTCGATTTAAAAGAATAAACTCCTTTTTGAGGAACTTGTTTTACTCCAGCCAGAGCTGTCATATAACGAACGGTACTTGAATTAGGATTATCAAACACCAAACCTTTAATCTTTGTTTGAGCACTCCCTTTCAAAAATGCAACAACATCTTTAATCGCAATTAAAGTATCTGTATCTTTTTTATTCGAAATCAAAGCAATAGCATCTGTGGCAATTTTTGTCGTTTTGGGCTTAATCTTTAATTGATCAAAAAACTTAATTTCGTCAGTATTTAATTCTCTTGACAAAACAACAATTCGAGAAGTATCTTTAAGAAATGCTTTCATCACTTCTTTTTCTGATTTAGCTTCAAGAACAATTTTGGCATTATAAGTACTTTCAAAAACCGCAATTTGATCCTCAATTAAAGGCTTGATAGTCTCATCAACCAATAGGATTGCTTTACCCTTAAGTATAGTTTCTTTGTCTTTTTTCGAATCTGATTGTTTACATGAAACAAATACTCCAACTGCGAAAAAGAAAAAAACAGACAATAACAATATTATTTTTTTCATGACTATTCTTTATTATCATTAACAATTCGCATGCAACGAATAAAAGCATACACTATCAAAAGGACTCCAAAAGCAATTCTGTAATTCATAGGCATACTCATTGGAAAATTATCCATAAAGATAACGATTAGTCCCAAAACGAAGTATAACATAAAAAACAAAATACCTATAACGAGAAGAAATCGCTCTCTAAGCGATTTCTTCTGAAAATTTGTAATAAACCTTTTCAACATTATTCTTGTTGTTGAATTGCAATAGGCAATGAATATTGTACCCTAACTGGTTTTCCATTTTGAATACCTGGATTCCATTTTGGTGATTTTTGCAAAACTCTTATTGCTTCTTTTCCAGTTCCGTAACCAATATCTCTTAAAACTTTAATATCTGTTAACGATCCATCTTTTTCAACAACAAAAGATACATAAACCTTTCCTTTCAAACCTTCTTCTTCAGGTGTACGGTAGTTTTTACCCACAAAAGAATAAAACTTATCCATCCCTCCTGGGAAATCTGGTTTTACTTCAATACCTGCAGTACTATAAACTTGATCATCTGACTCTTCAACTACTTGACTAGTTTTAGGTCCAGTTCCAGCAGGCGCAACAGTTAACTCTGCATCTGGGTCACCTTTAATAGTTTCAGCACCTGTTTTTTTATCTTTTAAGTCTACAATCTTAGGTGGTTCTTCAACCACTTCATCAGCTTTGGCCACAACTGGCTTAACAAATTTCACCTGATCTACTGCTGGAGGAGGTGGTGGTGGTGGTGGAGCGTTCAATTTAGGCGGCTCAACTTTCTTTGGAGGTAACTTTACAGTTGTAAGTTTAATATCCTTGAGTGAATTATCTTCTTCACCTCCTTTAGGAATCAAACTGATAATAAGAGGAGCACTAACTGCCAAACTAAAAAAGAAAGCACCAATAAGCAGGGCTTTAATAGTAGTCTTACGGTTAGATTTTCTTAAATCATAAGCCCCATAGAGTTTATTACGACCTTCGAAAACAATTTCAACCCATTGGTTTTTTAATATATCTAATTTCATTTTTCTTAATTATTAGGTTATTAAGAAAACAAGATTGCTCTTATTTTCCTTCTAACAATTTTTGTTCCTCAGGTAAAAAATCATTAACGATTGTATATGTAGGAATTGAAGAGATAGCCATTTCATCTAAAATATCAACTACATTCTTGTATGTTGATTTTTTAGTAGGTTTAATAATTACAATCATTCCCTGATCTGGTTTCCCTTTTGCTGTAGAATATGCTAAAACTTCTTTTTTTCTTTTTAGTAATTCTTTACGTATTCCATCTTTCCCGTAAGCAATAAGTTTAGGAGTCATCGGATTATTAACTAACCCCATGTAATAAAACATCTTATCCTTGTCTCCTAACAATACAGTCATTGTACGATGCTCATCAACTTTAATATCCTTTTGCTCTTTCTTCGGATCTTTATCTGGCAACCCCAAACTCATCGATTGAGGTTTAGACAACGAAGTGGTAAGCATAAAGAATGTGATAAGTAAGAATGCCAAATCCACCATGGCAGTTAAATCTACCTTTGAATTTTGCTTTTTACTTCTTACTTTGCCGCCTTTACCACCACCACTGTCGCCGGTATTTAATTCAGCCATTTTAGTGTATTTTTTTTAATTAAAAATCTTTTCCTCTTAATCCTGTTACCAAACTAAAACTATTGATATGTTGATCTTGCAAAATATCCATTACTTTTTTGATAACCGGATACTGCTCTTTAGCATCTCCTTTAATTGCGATTTGTAATTCTTGTTTACTATTAATAGAATTATTATATTCATTATTAGCGATACGAGCATTATAAACCCACTCTTTCAATTGATTATCCAGAGAATCCATTGGCACACCTGGTTGATTTGCTTTCACACGATCAGAAGCTTTCATATCAATTATTTGCTTAAGATTTTGAATCGGCACACCAAAATCAGTCATTAAAGCAAACTTATCTTTATCTTCTTCAGAAAAAGCTACATTATACTTTTGCCCCATCAACTCAAGTGTTCTCTTACGAACATCTCTCCCTTTCAGGTCAAAGAATATTTTATCCTTACCATCAGTATTACCTATTGTTAAAGTTGCCAAATCAGAATCAGGCAATTTTGTTTGTACAGTAGATGCTGGTGTATCCACAGGCAATGCCTCAGGAATTTTAGCTGTAGCTGTCAAAATAAAGAAGGTAAGCAAAAGGAACGCAACATCGCACATGGCAGTCATATCTGTCGATGTTGACTTTTTTTTCATTTTTATTTTAGCCATTCTTTTTGTTTTTTATTTTGATACAATAATGATATCAAAAATTATTATTGTTTCAAACTTCCTCTGAATTTTCTGTAAGTATTAACGATTGTAGTACCTGCCTCATCAATCGAGTAAGTTAAATCGTCAATTTTCGCAGTAAAGAAGTTGTAAGCAACAATAGCTAAGATTGAAGTAGAGATACCTGTAGCAGTGTTAATAAGTGCCTCAGAAATACCTGTTGCAAGTGCAGCTTGATCAGGAGTACCAGCAGAAGCTAACGCACCAAACGCTTTAATCATACCAGATACTGTTCCTAATAATCCTCCAAGAGTTCCTAAAGATACTAAAGAAGAAATAATAGTCATATTTTTCTCTAACATTGGTAATTCAAGAGAAGTTACCTCTTCTATTTCTTTATGGATAGTTTCAGAAGCTTCTTCACTATTGAATCCTTCTTTCTTAACATCTTGATATTTAACTAATGCAGATCTAATTGCATTTGCAACTGAACCTTGTTGTTTGTCACAAGCAGCAATAGCGTCTTCAATATGACCTCCTTTAATACTTGCTTGTACATTTGCCATAAAAGCATCTAAGTTACCTTTTCCTGCTGCTTTAGTAATTACGAAGAATCTCTCAATAGAGAATACAATTACCATTAATAACATTCCTAATAAAACTGGCACTATAAATCCTCCTTTGTAAACTTGACCTAAAGTATTAATTGGATGTCCTGTTTCTGGATTTCCTCCTTCAAAGTTAGCAGGTGATCCCATGATAAATTTCCAAATCACAATTCCCACTGCCACACATAATAAAATAATGATTCCTGAAACCATTCCTCCTCCTTTTGAACTGCTTTCTTTTTTAACGTTTGCCATTTTTTTTTAAATTTTAATAGTTTTAAATAATTTATTTTCTAGTTATAATTAACTTGTAGTCCCGCAAATTTATACGTTTCGTTCAAATAAAAAAATTTTTTTTCGTTATATTAAAATTAATCAATATCAAAATAATATTAAAAAAACGCAACCTTTGTTTTTTTATCAATATCAACAAAGAAATTCGAAGATATTGTCAAAAAAAATTATTAATTTGTGATTATATACAGCAATATTTCAACATTCAAATTCTTAATACAAAATTATTTTTTTTCAACATTTAACAAAAAAAAAGGCTTAAAATTACAGTAAACACTAAATAATCGACTTCTAGAAACAACAAAACACTATAACATAACCTAAAAACAACCTTAATTAATCATGGGCAACACAGATAATTTTATAAAAAACATCACCGAAGGATACCAATCTAAAGGAGAAAGTATACTACTTGGAGGAGCTATTTTAAATGGAGAAGCTTTAAATAACGCTCCTATAAAAATCCCCTTAAAGACATTAAACAGACATGGGCTAATTGCCGGAGCAACAGGAACCGGAAAAACAAAGACTATCCAAGTCTTATCAGAACAATTATCTTCTTTTGGAATTCCTGTATTAATGATGGACATCAAAGGAGATTTTAGCGGTATTGCCAAAGAAGGAGAAGAAAAATCTTTTATCACCGAAAGACATGCCAAAATAGATATCCCATACCAAACAGCAAGTTTCCCAGTAGAATTATTAAGTCTATCCGAACAAAGTGGAGTGCGCTTAAGAGCGACAGTATCTGAATTTGGCCCAGTATTATTTTCACGAATATTAGATTTGAACGACACCCAAGCTGGCGTTGTTTCTATTATCTTCAAATATTGTGACGACAATAAAATGCCATTACTTGACCTAAAAGACTTTAAAAAAGTCATTAATTACATTACCGAAGAAGGCAAAGAAGAAATCACGGAGAGTTATGGTAAAATTTCAACTTCGACAACTGGCATCATCCTGCGAAAAATTATCGAATTAGAACAACAGGGAGCAGAACTCTTTTTTGGAGAAATGTCATTCGATATTGAAGATTTAATGAGAATTGATGAAAACGGAAAGGGATACGTAAACATCCTTCGTTTAACAGACATCCAAGACAAACCGAAATTATTCTCCTCTTTTATGCTAAGCCTACTGGCAGAAATCTATCAGCAAATGCCTGAAAAGGGCGATGCTGATCAACCTGAATTAGTCATTTTTATTGATGAAGCCCATTTAATTTTCAAAGAAGCCAGCAAAGCACTATTGGAACAAATTGAAACTATTGTAAAATTAATCCGTTCCAAAGGAATTGGAATTTACTTTATTACTCAAAACCCTATGGATGTTCCCAGCGGAATCTTGGCTCAATTAGGTCTTAAGATTCAACATGCATTAAGAGCTTTTACTGCCAATGACAGACAAGCCATAAAACAAACAGCCGATAATTATCCAAGTTCTGACTTCTATAACACCAGCGAATTATTGACAAGTCTTGGAATTGGAGAAGCATTAGTAACCGCTTTGAGCGAAAAAGGAACTCCAACCCCATTAGCCGCTACTATGCTTCGGGCACCAATGAGCAGAATGGATATTTTAACCGAAAGCGAAATTCAGGAAATCAACAACAAATCTAAATTGGTAAAAAAATATAGCGAAAATATTGATCGTGAAAGCGCCTATGAAATGTTGAACAAAAAAATCACTGTTATCGAAGAAGAAAACGCCAAAGAAGAAGAAAGTAAAGCTACTCAATCCCGAACTTCAAATCAAGAACCAAGTACAACTGAGGTTGTAGGTAAATCGGTTTTAAAAGTACTTACCAGTGCTACTTTTATTCGTGGTGCTTTTGGAATTCTATCTAAATTTCTAAAAAAGTAAAAACAATCTCAATATCAAAAATCAATTACAATATCAAAATTGGAAATTGATTTTTGATATTGCAATTAACTGTCTGTGTAACTATTTTTCTAACAACTCCAAAATCTTATTTTCGACTTCAGGAGTGTCCCAGATATTTTCAATGTTATCCATTTTTAAAACTTCTTCCATAATTGCATTTTGAAAATCACCAATTGCCAAGGCTTCCACATAAGGGCGATCACTAAAAGTCACTCTACTATATAAAGGAATCCATTTGTCAGGGTACTTTTCGGCGAATCTTTTCTCAATTCTCTTTTGCAATAAGAATTTATCATCCGCAGTCTTAGAACTCATTTCCATAAAATTCCGATACGAAAGTTCAGCAATAGCATCGGCATTAGGTTTACGGGATTTTTGATATTCTGAAAAAATGCTTTCCCAATCTTCTCCATACTCCAAAATCATTTCATAAAGTACCGTTATATCTTCAAAACCGGCATTCATTCCCTGTCCGTAAAATGGGACAATGGCATGACAAGCATCACCTATTAAAGCCACTTTATCAGTATAAGTCCAGGGAAAACATTTCATAGTAACCAATGTACTGGTAGGATTTTTAAAAAAATCTTCCGCCAGATTTGGAATCACTTCGATAGAATCCGGAAAATTCTTTTCAAAAAAAACAGCTACTTCCTTTCTGTCCGTTAATGATGCAAATGAATTCTCACCTTCAAAAGGCATAAATAAAGTACAGGTAAAACTACCATCGAGATTAGGCAAAGCAATTAACATGTATTCCCCTCGTGGCCAAATATGAAATGAATTTTTGTCTAATTTATGAGAACCATCAGCATTTGCTGGAATATTCAATTCCTTATACCCAATATTTAAAAACTCCTGCGAATAATTAAACATACTCTGACGTTGCATTCGATGACGAATTCTTGAAAAAGCACCATCGGCTCCAAATACCATATCATATCTCCTCTCTTCCCATTCTCCTCTCTCTGTTTCACCAATATGCAAAGTTGCCGTTGCCAAAGTCACATCCCAGATTTTTTCCTCAAAGAAAAATTCAGCACCCGCTTGTTCGGCAAGATCAATCATTTTTCGATTCAAAGTTCCTCTGGAAATAGAATATATAGATTCTCCTTCTTGTCCGTAATTTTGAAACTTAAGATTATCCACCAAATGAATCGCCCGCTTATCCATTGGAATTGCAATTTCACGGACTGCATCACCCACTCCCACTCCGTCAAGCGCTTTCCAACCCCGATTAGACATAGCCAAATTAATCGAACGCCCTGAAAATTGTATTTTTCTAATATCCGGACTTCTGTCATAGATATGAACAACATGCCCTGCTTTTTTTAAATAAATAGCTAATAGTGACCCCACTAAACCAGAACCTACTATCGCTATTTTTTTAGGAGTTTGCATTTTTATCTTATAAAGGTTAATCAAAATTACTGATTTATTATTTGAACAGCATTCAAAACTCCTGTTTTTCCCCGTAACAAACCTCACATGATATTTATCAGCTTTTAAACAAATGTATTTTACAAACTTTGCACAAACTATAATGAATGTATGAACATGACAAAAAATCTAAAACCATTACATAGCTTCCATATCCCGGTTATGGGATTAGCTTACACAATAGACAGTCCTATTCGTGTGGCTCAATATGGAATTTCTTCGGTGATTTCGATTGCCGATGACGAACTGATAGAGAAAATGAATGCTTTTTATCATCAAAAATTCAATCTTCCATACCAAGAAATATCTCAAAAAGTAGCCGACTACAGAGCCAAACGGATTACTTCTTATTTGAATTTAGCAGACAAAATTGTAAAAGAAAAGTTTGAGAATTTCAAAAATGAATTGGTTGATAGTAAAGAAACATTAGAAAACTACATTGATCTTTTACCTAACAAATCGGAAATAAAAAAAGGACTTCAAAACCTGATTGACGAAGGATTTCATTGGAAAGAAAACATCAAAAACTATATCGAAAAACACTTATCGGCTGGTGCTATTGATGTCAATATAATGACAAAATTAGACAAAGACAATTTCGATAAAAACGAACAATTGCCTATTATCTTTAATGATGCACATGCTGCGCTTAGAGGTTTTGCAAACAGTACGGTAAACTCATCAGTTGTTCTTTCGGCTGGAATGAATCCAAGACTATACAGCTATTTTGAAAACTTCGCCGACTTTTATCCGAATGAAAACAACCAACTGAAAAAGAAAATCACTTTAAAAGTAAGTGACTTCCGATCGGCAATGATTCAGGGTAATTTTTTAGCGAAAAAAGGATTATGGGTTTCAGAATACCGTATCGAATCGGGATTAAATTGTGGAGGACATGCCTTTGCAACTGATGGTCTTTTATTAGGCCCAATTATGGAAGAATTCAGAGAAAAGAAAGAGCAACTCGTTCAATCGGCTCATGAGTTAATGATAAAATCTTTAGAACAAAAAGGGAAATTAATTCCAGAAAATCCATTAGATTTAAAAATCACGGTTCAGGGTGGAGTAGGAACTTCGGAAGAACACGAATTTTTATTGAATTATTACCAACTGGATTCTGTAGGTTGGGGTTCGCCATTTTTATTGGTTCCAGAAGCCACTTCAGTAGATAAAGCAACCCGTAATTTATTGATTAATGCCAAGGAAGAAGATTTATATTTAAGTCATATTTCTCCATTGGGAGTTCCTTTCAACACTTTGAGAGGAACAACTAACGAAAAAATAAAGCAAAAACGCATTCAAGAAAGCAAAGCAGGAAGTTCTTGCCCAAAAAAATTTCTGGCACTAAACAAAGATGCCCAAGGCAAAGGAATATGCACTGCTTCTAAAAAATACCAAGATGGAAAACTCGAAGAATTAGAAGAAAAAAGAAATACAATTTCAGTTGAGAATTACGAAAAAGCAAAGGAACACATTACCGAAAAATCATGTCTTTGCGTAGGCTTAGCCAATGCTTCTTATTTAGAAAACAACATTAAAATAAAAGGCCAAGACCAAGGTGTTGTGATTTGTCCTGGTCCTAATATTGCTTATTTTGACCAAGAAGTTTCACTTGCAAAAATGGTTCAGCATATTTACGGAAACACCACGGTTTTAAGAAATGCAAATCGTCCAAACTTATTTCTAAAAGAACTCAAAATGTATATTGATTATTTAAAAAATGACATTCAATCCATTACAGAAGAAATCAATGCTGCAAAAACCAAAAAATTGGAATCATTTAAAAACAATCTTTTGGAGGGAATCGAATATTATCAAAATTTATTTGTCAGTGTTCCAAATTTTGAAACCATCAAAAACGAAGCTTTAAATCAGCTTAGTAATTACAAAAACGAATTGTTTAGTATTGAAATTCCAAGATTAGAAACAGCATAATCAACCATAAAAAAATCCCTTAAGCATGAAGTCCTTAAGGGATTTTGATTTTATATCAATTTTATTTTTCTAAAATTCCTCTTTTTAATATTTGTCCAAAATTGTACATATCTTCAAAAGAACAATACAATGGAACCGGCGCAAGTCGAATTACATTAGGCTCTCTCCAATCAGTAATCACCCCATTTTTCATCAAATAATCAAACAAACTACGTCCTTCTCCATGCAAAAAAACAGACAACTGGCAAGCTCTTTCGGAAGGATTGGAAGGTGTAATGATTTCGAAACTACTTGTTACTTCCTTGTCAATTTCGTGCAAGATAAATTCTAAATAAGCCGTGATTCTATCTCTTTTTTCAATCAACGCATCCATTCCTATTTCGGCAAACATTTCTACCGAAGCCAGATAAGGAGCTAAAGACAAAACAGGCAAATTACTAATTTGCCAACCGTCGGCTCCCTGAATAGGATCAAAAGTAGGTTCCATTTTAAAACGACGTTCTTTATTGTGTCCCCACCATCCGGCAAATCTTGGCAACTCCGGATTATTATGATGTTTTTCGTGCACAAAACAACCCGAAGCATTTCCAGGTCCGGAGTTCATGTATTTATAACTACACCAAGCAGCAAAATCGACATTCCAATCGTGTAGTTCCAATTTAATATTTCCCGCAGCATGTGCTAAATCCCAACCTACATAGGCTCCAACTTGATGCCCTGCAGCAGTAATGGTTTTCATATCAAAAACCTGTCCGGTGTAATAATTTACTCCACCTATTAAAACCAAAGCTAATTGGTCTCCCACTTCGTTAATTTTTGATAAAATATCTTCAGTGCGAATATTATGTTCACCTTCACGTCGTTTCACCTCAACAATTACTTCTTCGGGTTTTAGACCATGAAAATTGACCTGACTTTGAAACATATATTGATCAGAAGGAAATGCTTTTTCTTCACAAATAATTTTAAATCTCGTTTTTGTAGGTCGGTAAAAAGAAACCATCAACAAATGAAGATTCACCGTAAGCGTATTCATCACAGTAACCTCAAGCGGTTTTGCCCCAACAATCTTACTCAATGGATTTGCAAACCGCTCTTGATAATCCCACCAGGGTTTCTCGGCATAAAAATGGCCTTCGACAGCCAGATTAGCCCAATCCTTCATGATTTCATCAACATAAGCTTTGGTTCTCTTAGGCTGTAAACCCAACGAATTTCCAGTAAAATAAATCACCTCTTTATCATTAACTTTTGGAAAATGAAATTCGTCTCTGTATTTATTTAGGCTATCCTGAGAGTCGAGCTGTTGAGCAAAAGCTCTGGTGTTTTCGAAAATCATAATGTGGTTTGGATTTTGTTTTGTAAAAATACTTAAAAAAGAAAACACTAAATCACAAAGGCTTACATGAAAACAAAAATGCAGTTAAATTATTATATTTCAATTTCTTAATTCATTATATTTGATTGAATCTAAAACATTTAGTCATGATTAAAAACAATTTAAATGTCATTATTATTGCCTTAGCCATTGTAACGTCGGCTTACTTGTTTTCGAATGCTTTTCAAAATCGCAATAAAAACACCGACACTATAAGCGTTACCGGTTTAGGAAAGACCGATTTTGTTTCAGATTTAATTGTTTGGAGAGGAACATTTTCCAGAAAAAGCACTTCTCTAAAAGAAGCCTATTCATCTATTGACTCAGATAGAGAAAAAATTAAAAGCTACTTATCCAATAAAGGAATTGCGTCGAACGAAATTGTTTTTTCGGCAGTAAATTTTAATAAAGAATACCAAAGCACTTATAATGAAAATGGAACTGTAAGAGAGAATATCTTTTCAGGTTTCAGCCTAACCCAAAGTGTCAGTATCCAATCTAAAGAAGTAAATAAAATTGAAGATATTTCGAGACAATCCAGTGAATTAATCAATTCAGGAATTGAATTTTATTCTAATGCTCCCGAATATTATTATACGAAACTTGCTGAGTTAAAGATAAAAATGATTGCCGAAGCTACAAAAGATGCCAGTACAAGAGCAAAAAGTATTGCCAAAAATGCCGATGCTGATTTAGGAAATTTAAAAAAATCAGAAATGGGTGTTTTCCAAATCATTGGTCAAAACTCTTCTGAGGATTATTCTTATGGCGGTTCGTTCAATACCCAATCTAAAAACAAAACCGCTACCATTACTGTGAAACTGGTTTATCAGGTAGATTAATTCATCTGCATTTTTGCATGAGGGATAGTAGTGGAATTGAAAATCATCGAATACCTATAAAAAATAAAATTCTAATGAGATAAATCCTTTATGTTTTTTCTTTAAAAACATAAAGATTGCAATGGATAGCCCGGTCTCGTTAAAAAAAGCATAAGGTACGGTTGCTTTTTTTAACGAGAACATGCCATAAAAAAACTCGCCATTGCTGACGAGTTTTTTTATGAATTAACCTTTATAATGATTAGATAATTAACATTGCATCACCATAAGAATAGAATTTATACTTTTCTTTGATGGCTTCTTCGTATGCTTTTTTCATTAAATCGTGTCCACAAAATGCTGAAATCATCATCAACAAAGTTGATTTTGGTGTGTGGAAATTTGTAATCATACAGTTAGCCACGCTAAAATCATGTGGAGGAAAGATAAACTTATTAGTCCATCCTTCAAACGGATTCAGCGTATTTTGTGAAGAAACTGAACTTTCAATAGCACGCATAGAAGTAGTTCCTACAGCACAAATACGTTTTCTTTTAGTTTTAGCTTCATTAACAATATCACAAGCTTCCTGAGTAATTTTTAATTCCTCAGAATCCATTTTATGTTTAGATAAATCTTCTACTTCAACTGGGTTAAAAGTTCCTAAACCTACGTGAAGTGTTACTTCTGCAAAATTAACTCCTTTTATTTCTAGTCTTTTTAATAAATGTTTTGAGAAGTGCAATCCAGCAGTTGGCGCTGCAACAGCTCCTTCTTCTTTAGCATAAATAGTTTGGTAACGCTCAGCATCTTCCGGTGTAACCTCTCTATTGATATATTTAGGAATTGGAGTTTCTCCAAGTTCAGTCAATTTATTTCTGAATTCTTCGTAAGAACCATCGTAAAGGAAACGTAAAGTTCTTCCGCGAGAAGTAGTGTTATCAATAACCTCAGCTACTAACGAATCATCATCACCGAAATATAATTTATTTCCGATTCTGATTTTACGAGCCGGATCAACTAAAACATCCCAAAGACGTTGTTCAGCATTTAATTCTCTCAATAAAAACACTTCGATTCTTGCTCCTGTTTTTTCTTTATTACCGTATAAACGAGCAGGAAAAACTTTAGTATTATTCAAAATCATTACATCTCCATCGTCAAAATAATCGATAACATCTTTGAACATTTTGTGTTCGATAGTTTGTTTTTTACGATCAATAACCATTAAACGAGCTTCATCTCTATTCTCTGCAGGAAATTCTGCAAGAAGTTCTTTAGGTAAATCAAATTGAAAATGTGATAATTTCATTCTAAAAAGTTATAAGTTATAAGTTATAAGACTTAAGTTTTGATCCTTAGTATTATAATCGGTTGCAAATATACGATTGTGAGATAGGCGTTGTCAAGTGTTTTGCTGTTTAATTTAGAATTAAAACAACAAAACCTCAAAGAGTCAATGTTTTAAGGATGTAACTAAAACTTTTAACCTACTAAATCGGAGACTTTATAACCTAATTTCTCCATATCATCCCAAAAATCAGGATAAGATTTAGAAACTACATCGGCATTTTCGATAATTATTGGCACTTTTAATGCTAATGGAGCAAAAGCCATTGCCATTCTGTGGTCATTATAGGTTCCAATTTTTATATTCGAATTAATTTCTGAAGTAGCCACAAGAGTCAGACTATCATTAGTAACAGAAATATTTGCACCCAGTTTACTTAGCTCAATTCTTAAGGCTTCTAATCTGTCTGTTTCTTTAATTTTCAAAGTATGAAGACCTGTAAGATGACAACCAATTCCTAAACCAAGACAAGTAACCACAATGGTTTGAGCAATGTCTGGCGTATTATTCAAATCGAAAGTAACATCTGTGTATTTGAACTTTTTAGTTTTGGTCAAAGTAATCGTATCTGCATTAAATTGGGTTTCAACCCCCATTTCTTTATAAATAGAAACTAAGGCTGAATCGCCTTGTAAACTTGATTGTTTGTAACTGGTTAATGAAATAGTAGCTTCATCGGCTAAAGCTGCCAAACTAAAAAAGTAA
The DNA here is from genome assembly GCF_009909155.2 of Flavobacterium undicola. GTDB lineage: Bacteria > Bacteroidota > Bacteroidia > Flavobacteriales > Flavobacteriaceae > Flavobacterium > Flavobacterium undicola. Next base: position 19,480 of record NZ_JAAAPM020000016.1, read on the forward strand.
GAAGCCGAACTCCAATCAGATTCTACAGTCATTACTTTAGATTCAACATCTTGTTTTGGAAAAACCTTAATTATATTCCCTTCAAAACTAGTTTGGATATCCAAATCATTCAGCAAAGCCAAAGTCATTTTGATATAAGGAATCGAAGTAATTTCTCCTTCAAGAGTTAATTCGATACCATTTTCTAATTTAGGAGCCACCAACAATAAAGCCGAAATATACTGGCTACTTACATTAGCAGCCATATTTACTTTAGATTGAGTAATTTTTTGCCCTTTAATTCGAATAGGCGGATAACCTTCTTCTTTCAAGAAAGAAATATTGGCTCCTAATTGACGTAAAGCTTCTACTAAAATTTTAACAGGACGCTCTTGCATACGGCTAGAACCTGTTAACACCACTTCGCGACCTTCTTTTACAGCAAAATAAGCCGTAAGAAAACGCATTGCTGTTCCTGCATGATGAATATCTACCACTTCTTCATTTCCGCTCAATGCCATTTGCATTACTTCGCTATCATCAGAATTAGAAGTATTAGCCAAAGTAATATTAGGAAATAACGCTTTTAACAGCAACAATCTATTAGTTTCACTTTTAGATCCTGTAACTGCAATTTGAGCATTTAAGTTAGAATGTGTTGTTTGTAGTAGTAAATTCATTTTTTAAATTATTAGTTGTGAATTATCAGTTATTGCCCATGAGCATTAACTTAAATAATTTGAGGGCGCAATTTACCACTCGCAATTCACAATTCATAATTCAGAACTGATAATTATTTTAATTTTTCATTGTTTTTGTGACGGTCTTTATCACGAACGGATTTTAAATCCATTTTTTTATCGAAGGCTGCTTGTAAATCGATTCCCGTTTGGTTTGCTAAACATAAAACTACAAAAACTACATCGGCTAGTTCTTCACCTAAATCTTTATTCTTATCACTCTCTTTTTCTGATTGCTCTCCATAACGACGGGCAATTATTCGAGCTACCTCACCTACTTCTTCGGTAAGCTGAGCCATATTAGTCAATTCATTAAAATAACGAACACCGTGTTCTTTTATCCAAGTATCTACGTCTAATTGGGCGTTTTTTAAATTCATTTTTTTTGTTTTTTAAGACTTTAAATTTAACCCTATCAGGGTTTTAAAACCCTGATAGGGTTAAATTTAAAGAGTGAAATTAATTTATTCAATTATCAAATCTTGAATCCCATTTAAGTTTTGCTGTTGGTTATGGTAAAAAATAAAATTTTCTACATCACCAAATTGTTCAATTACTTCTTCTCGTTTCAATCGTGTTGGTTTATCCGAAATAATAGTTCCATAAGACGACCATGGATATAAACTCATTTGTTTTACAAAACCATGATGAACAGGATTATTATGAATGTAAAAAATTAATTGTTGAAAATATCGCTCCGAAGATACCAATTTCCTTTCAAAAACATTCTCAAACAAACAGCCGGTTCTATTATGTCGCTTGTTGATTGCTTGGGTATAGGCATTAAAAAGATGCGAGAACTGCCTAGAGGGATTTATTATTTTTGGTTTTTCGGTTGTGGTATAACTCAATTCTTCCGAATTTATTTCTGCCTCATCTTTTATCCTGACCAAAACATGAAAATGATTTTTAAGCAAACACCAAGCATAAGTTTCTACAACTGGTTCTATATATTTAGCATACAACCGAAGAAAATGATAATAACTATCATTATCAAAAAAAACATCAATACCGTTATTTCCTCTATTATAAATATGATAATAATTACCGTAAAGAATTGGGTCTTTGACTTCCATCTCTTTTAAATTTAGTTAACTTACCGCACCAACTCTATCAGGGTTTAAAACCCTGATAGAGTTGAATTATATTTTTTTAAGTACTATTTTTTCGTGTTGCATTTCAATCATTTTTTGATAGAAGTCTTTTAAACCACCATAAAGATCTGCTGCAGCTATTCCTATATTTATTTCTTTTGTAACAGCAATTTGAACATGATCTCCATTAACTGTACTGTTTATTAAAAAAACCATCGATTTATCTTCGGTTGCAATCTTCATCGGTTTAGGAATGGACTCTACCTCATAACCTTCAGGAATTTCAAAATTCAAATTGTATTTTTCTTGTCTCGGATAGCCAAAATAAATTGGCATTTTTCTTTTTTCCTGAACAAAAGGATTTTTATTCGTTGTAAAAAACAACAGCGGATTTATAAACATCTTACCACCTATAATTTCACAATGATTATTGCTTGTAAAAGTAAATTTTTCAACAATAGCTTTTGACAAATCGGTATTCTTATTTTCAATCGTGTAGTCGCTAATCTCAATCCCGTTAAATTCATTTTCTTTTTTCTCAAGATAATTCTCATTTTTCATGTTCGCCTCTCTTTCTCTAAAAATCAGCGCTTCATAATCTGTTTTTTGCACCAAATATTTCCCAGAGATATTCCCATCCTTAGCTACAGCAACATTTAGATTGTAATTCTGTTTAGATGGCTTATTAGGCACCAGATTAATTTCTTCCGAAGTACCATCTTGCCTAATCAATCTTCCATTCCAATTTAATGTATTTAAAGGCAAAATATTAGAAGTAGTAAATTTATTAGTTGCATCTAACAAGATTTTTTCTCCATTAATTTCAACGGCAGCAATAACATAATTAAAAACAGTTCTACCCGGAAAAACAGGAATCCCATGTTCTCGCGTACTAACTAATACTGGATTAGCCGAAATCCCTGCCAAATTCAGCATGTTAATTAAATTAAAGTTGATTTCGGCCACATTACCTGTCTGATCAAGATAAGCTTGCTTAGCACCTTTATCAGTATAATAACCGTATTCTCCGTTCCAATTCATTTTACTTTGGATAAACTTAAAAACAGCGTTCATTTTATCTAAATCAGATATTCCTTTATCCTGATTATTAATAATTGCTCTTAAGTCCTCTAAAAGATACAATCGCTCTAACAACTCTTTACCAAAACTTTTTTCATCATAAATAATTCTGGCAACGCCATCCCAGGTTTGAGAATAATCTTTTACTGGCTCATTAGGATATCTTGTTGTCTCTAATTCATATTGCAAAGAAGACTTATAATTATCCATATTATCTACATAGCTTTCTCTTACTAACGAAGGCACATCATCCACTACAAACGTAGATTTTATTTGTTGATAAATGATTGAATTTGTTTGTCTATACTCATTATCATAAGTTTGTGAAGCCTGTTCTAACTTCATATCTGATTTCACATTAACATACCCCGTAAGTAGTTGTTTATAAATAAAATACTCTGGTATTTCACTACAATATTCTACATGATTTGCCGGAATGGAATATTGAATTTGGAATACGGGAAACTTAGTTAAATTTTCTGATTTAATTGTATATTTAAGTTCAATAACAGATCCTACTTTTACGTTAGGCATTGTTACAGTTGCTTTTTTCCAATTTTCATTCACATTACCTTTAAATGTACCTTCACTATTTAATTTAGTTTTTACAATACTGCCATTTTCAATATTATAGGTAATTCCGTCAGAAAACCGAACCATTTCATCACTCAAGTTTTGATATCCAATATAATAGGGGACTTCAAAATTAGCCCATTCCAAACCCTCTTTTTTATAGATTTTAATTCTAATTTGGATTTCATGGTTAGCAACAAAACCTTTCTTAATATCATAATTAAAATAAGTTCTACCTTTTTTAAACAATATGGCGGCTACTGCAGTAGAATCTTTAGTATGCACTTTTTCCTGTAACTCTGCAATAGAGACTCTACCTAGCCTATAATCCTGAGCATTACTTTTAAAAAACATCATAAAAAGCAAGGCAACAACGAGTAATAATTTAAATTTCATTTGGTTCATATTCTAATTAAAATAATTTTCTCATTCTGTTTTTCAATCATTTTTTGATAATATGATTTTAAAGCTACATAATCTTCAGAAAGAACTATAGAAGAATTGATTTGATTTGAAACTGAAATCTGAATAGTGTCCCCTTGCAAACTGGTCAAATATTTAAAAACACCTAAGTTTCCATTCATAGTTAATGTTATAGACTGAGGCAAATTCTCGACTTTGAACCCCTCAGGTATTTGAATATTTATAGCATATTTATCCTGAAAAGGAAAACCGTAATCTACTGGATATTCTCTATTTTCTTGTTTAAATGGATTTTGTTTTCGAGTGAGAAATAACATTGGATTAATGTAAATTTTCCCTCCTATCAACTCGCTTAAATTATTCCCTACAAAAGAATAAGTCTCTATCACAGGTAAATTAAATTCTTTCTCATTTTTAAGTGAGTATTCCTTTATCTCAATTTTATTGCTACTATTTTCTAATTTTTCAAGATAAACATCTTCTTTAACACCTTTTATCTCTTCTCTAAAAAGCATGGCATTATGGGCTGTCTTTTGGCTCCTTAACTGTCCTGAAATTTCACCTTTTTCATTGACAGAATAATTCATCGTTTTGAGCGCTATAGATGCTTTTTTAGGCATTAAATCTACCGGCGCAGAAGTTCCATCTTTACGAATCAACCTCCCTAACCAATTTAAAGTTCTAAAAGGCAAAACATTAGGCGTAGAAAAAGGATCCGACCCATCTAACAAAATCATATCATCCCCATTTTCAACTGCTGCAATAACGTAATTAAAAGCGGTTCTGTTAGGGAAAAATGAAATCCCATTTGATCGTGTACTTACTAAAACCGGATGTGCATTTAGACCCGCATAACGAAGCATTGCAGTAAGCATTAAATTGATTTCGGCTATATTACCCGTTTTATCCTTATAGGCTTTTCTTACCCCATCATTACAAGAATAACCGTAATAATTATTCCATTTCACTGTTGATTTTACAAATTTCAAGATGGCATCAATTTTTTCATCCTGTGTATTTAATCCTGTAAGTACTACTTTTAAATCATCTTCAAAATACCCTGTTTTGTTTAATTCAGGACCAAAATCATCATACTCATATATTGTTCTTACTACAGCATCCCAATCTGTTGAATACATTTTAGGTATAGAATTAGGATATTTAGTCATAGATAATTCCTGCTCTAAACTCGTTGTATAGTTTCTAACATTATTTACAAATGCCTCTTCTTTAATGGCTGGCATATTCTCAGCCAAATATGTTGTTCTTGTTTCTATATAATTTATATTATCACTGTTAAAATTAGTAGTTGTAGTACCCGTTCTCCCAACAACTCGTTCTTTAGAATTAATGATTAACATTTTGTTTGATTTTTCAACCGTTATTTTAGGACTTATAAATCCTTTTACATTAGTTTTGAAAACAAAATATTCAGGCACATAATTAATATATTCTGAACGATTCACAGGAATATCAGACTGAAAATACCAATCTCTGGGATTTCCAATATTAGGTGAACGCAAGGTATATTCATATTCAATAACAGAACCTTCTTTAACGTTAGGCATTGTTATCTTTTTTTGTCCCCAATATTTATTTATTACCTCATCAAACTCTCCATCACTCTTGAGTTTTGTTTTTTCTATCTTACCATTAACTAAATTATAAGTTGTTGCATCAGAGAACGAGACATTTTCCCTCATACTATTAACCAAATAATAACGAAATGCTTTATTAGCCCAGTCGTAACCTTCTTTTTTATAAATTTTAATTCTTGTTTTAACTACAAATTCTATTTCAAAACCTCTCTCTTGACTGAATACCAATTTGTTTTCTGCTTTTTCAAAAAGCACTGCCGCAACTGCTGATGAATCTTTAGGATGTACTTTTTCATTTAATTCTTCGATTGAAACTTTCCCTAATCGAAAGTCCTGTGCTTTAGAACTAAAAACAGTTAAAAACAGGATGCTAGCTATTAAAAATTTGATTCTCATTTGGTTTAGATTTTGGTTAAAATAATTTTAGCATTGTCATTTCTGGAAACTTGCTCCATAAAAAGACGGTATTGATCGTATTCTGTATTAGGATAAAATCCTTTATGGATATATAAAGTTCTTTTATAAACTAAATGAGTGGCGTCTTTTTTTATAATTTCAGCCTTATAGTCTCCAAACTTAGAATTCAATTCAAAATTGGACGGAAGAAATTCGACAGCAAACCCTAATGGTAACATGACTTCAACCTCATCCACATCTACATATCCACGCTGAATTTCGAATGGATTTTTACGATTTCTAATTCGTTTTACAGAACTTATAAATTGATTGTAAGCGTTAAGAGGAAAAATCATTTTTGCACCCGAAATAGTAGCATAATTAACTGCATTTACAGCTACATTTTCTACAAAGGCTATCTTTTCTTTATTATTAGAGAAATTGATTTTAGCTAATTTTAAATTATTGATATTGCTCCAATATTCTTTGTAATGTGTTTCCTTTTCGTTGGGTTGACTATTTTCTAATCTCGCTTTATTGCTATATTGAGAACCTTCTGAAGCAATAGTTATGCTTCCTGATAAATTGCCTTGCTCATCAATGCTATAAGTTCCCTTACTATTTTGCAAATTACCTTTGTCTCCGTAAATTTTAGTTTGAACAATTTCTCCGCCTGTCGGTTTTATAACTAATACAGCTCTATCATCGGTGAATTTACCCTGATAACCAAAAGGATTATCCTGACTTGTACATTCTAACCATACATAATCATTCTCATTAGGTATTGCTAAAATCATATGATTTCCTTGTGTAGAAACGAAATCAGATTCAATATCTTTTTTATAAGTATCACCATATAAAATCGTGTTGTAAGATGGCACACCAACGATATCCAAAAGCGCTCTGGTATAGTTTGTCAATGCTTTACAATCGCCATAACCCAATCGATCTACATCATTAGCCAGCATAGGTTTCCAACCTCCTATACCCACTTGAATACTAACATATCTTGATTTTTTCTGAACATAATCATAAATCAACTTAGCTTTCTTAATAGCATCTGTTTCGTTTCCTACAAGAGCTTTTATTTTAGTAGCTGTTTCTGGGGATAATTCAGTAGTTCCTGTCAAAAGTTGGTCATAATACCATTTTCCAAATTCTTTCCAGGACTTTGCAGTTCCATCTTCTCCTTCAAGATTAAAGTTTTCTAACCCCATCATTAGTCTGGGAAAAATAACGGAAGTAGCACAATAAGGTTCTTGTTTTTGTGCTAAAATAGAGGTGGCTTTATAACTCAACTGAGTATTAGTATCAGTTGTTTTTTGAATATTAAAACCCGAAAAATTAAATTCTTTTTTCTTAAAACCAAGATTATTGGGATAAGTAACATTTAAAATACTTTGTTCCACTCCCACAAGAAAATCGTTAACAGGAAGCCAACTAGGTATAAAAGCAGTATTTGAAGTTTCCACTTCACTGTCATAAATTACAGTAAAAGGATATTGTGTAGGAGTATAATCTAAATAAATATATCTGGAATCAGAAAAAAGTGTGCTGCCACTTATGGCACTTACGTCTTTAAAATCTTTCCTTTTTATTTTCTTAATTTCATTGCCTAAAGCGTCAATAACTTTTACTTCAATATTCTTAACCGAAGTTTTTTTATCATAATTTTCAAAAGCATCTATAGCTGAAAGGCCATTTTCGTTGAAAACAGTAATAATCCTTTTAGTTTTAACATTCATACTTCTTTGCGAAGAAATAATGATATCCAATTGATTCAACCGAACAACTGCATCTGCATTTTCTTTTAAACTATCAGCAATAAGTGCAATAGGATATTCATTTTTTTGTGCCTGAAGTTTAAATGCAAACAATATTAAAACTATTGCAAATTGAAGATTTTTGATTTTCATAAATGGTTTTGAGAATATAAATAATTACCAAAGTGAGGAAAAGAAAAAACCATAAATATCTAAAAGCTATTTATGATACTGGTTTTGGTTTTTTAATTATTCGTGGTTCTCAAAAATAAAACAAATCATACAAAATACAAACAAATATTTGTATTTTTTTTAACAAGAAATCCCCATTTAAGGATTATACAAAAGCAGTAGAGAAAAAAGCTTTCTTTATACTAATTTCAAAAATTAATTTAATCTCAAACAGAAATTAGATAACAAAAAACAAATCAATTATTCTTTGTAACCAACTCCATAATCACATTATACAACTCTTCTGATTCAAAAGGTTTAGAAATGTATCCATCAACCCCAACGGCCTTACAAGCCTCAGTAACAGAACCCGTTACCACAGCAGACAATGCAATAATGGGAATATTTTTTTTAGTATGATCTTTCAAACTTCGAATTGCCGATGTGGCTTCATAACCATTCATGACGGGCATCATCAAATCCATCAAAACCACATCAAAATCTTCTTGAATAACTGCATCAACAGCTAACTTTCCATTGGCTACTGCCACAGAGTCAAAATTAAATTTTGATAATATTTTTTGCACTAAGATCTGATTGATACGATTATCCTCTGCTACTAATACTTTAACTTTTTTATTTACATCAATTACAGCATTACCCTTAGATTCTTTTTCAAGAAAAGATTTTGAAGCAGAAAAATAATAATCATTTTTAGGAAAAGGGAGCGTTATAGTAAAACTAGTTCCAACACCTAATTCACTTTTTACTTGAATATCTCCATTCATTATATCGATAATCTTCTTAACAATGGTTAATCCTAATCCTGTTCCACCATATTTTCTAGAAGCATCATTATTAACTTGAACAAAAGGATTAAAAACACCTTGTAATTTATCTGATGGGATTCCTATTCCTGAATCTTTTACTACAATTTTAATGATATAAGATTCATCTTCTTCCTCTTGAAATTTAATCTTTAATCTAATTTTACCTTGAGCAGGCGTAAATTTGACTGCATTACTAATTAAATTAAAAAATATCTGAGAAATTCTAACTGAATCACCATTTAAAACCAAAGGCACCTTTTTATCAATTACAATCTTAAAATCAATATCGTTTTCTATTGCTTTAACCGAAAAAGTATCATGTATCAATCGTGTTAGCTGAACCAAATTAAAAGGCTTATTAGATAAGGTAACCTGTCCTGATTCAATTTTTGCTAAGTCTAAAATGTCATTAATAATCACAAGTAAAATATCTCCCGACATCTTAATGTATCCTAATTGTTTACTCTCCTCTGGATCTAAAGAGGTACTATTTAATAACAAATCAGTAAAACCTAGAATCCCATTAAGCGGCGTACGAATTTCATGGCTCATATTTGACAAGAATTGATCTCTTGACAAGGCTAATTGCTCTGAACGTTCTTTCTCTTCAACTAATTTCTCATTAATAGCTTCTACTATTTTTTTAGAAACCATTACTGCTTTCAACTCTTCTATATAAGTATTGAAACCCATACAAAAAACATCCAACTCATCATTGGCTTCTGAAATGGGCAAATAATTAAAAAAATCACCCGTAAAACAATTTGATATATGCTCAACAATAACTGCTGTTCTTTTCTTTTTAGACTCAATTTTTTTGGCTAAAAAAACTAATTCTTGGTAAACATCCTCTAAACTCTCTCCATGAGTTAGTTGTTCCTGAAACTCATCTTCGTTTATGGAACGTACTAAGGTTAATATTTCTTCTAGTTTAGACATCTTGTAGGTTTATGTTCAACTTGGGTGTATTCTTATTGGCAATTTTCGGTAAAAATAATCATAAAATAACTATTACTCTTACAAAAATGAAATTAATAAAAAACTTTTAAAAAATAGCATACTTAACAATATTATTAAATTAAAAAATAATACTTTTTTTACAGCTTTGTGTTTTCGGTTTTAATTTCTAATAACCATTCCACTGCTTTTTCCTTATTTGCAAAAACTTGGAAAAGCACCTTAGGTTTATTTAATTTCAAATAGGTATTAAACATGAACTTTGTAATATGAGAATTCACCAATACCGCTACACCATTCAGATAATCCTGTCCATAACGGTCGGCATAATCACGAACTTCTTTGGATACGCTTTTCAAATTTGTTATATCATATAACCAATATTGCATTTCTCCTCTAGAAATTTCTTCTCTTATCCTGATTAATTCTTTAATCTTTACAAGATCCAATTCAACCCCTTCTTGAAATCTTGAGATTAAAATCCCATTCTCAAACCAAAACTTTATATATTCATTTTTAACGGAATTTTCTTCCATATGTTGCCATTAAATGTTTTTTTAATCAATTAAATAAGTATAATTTCATTCATGCTAAATAATTCAGATTTTAAAACTGTCCGTTTTTTTTCTTTAATTCGTTTAACCAATGTATGGCTTCGCTTTTTTGGGTAAAACCTCTTAAGGGAACTGTGGGCTTTTTCAATACCATAAATGCATTAAGAATAAATTTCGCAATATGAGAATTGAGTACTGCCGCACATGCATATAAGCCTTCTTGCCCATTTTTATCGGCATAATCGCGTGCATCTTTTTCATAGGATTTAATTCCATTAAAATCATAACACCAATATTGCTTCTTCTCAGCTGATATCTGATGGCGCAAATCAATTATAGCTTTTATGTTTTCAATAGTACCCTCAGTTGTTTTTTTAAATTGAGAATGTAGAATATCATCTTCTATCCAAAATTTAATAAAATCATTTTCCACTTCTTTCATATTCAATGTTTTTTTATGTATCTTATTATTCAACTATATGTTTGAATGCGATTCAATTAATTCCAGGTTATAGGTTTCATCTACTTTTAGATAAGCCCATGTAGGAATTGTCAAAGCTAAATATTTTTGCTTTTCAAAATCGGCTGTCAAGCCTAAATAAGTAACTTTTTTATTTAAATCGTTTCCTCTTTTCACCATTTGAAACATGGCTTGCTTATATATTTGATGTGTATTAATATAATCGTAGTCTAATCCAACGATTAAAGGACAGTAGTGATCATTGCCAATATTCCCAAAGACAACAGCAACTACCTGATTATTTTCTTTTAGACTAATTTCAATAAATTCCCATTCTTTATATTTAGAAAGAACTTTAGCCATTTTTTCAGGATATTGAAAAAAGTTGAAAGAGTAATTAGCATTTTTAACGTTTGCGAATAAATTAAAATACTGAGTTGCTTCCTCATCTGTGATTTGATTTTTAATTTTTATATCAAATTTATCCAGATGTCTGATAGCATATTGCTTAATGTTATCTCGTTTTTTACTCGATTTTATTAATGCCATTAAATCATTGGTAGTTTCCCACTTAGGATTCTTGATAATATTAGTGTTTGGCATTCGCATTTTAGCATAGCCTTCCTCTTCTATGATTTGATTTAAAACATTACCCTCTTCAAAATCTCTAAAAATAACTGCTGTTGCATCAATGTCTTTTTTTACTTTCGAAACAAAATCAAATAAATGATTCACTGAATTCCTCCATTCAGGGTGTTCAACGTCCAGATAAATAAAATCACCCTCACAAAATAAAGAACCCATTGCTAATGTTTTTGAACATAAATAATAAGGATCACTCTTGCGCACTTCTTCTATTTGTTTTGACACATTTTCTTGTGCCACCATATCGTCTTTATAAATAGCACCCGTAAAAAACGTAGACAACACTAATTTTCCTTCCTTGTCTTTAACTATGATGTAATGGAAACTCCAATTCTCTTCAGGTTTCTCATTATTTGAAAAAATTTCTTCCATAGCCTGCATTCCTGAATGGGTGATGTTTCCTCTATCTTTAAACATCGAATTCCAATCCTCAGCATTTATGTCATGTATCGTTGTATATTCTTCGACAAATAAGCTCGAATTATTTGTTGGCTCAACCAATATATTTATATTCTTTTCATTTTTCTGTAAATGAAACCCAAACTCTTTGTAAACCCTTTCAACACTATCCCCTTCTTCTTCAATAGCCTTGGGTAAATGATACGCCATTGCATCGGTTAATAAATCAATATCAGCCTTTGTGTTGTGTCGAGTCAATGTAAATCGCAAACCCGATTTATCATTAGGAACCACTGGAAACATAGCTGTGTTTACATAGATTCCTTCTTCTAAAATACGATGAACAAAATTCCGTGTTACTTTATTTAAACCACTTCCAATAAAATAAATAGGAGAATCAGGCGATGAAATATTCGTGAGATTTTTTTCTTTCAATCTCATATTCATGTAATTCATCAATTCTTTTAATTCCGATTGATACGTATAAATATCGTCAGAAAGATGAATTTTTGCAGAAGCGATTGCTGCTCCAACATTTGCAGGAGATAATGGATGAGAATAACTTAATGGTCCGCCAAAAACATCTGTTCTTCGATACATTTCAGGATCCGAAAAAATGGCTGTTCCCCCAACACAGCCAAAACCTTTGGCAAGTGTTGAGATTATAACAATACGTTCACTAACTCCCAATCGATTGTAGATATACCCTGCTCCATTTTTTCCATCCCAGCCCATTCCATGTGCATCATCAAAATACAAATGCAGTTTCGGGTATTTATCAAGCAAGTTCTTTAAAATAGTGGTATCCGGTAAATCGCCATGCATCGAATAAACACCATCCGCCATATACCAAATGCGGTTGTATTTATTGTAGTTTTCACGAATCATTTCCTCTAACATTTCATAATTAGAATGCCTGACCATTTTTACTTCTGTTCCTTGTAATTTGGTGTTTTTACATGGAAATTGTACGCTAAAATGCACTTGTTGATCCAGTATTATTAAATCATCCGATTTAATAATAGTAGCAATAACAGAAATATGCGCATTTGAAGTTGAAGTATAGCAGATAACTTTATTGCCATCAAATATTTGAGACATTAATTCCTCTAACTCCTGAATGTAAGTGGGACGGATGTATGCCCTGGACATAGATAATTGCGTACCGAATTTCTTTGTCAATTCCATTGAATTGGCTATTAAATCAGGATGCATTTCCAAACCCAAATAGCCACAGGTTCCAAAATTTATTAAATCTCTGCCTTTAATAGTAAATTTTTCACCATTAAAACTTTGTTCTTCAGAATTGATATGCATGATTCCTTTTTCTTTCGCAGAGGTCCATACATTATCAACAACGTCTAAGTAATTATTATGATTTATTTTTGCCAAAATTCGGAGTTTGTTAAGTTATCAAAACTTGTAGGAATCATTAATGTGATTATCCTCAAATTTAGAAAATAAAACAGAATAAAAAAATCGACAACAATATATGTTCTAAGAAATAAATAACATCACAAAAAAACTATTCTTTGCTTTTGCTATCGATTACTATGGTCACAGGTCCATCATTAAGCAAACTTACTTTCATATCGGCACCAAATTCACCGGTTTGAACTTTTTTACCAATTTCTGATTCCAATTTTCGAACAAAATTTTCATAAAGGGGAATGGCGATTTCAGGCTTGGACGCTTTTATGTATGAAGGTCTGTTTCCTTTTTTAGTGCCAGCATGAAGTGTAAACTGACTTACCACAATAATATCTCCATCAACATCTTGGACTGATAAGTTCATCACATTATTTTCATCACCAAAAATGCGAATTTTAGCAGTTTTAGATACTAACCAATCAATATCTTCTTGTGTATCGGCATCTTCAATACCTACAAGAACCAACAAACCTTTTTCTATTGAAGCTACTATTTCATTTTCGATAGTAACAGAAGCTTCAGTAACTCTTTGAATTACAACTCTCATTGACCTCTCAATTCATCACTTTGTTTTCGATCGTCATCGTAAATATCGGTACGATAATGCTCGTCATCTCCTTCCAATATTTTCAAATAGCTGTTGTATCGAGACCAAGCTATTTCATCATTTTCCAAAGCGGTTTTTACAGCACATTTAGGCTCTTCTTTATGCAGACAGTTATTGAATTTACACTGATCTTTTAATTTAAAAAATTCAGGAAAGTAACTACTAATCTCTTCTTTTTGCATATCTACAATTCCAAAACCTTTGATACCTGGAGTATCAATTATTCGGGCACCAAAAGACAAATCATACATTTCAGCAAAAGTAGTGGTATGCTGTCCTTGTTTACTTGCTTCGGAAATTTGTTTTGTTTTAAGATCTAAGGTTGGCTCTAATGCATTAACCAACGTAGATTTCCCTACTCCGGAATGCCCAGAAAACATACTTACCTTATCAATCATTAATTCTCTTAATTCTTCAACTCCTTTCTTTTCAGTTGAAGAAACACGAAGACATTTATACCCAATGTTTTGATACACATGTTGCATATACAACTGTTCATCAAGAGTAGCTTCATTAAAAGTGTCTATTTTATTAAAAACTAAAACGGTTTCAATTCCGTATGCCTCGGCAGTAACTAAAAATCGGTCAATAAAATTAAAAGTGGTTGGCGGATTGTTTACTGTGATTAACAAAAAGACACAGTCAATATTAGCAGCGATAATGTGCATTTGATGTGATAAATTCACTGATTTTCGAACAATATAATTCTTCCTTTCGTGAATTGTATTAATCACCCCAGTAACCGTATCAGATGACTCTTCTAATTCAAAATCCACATGATCGCCCACAGCTATAGGATTGGTACTTTTAATACCTTTCATCCTAAACTTTCCTTTTATTCTGCAGTCCACAAAATTCCCTTCGTCGGATTTTACCGTGTACCAGCTTCCTGTTGATTTATAAACGATTCCTGTCATAGGGCAAAGATAAAATTTTGTTTCAAGTTCAAAGTGTAAAGTTTAAGGTTTTTGCTATCTGCTTTAAATAAAAAAATCCCTCCAACTTTTATTAAGTCAAAGGGATTCTTACTATTTAAAAAAAGTCAATTATCCGTTGATAATTTTCTCTTGGTGCTCAATACTTTCCTGGTGAATAGATTTGAATAATTTAGTGATAAATTCTTCAGACAATCCTTTTTTACCACCTTCAGCAACCATTTTCTCTTGGATTTCATTCCAACGGTTGTGTTGCAAAACAGCTACATTATTTTCTTTTTTCACTTGACCAATTTCGTCAGCTACTTTCATTCTTTTTCCTAAAAGCTCTAATAAATTAGCATCTAAAACATCGATGTTAGCTCTTAATTTAGACATTTTGTTTTCAAAATCAGGAGTATCTCCGCTAACTTTTCTAATTTTCAAGTCTTTCAAGATTTGCTTCAACGCATCTGGAGTAACTTGTTGAGCAGCATCAGACCATGCATTATCCGGGTCAATATGCGTTTCGATAATCATACCATCATAGTTCAAATCTAAAGCCTCTTGAGTTACTTCAAGAATCATGTTACGATTTCCTGTAATGTGAGATGGATCGATGATTAATGGTAAATCAGGGAATTTATTTTGCAATTCGATAGCAATTTGCCATTCTGGAATGTTTCTGTATTTAGTTTTCTCATAAGTAGAGAAACCTCTGTGAATTACTCCTAAATTTTTGATACCAGCCATGTGTAAACGCTCCACACCACCTAACCATAAAGCCATATCTGGATTTACCGGGTTTTTAACCAAAACAATTTTATCAGTTCCAGCCAATGTATCAGCAATTTCCTGAACTGCAAATGGATTAGCTGTTGTACGAGCTCCAACCCATAATACATCGATATCATATTCTAAAGCTAATTTACAGTGAGCAGCAGTAGCAACCTCAGTTCCCATCAACAATCCTGTTTCTTCTTTAGCTTTTTTCAACCATTTTAATCCTATTTCTCCAATACCTTCAAATCCTCCCGGACGAGTTCTTGGTTTCCAAATTCCTGCTCTAAATACGCTTACATCAGAATTTTTTAATTCGTGAGCAATTTTCAATACTTGCTCTTCAGTTTCAGCACTACAAGGTCCTGCTATCACAAATGGATGATTTAATTTGAAAGCATCCAACCAATTTCTCATTTCTTTTGTGTTTTCCATCTTTTATTAATTTATTTCTTTTAATTATGTGTTGTTATATTATTATTCTCTTTACTCTATTTTTTAACGCTTATTCCGTTTAATATCTCTCTAATTTTATTCACACTCGCCATCTCCTCATATATTGCATTATAATCATCCTGTGCCAATAAATCCCTGAACTGTGTCAAATTAGAAATATATTCTTCTAATGATTCCAATACCTGAGCTTTATTTTGCTCGAAAATAGGCGTCCACATCGCTGGCGAACTCTTAGCTAAACGCACTGTACTTTCAAAACCAGAACCTGCCATATCAAAAATATCCTGCTCGTCTTTTTCTTTATTAATCACTGTTTTCCCTAACATAAAGGAACTAATGTGCGATAAATGCGAAACATAAGCAATGTGTTTATCATGCGATTTTGGATCCATATAACGAATACGCATTCCCATAGCTTTAAACACTTCTAATGCTTTTTCCTGTAATTTGAAAGCCGTTTTTTCTACTTCGCAAATGATGTTTGTTTTATCTCTAAACAAATCTCTCAACGCTGCCGAAGGTCCCGAAAATTCCGTTCCAGCAATAGGATGCGTTGCAATAAAATTTCTTCTTTTAGGATGATTAGCTACCGCTTTACAAATTGGGTTCTTAGTCGAACCTACTTCTAAAACAATGGCGTTTTCTCCAACTAAATCCAATACTTGAGGCAATAAACTAATAGCAACATTTACAGGAACCGACACAATTACAAAATCTGCTTCATGCAAATCTTCCATAGTAGCCGCAACATCAATAACACCTAACTCTAATGCTTGCTGCAAGTGCGTTTCGTTATTGTCTATTCCGTAAACAGTAACTTCCGGATAAAGTGCTTTGATGTCTAAAACCATCGAACCACCTATTAATCCTATACCTATTACAAAAATCCTCTCCCCAGCCCTCTCCAAAGGAGAGGGAGCCGAAACTTGAGACGTATTACTATTACTTTTAGTCATAATTATTCTGTTAGTTGCCCAAAGCCTCTCCTTCGGAGGGGTTGGGAAGGAATCTATCTATTGCTTCCTGTACTTTTTCTTCCTTTACACATAATGCAAATCGAATATATCCT
Source organism: Flavobacterium undicola (assembly GCF_009909155.2). Lineage (GTDB taxonomy): Bacteria > Bacteroidota > Bacteroidia > Flavobacteriales > Flavobacteriaceae > Flavobacterium > Flavobacterium undicola. Next base: position 36,399 of record NZ_JAAAPM020000016.1, read on the forward strand.
TCACCATTAGAACCGAAAATAGTTCCCGGAGCAATAAAAATATATTTTTCATGCAAAATCTGATCGATGAACTTTTCTGCTGATTGTATTCCCTCAGGCAATTTAGCCCAAACAAATAATCCTACTCCTTCTTTATAGACGGTACAACCTAACTTTTCAGCTAATTGCTCCGTTAAAACACGGCGTCTTTTATATATTTCATTCATGGAATCAAACCATGACTGATCACTCTTTAATGCTTCGATAGCTCCTTTTTGGATTCCAAAAAACATTCCGCTATCCATATTACTTTTTACTTTTAAAACTGCATCGATTAGCTCTGCATTTCCTGAAACCATCCCTACTCGCCATCCCGCCATGTTAAAAGTCTTACTCAATGAGTTCAACTCTAAAGCCACATCTTTAGCTCCTTCTATCTGCAACAAACTCATCGGTTTGTCATTCAAAACAAAACTGTATGGATTGTCATTCACTAACAGTATTTGGTGTTTTTTGGCGAAAGCCACTAAATTTTCAAACAACTGCAAACTTCCTCTTGCTCCTGTTGGCATGTGCGGATAACCTATCCACATTAGTTTCACTTTCGATAAATCTAATTTTTCTAAAGCTTCAAAATCAGGTTCCCAATTATTAGCTTCTGCCAAATCATAATAAACAGCTTCTGCTCCTACTAAGTTTGTCACCGAAGTATAAGTTGGATATCCCGGATTAGGAATTAAAACCTGATCTCCTTCATTCAAAAATGCCAACGAAATGTGCATGATTCCTTCTTTCGAACCCATTAAAGGCAAAATTTCCGTATTTGGATTTAATTCTACCTGAAAATTATTCTTGTAGAAAGCCGCCATACTACTTCTCAATTCTGGCAACCCTTGATAACTTTGATATCCATGCGCATTTTCATCTTGAATAGCCAATGCAACTGCATCAATAACAGCTTTCGACGGTGCCAAATCAGGGCTTCCAATTCCCATATTGATAATTGGTTTCCCCTCTGATGCCAATTGTCTCACTTCTCTCAATTTTGATGAAAAGTAGTATTCCTCAACTGTATTTAATCTATTTGCTGTTGTAATCATTTTATTCTTTGGCTTTTGAACTATTCTCGACTTTGCTCGAATTGACAATCTGCTTTATTTATTATTCTTTTTTAATCTTCATTTATTAAAGGCTTGGTATTTCTATATTCCCCCAACACTTTAAAATATTCTGCCATAATCTCCAATAACGATTTTGCTTTGGCGTAATCTTCATATTTTTCAAAAGTAACATCCACAAAAAAAGAATATTTCCAAGGCGTTTCAATTTTTGGCAACGATTGAATTTTAGTCAAATTCATTTTACAATCGCTCATTACATTCAAAACCGCTGCTAAACTTCCACGTTTATGATCCAATTCGAATTTTAAAGAAGCTCTGTTTATTTCGTTTTCCGGAACAAATGAATTCTCTTTATTAACAATAACAAAACGAGTCATGTTATTTTTAATCGTTTGAATCTCGGGAGCTAAAATCTCTAAACCATACATTTCAGCAGCTACTTTACTGGCGATTGCTGCCACTCCTTTGAGTTGATTTTCCTGAATTCTGCGAGCCGTTTCAGCCGTATCCTTATCTTCAACCAATTTGATGTGCGGGTATTGTTTCAAGAAATCCATACATTGCAATAATGCCATTGGATGCGAATAAACTTCTTTTATATCGGCAATACTTTGTCCTTTTAATGCCATCAAATTTTGATGAATTCTCAAATAATGCTCCCCGATAATATGTAAATTATTCTTATCTATTAACGCATAGTTTGGAATAATAGGACCCGCGATAGAATTTTCGATAGCCATCACTGCCTGACTTGATTTCCCTGACAAAAGACTATCTACCAATTCGTCAAAAGATAAACACTCATCTACAACCACATCCTGATCATAATATTCCTGAGCCACCTGATGATGAAAAGAACCTACTATACCTTGTATCGCAATCCTCTCCCCAGCCCTCTCCAAAGGAGAGGGAGAAGTTGTAGAAGTTTTTTGCTCGTTTACTATACTCATAAATACTCAAAAAAAAATCCTGATTTTCATCAGGATTGTATATTAGTTTTATTTGTTTATCTTAAATTTTCAAATTACCATAGCACAATCCTTATCTCTCGCTAAAGAAATAAAAAGAAGTACTAAAATAGAAACGGTTATTTGACATCTGATATAGAATTATCTGTAAATATTTTTTTTACTTTGCAAATGTATAATATATTTTTAATTCCGCAAAAAATATTTTGCATTTTGTACAAAAAAAACCAAGCAATGCTTTTTCTGTTTATTTTTGCCTTAAATATCAAAGAAACATGTCAATAGAAGTAAAAAATATATCCAAAAGTTATGGTGACCAAAAGGCATTGGACAACATTTCATTTTCTATAAAAAAAGGAGAAATTGTGGGTTTCCTGGGACCAAATGGTGCCGGAAAATCAACCTTAATGAAAATATTGACCACCTATCTTGCCGCCGATGAAGGAACAGCCTTAGTAAACGGGCAAGACATTAATACCAATCCAAAAGCAGTTCAACTTTCTATTGGCTATTTACCAGAGCATAATCCTTTGTATTTGGATTTATACGTTAGAGAATATCTGGCTTTTAATGCCGATGTTTACAAAGTACCTAAATCCCGCATTGAAGAAGTAATTCAATTAACGGCTTTGAATTCAGAAAGTCATAAAAAAATAAGCCAACTCTCTAAAGGATATCGTCAACGTGTAGGACTGGCTAATGCTTTACTTCATAATCCCGATGTATTGATTTTGGATGAACCAACCACTGGATTAGATCCAAATCAATTACTAGAAATACGTAACGTAATTAAAAATGCAGGAAAAGACAAAACGGTTTTTCTTTCTACACATATTATGCAAGAAGTAGAAGCAATTTGCGACCGAGTTATCATCATCAACAAAGGAAAAATTGTCACTGATAAAAAACTAAACAATTTAATTTCTGCTGATAAAGAACAAATTATCGAAGTGGAATTTGATTATCAAATCGAAGAACAAGCTATTGCCAGAATTCCACATTTAAAATCCTTTAAGAACACCCATGATTTCTCTTGGGAACTCACATTTATTGCCGATAAAGATATGCGTCCTGCCGTTTTCGACTTTGCTCATGATAACGGTTTAAAAACGTTACAACTCAATCAGAAAAATAAAAATCTGGAAGCAGTATTTAGAGAGATTACCAAATAGTGTTCAGTTTACAGTTTTTAGTATTCAGTTACAAAACTAAAAAAAGCATCGTTTAATGTTTTAAACGATGCTTTTTCACCTATCTCTTCATTGCAAAATGTCCTCTGTAAATTTTATTATTTCCTCTAAAAACTTCAAACCAATAATCGTCTGACGGCAGTTGATGACCATTATAGGTTCCATCCCAAGAAGAAGTATTAGCAAACTCTTTAAGAAACTTTCCGTATCTATCAAATATTCTTGTTTTCAAACCAGCCTCCGTTTCTGAAAATTTGACCGCCCAGGTATCATTAAAGCCATCTCCATTAGGTGTGAAAAACTTAGGATAATTCAAAATATACACTATTTGGCTTATTATCCCACAGCCATTTTTATCGCGCACAAAAACAGTATAACTTCCACTCAATAATCCTGTAAAAACATTTTCGTCTTGATAGGTAACGCCATCCAGAGAATACTCGTAATCGCCTAAACTTGTCGCCGATAAATTTACTGTAATAGCATTTTGATTATCCGTCCAATCGACAATATCAACACCACTAATAACAGCAACATTAGACAAAGTAACTACAAAATCCTTAGTAGCAGAGCAACTTATACCCCCATTATTTTTAGTAACCGTTACCGAATAATTCCCCACATCAGAAACAGTTATTGATGGAGTAGTTTCAGTAGTTGACCACAAATAACTATCAAAACCTTCTCCGGCTTCAATGGTAGCATTTGAATTTCCACAAAGAGTCACCTCATCTCCAATTGTAATTATAGGTTCTAAAAACAAAGTCAGTACTACTTTTACTACTTGATAACATTTATCATTCGAATCAACTCTGGCATAAAGTGTCGTTATACCCGCTTGCAAATTATAGCTGTTTGCCGAGACAATTTCAGCTGAATTATTTTGATTTTGAGCATCAGCAAGAGAAGGATAAAAACGAATTTGAGTTGATGTATCTAAAGTAATCGCTCTATCATAAGAAACCAAATCTACTATTTCAACACCATCATTCAAGTCGTCACAAAACGAAGCAGCCACATCATTCACTATTACTGTTGGCACACTTATAGAAACAGTAACAGCAAGCCTATTCACACTTTCGCAGCCATTCGTCCTTTGTGTCGCATAATATTTTGCCCTGTCAATCAACGGAGTTGAAACAGCTAAAACAGTACCATTGGTAGCCAAATCATACCAAACTATATCTGTTCCTATAGCTTCTAAATCTCCAATTGTAGCATTCTGCGTAGAACAAAAACTTTGAACCGAATTCCCTGTCGGCGCTGCTGTTGCCTGAATAGTAACAAGAACAGGAATTCTTTCGCTTTCGCAAATGGAAATTGTCTGCGAGGCATAATAAGTTCTACTAGTCAAAATAGTCGTTCCACTTAGCAAATTTCCAGAGCTGGGCGCATCATACCATTTGATATTCGTACCTGAAATTGCAATATCATTAAGTTTTTTATTGTCCTGAACACAGAAACTTTGAGAAGAACTAACAACAGGATGCGGCTCGATATTCACATACGGATGTATCACGACTTCATTCGCAACAAGAGAACTACAACCCAAATTGTTTTTTATCAAAACCTGATAAGTTCCAGCAACCAGATTATTTTTAGAATTCGAAGTAATCCAACTCATTCCATTATCAAAACTATAAGCAGTAGCATTATCTGAAATCATAATCGTTCCAGTAGTAACAACGCAATCCGGTTGTGCTACAGAAACCGTAGGCGTAGGCGGATAACCGGGTGGCACAATAATATTTACTGATGCAGCAGCAGTTTCACACAAAGAGCTATTTCTGGTTTTTACCAAATAAACACCCGGAATAAATCCTGTTTTTACATTGCTATTTTGCCAAGTCTGTCCGTTATCAAAACTATATTCCGCATCTAAACTCGTTACAGTAATCGTTCCATAAGGATTATTACAAATCACTGGCTGAACAACGCTTACCGTTGGCACTGCATTAGAAACAGCCACGGAACTAATTGTTGCCACGCTAGGAGCCGAAACACAATTTCCACTTTTGACCGTTACATTATAATTCCCTCCTGACAATCCTGAAAAAACCATACCTGATTGATAATTCACACCATCAATACTGTACAAAAGTCCCGAAGGTGCTGTAATACTAATTGTTCCCGAAGGCACATCACAATTAGGCTGAGTCAATACTACTGTTGGTGCTACAGAACCTGATTTCACAACAACGGTGATTTCATTCGAGAAAATTCGGCAATTAGAAGAAGAAATATTCGAAATATCAGCAGTTGCTAATCGGTATTTAAAAGTACCCGCTGCACCAGAAGTAAAAGTATAATCAGCTGAATTAGCTCCTGAAATATCAGTCCAGGAAAGACCATTATCATTACTACTTTGCCATTGATAGCCTATAGTTGTATATGCAGAAGATGAGACCGAACCTGATAAAGTAATTTGCCTTGATTCGTTCTCACAAACTTCTAAATTAGTTGTCGATTCATTTTGAATTGCAGAAGTCACAGTCGGTCCACAAGCTCTAAAAGTAATATCATCCAAAGCAATATCATTTCCGGGTGCAGCACCTGCCTTATTATTTCGCATTCGAATAACCACATTTGAAACACCTGATGGCGTGGTAAAATAAAATCCGTATTGTTTCCATACCGCACTTGATGACAAACCGATATTCCCTGTATTATAAGTTCCTAAAATAGTTCCACTGCTATCTTCAATTGTAAAAGTGATATTTGGCGGACTATTATCCTGACTTCTTAGCAGATTCATAATCCAGGCAGCAAACTCATAAGTAGTTCCCGGACATAAGCCAGTAACCGTATTTTTATAAAAATAATCGGTTGTCGAAAAACTGGCATTAACCACCATCATATAACCTCCACTGGTGTGATCAGTAGTTGTCCACCAGGTTCCGGCAGTATTTGTGGTTTTCTCAATTGTATATGAACCATCACTCGGAAAATCTGCTGTGGTATAGGTATAACTTGTAATACCTGTACCCAAAGCACTTCCATGCGAAGCTGTTCCTGATCCAAAATCCAATTTCACCACAGGATCGCCTAAACTTCCTGTACACAATTGTGCTTTCGCCTCTAGCAACGAAAAACAAATAAAAAGTACTAAAACAACAATTTTCTTAACCAAAACAGCAATTTTTAATCACGTAAACTTACTGTTTCTACTAAAAACTATCTTTTTTTTGAGGTCAATCAAAGAAATATAGCGGTAAAAAAATCGAACCTCAGTTAATTCAAATCTTTTATTTATTGTTTTATAAACTTTTCACAACTGACATTAGTTTTTATTAATCTCTTTTAGATACAATTCAGAAACCGTATAGAATTTCATATTGTGTTCTTTAATGTATCTACATATTTCTATTAATGTTTTATATTCCGTTTCGTATCTTTCATTGGCCTTTACAACTGGTCTATGCGCATAGAAAATCACAATTTTATTATTCTTTTTAGCATAATCCAGTAATGACAAAAAATATGGAATACTATATTGGGCATAACTATTATCAATACCTAAACCAAATAGAACCCTACTAGTATTATCAAAATAACATCTTTGTTCACTAGGTGGCTCACTACCGTAAGTTGTCCCTCTTATAATATCAAATTCATGTAACAAAATAGTATCCGTAATAGCATTCCTTGATCCATAAGGATAGGCAAAAGAATGTACCGCCAACGATTTCTTATTCATTGACCTTAACATCGGGAAAATTTCATCATCTAAGTAGTTTATTTCCCCATTCTTTTTTTCAAAAGGAGCTGCTTTTAAATGAATCCAACCATGTCCTCCTATTTCATTGCCTTGTTTTTTCAGCAACTTTAATTTTTTTAATTCTTCATACGAAAGTGAATTAAATTGAGAAACAAAAAAAGTTGCTTTCCAATTATATGGTTTAAGAATCTGATCTACCGCGTACCATTGGTCAATATAATTATCATCAAAAGTGATTGCTACTCCTGCTTGTGAATTTACTGCAAAAGGAATATCCAATTCTTCTTCATACTTTCTACAAGATGACAAAACCAATAAATTACAAACAAAAACAGCGCACCAAATAGTGCGCTGTTTTGAAAAATTTCGAAAACGAATGATTTTTTTTATACTTATCATGACAAAACATTCAACTATAAGTCTATGATTTCAAACTTTTGTGAACAAAAAAATTAAAAAACCTGACTCGCTATATTGTAAATATTATCCGATTTACCCATCGAATAATAATGTACACAAGGCACACCAAATTCAATCAACTCTTTAGACTGTTGAACAGCAAACTCAACCCCTATTTGTCTAACAGCAACATTATCCTTGGCATTTTCAATTGCACTAATTAAACTTTCAGGCATGTCTAACCAAAAAACTTGTGGTAATAATTGCAAATGACGTTTTACTGCTACTGGTTTGATTCCTGGAATAATTGGCACCGTAATACCTATAGCGCGGGCAGCTTCAACAAATCTAAAATAACGTTGGTTATCAAAAAACATTTGAGTTACAATATAATCCGCACCTGCATCTACTTTTTCTTTCAGCCTTTTCAAATCAGCCTCCAAACTTGGTGCTTCAATATGCTTTTCAGGATATCCGGCTACTCCTACACAAAAATCAGGTGCATTCGCAATTGGCAATTCACCATGCAAAAACCTCCCTCCATTCATCGCTTTAATTTGCTTTACTAAATCTACCGCATAATGATTTCCACCAATGGTAGGTTCGAAATATTTCTCCCCTTTCATAGGGTCACCACGCAAAGCCACTAAATTATCAATGTTCAAATATTGACAATCTACCAATAAATATTCAGTTTCTTCCTTAGTGAAACCACCACACAACACATGCGGAATAGCATCTATGCCATATTTATGTTGGATAGAAGCACAAATCCCAACTGTTCCCGGACGCATACGCGTAATACGACGGTCAAAAAGCCCATCTTTTTCGATATACACATACTCTTCTCTCGAAGTCGTTACATCAATAAATGGTGGTTTGAATTCCATTAATGGATCAATGTTTACGTATAAATCATTGATATTACTCCCTTTTTGAGGCGGGACAATTTCGAAGGAAAACAATGGTTTCCCTTTTGCGTTTTCTATATGCTGCGTTACTTTCATTTTTCCTCCCCCAACCCCTCGCCGCGGCGAGGGGAATACTGGGGTAATTTTAATTGAACAATTATTTTCTTAACCAATTCCTCCTCGCCAAGGCGAGAGGCTGGGTGGGGATTAATCTGCAATATTAGGACTCAACCATCTCATGGCTTTGTCTGTCGAGATACTTCTTCGTTTAGCGTAATCAATTACCTGATCTTCTTTTATTTTTCCAAGTCCGAAATACCTGCTTTCAGGATTTGCAAAATAATAACCCGAAACTGCCGCTGCTGGCCACATAGCCATACTTTCGGTCAAAGTTACTCCAATTTCTTCCTCTACTTTTAACAATTTCCAAATGGTTGGTTTCTCCAAATGGTCAGGACAAGCTGGATATCCTGGCGCAGGACGAATTCCGGCATACACTTCTTCAATCATCGCCTCGGTTGTTAAAACTTCATCCGGAGCATAACCCCAAATTTCTTTACGGATTTGTTCGTGTAAATATTCGGCGAAAGCCTCAGCCAAACGATCCCCTAATGCCTTAACCATAATCGAGTTGTAATCGTCTAAATTGTCTCTGTATTCATCTGCCCATTCATCTACTCCAAAACCAGTTGTTACACAAAAAGCACCCATATAATCAGTTACTCCATTGTCTTTTGGCGCAATAAAATCAGATAACGCTATATTTGGTGCTCCTTTGGTTTTTTGTGCTTGCTGACGCAAAGTCAAGAATTTCTCCAATTCTTTTCCGTTTTCGTCATACAACTGAATATCATCATCGTTCACTTGGTTCGCAGGAAAAATTCCGTAGATTCCTTTAGCAGTGAATTTCTTTTCTTTCAAAATTACTTCCAACATTTCTTTTGCATCTGCAAAAACAGAAGTTGCTTGTTCGCCCACAACTTCATCAGTCAAAATTGCCGGATATTTCCCAAACAATTCCCAGGTTCTAAAAAATGGTGTCCAGTCAATATAAGGTACCAAAACATCTAAATCTACTTCGAAACTTTTTGTTCCAATGAAATTAGGTTTCTTTGGCGTATAATTTGCCCAATCCAACTGCAATTTATTCTTACGAGCATCTTCAATCGTTAAGAAATTCTTATCTCTCGAACGATTTAAAAATGTTTCCCTAAAAACATCATATTCTTCACGAATACCAGCCATATAGGCTTCCTTATTCTGATCTAATAAATTTCCAGCCACTGTTACTGCTCTTGAAGCATCATTAACATGTATAGCAGTAGCACGATATTGTGGTGCAATTTTCACGGCAGTATGTGCACGCGAAGTCGTTGCTCCACCAATCATTACTGGAATTGTTAGATTTCTTCTATCCAATTCTTTGGCTAAAAACACCATTTCGTCCAACGAAGGCGTAATTAAACCACTCAATCCAATAATATCTACTTCGTGTTCCAATGCTGCTGCAATAATTTTCTCTGGAGGAACCATTACTCCAAGGTCGATGATTTCGTAATTATTACAAGCTAATACCACCGAAACAATATTTTTTCCAATATCGTGTACATCCCCTTTTACGGTTGCCATCAATATTTTTCCGTTTCCTTGTTTATCTCCCGCTTGTTTCGAAGCTTCAATAAATGGCAATAAATAAGCCACGGCTTTTTTCATTACACGTGCCGATTTTACCACCTGCGGCAAAAACATTTTTCCTGAACCAAACAAATCCCCAACGACATTCATTCCTGTCATCAAATTAATTTCGATTACTTCAATTGGTTTGGTCGCAGCTAATCTGGCTTCCTCAACATCTTCTTCAATAAAAGCATCTACTCCTTTTACTAATGAATGTGTGATTCTTTCTTGTACCGTTCCAAAACGCCATTCCTGAACTTCTTTTTCATTGGTTTTTGGACCACCTTTTACATTTTCAGCAAAATCCAACAAACGCTCGGTAGCATCATCACGACGGTTCAAAATCACATCCTCTACATGCTCTAATAAATCCTTCGGAATATCATCATAAATGGTCAACATCTCCGGGTTTACAATTCCCATTGTCATTCCGTTCTGAATCGCGTGGTATAAAAACACCGAGTGCATCGCTTCTCTTACTGTATCATTTCCACGGAAAGAAAACGAAACGTTACTTACCCCACCACTAATGTGTGCATGTGGTAAATTTTCTCTCACCCATTTAGTTCCTCTAAAGAAATCCAAAGCATTCAAACGGTGTTCTTCCATACCGGTTGCCACTGGAAATATATTCAAATCGAAAATAATATCCTGAGGAGGAAAACCTACTTTATCTACCAAAATATCATACGAGCGTTGGCAAATTTCTACTCTACGTTCAAAATTATCTGCCTGACCTACTTCGTCAAAAGCCATGATAATTGCAGCAGCTCCGTAACGTTTGATTAATTTAGCATGATGAATAAACTGTTCTTCGCCTTCTTTTAACGAAATCGAGTTTACCACACATTTTCCTTGTGCTACCTTTAATCCCGCTTCGATAATATGCCATTTCGAGCTGTCAATCATAATAGGCACACGAGCAATATCCGGTTCGGCAGCAATCAAGTTCAGGAATTTCACCATTGCATATTCACCATCCAGCATTCCCTCATCCATATTAATATCGATGATTTGCGCTCCTCCTTCTACCTGCTCCTTAGCAATACTGAGTGCTTCATCGTATTTCTCCTCTTTGATCAATCGAAGAAATTTTCTAGACCCTGTAACATTCGTACGCTCTCCAATGTTTACAAAAACACTTTCGGGCGTAATAATCAAAGGTTCTAATCCCGATAAAACTAAATTTCTTCTTGGTTCTACTACTGCCATTTTATTATTTTATTTTCCTGCAAGGTTTCCAAAACCTTGTAGGTCTTATTTTCTAACAATCCTATTTTGGGCGTGTCCGCCGCGGCGGATCGGGCTATCCGCTATATCTTTTATTTCGTCCCTAAATCGGGACTTCATAAAAGGATGCCGCTTCTATCCCTCACGCGGGCATTCTTGATTACAATTTCGTATTTCCCAACGGAATGAATTCCGTTGCTACAAATATTTCGTTTTTCCTCCAACGGAATAAATTCCGTTGCTACAAAATGAGTCATTCCTACGGAACTGTTATATTTTTATTCTCTTTGCGGGCACGGATTACAAATCTGCCCTATCTGAAATTATAATTAACTTTTAAAAATAAATATCGTTTTTGATAAAATCAAAAACAACTGAAATACAGTTATAATTATTGTAATCACTTTAAGATAAGTAAATGTTAGAAAAAAATCATTATTTTCTAGTTTCTCAAAAACATTAACCTTTCTGTTGATAATTTTCTTTATGAAAAACAACAACAATATTCCCCAACTAAAGTTTAGCAAGATAAAAAAACCAAAACCGTCTGGCATACCATCAATACTCAAAAAATTATAAAACTTTGTAAGCATTATAGCTCCAAAGAAAAACAATACCAAGTATAAAAATATTTTTCTTAACCTATTTTGGGCCTTTAAAAAAGAAAAAATTGAATAGTTTAAGATTACAACAAACAATGCAAGAAAAACATACATAACCAAGTTATTTAATTTTCAATAAATTATAATTTCAATTATTTTCACAACGTCGCCGTTGAAACTCTTGGCTTATATTTTGCCGCTGCTTCTGCAATCAAACGGATATGATCTGGAGTTGTACCACAACAACCGCCAATGATGTTTACCAAATTATCTTCTAAATATTCTTTGATGAAGGCTTGCATTTGCTCTGGTGTTTCATCATATTCTCCAAAGGCGTTTGGCAATCCTGCATTAGGATGTGCAGAAATATTGAAAGAAGTATTATGCGACAAAGTCTGTAAATACGGTTTCAACAAATCGGCTCCTAAAGCGCAATTGAATCCAACACTCAACAATGGAATATGCGATACCGAAATCAAGAACGCTTCTACCGTTTGTCCCGAAAGTGTTCTTCCTGAAGCATCGGTAATGGTTCCTGAAACCATAATAGGCACATCGATATTTCTTTCGTCTTTTACTTCTTCAATAGCGAAAAGTGCTGCTTTGGCATTTAATGTATCAAAAATAGTTTCTACCAACAATAAATCACTTCCTCCATCCAGCAAAGCTTCTACTTGCTGTTTGTAGGCAATGCGCAAATCATCAAAAGTCACGGCTCTGTATCCTGGATCATTCACATCGGGAGACATACTCGCTGTTCTGTTTGTTGGTCCAATTGAACCCGCAACAAAACGAGGTTTGTCCGGATTTTTAGCGGTGAATTCATCGGCTACCTGACGGGCAATTTTTGCCGACTCGTAGTTCAATTCGTAAACCAAATCCTCCATGTGATAATCGGCCATACCAATAGTTGTTCCTGAGAACGTATTGGTTTCCACAATATCAGCTCCAGCCTCAAAATAAGCGGCATGCACTTCGGCAATGGCTTTGGGTTGAGTCAGTGACAACAAATCATTGTTCCCTTTTAGAGAATGAGGAAAATCTTTGAAACGTTCGCCTCGAAAATCATCTTCCGAAAAATTGTAACGTTGCAACATGGTTCCCATAGCTCCATCGAGAACGAGTATTCTTTTTTTGATTTCTTCTTGAATGCTTGGCATAACTTATTTTTTTGCCGCTAAAACGCCAAGGCGCAAAGCTTTTGTTTTTTATCTGTTTCCTTAAAACCACTACTCTACTCTTAACTCATTAGCCCTGATGGTAGCGGCATCCTTTTTATTTTACCCTTTCAGGGTTTTGAACCCTGAAAGGGTAAAATAAAAAGATATAGCGAACAGCAGGAACCCATTTTTACTGATAAATCCCTAATCTTTCGCTCCAAATTATTTTACTAATTTGGAAATGCAAAGTAAAGCAATAGCCTTACCACTTGCAAGTGTTTTTTAAAGTTGCTAAGTTACTAAGACTTAAGCTAATAGTTAATTAGAAAAGGCTCTAAGTACAAAAACTTAGAGCCTTAGAATCTTAGAATCTCAGTAACTTTTTTTTAGTTGATCGCTTTTACGACTGCTTTTGGCGCTTCTTTACGAGTTCCGTCAAATCCGTCAACACCTGATACTGTTGTGTATTTTAATACATAACGTTTTCCCGGATTGATGATTTGGTATGCCGCTTGACACATCAAAGTCGCTTCGTGGAAACCACAAAGAATCAACTTCAATTTTCCTGGATAAGTATTGATATCTCCAATAGCAAAGATTCCTGGAATATTCGTTTGGTAATCCAAAGCATTGTTTACTTTGATTGCATTTTTCTCGATTTCTAATCCCCAGTTTCCAATAGGCCCTAATTTTGGTGTTAAACCAAAAAGTGGAATGAAATAATCACAAGGAATATTACGATGCGCTCCGTTTTCATCTAAATCAATAGATTCTACGTGCTCAGCTCCGTTGATTCCAACTACTTCAGCAGGAGTAATCATGTGGATTTTTCCAGCATCTTTTAATTCTTGTACTTTTTCTACAGAATCCAAAGCACCACGGAATTCATTACGACGGTGTATCAAAGTCACTTCTGAAGCAACATTAGACAAGAAGATACTCCAGTCTAAAGCTGAATCTCCACCACCTGCAATAACCACACGTTTGTTTCTGAATTCTTCCGGGTTTTTGATAAAGTATTTCACTCCTTTATTTTCATAGAACTCAACATCCTCGATTAAAGGTTTACGTGGCTCGAAACTTCCTAAACCACCTGCAATAGCAATTACTTTGGCATGAAATTCTGTTCCTTCATTTGAAGTAACAATAAAACTTCCATCTTCTTGCTTAACGATAGTTTCAGCGCGCTCTCCAAGAGTAAACCCTGGTTCGAACTGCTTAATTTGCTCCATTAAATTATCAACTAAATCACCAGCTAATACTTCTGGAAAACCTGGTATATCGTAGATTGGTTTTTTTGGATATAACTCCGAAAGTTGTCCTCCTGGCTGTGGTAAAGCATCCAAGATGTGACATTTTAACTTCAATAATCCTGCTTCAAAAACGGCAAATAAACCAGTTGGACCGGCTCCTATTATAAGGATATCTGTTTCTATCATTTTTTTACTTATTTTCCTCCCCCAGTTCCCTCCAAAGGAGAGGGAGACTGGATAGAGTTACTTGTGTTATACTTACTATTACTAATTATTTTATTCAAAGGAACGAATCTGATAATTATTATTTAATGATAAAAATCATTCGTTATCTCCTTGTTCTTTTCTCTTTATTCTATTTTCTAAAAAAACTTATTGTTTATTCTTTAATGATTGAGTAATCTCATTCATTTTTTGAACTTTATCTTCAAAATCCCCTTTTAAAGTATTGCGATAATCGTTTAAGTTTTCCACCATCTGATCGATATCTTCCGGTATTACTTCCTCAAAAAACTCTCTCAATCGTTTGGCTGTTGTAGGTGACTTTCCATTGGTAGAAATAGCAATTTTGACATTTCCTTTGGTTACAATTCCACCTAAATAATAATCGCATAAATCAGGTGTGTCGGCAATATTGCATATCAAATATCTTTTTCGGGACAATTCGTATACACGTTTATTTACCTTCAAATCATCTGTACAAGCGATTACCATATTGCGCTTTTTCAGCATTTTTTTCTTGAATCTTTTTTTTGTCAATTTCACTGTAGGGTGACTTTCAGCTAAAGTGACTAATTCATCCATAAAACGCGGCGCAACAACCTCAACTTTTGCATTGGGACTCGATTTAAGCAAAAAAGATAGCTTTTCTAATCCCACATTTCCTCCACCTACTATAAGCACGCTAAGGTTATGCAGTTTTAAAAATATTGGATACAATTCGTTACGCTCTTGGCTATTTGAATCGTTGCCAGCTGTATCTTTAATTTCACTCATTTTTTTTGAATTAAGCTTTAGCTAAATCTTGTTCTCTGTATGCTTCTAATTTTGCGAAAAACGAAATTGCTTCTTGAATGTATTGTTTAGCAAAAGCTTCAGAAGGCTCATTTTTATTGATTCGGTACACTAATTCTCTAAAAGAAGCTCCCAATTCAATTTTATTTCCTTCTACAAAAACAGTATCAAAAGAATCAATGATTCCTGCGTGTGTATTTGTTTTTTCTTTTTCTGCCAATAATAAAGCTTTAGCTCCGTTAACAAATCCAGCGTAAGCTAAATAAATAGCATCTGACCATTTTTGCTCTTCGAATAATTCTTGGGCAGAAGTTATTTTGTCTTTAGCTTCAAATAACAAAGTGGCTACTAAGTCAATTACAACACCGGCACATTCTCCTACTCCTACCGCTTTCACATAATTATCAGCATTACCCCAATCCACGAAATCTTCTTCAGTAAGATTCGTTACATCAGCTAATGGTTTTAAGAATTCGTAGAAATATTTCTCTCCTTTAGTATCATAATAATCTAAAAATTTAGTTCCGTTAGCATTTGCTTCAAAATCATTTAAGATTAAACGCAAAGCTTCAGGTCCTCTACGGCTAGGAATTTTGATTACTTTATCAGAAAAACGACCATTTCCGTTACCTAAAATTCCTCCACCTAATAATACTTGTAAAGCTGGAGCGACTAATTTCCCTGCATTGATAGACATTCCCTGGAAACCAATTTCAGCCATATTGTGTTGTCCACAAGCATTCATACAACCACTAATTTTGATTGCAATTTCTTTATTGTTTGCAAATTGTGGGTATTCAGCTTTCAATACTCTTTCAAGTTCGTCAGCAATACCTGTACTACTTGCGATACCTAAGTTACAAGTATCAGTACCAGGACAAGCCGTGATATCACCAATAGTTTCGTAACCTAAATTAACCATATCTAACTTAGCCAACTCCTGGTAGAAGAATGGTAAATTTTCTTCTTTAATATTACGAATCACAATGTTTTGACGTAATGAAAAACGCAATTCATTCGCTCCGTAATTTTTAATCAAATCAGCTAATAATCTAGCTTTATCAGTATAAAAATCTCCTAAAAGCACTTTTACTCCAATAGCTACATAACCCGCTTGTTTTTGAGCAATAACATTTGATTTTTTCCAAGCTTCATAAGCTGCAACATCTTGGATTGAAACTGTTGGTACTTCTAATAAAGGCTCAGTAATTGCACCTTCAAAAGCAGTAGTATCAATTTCATAACTATGGAAAGGCAATGCTTTTTTCTCTTCGTCAACTAAACGCAAGAATTCATCACGACCTAAATCTTTAATTAAGAATTTCAGACGTGCTTTCAAACGTTTTGCTCTTTCACCGTAACGGTCAAAAACACGAATTACACCTTCAGCTGTTGGGATAATTTGGTTAACCGGAACAAATTCAGAAAGCAATTCAGCGTGAGACGGCTGAGAACCTAATCCACCGCCTAACATTACTTTGAAACCTTTTTGTCCATCTACAATTTTAGGAATGAATCCTAAATCGTGTAAATAACTTAAAGCTGTATCTTTTTCTGATGAAGAGAATGAAATTTTGAATTTACGTCCCATTTCCTGACAAATTGGGTTACGCAAAAGGTATTGAAACAATCCATGAGCATAAGGAGTTACATCAAATGGTTCTTCTGTATCTACACCTGCTAATTCACTTCCCGTAATATTACGCACTGTGTTACCACAAGCTTCTCTTAGAGTAATATCATCTTTAGATAAATCAGCCCAAAGTTCTGGCGTTCTATCTAAACTCACATAGTGAATTTGGATATCTTGACGAGTAGTAATATGTAAACGTCCAGTAGAATATTTATCTGAAACTTCAGTAATTCTTCTTAATTGCTCGCTAGTCACTTTACCATAAGGTAATTTGATACGAATCATCTGAACACCTTCCTGACGTTGACCGTAAATACCACGTGCTAAACGAAGACTACGAAAACGTTCGTCATCAATTTTTCCACCACGAAATGCGTGTATCTTTTTTTCTAAATCGATAATCTCTTTTTGGACAATCGGATCCTCTATTTCTGTTCTAAAACTTTGCATCTTTTTTTTGCTTTTATCCTCCCCCCAGCCCCCTCCGAAGGAGGGGGAGACTAGGCGGAACTTGATTGTGTTATATTCTGCTTTTTAACTTTAACAATTAAAAAGACTATTCCATTTTTTATTTCACAACAAATAAACTTTATAGTTATAAAGTTTATCTACAATATCTTCCTCTTCGCCGCGGCGAAAGGGCTAGGTGGGGATTATCTAATAAACCCTACTCCTGCTGTTGTATTAGTTGAAGCATCAATTAAAATAAACGCTCCATTAGATTTGTTATCATTATAAGCATCAAAATACAATGGCTTACTCAATTTGATAGTTACTTCTCCAATTTCATTAATCGCTAATTGAGATGCTGGAGTTGTTCCTGAATAATCAGTTGCAATTACATTTTTAATACTATCCACTTTTGCCAAAACTCTATTGGTATTGTGTTGGATTAAATATTTTGTTCCGGCAACTAATTTTTTGCTGTCCATCCAGCAAACTGTAGTAGTAATGTCTTTCTCAACTCTAGGCAATTCATTCGATTTTACGATCATATCTCCTCTAGTTACATTGATGTCATTTTCTAACTCAATAGTAATTGAAGAACCTGCAACTGCTTCATCAAATTGTTGATCAAAAAAGTGAATATTAGTCACTTTAGATTCTGTTAAAGACGGCAATACCGTTACAGCATCCCCTACTTTAATACTATCTCCGTATAATTTACCCGCATATCCTCTAAAATCATGATATTCTTCCGTTTTTGGACGAATTACGGTTTGAACCGGGAAACGAGCTTTTCCATTATCATAAACATCTTTTGATTCTAAAGCTTCTAAATGCTGTAAAATAGTTTGTCCTGTATACCAAGGCATCTTTCCTAATGTTTCCACAACATTATCTCCTGTTAAAGCACTCAAAGGAATATAACTTACGTTTTGTTCTTTGTATGAACTCTTAGCATTCAATGCTTGGAAATCAGCTTTGATTTTGTTGTATACTTCTTCAGAATAATCAACTAAATCCATTTTGTTTACAGCAACAATCACATCTTTTACTCTCAATAAATTATTGATAAAAAAGTGACGGTATGTTTGCTCAATTACTCCTTTACGGGCATCAATCAAAATGATAGATACTTGTGAAGTTGATGCACCTGTAACCATGTTACGCGTATATTCTACGTGACCAGGAGTATCGGCAATAATGTAACTTTTCTTAGCTGTAGAAAAATAAATATGAGCCACATCAATAGTGATTCCTTGTTCTCTCTCTGCAACTAATCCGTCAGTAGCCAAAGAGAAATCTAAATAATCATATCCTTTTTGTTTACTACTTTTTTCAATTGCTTCTAATTTATCTGTAGTCAATGATTGCGTATCATACAATAATCTACCGATTAATGTACTCTTTCCATCATCTACACTTCCTGCTGTTGCTATTTTTAAAACTTCCATATCTTTTTTCCCCTCCCCGACCCTCCCCGAAGGGGAGGGAGCCGAGTCTGGCGTTTTATTTAATTAAAATTTTATTTTTTATTCTTCTTTTTTTCTCCAATACCTCCCTCTCCTTTGGAGAGGGCTGGGGTGAGGATTTTAAAAGTATCCTTGTTGTTTTCTTTTCTCCATTGCAGCTTCTGAACGTTTGTCGTCAATACGTGCACCACGCTCAGAGATAGTAGAAGCTCTAATTTCGCCAACTACTTCCGAAATTGTAGCTGCATAAGATTCAACAGCTGCAGTACAACTCATATCTCCAACAGTTCTAAAACGAACAATTCTTTCTTCAATTTCCTCATCTTCATCTTGGTAAACAAAAGGAGAATGTGACCAAATCATACCATCTCTAACAAAAACTTTACGTTTGTGAGAAAAGTAAATAGATGGAATTTCTATTTGCTCTTGTTCGATATAACTCCAAACATCTAATTCAGTCCAGTTTGAAATTGGGAAAACACGAACGTTTTGACCATTTTCAATTTTTCCATTCAATAAATCAAACAACTCAGGACGTTGGTTTTTTTCATCCCATTGACCAAAATCATCACGAACTGAAAAAATACGTTCTTTAGCTCTTGCTTTTTCCTCATCTCTACGCGCTCCACCAATACAAGCATCAAATTTAAATTCTTCGATTGCATCTAAAAGTGTCGTAGTTTGCAAACTGTTTCTACTAGAATATTTCCCAGTTTCTTCAACAACTTTTCCTTCATCAATAGCATCCTGTACATTACGAACGATTAGCTCCAAACCTAATTCTTCAACCAATTTATCTCTAAAAGCAATGGTTTCCGGAAAGTTATGACCTGTATCAACATGTAATAAAGGAAAAGGAATCTTAGCAGGAAAAAACGCTTTTTGCGCTAATCTCACTAAAGTAATCGAATCTTTTCCTCCAGAAAAAAGCAACACTGGCTTCTCAAATTGAGAAATAACTTCTCTGAATATGTAAATCGCTTCGCTCTCTAAAGCATTTGTTTTTAAAACTGAACTCATCATTTGTATTTAAATATTTGAAAGATTTAATGATTCTAAATTTTTTGCAAATTTAAAACCTTATCCTCTTTATTCTATTATCTTTTCTCTTAATTATTTTTGGTGTAAACCACACTCTTTATGACTCGATTCCCAAGACCATCTTCCTGCTCTAATATCTTCGCCTGGTGCAATAGCACGAGTACAAGGTGCACAACCAATGCTTACAAATCCTTTTTTGTGTAAACTGTTTTGCGGCACATTATTATCGTCAATATATTTTTGAACTTCTTCCAATGACCATTTCAATAACGGATTGAATTTTAAGATGCCAAAGTTAGCATCATATTCAAACAAATGCAAATCGCTTCTGTTCTCTGACTGCTCGGCTCTTAAACCAGTAATCCAAACCTGATTTCCTGCTAAGGCTTTTTTAAGAGGCACTACTTTTCGAATAAAACAACATTCTTTTCTATTCTCAACAGACTCATAAAAACTATTTGGCCCTTTTTTCTCCAGCAATTCCTCCACCGCTTTTGCTTCCGGGAAATATACTTTTATTGGTAATTTGTATTTTTTTTGTGTTCTATGGAAAACATCATACGTTTCTTGAAATAAACGTCCTGTATCCAATGTAAAAATAGTTATCTCAGCTTTGCTTTTTTCAATTAAAGCCGTAATAACCTGATCTTCCTGTCCGAAAGAAGTAGAAAAAACTACTTTCCCCTTGTATTCATCAGCTAGAAAAGCAAAAGTTTCCTCAATAGAGAAATCCTTTGTTTTTGCTAATAAAGATTGTACTACATCTGCACTCATATTTTTTTTCTCTTTTATAATAATTTAGAAAGCGTTTTTAAACTCAAAATGATAATCAAAATCCCTACAACAATCATCATCGGCTTTCTCTTTATTCTATTTACTAAAATAGCTGCAAGTGGCGCTGCCATCACTCCTCCTAATATCAACCCAATAATCACCTGCCATCCTTGAATCCCTCCAAACAACATAAAGGTAATTCCGCTGGCAAAAGAAACCGCAAATTCGGCTGCATTTACAGAACCAATTGTATAACGAGGGTTTCTTCCGCGCCCTAACAAAGTAGAAGTCACAATTGGCCCCCAACCGCCTCCACCAACAGCATCCATAAAACCTCCAAAAGAAGCCAGAATATTCAATCGTTTGGTTTTCTTTTTAATGATTGTTTTTCGCATTGACTTTCTAATAATTATTATAGCCAAAACAATCATATAAACCGCAATAAAAGGCTTAATAGCATCACCATCAATCACATCCGACAACAAATAAGCCCCTGTGATAGAACCTAAAACACCCGGAATCAATAAATGTTTTACTAACTTTTTATTGATATTTCCAAAATGATGATGAGAAATTGCCGACGCACCTGTTGTAAACATTTCAGCAACGTGAACTCCGGCACTACTAATAGCCGGCGGAATTCCATAAGCCAACAAAAATGAAGTAGAAGTTGCTCCGTATCCCATTCCCAACGTTCCGTCTACCAACTGTGCAAAGATACCAATAAGTAAGAAAATTAAAAACTCCTGATCAAATCCCCCTATAAAACCACTCCACGTGAATTCGTCGTAGTGATTAATAGCCAGCACCACAATTAAGCCGACCAACAATGTAACAGGAATAATTACCCACAAACGCTCCTTAAAAGAAACCTCTTGTTTAATTGTAATGTTATCTTCTTTCACTTTTTTACTCATTTTAATATCCAAAACTATTTAAAATCCATTACCCTATCGGTTTACTAGATTAGTACGCAAATTTAATACTTATTTCTAAATAACAAAACAATCTATTATATATTTAACATTTTTAAAAAGAGCTTTCCTAAAACATTCGATACAAAAAACATTTTAGTCTTCAAATTTCCCTGAGCGACACAGCCAAAACATCATTTATTTTGCAAAGATAAATTTGTTTTCTCAAATAATTTCAAAATTCAGCTATTCAAAATTAAACAACCATCACACAAAAAAACTCATTAAAAAACAGAAATTAACTACATTCCGATTCACTTAATTATTTATTTTTCAAATACAACTCACAAACTCTACCTTTTCTATAGGATTATTGTAAAATAGTTGTATTTTTGCGCAAAAAAAATTTTATTATGGATTTTCAAATAGGACTTATAGTTGCAGGTTTATTCGTGGGTTTTGTAGTAGGTATGACCGGTGTAGGTGGCGGTTCGTTAATGACACCTATTTTATTATGGTTTGGTATTCCACCAACAACAGCTGTTGGAACTGATTTATTATATGCAGCATTTACTAAAGCAGGAGGTGTTTTTGTACATCACAAAAAAAATAATATTAACTGGACAATAACCGGTTGGCTTTCTCTTGGGAGTCTTCCTGCAGCAGCAATAACTTTATGGATTTTACATAGTTTTAATGCTGATACTACCGCATTAAACGCAATAATAAAATACAGTTTAGGCTGGGCATTATTATTTACTTCTATCGCAATTATTTTCAAAAAGAAAATACTTGTTTTTTCACAAAAACATGCAGGTGATAAATTCCATAGCGAAAGCAGAACTCAAAACTTACTAACCATAGCTATTGGGGTATTACTAGGAACTACAGTAACGCTAACTTCTATTGGAGCTGGTGCTTTAGGAACTGTAACTTTATTTTTCCTTTATCCACTTTTACCAACACCAAGACTTGTAGGTACTGAAATTGCTCACGCAGTTCCATTAACACTTGTAGCAGGATTAGGACATGCTTCTATGGGGAACTTAGACTTAGGACTATTAAGCCAATTATTAATGGGGTCAATTCCTGGAATATTTATGGGAAGTATGTTAAGTGGAAAAGTACCTGATTTATTACTTAGAAATGCCATTGCAGTAATGTTATTTTTTGTGGGGTACAAACTAGTTTTCTAAATCCTCTCCCCGACCCTCTCCAAAGGAGAGGGAGACAAATCTTAATATTAGATTTATATAAAAAAATGACCTTTTCAAATATTTGAAAAGGTCATTTTTTTATATAAATCTATACTCTAGAAAGCAATATCGGCTAAAGAGTTATTTTCTAAAACCTTTAAGGTATTATCTCTAATCTCAGTCATCAAACGACGCGCAGCACAAGTTGATTCGTCTTCACAATCATCACATCTTTCATAAAAATTATGACTCGCACAGGGCAACAAAGCAATTGGCCCTTCGAGAATGCGGTACACTTTTGCCATGCTAATCTCTTTAGGATCTTTAATCAAATAATAACCGCCCCCTTTTCCTTTTTTGGCACCTAAAAAACCTGAATTGCGAAGCAGCAACAAAATACTTTCCAAAAACTTAATCGAAATATTTTCGCTTTTGGCAATATCAGCAATAGCAACTGGCGTTTGATCTTCTTGACGAGCCAAAAAAGTCAAAGCTTTAATTCCGTATTTTGTTTTCTTTGAAAGCATTTGATTTTGATTGATGATTAACGATTGCTGATTTATGATTCAAAAAAATCAACATCTCTTTATAATTACAACAAAAGTATATTTTTAAATTAAAGAATAATGAAGATTAACGATTGTGATGTACTAGAGCAAAATCTGCAATCAAAAATCGTTAATCTTTATTCTGCAATCATTAAGACAAAGCTTGCTCTAAATCGGCAATAACATCTTTTACAGTTTCCAAACCTACAGAAACACGTACTAAACCTTCTGTAATACCAACTGCCAGTTTTTCTTCAATAGACAATTTACTATGCGTAGTTGAAGCGGGATGCGTTACAATAGTTTTAGCATCTCCAATATTAGCAGAAAGCGAACATAATTTTATTTTATCTAAAAAAGCACGACCTGCATCAATACCTCCTTTAATTTCAAATGCAATAATGTTACCACCTAAAAGCATTTGCTTTTTAGCGACTTCATATTTAGGATGCGATTTCAAGAAAGGATATTTCACACTGTTTACATTAGGATGACTTTCTAAAAACTCAGCTACTTTCAACGCATTTTCACAATGTCTTTCCACGCGAATTGCTAAAGTTTCGATACTTTTAGACAAAACCCAAGCATTAAATGGAGACAAAGCCGGACCTGTATTTCTTGAGAAAAGATAGATTTGGCGAATTAAATCGGCTTGACCTACAGCAACTCCTCCTAAAACACGTCCTTGACCATCCATTAATTTTGTAGCCGAATGAATAACAATATGCGCTCCATACTTAATAGGTTGCTGAATGTAAGGTGTTGCAAAACAGTTATCGATTATCAAAATCAAATTGTGTTTTTTAGCAATTTGGCCTAACAATTCTAAATCAACTACATCAACACCAGGATTTGTAGGTGTTTCAGCATACAAGATTTTAGTATTTGGTTTGATAAAACTTTCAATCGTTTCTGGCTGATTAATATCAAAATAAGAAGTGGTAATATTCCATTTTGGAAAATAAGTCATAAACAACGCATGCGTAGAACCAAAAACACTTCCAGCTGATACAATATGATCACCTGAGCTCAACAAAGCTGCAAAAGTAGAATAGATTGCTGCCATTCCTGTAGCAAAAGCATAACCTGCCTCAGCACCTTCCATAGCGCAAACCTTATCCACAAACTCAGTCGTGTTTGGATTAGAAAAACGGCTATAAATATTACGTTCTTTCTCTTCAGTAAAAGAAGCTCTCATATCCTCAGCATCTTCAAAAACAAAGCTTGAAGACAAAAACAAAGGCGTTGAATGTTCTTGATAATGAGTCCTATCTATATGTGTACGTATGGCTTGAGTTTCAAAACCAAATTCTTGTTCGTCCATTTTGTATTATTTTTTTAAAGTCATTTCACTAAGATTCGCAAAGAAAACACAGAGATCCTCAAAGTTATTTTCCTAGCTTTTGTAGTCAAGATGACTTAATTATTTTAAATTATTCGTTTTAGTTTTTAGCTAATTCTACTCCGTTCAAAATTACTTTATAATGAATGGTAGCTGTAGGCTCCACTGTTTTAGAAACTGAACAGTATTTTTCGAAAGACAATTGTGCCGCTTTAGCCGCTTTGCCTTCTTTAATATTTCCTTCCAAAGAAAAAACCACATGAATATCTTTAAACGGTTTTGCTTCTCCTACTTGTACGCGCTCTCCTTCAACCTCAGCTTTGAAAGAAGTGATTTCCTGACGTTGTTTTTTTAGAATCGAAATCATATCAATTCCGCTACATCCAGCAACACCCATCAAGACTAATTCCATTGGGCTTGGCCCCATATCATTTCCTCCAAAATCCGGACGCGCATCTACATTTACTATATGTCCTCTTTCATTTTTTAATTGAAAGTGGAAGTTTTCGTTTACTCTGTCTAATGTTATTTTCATTTTATCCCCTCCCCAACCCTCCCCGAAGGGGAGGGAGTCAAGACTGGAGGTTTGCCTTTTTTTAATTATTAACTAATTTTATTTTTGTATCTGAACACTCAAAAACTGAACACTAAATACTAAAAAACTATCCTTTATCAGACAATCTCAAAATATCTCCAAAAACACCTCTTGCCGTTACTGCCGAACCAGCTCCAGCTCCTTGAATTACAATTGGTCGGTCTCCGTAAGATTCAGTATATATTTCAAAGAAAGAATCAGAACCTTTTAATCCGCCTAGTGCCGTATCTGAAGGAACAGAAACTAATTTTACTTCTAATATTCCTTTGTCATTTTGCAAGTCACCAGACAATTCACCTATGTAACGCAAAACATGATTCGGTTTTTGCTCGTTCTTTATCTTATCATAAATTGGGTCAAACTCTTTTAATTTAGTCAGGAAATCAGCAGCATTTCCTTCACGTAAATGTTCCGGAATTAAATTCTGAATTGCAATTTCTTCAAATTCATTTTGCAAATCCAATTCTCTCGCTAAAATCAATAATTTTCTACCTACATCGTTTCCACATAAATCCTCTCTTGGATCTGGTTCGGTATAACCATTATCAATCGCTTCTTTCAATATATCACTAAACGGAACATCTTTAGCAGAAAAATTATTGAATAAATAACTCAATGTTCCTGAGAAAACGCCTTTAATCTTAGTGATATTTTCACCCGAAAGATGCAATAATTTTATCGTATCAATTAATGGCAAACCTGCACCAACATTGGTTTCATACAAATAACTCTTTTGATTTTCGGCTAATACACTACGCAATTGCTTGTAAAAACCATAACTCAAAGTATTGGCTACTTTATTCGACGAAATTAAATCAAAACCATTTTCAACTAAAGGAATATAATTTTCAACAAATGTCGCACTAGCCGTATTATCCACAGCAATTAAATTCTCTAAATGATGCTCATTTGCGTAAGCAATAATATCATCAATAGTATAAGAGAATCCGTTAGTTTGAATTTCGTTAACCCAGTTTGGAGTCACTCCACTCTTGTTTAGCAAAACACTTTTAGAATTCGCAATAGCAAAAACATTCAATTTGATGTCTTTTCTTTTCTCAATAGCAATTGCCGATTCTAAAATTTGATTAATCAAAGTACCTCCTACTAATCCATGACCAAAAACAGCAATGTTGATTTTTTTAGAAACTCCAAAAATCTCCCCATGAATAACATTTAATGCTTTATTCAGTTCTGATTTTTTAACTACCAAACTCACATTTTTTCCAGTAACCGTATTATTGAAAAGAATAGGGACAATTTTGTTTTTAATCAAAGCCGTGTAAGGCTTGTAAAAAGTACTTAAATCCTGTCCAATAATCGAAATTACCGAAACATCATCAGTTACCGAAATTTTATTAACATCTTTAGAATAGAAATCATTTTCGAATTCTTTTTCTAATTCAATCATTGCTTTTGTAGCCTGAGATTCCGCAACTACTAATCCGATTCCTCTTTCAGAAGAACCTTGCGAAATAATACTCACACTGATATTATTATCGCCCATTACTTTAAAAATACGGGCATCAACTCCAGTTTTCCCAAGTAAACCTCTACCTTCAAGATTCACTAAAGCTACATCTTCTAAAACAGAAAGTGTTTTAATTCCTGCATTTTTAGAAGTGGCTGTAATTAAAGTTCCTTCGTTTTCATGATTGAAAGTATTTAATATCCGCAATGGAATATTTTTCTCTAACAAAGGAATTATCGTTTTGGCGTGCAAAATAGTTGCCCCAAAATTAGCCAACTCATTCGCCTCATTAAAAGTCAAATGATCAATTTTTTTAGCATCAGAAACTAAATCCGGATTAGCAGTATAAATACCATCCACGTGAGTATAATTCTGAAGTTCTTTAGCATTTAAATAATTTGCCAATAAAGAAGCGGTATAATTACTTCCGTTACGTCCTAATGTAGTGGTAACATTATTATTGTTAGAACCAATAAAACCAGTCACAACATTAACTACTGAACCTGCATTTTCTTTAAAATACTGAATTACGTTTTTCTTCGAAATTTGTTCCAGCGGTTGCGCATCTCCAAATTTTGAATCTGTTTTCAGGAAAATTCTAGAATCAGCAAAACGAGCGTTGATTCCTTTTTCGATTAAAATTGCCGTTAATAATTTAGCCGAAAGCAACTCTCCAATCGAAAGAATTTGATCTTTGATTTTAGAACTATAATCGCCTATCAGGCTCACTCCTTCGAATAATTTATCTAAAACAGCAAATTCCTCAGATAAATCTACTGTTGAATAAATATCTTGCTGGTATTTCTTAAATTCTTCAAGTAAGGTTTTATAATCGGCATTTTTAGATGCCACTATTAATATTTCTTCTAACTCATCTGTAGCATTTCCACGTGCCGAAACAACGATGGCGATTTCTTCTCCTTGATTTACTTTATCTGTAATAATAGAAACAACTTTATTGATTCCTTCACCATTCGATAAAGATTTACCTCCAAATTTTAATATTTTCATTTAATTCTATTTTGTGTTGCTACTAAAAAACAGGAGCAAGCAAGTTGTTTAATTGTTCAAATTCTATCAAGAAAGCATCGTGTCCGTGAATGGATTCTATTTCGTTATAAAATACATTTACATTATACTTTTTTAATTCCTGGTAGGTTTCTTTATTCTCTCTTGCGGTAAAAAACAAATCTGAATTTATACCTATAATGTGTATTGTAGCTTCTATTTTAGAGGCAAATACTTCAAAAGAATCGCTGTTTCTGGTTACATCAATCGTTTTAAGCAATTGATTCATCATTTTATAAGAAGCCAGCTGAAAGCGTTTTTGTAATTTCTTACCATGATGCAACAACCAACTCTCAATATTAAATATAGCTAATTCTTCATTAATGGTTCGATCAAATTTCATCTTGAAAGATTCCGGAGTTCTATAACACAGCATCGCGTGAATTCTGGCATCTTCGATTGGGTTAGACGAATTTTTTAAAATTTGTTCTTGCAAAAAACAATTTGCAATCAACCAATCGGTCGATTTCCAATCGGTAGCAATAGGAATTAAATGCAATGCCAACTTAGGCTCTAAAGCAAGCATCTCCCAAGCAATTCCGCCACCTACAGAACCGCCAATAACGGCATATAATTGTTGAATTTTAAGAGAATTAACTCCTTCTATAAAAAGTCTTGCAATATCTCTGGCATTAAAATCCAGATAATTTTCTACAATAGCACCATCATAGCCGTTTCCAGGAACATTAAAAGCTAAAATGCTGTATTTATTGGTATCAATAGTTTTATTTTCTCCAATTAATTCATTCCACCATCCAGCTGAACCAATAACTTGAGAGTTTCCAGTCAAGGCATGATTGACTAAAACAACTGGCGCCGTATTCAATTCAGGCCCAAAAAGCTGGTAACTTAAATTTAAAATAGGGTAAAATGCACCACTTTCGGTAGTGAAATTTTGAATTATAATGTGATTGGGTTTATTTTCCAATTTCAAATCTTTAATAGGATTGATTATGGAAACATTAAAAAGAAAGCTAGAAGTAAAATAGAGCTTTATTGTTGTTATCTTTTCCCGATATATAGGGATAGAATGTAGCACCTTCTTCGTTTGCAAAGGGTTGCTAAGGCATCATCGGGTCTAATCCCTCGTCCTTTCTTTATAACATTTCAATACGTTTATGAACTTTAAAGGCACAAAGTAACTACTATTTTTCCAAACAAACAAATTTTGCTGATTTAGATTTAAACCAACATAACAAACAAACGCAAGTCAAAACTGAACACAAAATTCAGAAATCACCTGCGTTTGAAACCTATATTTACAAAACTATACTTAGATAAACAGTGTTTCATTTTCTTTAGAATACATCATAAACGTTAATGAATCAGCTACTTTCTTTTGGTCTTTGAAATTTGCATCTAAATCAATACCAAATCTAGCATTTGTTAATTCTACTCTACTCTCTTTTTCTCTAATGTCATTTGTCCTTATATTCCTTATAAGTTCTAATGCTCTTGCAATCATTCTTTTTGTGTTCATGATGTTTAAATTTAATTTATTTGACTTAATTGTTTGTTCTTATTATAAAAATTATGCTTTCTGAATAAAAAAAACCCTTTTGGAGTATTTACCAAAAGGGTTTATATTGTATAAACGATACTTTTGGATATCAACAGACTAGTAACTTTGCGCAAGACATAGAGACTGTAAACTGTTTATTTTCCTTATGTTGAATAGTAATCATTGTAATCTGTTTTTAAAAAATTTAATTATTTGTTTTTCTAACAAAAAAGCCTCCCGATTTCTCAGGAGGCTTTTGCTATATTTTAGTCTTATTTGAATAAAAAAATTAAGCTACCGCACTCCTGCCGATTTCTTTTGTTTGGACCATTGATTTTTTACAAATAATAAAATTCATTTTCTTTTTTATTTAGAGTGACAAATATACAAATTAATATTTATCACTCATTATTATTTTGAAAAAATTTCCGCTAACAACACTAATTAACAACTAATTATATGTTTTTAACATTATTTTTTGATTGTAAGCTATAAAACCAAATCAAATGAGAGCCTTTTCTCCAAGATAATTCAAAAAATTAACTCTATTCCGCTCTCTTGATTTGACGTTTCAAAGATACAATCGAAATCCAAATACTATGTTAACTGAAGTTTAAATTAAAGCCAAAAAAAGTATTGACAAAAAAAAGGTTCCATAAGACGATTTTAAACAGTCAATATATAAAGACAAAACATGAAATTTTCTTTATTCGACAAAACAACTCACTTAGATGTTTTTATAGTTTTCCTAACTAACATCCAAGCTTTACAGCTCAAACAAATCGTTTCATTTTTAATTTAAAAAATTAGCGAAGATTAATTTACAATTCAAAAATGGTTTCATACCTTTGCACTTCAAAATACAAGAGGAAAAATTTGAACTGATTGCAACCTCTTCATAATGAAAAAACTTCATTATGAATACTGAGAATTTCTCAGTAGAAAAAAATGCTAAAGCAGAAACTCTCCTTTAGTCCTTTTTTGCAATTATTTTTCCTCGCTTAATTTTAAATAAATTATATATTATGGCCTATTTATTTACGTCAGAATCTGTGAGCGAAGGACATCCAGACAAAATTGCAGATCAAATTTCAGATGCATTAATTGATAATTTCCTGGCATTTGATGCTGACTCAAAAGTAGCTTGTGAGACTTTAGTAACTACTGGTCAAGTTATCTTAGCTGGAGAAGTAAAATCAAATACTTATTTAGATGTTCAACAAATTGCTCGTGATGTAATCCGAAAAATTGGATACACAAAAAGCGAATACATGTTTGAAGCTAATTCTTGTGGAATCCTTTCAGCTATTCACGAACAATCAGCCGATATCAATCAAGGTGTTGACAGAAAAAGCCCTGAAGAGCAAGGAGCAGGAGATCAAGGAATGATGTTTGGTTACGCTACTAACGAAACTGAAAATTATATGCCATTGGCACTTGATTTATCACATAGCCTTTTAAAAGAATTAGCTGTTTTAAGACGTGAAAACAAAGAAATCACTTATTTACGCCCAGATGCTAAATCTCAAGTTACTTTAGAATATAGCGATGACAACACACCAATACGTATTGATGCTATTGTAATTTCTACACAACATGACGATTTTGACGAAGAAGCTACAATGCTTGCTAAAATCAAAAAAGATATTGTTGAGATTTTAATTCCAAGAATCATTGCTAAAAACCCAGAGCACGCTCACTTGTTCAATGATAAAATTAACTACCACATTAACCCTACAGGGAAATTTGTAATTGGTGGTCCTCATGGAGACACTGGACTTACTGGTAGAAAAATTATTGTTGACACTTATGGTGGTAAAGGAGCTCACGGTGGTGGTGCTTTCTCAGGAAAAGATCCAAGTAAAGTAGACAGAAGTGCTGCTTATGCTACGCGTCATATTGCTAAAAACTTAGTTGCTGCTGGTGTAGCTGACGAAATTTTAGTTCAGGTTTCTTATGCTATTGGTGTTGCTGAACCAATGGGTATCTTTATCGATACTTACGGAACTTCAAAAGTGAACTTAACTAATGGAGAAATCGCTAAAAAAGTGGAAGCTATTTTTGATATGCGTCCTTACTTTATCGAGCAACGTTTAAAACTAAGAAATCCTATCTATAGCGAAACAGCGGCTTACGGACACATGGGACGTACACCTGAAGTAGTTACAAAAACTTTTTCGGCTCCAGGAGGAGATGAGAAAACGGTAACTGTAGAATTGTTTACTTGGGAAAAACTAGATTATGTTGACCAAATTAAAACTGCATTTGGATTGTAATTATCCATTTCATTATAAACTAAAAGCCATTCGCAAAACGAATGGCTTTTTTAGTGTTTTAATTACAACAACAATTAGGAAATGATTCTAGTCTTGAAAAATAATCTGACATACTAACACCAAATTTGCAAATAACAAACTCATTCCCGAAACGAAAATGATAATATTTGCAATCTTTCGAGAAAACATCTCGAAAAACCCTTTAATACCAAATACCACGAAGGTACTAAAGGAAATGAAAATTAAAATTTCCAAAAACAAATTTAATCCTAAGAACGTATTTCGCGCTTCAACAACAGTACCATTTCGAAACAAAACAGCACCATCAAAATAAATCACAAGAACAAATGATATTGCCAGCGCAAAAAACAACCACCTGAGCTGAACCATTAATTCCTTATTATTCATTGTAAATAAATTCATTATGTAAATTTCAGGATAATAATCCTACACTACAATACCCACTTTTAGTGATTTTTGTAAAAAAATTACAGTAAAAAATAATACCCGATTAAAATTGAAAATTAATTTCAGTTTCAACTTAAATACCATTATAGTATATTTGTCAAAATTTAAAAAATGTCAAAAAACATCACCCCTTATAAAGACTCTGAATTAGGCAAAAAAGAACAAGTAGCAAAAATGTTTGATACTATTTCTGGGAACTATGATAATCTAAACCGCGTTATTTCTTTTGGCATTGATGTTAAATGGAGAAAAAAAGTTTTGGCAATTGTTG
This sequence comes from Flavobacterium undicola, assembly GCF_009909155.2. GTDB lineage: Bacteria > Bacteroidota > Bacteroidia > Flavobacteriales > Flavobacteriaceae > Flavobacterium > Flavobacterium undicola. Next base: position 68,635 of record NZ_JAAAPM020000016.1, read on the forward strand.
CCAATACAAATCCCGAAACTATATTAGACATAGCAACAGGAACTGGGGATTTAGCTATTTTAATGGCAAACACCAATGCTAAAAAAATTACCGGACTAGACATCTCGGCAGGAATGCTAGAAGTGGGAGTAAAAAAAATTGCTCAAAAAAAACTATCCAACACTATCGAAATGATTTTAGGCGACTCTGAAAACATTCCATTTGGAGACAATCATTTTGATGCCATTACAGTTGCTTTTGGAGTTCGAAATTTTGAAAACTTGGAAAAAGGATTAGGCGAAATATTACGTGTACTGAAACCAAACGGAACTTTTGTTATTTTAGAAACCTCAGTACCAGACAAAACACCTTACAAGCAAGGTTATCATTTTTACAGCAACAACATCCTTCCTATTATAGGTAAGTTATTTTCAAAAGATAATGTAGCTTATGGTTATTTGTCTGAATCAGCTGCAGCCTTTCCTTATGGCGAAGCACTAAACAATATTTTAAGACAAATTGGGTTTATAGATGTAAAAGCAATGCCACAAACTTTTGGGGTAGCCACCATTTATGTTGCATCTAAAAAATAATCTAAGTTTACTTTAAAATGAAAAAAATAGCCGTCTTTATTTTATTACTACTATCCTTTCAAGGACATTCACAGTCTAAAGGTATGTTCAGTAAAGACCCTATTATCAATTTGGAGAACTTTCAAAAACAACGTTTGTATTTTGGATACTATCTTGGTTTCAACTCATTCGATTTTAAAATTGATTATAAAACAGTAGGGCCAGATATCCAAGTGCAAAAAAGTACGGGATTTAATGTAGGCGTTGTTGCCGATTTAAAACTTCAGGAATACATTAACCTTCGTTTTGAACCGGGTTTATATTACACTAAAAGAACTCTAAATTATCCGAATTTCACTCGAGAAATAGATGCTTTACGAGATGTAAACAGTACTTATATCCATTTTCCTTTACTATTAAAATTTTCTTCATTGCGCACAGGAAACATTCGTCCCTATATTGTAGGCGGATTATCAACTACCTTAAATTTATCAGGAAATTCTAAAACGATGGACGATAATCTGCAACAAAAATTTAGGGTAAAACCTTGGAGTACTAGTTACGAATTAGGATTTGGAATCGATTTTTTTTCCGAATATTTCATATTCTCACCGTCTATACGTGGAAGTTTTGGACTTAAAGACGAACTCATTAGAGACAATGACCCTAACAGCCCTTGGACAAGCAATATAGAATCGCTTAAAAGTAGGGCAATCTTAATTAACTTTACTTTTCACTAAAATCTTAAGATAGATTTCGTTTAAATTCGCTCAAAATAATTGCTGTTGCAGTAGCCACATTCAAGCTTTCTGTTTTTTGTAAATCGCCAAAACGAGGAATCGAAATTCTATTTTTGATTAATTCTTCAATTGCTTCCGAAATACCATTCGCCTCATTTCCCATAATAATTATACCTTCTTGAGGCAAAGTGCTTTTATACACATTTTCGCCATCCATAAAAGTTCCAAATACAGGCAACTTAGTTTTCGAAATATATTCCACCAAATCAACATAAGCAACACGAACTCTGGCAATAGATCCCATAGTTGCCTGAACTACTTTAGGATTATAAATATCAACCGTTTCTTTAGAACAAATTACTTGTTTGATTCCAAACCAATCACACAAACGTAAAATAGTCCCTAAATTACCGGGATCTCTTATATCATCTAATGCGATAATCAAACCTGAGTTAATGATTTCTTTTTCTTCAGGAATTTTAAAAACGGCCAAACAACTATTAGGAGTTGCTAATGCGCTAATTTTTTTTAAATCATTCTCGTGGATTAATGATTTTTTACTTTCTAAAACCGATTCAAAATCATACTGAGTAGTGTACAAATGTTCTAATTCAAAATTAGATTGCAAAAGCTCTTGGATAACTTTTACACCTTCAGCAAAAAATAAATGATTGCTAATCCTATACTTTTTTTGCTGTAAACTAGTTATAAGTTTTATTTGGTTTTTACTAACCATAAAAATATGTACTTTTGAATTAAATATTATTAAACCTCTTGAAAAAAATTTCAACAAAAATATCACTATTTATTCTAATAGGAATAATTATATCCGCCTGTAACGCCGAAAAAAGAGTTCCAGACGGCAAACAACTCCTTATAAGCAATCAAATTTTGGTAAATGGTAAAAAAATCAATGACGACGATGTTCATAATCAATTGTACCAAAAGCCAAACAGCAACTTATTAGGTTACCGTTTACGATTGAACATTTACAATTTAGCTAATCTAAATCCAGACTCAACATACCGGGCTAAATTCATCAATCATCCCGGGAAATACGAACGAAAAGCGAAATGGCTTTCTGCCAAACAGGTGGATAGACTAGGAAAATCTTTTTTGTATAATGGAATTCATGATTTCTTAAAGAAAACGGGAGAAGCTCCCGTAATTATTGACACCTCAAAAACAAAAAAATCACTTTCAAGACTTAAATATTATTATTTCAACAATGGTTTTTTTAATGTCGAAGCTGACTACGAACACGATAGTATAAGCTTGAAAAGAGGAAAAATAAAATACAACATTACAACCCATAACGCTTATTTTCTTGATTCGATAAAAGCCACTATTAGCTCTCCTGCTTTAGATTCCTTGTATAATACCAACAAGGAAAAATCGTTTATTAAATCAGGGAATCAATATAAGACAACAGATTTCTCAGACGAGAAAAACCGCATTTCAAGCTATTTTAGAAATCATGGAGCTTACTATTTCCAACCCACCGCTATTGTCTTTGACATTGACACCATTGGTAAAAAACACAAAGCCAATGTAAATGTAAACATTGGCGATTACAACTACCAAGATCAGGATTCTACAAGAATCGAAACTTTTAAATTATACAAAATTAGCAGTGTCGATATCTACACCGATTATTCGCCTAATACAAGTAAACAAAACATTACCGACAGTATTTCCTATCAAAATTTCAACATATATAGTAGAGAAAAATTAAAGTATAGACCGCATGCAATAACTGACGCAATTTTTATTTCTAAAGGCTCTGTATTTGCTGATTATAAAACCGTATTAACTTCAAGATACCTTAGCAATCTTAAAGTATTTAATCCACCAAGCATTCAATATGAAGTAGATAAAAAAGATACACTCCATAATTCTTTGATTGCCAAAATCTATTTGACACCAAGAAAAAAGTATAGTTTTGGGTATGCCGCCGACTTCACACACTCTAATATTCAAGACATTGGGATTTCATTTAGTCCATCGCTTACTATTAGAAATATTTTTAATGGAGCCGAGACATTGGAAATTTCAGCAAGAGCCAACATTGGTTCATCGAAAGATTTGGCCAATCCAAACAACCAATTTTTCAACGTATCAGAATACGGAGTCGATATTAAACTGAATTTCCCTCGAATATTCATGCCTTTTTCTACAGAGAAAATCATCCCCAAAAGCATGATTCCATCTACATTAATAGGTATTGGTTATGCAACACAAAAAAATATTGGATTAGATAAAGAAAATTTCACAGGAACTTTTTCATATAATTGGACCCCAAAAAGAAATAATACTGCTCGTTTTGACCTTTTAAACATTCAATTTGTACGCAACTTAAATTCTGAAAACTATTTCAACGTTTATGGCTCATCTTACAATGCGCTTAACGAACTTGGAAAAACATACAACACTAATACCGATTATTTTAATGACGATGGCAATTTAATAATCGAATCGGGCACTAGCGGTTTCACCCAAGATGTTCTAGCTGGAAACCCTAATTTCGGACTATCTGACACTGATTTCAAAAAAGTAAAAAGCATCGAAGAAAGAAGAGTACGACTGACAGAAAACGATTTTATTCTGGCAACAAACTTTACTTTTAGCAAAACCACAAAAGCAGATTTAGCCGACAATACTTTTTATCTTTTTAAAACTAAAATAGAATCAGCGGGTTCATTATTGTCTTTGATTGCAAATACAACTAACCAACAATTAAATCAAAAAGGGAATCACGAAATATTCAATTTAGAATACTCCGAATACATTAAAACCGAATTTGATTACATCAAACATTGGGATTTAAACAAAGAAAAAGTACTGGCTGTACGAAGCTTTTTTGGTATTGCAATTCCTTTTGGCAATTCTGATTACATTCCTTTTTCCCGAAGTTATTTCTCAGGTGGTTCTAATGACAATCGTGCCTGGCAACCCTATAGTCTAGGGCCGGGAAGCAGCGGTGCAACCAACGACTTTAACGAGGCCAACATGAAAATTGCTCTTAGCGCTGAATTTCGATTTAAAATCTTAGGCGATTTAAAAGGAGCCTTATTTGCCGATGCAGGAAACATTTGGAATGTTTTCGACAATGTAACCGATGAAAAATCAACTTTTAACAATTTTGCTAGTTTAAAGGATATCGCTTTAGGTTCTGGATTGGGTCTTAGATATGATTTAAGCTTCTTTGTAGTTCGCTTTGATTTTGGTTTCAAAACCTACAATCCTGCTGATGAATCGGGTAAAAAATGGTTTAGAGATTACAACTTCGCGCACTCAGTTTTAAATTTTGGGATAAATTATCCGTTCTAATGCTAATAAATTCTTATTTTTGCGATCTAAAACTAAAATCTAACTAAAACAAAAAACAAAATGGGACACAACATTAAAGCTGGTGTAGCAACTGGTGATCAAGTACAAGAGATATTTAATTATGCCAAAGAAAAAGGTTTTGCACTTCCTGCTGTAAACGTTACAGGATCTAACACAATCAATGGTGTACTTGAAACAGCTGCAAAATTAAATGCCCCAGTTATTATCCAATTCTCAAACGGAGGAGCACAATTTAATGCGGGAAAAGGACTTTCTAATGCAGGAGAAAAATCAGCTATCGCTGGTGCGATTGCTGGAGCAAAAAGCATTCACGCTTTAGCAGAAGCTTACGGAGCAACTGTAATTTTACATACTGACCACTGTGCAAAAAAATTATTGCCTTGGATTGATGGTTTATTAGATGCTTCAGAAGAGCATTTTGCTGCAACTGGAAAATCATTATTCAGTTCTCACATGATTGACTTATCAGAAGAGCCAATTGAAGAAAACATCGAAATTTGCAAAACTTACCTAGAAAGAATGAGCAAAATTGGAATGACATTAGAAATCGAACTTGGAATTACAGGTGGTGAAGAAGATGGTGTTGACAACTCTGATGTTGATAGCTCAAAATTATACACACAACCAGAAGAAGTAGCTTATGCTTACGAAGAATTATCTAAAGTAAGTCCAAAGTTTACTATTGCTGCTGCTTTTGGAAACGTTCACGGTGTCTACAAACCAGGAAACGTAAAATTGACTCCAAAAATCTTGAAAAACTCTCAAGATTTCGTTCAAAACAAATTCAACACAGGACACAACCCAGTTGATTTTGTTTTCCACGGTGGATCAGGTTCTACTCTAGAGGAAATCAGAGAAGGAATTAGCTACGGTGTAATCAAAATGAACATTGATACTGATTTACAATTTGCTTTCACTGAAGGAATTCGTGATTTCATGGTTGACAATATTGATTACTTGAAAACTCAAATTGGTAACCCAACTGGTGCTGATGCTCCAAACAAAAAATATTACGACCCAAGAAAATGGTTACGTGAAGGAGAAGTAACTTTCAACACGAGACTTGAGCAAGCTTTTGCTGACTTGAACAACGTAAATACACTTTAAATTTTAGATTTCAGAATTTAGATTCTAGATTTCTAAAAGAAAGCCTAGAATCTAAATTTCAAATCAGATTGAAAAATCTAAACTTTAAAATCTACATTCTAAAATAAAAAAAATGGCTTGGTTTAAAAGACAAGAAAAAGGGATCACAACTCCTACCGAACAGAAAATGGACGTTCCAAAAGGACTTTGGTACAAATCTCCTACTGGAAAAATTATTGATGCCGAAGAACTGGAACGAAACTTATTTGTTAGCCCTGAAGATGGTTTTCACGTAAGAATAGGTAGTGCTACTTATTTTGAGATCTTATTCGATGACAATAAATTTACCGAATTAGATCCTAACATCACTTCTAAAGACCCTTTGCACTTTGTCGATACAAAGAAATATGCAGACCGTTTGAAAGATGTTATGGAAAAAACCAAACTGAAAGATGCTGTCCGTACTGGAGTTGGAAAATCTAAAGGGAAAGATGTTGTTATCTGCTGTATGGATTTTGCCTTCATCGGTGGTTCCATGGGAGCTGTTGTAGGGGAAAAAATCGCTAGAGGAATTGATCATGCTATCAAAAACAGATTCCCTTTTGTGATGATTTCGAAATCAGGAGGAGCCAGAATGATGGAAGCCGCTTATTCTTTAATGCAATTAGCCAAAACATCAGTAAAATTAGCCCAACTTTCTGAAGCGAAGCTACCTTACATTTCTTTGTGTACTGACCCAACAACTGGAGGAACAACTGCTTCTTACGCTATGTTAGGAGACATCAACATTGCTGAACCTGGTGCCTTAATTGGATTTGCCGGACCACGTGTTGTAAAAGACACTACTGGTAAAGATTTACCAGAAGGTTTTCAAACAGCTGAATTTCTTTTAGAGCATGGTTTCTTAGACTTTATAACTGCCAGAAAAGAATTAAAAGACAAGATTAACTTGTATATTGATTTGATTCAAAACAACGAAATTAGATAATTTTCGAATTGCTATAAATACAAAATCCCATCCCGATATCGGGATGGGATTTTTTTATTAATTATGATTCCAACAGAATAAATTCCGTTGCTACAAAATATTTCATTCCTACGGAATTTGATAATAAGATCGCTTCGCTTGTTCAGGTAAACCCTTAAGTCTTCCTTAATCGGAAAGACAAGTTTGCGGAAAAGTCTAAAATCTAAATTCTAAATTCTGCAATCTAAAATCACATCCCCGTTCTAATTGCCTCCACAGGATCTAGTCTTGAAGCAGAAATGGCTGGCAAAATTCCGGAAATCAATCCTATCATTCCGGCTAATCCAGTTCCCAAAAGAATATTTCCTAATCCTAAAACAAATTCAAAATCCAAAGCCTTGGTTAAACCAACAGCAATTCCCCAAACCAGTAACAATCCAATTATTCCTCCGATAACCGACAAAATAATCGCTTCGAATAAAAACTGAAAAAGGATAAATCTGTTTTTGGCACCTAATGATTTTTGAATCCCAATTAAATGCGTACGTTCTTTTACCGAAACAAACATAATATTAGCAATACCGAAACCGCCTACCAAAAGAGAAAAACCACTTATCACCCAGCCTCCTAATTTCATACTTCCAATAATTCCATCTATCAAATCAGTAAAACCCGAGAAAACATTAATAAAAAAATTATCGATCTCTCCTGCTTTCACTCCTCTATAGGCACGCAATTTTTGCGAAATCTCCGCCTTGTAAGCTCCCATATCCACGCCATCAACAGGCTTAAAAACAATAACATTGGTTAGCGAAGTATTATTATCCCCAAATTTTTGTCGGATAAAATTAACTGGAATAAATACTGCCGAATCGTTACTATCTCCAAAAAGTCCCGCTCCTTTTTTAGCCAAAACACCAATTACAGTAAAGCGCTGACCATAAAGCCTCACATTCTTCCCTATTGGATCAGTATTTTCAAATAAATTAGTAGCAATATCATTTCCTAATACAATAACCTTTGCTCCTGAATTAGCTTCTGACTCATTATAAAATCGTCCGTTTTGAAACTCAAGCCCTTGAATATCGATAAACTCATGCGAAACCGGAACAATATTTACATCACTCACCGTCTTGGAATCGTTTTTTATATTTTCTTTTTTCGTAAAAATCTGATAACCTAATTCAGCGGTACTGCCCATTGCTCCTTTTAGATAAATATATTCATCGTACTTCACATTAGGGAACTGCTCTCTTTTCCATTTCGGAATATCCGAAGGTCCAAACGAAAACTTCATCAGGTAAATCGTATTCTTATCCAGGCCACTTAAATCATTTGTAATTTTTCTATCTAATGAATCAACTGCTGCCAATACAGCAATGATAGAAAAGATTCCAATTGTTACCCCTAGCAGAGAAAGCAAGGTCCTTAATTTATTATTTCGCAGTGCATTGATAGCAAAAGCAAAACTTTCTTTCAATAATCGGAGATATAACAACATAAAAAACTATTTTAATAAGGTAAAATTCTGTAAATATTTTTCAAAAACCTAATATAAAACCCTTTTAACACAATAAAATACAGCTATTTCACTCAGATATAAAAAAAGTCAATTAAATCTAAATTATCTCATTTCTAGATAGCTAATTTTCACTTTAAAAAACTATTTTTGCATTTTATAATTTAAACTATACATGAGCACATCTAAAACAATTCAATCTGCATTAATTTCGGTTTTTTCGAAAGAAGGTCTTGAGCCTATTGTTAAATTATTACACAGTCAAAATGTTACTCTTTATTCGACAGGAGGAACAGAAGACTTTATAAAAAATTTAGGCATTCCTGTAGTACCAGTTGAAGAAGTTACTTCTTACCCATCAATCCTAGGAGGAAGAGTAAAAACATTACACCCAAAAGTTTTTGGAGGAATCTTGAACCGTCAAGACAATGAAAGTGATGTGCAACAAATGGAAGAATTCAACATTCCACAAATTGATTTAGTTATAGTTGATTTATATCCATTCGAAAAAACAGTAGCTTCTGGAGCTAGTGAATCTGATATTATTGAAAAAATTGATATTGGTGGAATTTCATTAATTCGTGCTGCTGCAAAAAATTTCAAAGACACTGTAATTGTAGCTTCGATGAATGAGTACAGCTTATTCTTAGACCTAATTACAAAACAAAACGGAGCAACAACTCTTGAAGATAGAAAATTATTAGCTACAAAAGCGTTCCACGTATCTTCTCATTACGATGGAGCTATTTTTAATTATTTCAATACTGACGAAACCATTTTCAAAGCTAGTATTGCTGATGGTCAAGTATTGCGTTACGGAGAAAATCCACACCAAAAAGGATTTTTCTTTGGAGATTTTGACGCGATGTTCAAAAAATTACACGGAAAAGAATTATCATACAACAATTTATTAGATGTTGACGCAGCAGTGAATTTGATTAACGAATTCAAAACTGACGGACCTACATTTGCCATATTAAAACACAACAATGCTTGTGGTTTAGCTTCAAGAAAAACAATTAGCGAAGCTTACTTAGCAGCATTAGCTTGCGACCCTACATCAGCCTTTGGAGGAGTATTAATTTCGAATACTACAATTGATGCAGCAACAGCAGCAGAAATCAACAAATTATTCTGTGAAGTTGTAATTGCTCCAGCATATGATGCAGAAGCGGTAACTATTTTACAAGAAAAGAAAAACAGAATCATTTTAGTTCAAAATGATATTGAATTACCACAAAAACAAGTTCGTACTTGTCTTAACGGATTGTTAATTCAAGAAAGAAACAACATTACAGACAATAAAAAAGACTTAACTACCGTTACCATTACAAGTCCAACAGAACAAGAAATTGAAGATTTAATTTTTGCTTCTAAGATTTGTAAAAACACCAAATCAAACACAATTGTTTTCGCTAAAAACGGAACCTTAATTTCATCTGGAACAGGTCAGACTTCAAGAGTAGATGCACTACAACAAGCTGTTGAAAAAGCAAAACATTTTGGATTTGATTTAACTGGAGCTTCTATGGCTAGCGATGCTTTCTTCCCATTCCCCGACTGTGTTGCTTTAGCAAAAGAAGCTGGAATCACAGCTGTAATTCAACCAGGCGGATCAATTAAAGATCAATTAAGCATTGACTATTGTAACGAAAATAATTTGGCAATGGTATTTACAGGAACACGTCATTTCAAACATTAATTTGTTTAACTTTGCGTGCTCCTAATTTTTAACTTTTAACCCCTAAAAATCGTATGGGATTTTTTGATTTCATGACCGAGGATATTGCGATAGATCTTGGTACCGCTAATACATTAATCATACATAATGATAAAGTTGTCATTGACAGCCCTTCTATAGTTGCCCGAAACCGAATAACAGGAAAAATTATTGCTGTTGGTAAAGAGGCAAACCTAATGCAAGGTAAAACGCATGAAAACATTAAAACCATTAGGCCTTTAAAGGATGGTGTAATTGCCGATTTTGATGCATCAGAACAAATGATAAAAATGTTTATCAACAGTATCCCTGCATTAAAAAAGAGAATGTTTACTCCTGCCTTAAGAATGGTGGTTTGTATTCCTTCTGGAATTACTGAAGTAGAGATGAGAGCCGTAAAGGAATCTTGTGAAAGAGTAAACGGAAAAGAAGTTTACTTGATCCATGAGCCAATGGCAGCTGCAATCGGTATTGGAATTGACATCATGCAACCAAAAGGAAACATGATTGTTGACATCGGAGGTGGTACAACTGAAATCGCTGTAATTGCTTTAGGTGGAATTGTATGTGATAAATCAGTAAAAATTGCCGGTGACGTTTTCACAAATGATATTGTATATTACATGCGTACTCAACACAACTTATTTGTTGGAGAAAGTACTGCTGAGAAAATAAAAATACAAATTGGTGCTGCCATTGAAGATTTAGAAACTCCTCCAGAAGACATGTCTGTTCAAGGTAGAGATTTACTAACTGGAAAACCAAAACAAGTTGATGTTTCTTATAGAGAAATTGCCAAAGCTTTAGATAAATCTATCCAAAGAATTGAAGATGCTGTAATGGAAACTTTATCTCAAACTCCTCCTGAATTAGCTGCCGATATTTACAACACAGGGATTTACCTTGCTGGTGGAGGTTCTATGCTTAGAGGATTAGACAAACGTATTTCTCAAAAAACAGACTTACCTGTTTACATTGCAGAAGATCCGTTAAGAGCTGTAGTTAGAGGAACTGGAATGGCGCTGAAAAACATTGGAAAATTTAAGAGTATCTTAATAAAATAAACTGTTTTCTGGAAAATGCATTTATAACTTAAATTATAAATACATTAGCATATCCTGAAATTAATAATCAAATAAAGAATGCAGCAAATATTTAACTTTATATTCAAAAACAGTAATCGATTACTGTTTTTGCTGTTATTATGCGTTTCGCTTTTGCTTACGATACAGTCTCATTCTTACCATAAAAGTAGAATCATCAGTTCTGCTAATTTTTTAACTGGCGGTGTTTATGAAAAAATAAACAACATAACTGAATATTTGAATCTTAAAACTGAAAACGATGCTTTGGCGCTTGAAAACGCAAGACTTAAAAGCATTATTTTCAACACTAAAGACACCACAACTATAGAAAAGCCACAAAACCTTAAAGGTGTGGCTCCAGAAGACATTGTAGTATCAAAAGTGATTCACAACTCCTACAACACTCATGAAAACTTCTTAACCTTGAATTCAGGTTCAAACGACGGAGTTAAATCAGACATGGGGGTAATTAACAGCTTAGGAATTGTGGGAATCATAGACCACACCTCTCCTAAATACTCAACTGTTGTTAGTATTTTAAATACTAAATCGCAGATTAATGCTAAAATCAAAAAATCAAATCATTTTGGTTCATTAACTTGGGATGGAAAAAGCACTGGATTTGTTCAATTACAAGATGTTCCTAGACTAGCTTCAGTAAGAAAAGGAGACACTATTGTAACTGGAGGGCAATCAGTTATCTTCCCAGAAAACATCAATATTGGAACAATTGATAAAGTTTTTAAAGATGAGGAAACTAATTATTACGTTTTAAATATTAAATTATTTAATGACATGACTAATTTAGGTCATGTATATATCATTAAAAGTAAAGACAGAGACGAAGTTAATAATTTAGAAAAAGGAAATAAAAAAGATGAATAGCAGTTTGTTAGTCAATATTTTAAGGTTTATTTTACTATTAACCCTTCAAATTGTCATATTCAACAACATGACTTTTTTAGGCTTTATACTACCATTGCCTTATATCCTTTTCATAATTTTATATCCGGTAAATTCTAACAAATCAGCTTTATTATTCAGCAGTTTTTTACTTGGATTAACAATGGATTTCTTCTCAAATTCTGGTGGAATTCACGCCACAGCTTGTGTAATATTGGCCTTCTACAGACCCTATCTTTTTAAATTTGCATTTGGTGTCAGTTACGAATACCAAACCATAAAGTTAAATGAAGCATTAACTCCCGAAAGATTTTCATTCATACTTCTAGCAGTAATAATACATCATTTTACGTTATTTATATTAGAAGCCTTCCAGGTTAGTTTTATATTTGACATTCTAATTAGAACTTTACTAAGTACTATATTTACAATCATTAGTTGCATTATAATAATATATCTTATTAAGCCAAACAAACGATGAGAAAACTTCTGCTGCCTTCTATCATTATTGTCGCAGCATCCTTGCTACTAATTCGGATTTTTTATTTGCAGGTAATCAACGATACTTTCAAATTGAAATCAGAGAACAACGCTATTAAAATACAATACGAATATCCCGAAAGAGGCTATATTTACGATAGAAACGGAACTCTTTTAGTAGCCAACCAGGCTTCTTATGATATTATGGTAATTCCAAGGGACATAAAAAACTTAGACACCTTAGAATTTTGCCAGTTATTAGATATTACCAAAGAAGATTTTTTAACCAAAATAGCTAAAGCTAAAATTTACAGTCCGCGTCTGCCTTCGGTTTTTTTATCTCAGTTAAACAAAAGTGAGTACGCTGCCTTTCAGGAAAAAATCAGAAAGTTTGAAGGTTTTTATGTCCAAAAACGTTCCCTTCGTGATTACGAGGTAGATTTTGGTGCAAATATTTTTGGCTTCATCACTCAGGTAAACGATAAAATAATTGAAAAGAAACCTTATTACAAAAGTGGTGATTTAATAGGACGACAAGGTGTTGAAGAATACTACGAAGAAATTTTACGCGGAATAAAAGGAGTTAAATATTTCCAAAAAGACAAGTACAACCGCGAAATAGGCTCTTACAAAAACGGAAAATACGATACCATTGCCGTACAGGGTGAAGACATCAACCTTACTATTGATGCCGAAATTCAACGCTATGGCGAACAATTAATGATCAATAAAAGAGGTGGAATTGTAGCGATAGAACCTAAAACAGGAGAAATTCTAGCTTTAGTTACCGCTCCATCTTATGATCCCGGAATTTTAGTTGGTAGACAGCGTTCTAAAAACTATACTTTACTATATCATGATTCAATTGCAAAGCCTTTATATGATAGAGGTTTACTTGCTGAATACCCTCCTGGTTCACCTTTTAAACTCCTTACAGGTTTAGTAGCGCTTCAAGAAGGCGCCATCGATGAGCAAACTACCGTTTTTTGCCACCATGGTTTTAGTTATGCCAGGGGACGGTTTATGAGATGCCACTGTCATGGAGGTGCTTTACAATTGCATCGTGGTATATACGAATCTTGTAATGCTTACTTTGGAACAGCTTACATGCGAACCATTAATAAATATGTAAAACCTTCTTATGCTGTTGACGTTTGGAGCAGCCACGTTAAAAGTTTTGGTCTTGGTCAATTTATGGGCTATGATTTACCAACTGGTAAAAGAGGAAGCATTCCGACTTCAAAAACCTACAAACGTATTTATCCTAACGGAGGCTGGAGAAGCACCGCCATTGTTTCTAATGCTATTGGACAGGGTGAAGTTTTAGCAACTCCAATTCAGCTAGCTAATATGATGGCTACGATTGCTAACCAAGGTTATTATTACACTCCACATATCATTAAGACAATAAAAGGAGAAAAAATTGATCCAAAATTCAAAGTTAAACACGAAACCACTATTGATAAAAAATATTTCACACCTATTATAAGTGGATTATTTGATGTGTTCAACTTAGGAACTGCAAGAGGACTTAGAGTCGACGGAATTGATATTTGTGGAAAAACAGGAACAGCAGAAAACTTTGCGAAAATTGGAGGTAAAAAAGTACAATTAGAAGATCACTCTATTTTTGTGGCCTTTGCACCAAAAGACAATCCAAAAATTGCTATTGCAGTTCTGGTTGAAAACGGAGGATTTGGAGCTTCGATAGCAGGCCCAATAGCAAGTTTGATGATTGAAAAATATTTGAGAAAAAAAATTACCAGAACCGATTTAGAAAAAAGAATTCTTGAGAAAAGCTTAAGAGATGAATATGCTAAATTAGGCGGAATGAAAGAAGCAAGCGCTATTGAAACTACTCCAAAAGACTCGATACGCAAATACAACGAGGTAAAAACCAATAGTGAGGTTAAAACAAATTCGGCAATAGATACTACTAAGAAAAAAATTAATTAAGAGATTCATTTACTAATGAAAAATCAAAGTGTAAAGAAAAATATTGACTGGATATGTGTTATCATTTATAGCAGCTTAGTGATATTAGGATGGTTAAATATCTATTCTTCGTCGCTATCGTCTATTGAAGATACTTACCAAAAGCAATTGATATTTATTGCATTGACAATTCCTTTGATTTTTTTGATTGTTGCAGTAGATGGGAAATTTTATGAAAAATATGCCAGTATCATTTTCGGAGTTTCATTATTATCTTTAATGGGATTATTTGTTTTTGGTAAAACTATTGCCGGCCAACGTTGTTGGTATGCCATAGGAAGCTTTACATTACAACCCTCAGAATTCGCAAAAGCAGCTACTTCATTGGCTTTAGCCAAATATTTAAGTGATTCTCAAATTAATTTAAAAGACGTAAACAGACAAATTCAGGCATTAGCTATTGTATTCCTGCCTGTAATGCTCATCTTGCCACAACCCGACCCTGGAAGTGCGCTTATTTATAGTATTTTCTTAGTTGTTTTATACCGCGAAGGCTTGCCAGCTTGGTACATCTGGACTGGATTTATTGCCATTACATTATTTGTATTCACACTGATATTCGAACCACAGTATGTCATATTAATGGCTTTATTAACTATAATTATTGTCTATTTCAAATCCAGATTAGGCGATAGAAATATTGTAGGAAGTAGTATTTTGTTTGTACTTATTTCAGGCTTTGTGTTATCAGTAAATTATGTTTTTGAACATGTTTTTAAACAACACCACAGAGACCGTTTTAACATCTTACTGGGTAAAACAGTAGATTTAAAAGGAATTGGTTATAATACAAATCAATCTGAAATCGCAATTGGATCAGGTGGTTTATTTGGAAAAGGCTTTCTCGAAGGAACACAAACTAAGGGAGGTTTTGTACCTGAACAACACACTGATTACATCTTTACTACTGTAGGTGAAGAATGGGGTTTTATAGGGTCACTAATTGTAATTGGCTTATTTGTAACCTTATTTTTAAGACTTATTTTCCTTGCCGAGAGACAAAAAACAAAATTCAGTAGAGTATATGGCTATTGTACCGCTGGAATTTTATTTACACACTTTTTTGTAAATATCGCCATGGTTAGTGGAATTTTTCCAACTATTGGAGTACCACTGCCTTTCTTCTCGTATGGGGGTTCCGGTTTATGGGGATTTACGATTTTACTTTTTATATTCCTTAAAATGGATGCCAATAAAGTAAACGAATGGTAATATTATCTATTAAAAATATCTCGAAATTGATACAATAATCTTTCTATCAATCTTAAATCTTCAGTAACAATCTCTGCTGTTCCTGACATCTCTTGTTGAAAAATGATTTGTTTATTATATGAAGTTTCAAGTGCATTAGGGAACGAAACATCAATAAATAAATTACCTTCTTTGTCAGGTATCAGGGAAATAGTTTTTACAATCCCTTTCAACATTCCAAATTCCCTATCTGGATAATTAACAAGTCTAATATTTATTTCTTGTCCTGTTCTTATTTTTCCTGAGTTGAGGGAAGGAGCCTTTAGCTTACCAATATATCCTCTCTCTTTATCTGGAATAATTTCAAATACATTTTATCTAAACGTACGGATGTATACTAATATTTAAATATATCCTTAAACTTATAAAATAATCTCTGAGCTACGCTCAGATCTTCAGTTATAATTTCAGCATTCCCTATAAGCTCCTGTTTAAAGGGCAGTTCTCGCTTATATGAAGTCTTAGTACCATTAGGGAGTGAAACATAAACAAAGTATTTCCCTTCTTTATCAGGTGACACAGATATGCTCTCTACTTTACCAATCAACATTCCATACTGCTGGTATGAGTAGTTATCTAGTTTTATGAAAACTTTTTGTCCTATAACAACTTTTCCAGAATTCTGAGCAGGAAGTACTAACTTACCTACTAAATTAGATATATTTATAGGTAAAATAGAAAATACGATACTGCCTGTAGAAACAAATTGATTTGCTCCCCAATATTCTTGAAAACTAATAGTCCCTTGGATAGATGATTTTAACACATAGGTATATTCCCAATTTCGAATAGCTTCTTTAAGCAAATCATAAGATTGAGTCATATTTCGTAAGAATCTAGTGTTATCTTCCTGTTCATTTATATGAGTTTTGTTAACCGTTTGATTTGCAGACGTAATAGCCTCTCGCATTTGAGAAATAGAAATAGCCATTATGCTGATGTTTTTCTGTATTTGTATGTATCCTAGTTCTTTTAACTCATAATCTTGTTGGGATATTATACCTTTTTCAAATAGATGCTCATATCTTTTGAATTCATTCTTTTTTAATAAAAGTTCTTGCTCTAAAAGTCCTTTTTGAATAATTTGATTTTTAAGACGTATTTTAATCTCTTCAAGGGAAGTTTTATTTCCTATCAACTGATTTGAATAAGGATCAAGATTTTTTAGCAAATAATAATCGGTATAACTTTTTTCAAAATTTATGTAAGCTGAGCTAATATCTCCTAAAACTAGATGCGATGTCTTATCAAAAGGAAACTTGAAATATTTAAAGTTAAGAGGGTGTGCATTTATAATGTCTTTTAAAAGATATACATCTTTATAGTTTGCAGTATTTTTGAATATAGCTAACTTTTGATTTATTTGTACCGTATCTCTATTCTTTATAAAAATTTTATCTAGTTGGGCAGAATGTCTAGATATTATCTTTTCTGTTGGTTTTTTTGTTGTAACTAGTACTTTTGATTCAACAAAATCTGGATATCTAATCAAGAAAGATAAAATAAGAATAACACAAATAAACATAAAAATAAGTGTTATACCCCAACGCACAATCCATATTGGTGGATTTGATAATATCTCCTGTACTTCCTCTGACCTTAAATCTAAATTATCTTGTTTTATTTTTTTAGACATTTGCAACACTACTTAATTTTTCTAACTCTAACTGGTTTCTAACTAAATTATAATATGCGCCATTAAGTTCTAGCAATTCATGATGTTTTCCATATTCAATAACTTTGCCATCATCTAGAACTACAATTTGGTCTGCATTTTTAACTGTACTTAAACGATGTGCAATAATAACAACAGTTTTATCTTTAAAAAAACTGTTTAAATTTTCCATAATAACACGTTCGTTTTTTGCATCTAAAGCAGAAGTTGCCTCATCAAAAAACAAAATATCTGGATTTTTATAGATTGCTCTAGCCATAAATAATCGCTGTTTTTGACCTGTACTAATACCGATACCCTCGTTCCCAATTTTTGTATTAAAGCCAAGAGGTAATGATTGAATAAAATCATAAATATTTGCAGTTTTGGTAGCCTTGATTAAGCGTTCTTGATCTATGGTATCTTCACCAATCGCAATATTAAACGCAATGGTATCATTAAATACATAACCTTCTTGCATCACTACACCACAATTAGAACGCCATGCTTTATGAGATATAGCATTTAGATAGTGTTCACCATACAAAATATTTCCTTTCTCAATATCATAAAACTTCAATAGTATTTTCATTAATGTTGTTTTTCCACTTCCACTAGCCCCCACAATAGCTGTAATTTTGTTAGCAGGAATATGTATACTTAAGCCTTTTATAACATTTTCATCATTTCCTAAATATCTAAATGTAATATCTTTAATGTCTATATTTTGGTTTGGTTTGATGTTTGATAATAATTGCTTCTCTTCGTTTTCTTCATCTTTTTTGTCATGAATCTCACCTAACCGTTCTAAACTTATTTTAGCATCTTGTGTGGCTTGTATAAATCCTACTAGTTGTTCTATAGGACTATTTAGCTGTCCAATAATGTATTGAATAGAGAGCATCATTCCTAATGTAATAGAACCTTCAATAACTAAGAGTGCTGATGTAAAGGTTATAAAAATGTTCTTTAATTGATTAATGAAAGAAGAGCCAACCTCTTGAGTTTGACTAAGGACTAAACTTTCCATAGATACTTTAAACATGCGGGCTTGTAAATATTCCCATTTCCAACGCTTTTGCTTTTCAGCATTATTCATTTTTATTTCTTGCATTCCATTAATAAGCTCAATGACCACACTTTGTTCTTGACTTGATACAGAGAAGCGTTTATAATCTAACTCTTTACGTCTTTTTAAGAAAAACAAAATCCAAGCAACATATACAATACTTCCTAAAGCAAATATAAAAAAGATTTTAAGGCTGTAATGAACGAGTACTAGACCAAAGACCAATAAATTCACCATAGAAAAAAGCGTATTTAGTGCAGAACCTGTCAATAAACTTTTTATGCGACCATGGTCATTTATACGTTGCATAATATCACCCGTCATGCGGGTATCAAAATAAGCAATGGGAAGATTCATAAGTTTAATAAAAAAATCAGAAACCAGCGAGATATTAATTCGAGTGCTTAAATGGAGCATAATCCAGCTTCTAAAAATACGGACACTAATTTGTCCTAGAAACAACATAACTTGTGCTATTAAAACCATATAAATAAAATCGATGTCCTGATTTTGTATTCCTACATCAACAATACTTTGAGTTAAAAACGGAAAGATGAGTTGTAACATACTTCCAACTACTAAACCTATAACCAATTGCAGAAGTAATTTTTTGTATTTAAACAAGTACTGAAATAAAAATCGAAATGACTTTTTATCGATTTCATTCCAATCTAGCTGTTTAAATTTTGGCGTAAGTTCTAATAGTAATGTGATGCCTTCTTTTGTGTTTTCTGTAGCATTACTACCAATCCATCGTTGAATAAACTCGTCTTTTTTATAAGAGATTAAACCATAAGAAGGGTCTGACATATATACAATATCTTTCTTAATGTTATACACTACCACAAAATGATTTTTATTCCAATGTACAATTAGTGGAAATGGTGCCTCTTTTAATTTTTGATAATCAATTTTAATCCCTAATGATTTAAACCCAATAGCTTCAGCAGCATCACTTAATTTTAATAAATTACTGCCTGCTCTAGTGGTTTCCGAAAGGTCTCGTATTTCTTGTAAAGAAATTAATTTGCCATAATGTTTTGCTATTATGCGTAAACAAGTAGGGCCACAATCTTTGGAGTCTGGTTGCTTATAAAAGGGGAATGTTTTTTTCAAATTAAATGTATATCATTTTTAATTTATATAAAGGTCTTATATCTAACAGATATTTAGTCTTTTTCTAAGCTCATATAATTATTTTATTATACTTCACAATACTACAGGAGTGAATCTATTAAGAGTAAGGTTAGCCTAGTTTTAGACAAAAAAAGATATTGTTATCTCCTAAACATTGTATACTTTTAGATTTTGTTATTATAATACTTCTTTTAAATCTTCTATACTATATTCCTTAGGTAACTCATATCCATTAATAAAAATAGTCGGTGTGGCAATTATATTTTCAGAATCACACCAAACACGCATAGCTTCAATTTTATCGTCTTGTTGTTTTAATTCATCTTCAATAGGATATCTACTAGCAAACTTCTCATAATCTTTTTGTTCTACCATATACCAATCATCTAATGCTTTTTGTGTTTTACTTTTATCTCCTTGAGCATCAATGGCTAAAAAATGACTTACTGGTCTAGCTTTTATATCTTTACCATCAGTACTAGCTGTAAAGAGTATTTGTAAATTTATCTTTCCTGCATTTAACAAATTATCCAAAATGGGATGAGCTTTAGCACAGGGGCCACAAAAGGGGTTACACACTTTTATTACATTGTATTTTGCAGTTTCATTATACATAGAAATCCCTAAGCCTTGTGAACTAGTCTCTATCTTTCTAGATTTCTTTAATAATCCTTCTAATACGTCTGGGTTATTCTTTATTTTTTTGAAACTTCGTTTATGTATATTTACTTCTTTTTCCCGCTGTAAGAGTGGTTTAATTATTTTCCAAGCCAGTATGGACATCAAAACCAGTGCTAATAATAAAGGAAGCGTTTCTATACTTAAATTATTTGCTTTGTAAAATTTTCCAAAAAAAACAATAACAATTTCTGCAACTAAAGCACCTTGTATAACTATACAAAATTTACACCATTGTTTAATAACAAATGCTTGGTAATAAGCAGAAATAACTATTACAGGTAAAGTAATAAAACTAAACAGACCTAAAACAGATAATGATATAACAGAAAAACTACAAATTATTAAATAGATGAATGTCCCGAAAAAATAGGAAAAACCTAAGATACTTAAACTTAGAGTACCATTAAGCAGTTTTGCGTATTTGGAAGTTAAAACAGAGTTACAGTTAATTTTTTCACTACCACCTGAGCAAAAATTTTGTAATGTGGGATTGTATTGATCTACTTCAAACCATAAAAGTAAGACTCCTACAGTAAGCCCAATTAATTTTAAAATGATATAAGCAATTATATACAATCTTGAAGAAAAAGTAACCGCTACATTTGCATTTAAAAAAGATAATATTATCCAACTAAGTAAAAACAAGATGACACTCCCTTTTAGGATATTTAATAGTTTTTTTTCTACTAGTTTTTTTTCAATATCTACTTCTTTTGAATCTTCTGATGTTTCAACTAATAAGCAAACACCTGTCCACTTTTTAAAGAAATCTTCTTTTGGTGTTTTAACCAATTTATTTTGATCATCATAATAGATAATTTTATCGACAAGTATATCTTGTAATACGAAAAACAAAGGAACTCCATGTTCATTTACCTGGACAACGCAAGGCAAAGGCATTTTATTTAGTTTCTCAGCATCAATTTTTACTGCTAGAGTTTCTATATTGTATTTCTCTAATGTATCTGAAACTGCTAATAAACTAGGATGCTCGGGGTGAGAAAAAATCTTATCCTCTAAATATGTCTTAGTATTTTTAACGTTAAGTAATCTTAATAGCTGTTTTGTGACATTTACACAATTATCCATATAAAAAAATAAATAGATTAATAATTGATTTATTTTCAAATGTAGGAATTGGTTTTAATATATCATAGTCTTAAAGTGTTAAATCATCATAAAAATCTGATTTTTTTAATAAATACCCAGTATATCTGTATTTAAATTGAGCCCATTTTTAAAAATTAAAAAAATAATCAATTCTTAACAAATAAGAAAACTGTCTAAAAGCTAATTCCATTAATTCTAGGTATATGTCATAAATATTTGTATCCTGCCAATCTGATCTTCAATTTTTTTTTGCAATTTCGTTGAATTTGAATATTTCATACTTGATAGAAAGTATTCATATTAAAAGAGAAATTGAATGTTTTCCTTGTAGTTGGCAAGCGAGGAGTAACTAAATATTGCTTTCGAAAGGATAAATATTATTTTATGAATTGCTCAGGTTAAAACAATAAAATTCCATCTTCTATTAATTTAAAATCCCATTAATATTTTTATTTTTTTAGTCCATTTCATAATTCAATACTATTACAATCAGACAATCATCTGAAATTTAACACCGTAGTATTTTACTATAATTCATTTATTAAGGAAAATTACTAGGTTTATTAAAAATAAAATTTATATTTGTAATAAAACACTTTCATTAGATTTAACCAATGATACAGCAAGAAACTATAATATTTATCATTCCGTTGTAAAAAACGAAATGAAACAGAAGAAGTATATCAACAATGTTTTTTAAGGATTTATATTCCTTTACATCAACATTTGTTGTCATTAGTTATTGATCAGATTAGATACAATAATAGATTTAAAACATTTTTTTTTAACATTAATAAGGAAAGGAGGTAAACGGGGAAATAAAATAAATAACAAAATTGTTTATCCTGCTAGGCAGAAGACAACAACAAAGACCTTTCTTCGAAAACGTTTGGGAGAGGTTAAGAAAAATGAAATAGTAGAAGTATTCAACTTTAAGTTGGTTATTTCGTAATTAAAGTAATTAAAAAAAAATCATGAAAAAAATTAAATTAAATTTAATCAAGGTAGATGAGATTCTATCTCGAGATCAGTTGAAGCTTGTGGTTGGTAGTGGTGGTAGTTTTGGACAGTCATGTACAAGTGATTTTGATTGTTGGAATAGTTCAGGCGGAA
>NZ_JAAAPM020000017.1 GCF_009909155.2 Flavobacterium undicola
AACATAAGTTTTATCTGCTTTTGTAGCGTCTTGTGAATCAACATAAGTTTTATCTGCTTTTGTAGCGTCTTGTGAATCAACATAAGTTATATCTGCTTTTGTAGCGTCTTGTGAATCAACATAAGTTTTATCTGCTTTTGTAGCGTCTTGTGAATCAACATAAGTTTTTACCGATTTCACACTTGGATATTTGGTATTGGAACCTCCATCTGCAGTAACATCAATTGATTTGTTGGCTGAATCTTCAGCAGTATAACCTAATGCGTTTTGTTTTCCATTCCAAATCGATTTTTCTGCATCTGTGGTAAATCTATGTGTAGCATCTTCTGTTATATTTACTGGGTTTGATGTATCCAAATTAACAACATTTCCTAAGCCAACCATTGCTTTATTAATACCTGATACCGTTCCTGTAAATGCTGGAGATGCTAATGGAGCTGCTCCAAGACTTGCTAAAGTTGGTAAAACTTGATCTCCTGTATTTGTTCCACTTAAATTAGTTGCAGAAATGGCTCCTGTAAATACTTGACCTGATATATTCGCTTTTAAATTGTCTGCATTGCTACGATTTGTAATTTCTGTAGCTAAATTGGTTGTAAGTGTTCCTTCCGCTGTCGTAGCTCTTGTAATTTCTGCTGCTAAAGCAGATGAAACTGTAGCTGCATTTTCGGCATATAAGGCATAAGGTACACTATTCAATTGTGTGGTACCCATATTTACAAAAGCTGCATCACCTGGTGCCATCATTTCAACTTGGATAAACTTAGTACCAGTACCCCAGCTTATAGCTGCTAAAGTGCCTGTAACTGCTGTGCCTGAACCAATATTTACATTAAATAATCCAAGATTGGTAGTCATAACAGTATGTGTTTCTTGAAACACAGTTGCACCTGTTGAAGTACTATTATGAATAGTAAATCGTAAACTGATGTTTTGTAAAGCTCGTATATCTCCACTGGCATTACGGGCTACTCCTTGATAGGGAATCGCTTGAGGGGCTTGAGCATAGGCTTTGTCTATTGTACCTATAAAACTAAACACACACACTATTATTAATGCTATTGTATGTAATAATTTTTCTTTTTTAGTAAAAATATTTTCCATAAAATTTATTTTTTATAAATGCAATTTGAATTCTTAAAATATTAAAGACTTCTCACTTCCCTAAAGAGGAAAGTTGTTGTACAAAAAAATTAATAAAATAGTACTGTAAAGAAGTACTAAAAATTTAAGATTTTGTTCAGTGGGGCACTCATACTGAACCAGTACTGCTATATTTGAGTTAATAGCAATAAGTTCTGCATTCTAAATACTATGGTAAAGAAATCTAATTTAATTGCTATCCGCTTAGAAAACTACTTTCATTAAAAATAGACATAGAGAATTTACTATAATCCAATTTGGGTATAGTTAATATCTTGCGAAAAATTTTATTTGTAATCAAAAAAACAAATACTAAAAAACGAGATTGGGGTATAATTGTTTTCATACGCAAAAGATTTAAATAAAAGATGTATACCAAACTGAAATATTTGAAATCAATAGAATTAGGTTTCTATTTATCTGAAAAACAATAGCGTTTTTCCCTGAATTTCATTTAACTCATTACTAATTTATATACAATAATCTTATTTATTTCACATTTCCGATGAAAGTGTTAAAAAAAACTATAAACTACATAAACCGCTGTTTTTAATCAATTTGAAGAATGTTTTTAAAAAACAATTGTAAAAACAGCCCCTTTATTTGTCCCTTCACTATTGGAAATTAACATCCCGTCATGTCTTTCTATGATTTGTCTGCTTAAATACAGCTATCCCTGTTGAGCCTTCGCTATTAGTCCCCAACCTACTCATTTTAGTAAATTTGGCAAACATCTTTTCGTTGTCATGCTGTTCAAAACCAATCCCTTGGTCAATTACGTCTATGTATGTTTTTTCCTTATCACTATAAACCTTTAAATAAATTTCAGAGTCTGCTAACGAAAACTTTATCGCATTATAAACTAAATTAAAAATCACCCGGGTCAATAATTCCTGATCTATTTTTAAATGGACTGTTGTAGTTTCTATATTTTTAATCAACTTAATTTTTTTCGAAATTACAGCCTGATTTACCTGATTTTCTATTGATTCAACTATCTCATCTAAGGCAATTATCTTAAATTCTAAATTGGCATTTAACATCTCATCCTGCTCTTTTAGCATTCTTCTGAAATTTTCAATATATCGAAATTGCTCCGCGGAAGAATCATAAATCAACTTTGCCAATTCTTTTACTTCATCTGATGGATTAGCATCCAAAATCATTTTAGCTAAGGATTGTGGATTTGAGGTAAAGGTTTTTAAATCATGCGAAAGCAAATAAATTAAATCTTTCTTTTCGGTAATAAATTTTTCACTTTCCAAAATCGAATCGTGAATATTAAACAATAACAAACCTGCTTCGTCTGAAAAATGATGCGGCAAACTCGTAATTATTCTATTTAATTTATAATCACTCATGCTTTCGAAGCCAATTCGATGGAATGAATTAATTTTTTTAAAACTACCAAAGTCACCACTGTGGCTATTAAAGTCATAACCAACGAAAAAAGCAATAAGCTTGCTGTTGAAAAATTCATTTTGGCATAAAGCACAAAAAGCAAAATTCCTATTAAAGGAATATGGATTCCTATAAAAGCAACAAAAAGAAACTTAAAAACATAGCTGCCTCTTAGAAAACTAATAGCCGATAATTTTTCATAAAATTTCATGATCTAAAATATTTAGAGGTTGAAAAATATACGAAAAAACTTTTCTTTCAAACCAACAAATTATCTCTTAAAACAAAAAACTTAAAGACTAACTTCAAAATAATTTTGCTAGTTTTGTTCCTAAGATACACAACATCAAAAACAGTTTATGGGAGGAAGCATAACAATGCAAGACTGGACTTATTTATCAAAATACCAAGAAGAAAACACAACACTTCCGCCTCCTGAACCCGATGAAAATAGAGTGGTATTTTTAGGCGATTCTATAACTGAATTTTGGAGTAAAGAACAGCCTATTTTTTTTCAAAATAAGTCCTATATCAATCGCGGGATTAGTGGTCAAACCACTCCTCAAATGCTGCTGCGTTTTCGCTCTGATGTAATTGCATTAAATCCTAAAATAGTAGTTATTTTAGCTGGCGGAAATGATATCGCGGGAAACACAGGACCTGCAACCACCGAAATGATTACCAATAACCTTTTTTCGATGATAGAACTGGCTCAAGTACATCATATCAAAGTGATTCTTTGCTCTGTTCTTCCTGCTAATTTTTTCTATTGGAATCCAAAAGAAAAACCTGCAGACCGAATTATTGAATTAAATACAATACTTAAGGAATATGCTCTTTTGAAAGAAATTCTCTTTGTGGATTATTATTCGGCAATGGTAGACGATCAAAAAGGTTTAAAAACAGTATTTTCAGAAGATAGGGTGCATCCCAATACGGTGGGTTACCAAATCATGAGTCCACTAATTGAAAAAGCTATTCAACTTACAATAAATAATCTATAAAACAAACAAAATGAACTATCGTAAACTAGGAAAAACGAACTTTGAAATATCCGAAATCGCTCTTGGCACCTGGCAAGTAGGCGGAAAATGGGGTTCTCCTTTTAATGACAAAACTGCCGATGAACTTCTAAATACAGCTATTGACAAAGGCATCAATTTTATTGACACTGCCGATGTCTACGAAAATGGTTTAAGCGAAACTGCTGTGGGTAGAGTAATTCGTTCCCGTTCAGAACGCATTTATGTTGCAACCAAATGTGGACGTCATATCAATCCGCATGTTAACGAAGGTTACCAACCTAAAGTTTTACAAAAATACGTTGAAGACAGTTTGAAACGCCTTCAATTAGACACTATAGATCTTATTCAACTGCACTGTCCTCCTACTGAGGTTTTTTATCGCCCAGAAATTTTTGAACTTTTTGACAAATTAAAACAAGAAGGAAAGATTCAGAATTTAGGTGTAAGTGTCGAAAAAGTAGAAGAAGGATTGAAGGCTATTGAGTTTCCAAATGTAACTTCGGTTCAAATAATTTTCAACCTTTTTAGACAACGTCCGTCTGAATTATTTTTCAAAGAAGCTAAGAAAAAAGATGTGGGAATTATAGCTCGCGTTCCATTAGCCAGTGGATTGTTGACAGGGAAATTTTCTTCAAAAACTATTTTTGACAGTCAGGATCACCGCTTTTTTAATCGCGAAGGAGCAGCATTTGACAAAGGCGAAACCTTCTCCGGAATTAATTACGAATTGGGATTAATAGCCGTAAACAAACTAAAAGAATTATTCCCTGAAGTTCAAAATTTGGCTCCTATTGCCTTACAATGGATTTTGAGTTTTAGCGAAGTAAGTTGTATTATTCCGGGTGCATCAACTGAAAGTCATGTTTTGTCTAATCTTTCAACTCTTGATTTACCGGCATTAACTCCTGAAAAAATTGCTGCTATGAATGCCATTTATGAGCAATACATCAAAAAAGAAGTACATCATTTGTGGTAATTTAATTCCTATAAATACTAAAATTCAACATAGGCATCTCATTTGTCTATGTTGAATTTCAATTTTAGCTTTCTAAAAAAACCACATTCTAATACTTACTTTCATAATTTGGACATCCAAAACATTTGACTCCAAAATCAAATTGATAGGTTAAAGACAATTCATAAATCCCACCTGTTTTCCCCATTTTAGATGTAGTGAAATCATGAGAAATACCAAATTTCAGATTTTCATATTGCAAACCTCCGTAAAAATTAACAGAGCTAACCAAATGACTATCTTGCGCTTTTGCCAGAGGATTCAAAGCGGTAGAAACTCCCAAAAAAAGCGTTCTAAACATAATAGAAGAACCTAAATCCAATCTGTTAAACTCTCCTTGATTCATATAATTGGCTGAGACCATAAACTTTGTTTCATAAGGAAAACTAAGAACATCCAAATAATCAACTACTAAAAATTCATATCCTACACTTGCCGAAAAAAACATATTCAGCGGTAGATTTTTTTCGTCAACCAAAGAAATATTAGGCTTATTAATGTGCTTTAATGACAATCCAATCCAAGCTTCATCACTATTGAATAACATTCCCGCTGAAAAATCGAAAAAACTGAATTTATCATGAAAATTCGAAGGGTCATTAGTTATTGGATTAATTGTTCCCGAATCAATATTAATTTGGTCTCCTAAAATTAAATTCTGAAACCCAAAAGACTTTGTTCCAAAACCTATCTCTATTGCAGGTCTAAAATCCCATCTGTCATTTAAAGCTACTTTGTAAGCATAATTAAGATTGAATTGAGTGAAATTGTAATGGGTATTATTTTCCCTATGACTTAATATACTTCCTCCAAAACCGCTATTACTACGTTCACTCCAAGTGTTGAGAAAAGCATAATCGGTATCAATTTTTAAATCTAAATCAGGCCATTGTGAACGATGAATAATACCTGCTGACGTAGTTTCTAAAAAACCGGAATAAGCCGGATTTAAGGTTTCAGGTACAATAAAATATTGTGTAAATATGGGATCTTGCGCTTTAACTTTTGAGAAAAAGAAACAAATACATATTGTAAATAGTATTTTAAACTTCATTTTTATTATTTTATAAGTACAAATGCGCCTTGATCTTTAATTGTTGCTCCATAAAATGTTTTAGCGGTAACTTTAAAATAATAATTACCATTTTCAGCATTTTGATCCTTAATTCTTCCATCCCAACCCTTAATTGTTTCTCCTGTTTCTGAATAAACTAATCCTCCCCAGGTATCATAAACATCAAATACAATAGTGGTTAAGCCTTTAAAAAAGGGTGCGAAATAATCGTTAACACCATCATTATTAGGAGTAAAAGCTGTTGGATGAATTAAATTATATCCTTTTTTTATTTCTAATTTCACCATATAATTATAAACACACCCCAAAGGATAAGTCACTCTTTGATTGACTATATAACTTCCTTCTTTTTTGAAAATATGAACCGGATTAATTTCATTTGAAAAAGAACCATCACTAAAATCCCATGAAATAGCTATAAAACCATCTGTTGCTGTATTGGTAAATTGAACCGGGTCTTCAATAGAATAAAAGCCATAGGTACTAAAACCAAAAGAATTGGTCGTAAACGAAGGACTCCCTAATGATGGTATATTTACATTAAAACTATAATTGGCTTTACAGCCTAAAGCATCCGTAACATCGAGTACAATAGTTCCATTTTGGTTGGTACTCATCATTTCATTATTGGCTCCACTTACAACACCACTGGACCAACTCAATTGGTATGGAGGTAAGCCTCCTGAAACCTGAGCTGTAAAGTTTTGTTTTACCTCTTTAGTATCACAATTAACATCTGTTTTTGTGGTAACGCCAATAACAATCGGCGGTGGTCTGTTTAGGGAATACTGAGCCGTTTTCACACAACCTCTTGCATCGGTTACTGTCACTAAATAATTTCCAGCCGGTACGTTAACTAAATCTTCGGTTGTTGCACCATTAGACCATGAATAAGTAAATGGTGCTGTTCCTCCTGAAACTAAAAGATTTATAGCCCCGCTATTGGCAATATCACAATCAAATGCATTAGTAACATTTGCTGAAAGCACTAAAAGTTGGGGTTCCTGAATGACAAATGTTCTAACAATTTGGCAAGGTGTTCCATCAGAAATTGTAGCGGTATAAGTTCCTGCTCCTAAATTATTTCTGGTTAATCCTGAGGTACTACCATCGCTCCAAACTAAAGTAATCGGTGCTTTTCCGCCAACCAAATTCAAAGCGATACTTCCATCGTGAGCACCAAAACAGCTGATATCTTTTTTTATTGGGTTAACCGTAAAAATAGGTGCATCAGGAATAGTAATGGTTTGTGACTTTTTACATCCTGCATTATCTGTTACCAAAATAGTATAATCTCCGGCTGATAAATTAGTCTGATTTAAAGTCGTTGCTAAGTTACTCCACGTATATTGATATGGAGGAATTCCGCCTGAAATAGTAGCTGTAATCGAAGCATTATTAGCTCCATAACACAATATGGCTGTCGTGCTATATGTAATTTTAATTTCAGTTGATTGCGAAATGGTAACAGTCAAATTTTTAGAACAAGATTGGCTATCAGTTACAACTACATTATAGGTTCCAGCTACAATACCGGATAAATTTTGAGTACTACTTGTAAATCCATTAGGCCCTGTCCAGGCAAAATTATATCCGGAAACTGAAGGTACTCCTCCTGAAACATTCACGTTAATGGCTGCTGTTGCATCTCCAAAACAAATAACATCTGTTTTATTAATCAAACTCACAACCAAAAGTGGCGGTTCAGTTATTGTAGAAGAGGCTGTTTTAGGTCCACAATTATTCGCATCTGTAACGGAAACAGTATAATTCCCCGGGCCTAAATTTGAAATATCTTGCGATACAGCAAAAGCAGCTCCGTTTTTTGTCCAATTATAAGTGTAATTTCCAGTTCCTCCTGTTACGTTGATATCAACACTACCATTATTACTGCCCAAACAACTGATGTCTTTTTTGCTAATCACTGCAATAACAATGTCAGTTGGTTCAGTAATAGTATAGGTTTTTAAAAAAGGACAATTTCCATTATCAGTAACTGTTAAATCATAATTTCCCGGTTTCAAATTCGAAATGCTTGTTGCCGAAGAATTGAATCCACTAGGTCCTGACCAAGATATAGTGTATGGAGAACCTGATGAAAAAGGAATTCCTCCTGTAATATTAGTCGAAATAGAAGCGGTATTTGTTCCAAAACAACTATTGTCATTTACAACTACATTTGGATTAATAGCAGGATTTACGGTTACAGCTACGGTAAAAGTGTTTCCTACACAAGTTCCCGAAGTTGGAGTAACAGTATAAGTAACCACCGAAGGATTTACAGATGTATTGATTAATGTTTGGCTAATATTCGTTTGTGGAGTCAATTGTGAGCTAGCTCCTGTAATGGTTCCAGCAGGGCTAATCGTTGGATTTGTCCAGATATAAGTGGTACCTATTGGAATAATATTTGTTCTCGAATTAGTCGGAGTAACTGTAAACGTAGCTGAACTACAGATTGTGGTACTTTCTGGAGCGATACTCGGTTTTTCATTTACAATTACAGCAGTGACATTTGTTGTCACAACAGAGCAACCTCCGGATAAAGAAGGGAAATTAATTACACAATAATAATACACTGTACCAGAAGTAGCAGCAGCAGGAAGATAAGTAGCGCTCGTTTTCCCTGTCAAAATAGTTCCTCCTGTATTTGAATTTGTAGTATTGGAATACCATTGATAAGCAGGAGCTCCTACTCCATTACTCACTGTAAAAGATAAGGTTGTTGGAGTACCTCCTACACAAACTGTACTTGAAACAGGTTGCGTTGTAATTGTTGGCGACACACTTACTTGAACCGATGCTGTAGCACTTGTAACACTACAACCCGCACCAGTTTGCGACAACACACAATAATAATATTGAGTTCCTGCAGTAGTTGTTAATGGTGAATAAGTTGCACTCGTTGCACTCGGAATTGCCGTACCTGAAGTTGTATTATTTACATTATTCTTATACCATTGGTATGAAAACGCACCATTTCCTCCTGTACCAGCAACTACCAATTGGGCAGCTGTTTCACCCTGACACAGTACTTGATTAACTATTAGCTGTGTTGTTACTGTAGGAGTACCTAAAACAGTTACTTGAGCAACATTACTTGTAATAGAACCACAACCACTTCCACTTATACTAACCTCAACATAGTAATAATAATCTCCTGCAACAGTATAAGCAGCTGGTGTGTAATTATTAGTTGTCACCCCCGAAATTAGAGTCCCTCCTGAATTAGAATTAGTAGTATTCGAATACCATTTATAACTTGCCGTTCCTGTCCCTCCGGAAGGAGTAACCGATAAAGGAATACTAATTGTTGCTCCTGTACATAAAGTTTGTGAAGCCACCGGTTGAGATATGCTAGGCAGTGGTGTAACCGTTATTGCTACAATAGAAGAAGTCAAATTAGAACAACCTCCTGAAGTTAAAGTAACCACACAATAATAATATAAAGTTCCTATCGTATTTGTTGGTGGATCAAAAGTGCTATTCGTAGCACTGGGAATCGAAGTACTCCCTGTAGTTGAATTACTAATGTTAGAATACCATTGATAAGTTGGCGTTCCAGCACTTCCTCCAAGCACTACTGCTAATTGAGTTGGTGTACCGTTTAAACAAACGCTACTCGGTACGGGTTGTGTAGTAAAACCAGGTGCTGGATTAACATTGATTATAAAATTTACCGGAGTACCCGTACAACTACCTATTTTAGGCGTTACCACATAAGTAATTGTTCCTGCCGATGAATTAGTAGTCGTAATAACTCCAGCGGGTATTGTACTGCCACTTCCTGTTGGCGCAAAACCTGAAATCCCTGCTGTTGCTAAAACCGTCCAGGAAAATGTTGTTGAAGCATCATCTGAAGTTAAACTAATAGCTGTAGATGATGTCCCTGAACATAGTGTCTGACTTAAATCGGTATTGGTAATTGTTGGGGTTTTGTTCACCGAAAAAGTTTGTGTTGCAGTTGTCGAAGCACCACATTCATTAGTAACCACCAATGAAACCGTATAATTACCTGTGGTACTATAAGTGATTGTTCCGGGATTAGCCGTAGTTGCTGTAGCAGGTGAGCCGTTAGGAAAACTCCAGGCATAGGTTAAAGTACTTGATGCCGGAGCACAACTAGTAACTGTTGCTGTTGGATTTATAGCGGCAGTACCACAAGTATTTGCAATTGCTGCAATAGTTGCCGTTGGTGGTTTTTTCACCTCAACTGTTTGTGATGTTACAACATTTCCACAAGAATTTGAAGCTGTTAATTTAATGGTATAAATCCCCGGTGTTGTAAAGTTATACGAAGCATTTTTAGTAGACTGATTTGGAATTGCTACAGCTGTTCCGCAATAAGCTGCTGCGTAAGTAACCGTCCATGAATAAGTAGGCGGCGAACAAGAGCTCGCTTCACTGGTAGTATTTGTAGTTGTAATTGCTAAAGGCGCACAACCTGAACTATTACTCAAGGTAAACGACGGCGTTAAAGGAGGTTCAATACATATTTGTTGTTGCTTAGTCACAACTGCTCCACATCTATTAGCGGTTTTAATTGTAATAGTATAAGTCCCTGCTTGTGAAAATTTCAAACATAAAGGACTTGAACCTGACAACCATAAATTAGGATCTGTACTCCCAAAATCATTTCCAAGAGATCCGCTCACAACAGTATACCCTGTAGATGGTGAAATTGTCCAAACAAATTTTGGATTTGTATTACATGAATTACTACTACCATTATTTTCAAAACCTCCCGTTGTTGTATTATTTATACAAATATTTGTATTGACACAACCATTTGATGGAATTGTAAAATCAGCCACAGGTGGTGTTGAAACATATATTGGAACAACACCTACAGCAGAAGTACCGCAAGGATTTTGTGCAACAATATTAGCTCTAAATGAATTAGGGTATGAATTAGTACCGTCCGAACTAGTAACACCACATGAAGATTTTAAAAAAGTATGCGATATACTTGATGGAGGTGGATGATTGTATACAATTGGTGATGAACCGTCATTAAATGTTATAGTATAAGTTGTTCCAGAAGGATTATTCTCTGTTCCTGTAATTGGAAATGTTAATTGTTCTGAATTACATATATCTGTATTTCCTGGATTTCCCAAAGAGACAGCTGGATTTGACCCAACAAAAACAACATATTTTTTTGATATAGGACAGCCATTAGTACTTTGAATTGTATAAGTTAAATTCCAATAACCAACAGCATAAGTATGAGTAGTTGAATTCCATGTAGTCGAAGAAAAATTAGAACTTCCATCTCCCCAATCTATTGTATAATTAGTATTTAAAGTTGATGATGTTGAAGAAGTATTAGTAAAAGTAAATATTGGTGTTGAATTACTACAAACTCTAAATGCAGGTATTCCATTAAATGTAGTTCCTGAACCAGTTCCTCCTAAAGAAGCGTCTGGTTGTGGAATAATAGTAACAGTTGCTGTCCCGGTTTGTGTAATTTCGCTAACAGGAGTTGTTGCATCGTGAAAACTCACTAAACTATAACTAAATGCCCCCGCAGTTGCAGTATCAACTGTTAGGGTCACAGAATCATCCGTTCCCGAAGTAACAATTGTTTGTGGCGCACCACCATTCAATGTATAAGTAAAAGTATATGGTGCGGTTCCACCAATTCCCTTAAAAGTAATTACGGGACTTGTTGCACCTTGGCAAACTGCTGTAGTACCAGATATGGTTGCTGTTGGTGAAACTAAATTAGCAGCTTTTTTATATTCCGTATTATGATGAGAATCTAAAGCAGGGATTTTATTTTCAGCATTTAATTTATTAATCGAAGTAAATAAAATTAAAAATAAAATAATCGTGTAGAGCTGTTTCATAATGCTTCCTTTTAAATTTCTGGGGAAAAATATTCAAAGTGCACAAATATACTCTAATCCTTTTTTACTGTTTACAGTTTATATAGTTAAAAAACTATTTTTAAATCTTTTAGACAGAAAATTACGACTCAAAACCGATATTCTAATTTTCAAAAAAATACTTATCAAACAAAGTCTGTCGATAGTTAAAACTTTTATTTAGCTTATTTTTTGATTTCTTCAAAAACAAACTCCGGATTAGAATAATCAATTGGATCTCCTTTTAAGTATGAAGGAATCCCCATATAAACTGAAATTACACCTTTGCCTAATAACAATTGATTATTTCGCTTTAACAAAGCAATAGGATATCTTTTTAAAACACCTCCACCATAAGGCTGGTAATAAAAACTCCCTTTTATGGTATCGCCAGAAATGATACCTCTTACTTCACCGGAATCTTTTCTTGATTGTCCATAACGAATTTCATATTGACCATAAAACCGATTGTCCTCCAGTTTTATAAAATTAAGAAGTGCTGTATCCTTGTCTTTTATCGCTCGATAATAGAATTGTTTCTCTTTTTTGTTGCCATCAGCACAACTAAAAACTATAACAGCAAAGAGAATACAAACACCTACTAAGCCTTTGCTTTTTTCCAATATCAGATTCATTATTTTTATTGCTTTAACAGCAAAGATAAAATTTCTATTTTAAGCTCAATTTATCAACTGAAAAGGGTGAATTAAATTCTTATTTTAGCAAATAGATAAAAGCCTGCTTTATGACATTGGAAACAAGCTATACTTTTTCGGCTACCATTGAAATTATAGGTATCAATCCTTTTGTTTATGTGCCTGAAGAAATCTTAAAATATATTTTTGAAAAAGCAGGAAAACCCAAAGGTCCTATTCCTATCAAAGGAACTGTCAATTCCATTCCTTACACCCAAACTTTAATGAAATTTAGAGGCGAATGGCGCCTGTACATCAATACCAAAATGCTTAAAAACTCTCCTAAAAGAATTGGAGAACAAATAGAAATAAGCATTAGCTATGATCCAGAAAAAAGAGAAATTCCCATTCATCCTAAACTATTACAAGCTTTAAACGAAAACATAGCGGCAAATACTGTTTTCCTAAATTTACGCCCTTCGTTACAGCATGAAATCATCCGCTACATTTCACATTTAAAAACCGAAGAAAGCATCGACAAAAATGTACCAAAAGCCATTGCATTTTTATTAGGCAAAGGAAAGTTTGTAGGGAGAGAAAAGCCTTAAAATTTGTAGCAGAAAACAGGAAAGAACTCTAATAAAAAACGAGCCTTTTAAGTTAAATATATAAGATTTTTCAATGTTTTTACAAAAATCAAAATACTAGATGGTAAAAAAAGATGACCTCAAAAAATTAATTATTGAAAACAAAAAAAGTACTTTAAAAAACCATTGGAAAGATGCTTTCTTTTGTAATACAATAAAATACAGTGGAGAAATTAGGCCTAATGAAATTTTACTTTGGTGTTCATCCGAATATTTAAGGGGAGCTTACCCAATTTTTATTTTAAACTTTGATCAAAACAAAAATTTAATAGAAATAAAAACAGAAAAAAATCCATATCATAAATTTAGGAATAAACAATCTACAGTTATTTTTTCTATTTTAATTTTGTTATTAGCTTATAATACAGATTTACGAGAAACATTAATTTTCACATTTGCGATCTCAATATTTGGATTCTTACTACATATCGTTTTATCTAAAGCAAGAAAGTACGAAACAAAACTTCTAACTAACGAACTCAGAGAAACTATTGAAAATATTGAAAGAATTAATAATCCTGAGTTAATTATAGAATCAAAAAAAGAAGAGGAAGAAGAATGGACGTCTTCAAAATTCATAACCAGATTACTACTATATCCTTTTTGTATCTTTCTTTTGGGGTTCTTCTTAATTATCATTTCATCCAAAGAAATCAACTTCAAAATAATTGCTGGTATAGCTATCGTTTTAACTTATTTAATTACTGATATACTTTTAATAATAAGAAAAAAAAATAACCAACATCATCATTAATTAATCTAAATCTTTCCACAACTCCCCTGCCCCCGATTACAGCGAAAAACCCGCAGTGTTGCTGGCAATATAACACTTGCCGTTAAAGAGCGACCAACGAAAGCTCCTTTAATGGCTTAGTGTTACTGCCAGCAAAG
Organism: Flavobacterium undicola; assembly: GCF_009909155.2. Classification (GTDB taxonomy): domain Bacteria; phylum Bacteroidota; class Bacteroidia; order Flavobacteriales; family Flavobacteriaceae; genus Flavobacterium; species Flavobacterium undicola. Next base: position 13,703 of record NZ_JAAAPM020000017.1, read on the forward strand.
CGAGGATTTGTAGCGGAAAGCGGGAATTGGCTCAAATAGCAAGTCGAATAGAGATAAAAATCAAGACTTTTTAAAAATATTTCCCAATTTGAATTTATAAAAGCGAACAAACACTTATTTTTGCGCCATGGGTAAAAAAAATACAGACAAAGTTGTCTTTCATCAGATAAAAGTCCTTGATGCAGGTGCAAAAGGCGTTTCGGTAGCAAAGGCTCCCGATGGAAAAGTAGTGTTTATTCCGAATGTGGTTCCGGGTGATGTAGTTGATGTACAAACTTTCAAAAAACGCAAAGCATATTACGAAGGAAAAGCAGTAAAATTCCACGAGTTTTCAGAACATCGTGTAGATCCTATTTGTGAGCATTTTGGAGTTTGTGGTGGTTGCAAATGGCAAAACATGAACTACGACCAACAGTTATTTTACAAACACAACGAGGTAAAAAATCACTTGCAACGCATTGGAAAAATTGAACTTCCTGAATTCGACCCAATTTTAGGTTCGGAGAAAAAGTTTTTCTACAGAAATAAAATGGAATTTTCGTTCTCTAACAGCCGTTGGTTAACGGAAGCCGAAATAGATAGTACCGAAGATTTAGGAAATAGAAACGCTCTTGGTTTTCATATTCCAAAAATGTGGGACAAAATCCTGGACATCAAAAAATGTCATTTACAGGAAGATCCTTCAAACGCTATTAGAAATGAAGTCCGTGATTTTGCTAATGCAAATAATTTGACTTTCTTTAATCCTAGAGAACATTCCGGTTTGTTGAGAACCCTGATGTTACGTACGGCTTCGACTGGCGAAATCATGCTTTTGATTCAATTTTTCGAAAATGATAAAGCCAACAGAGAATTGTTGCTCGATCATCTTTACGAAAAGTTTCCTCAAATTACTTCGTTGCAATATGTGGTGAACAATAAGGCGAATGATACGCTTTACGACCAGGACATCAAATTGTACAAAGGACGTGATTACATTCTGGAAGAAATGGAAGGTTTAAAATTTAGCATCAATGCCAAATCGTTTTACCAAACCAACTCCGATCAAGCTTACGAATTATACAAAATAACGAGAGATTTTGCCGGATTAACAGGAAATGAAACCGTTTATGATTTATACACCGGAACGGGAACCATTGCGCAGTTTGTTTCTAAAAAAGCAAAAAAAGTAATTGGTATCGAAAGTGTTCCTGATGCAATCAAAGATGCTAAGGCCAATGCCGAACGCAATAACATTGGCAATTGCGAGTTCTTTGTAGGAGACATGAAAGTAGTTTTCAACGACGCTTTTATTGCACAACACGGTCAACCAGATGTAATTATCACTGATCCACCACGTGATGGAATGCACAAAGACGTAATTGAACAAATTATGAAAATTGCTCCTGAAAAAGTAGTTTATGTAAGTTGTAACTCGGCTACACAAGCACGCGATTTGGCTTTAATGGACGAGAAATACAAAGTAACCCGCGTACGTCCTGTAGATATGTTTCCGCAAACGCATCACGTGGAAAATGTAGTACTGTTAGAAAGAAGATAATTAGTTCTTGTACTAGTCCTTAGTTCTTTTTTCATAACTAACTAAGGACTGAGGACTATGGACTATGTACTAAAAAAATATGAAAAAAACGATACTGCTTTTATTAATTCTCTGTTTCTCCTTCTCCAGTTGTGAGAAAGACGATATCTGTGATGCTAATACCGTTACTACGCCTCGACTAGTGATTACCTTTTATGATTTCAACAATTCTACAATTGAGAAAAATGTAAGCAATCTAACCATTATTGGAGATGGTATGGAAAAAGGAATTACTTATTCAGGTAGTACCTTAATAAACGGAAGTACGGTTTCTATTCCGTTGAAAACAGATGCTGATGTAACTAAATTTCATTTTATTTTGAATTATGGAAGTACCAATGTAGCCGCATTACCTAATGAAGATATTATCCAATTCAATTACCGCACCGACAACATTTTTGTATCCCGTGCCTGCGGATTCAAAACCAATTTTACTCTGAATCCAAGCACACCAACAAGCTCACCTTTTGAACATACAGATGCAGCGACACCTGACTTAAAATGGATGCAATATGTTGCAGTTAAAAACAGTATTATAGCTAACGAAAATGAAACACATCTTGAAATATATTTTTAGTAGCTTACTTCTTTTGTCGTTGCTTTTTGCAAATGCACAAGACACCAAAGCTCCAACGCCAAAGTCAAAAAAGGATACCATTACAACTGGAGTTATTTCTGCTAAAACTGCTGTGGCTAGTAAAACAACTAAAGTTCCAAAAACCGATTCTATTGCTGCGCCAATAAAAACCAATCGTTATGGTGTGCGTGTGGGAGTAGATTTGTTTAAATTAAGTCGTAGTATTTATGATAAAGACTATAAAGGTTTGGAACTGGTAGGTGATTATCGTTGGGATAAAAAACACTATATCGCTGCCGAAGTAGGTAACGAAAACAAAACTACTGATGACGAACGCTTGAATTTTACCACCAAAGGTTCTTACCTAAAAGTAGGATTTGACTATAATGGCTACGAAAACTGGCTTGATATGGAAAATATCATTTCTATTGGTTTGCGTTATGGTTTTAGTACTTTTAGCCAAGAATTGAATAGCTATAAAATTTACAATTCTAATCCTTATTTTGGAGAAGTTCCTCCTATTGCCTCCGGTCAAAAATTCAATGGTCTTACGGCAAGTTGGATTGAAGTAGTGGCAGGAATGAAAGCTAAAGTATTCAACAATGTCTTTTTAGGTTTCAGCCTTCGTTTTAACCGATTGATTAGTAACAAACAACCTGGTAATTTTGAGAACTTATACATTCCAGGATTCAACCGAACGTATAACGGTGATTTTGGAGTTGGCTTTAATTATAGCGTGACTTATTTTGTTCCTATTTTCAAAAAGAAAGTCGTTCCTGTGGAAACAAAAAAAGATAAAAAGAAGAAATAAAACAGTCTGTAGATTTCAGAATGCAGAAAGCAGATTTGGCATTAACAAAAAAACCGCAAATTCGCAAATTATAATTTTTATAATTGCAAATTTGCGGTTTTTTACATTTCACTATTTCCATAGCAAACTGAACACTGCTATCTGAAAACTGAATACTTTTTACCCTATTTCTTTAATTCCTTTTATAAAGATCCATTTCATAAACAACTTTTCGCCATCCTTAGTTTTTACTGCTTGGAATTTTGGTGCTAAAAATGTTCCTAAAACAAAAGCAACAAATGGAACCCAAAAACCAGTTAAACCAGAATATCTTTCCACTAAATAGCGAAACAATACGAATAATATAGCAAAACAACCCAGCTGGTATAAAAATGCTCTTAATTGTAATTTTGTCATTTTTTTTAAAGTTGCTAAAGTTCTAAGAATGTAAGTTACTGAGAATTTAATCTTAGCTACTTAATTTTATCGAACCCTAAATTATTATTTTTTAATTATAAATCTTTCTTAGTCCCTCAGAGACTTAGTAACTTATTGCTGAAACTTAGTACGCTTACTTCCTTCGTACATCTCGTATTTTACTAAACGTGCTTCAAGTCCGGCGTTGAATAATTTGATTTTTCTAGATGGTCGCAAACCTACAAATTTCAAAGCTTCCAGATTTCCTGTGATAAACCAAGCATTCGTTCCCGGATAACTTTGCTTTAAAGTATCGCCAATACTTTTATAAAATTCTTCCATGTGAATATCCAAACGCTCATCATAAGGTGGATTAAACACAATATGCAATTTCCCTTCCGATGTTTTCTCGCTGTCAAAGAAATTGTCTTCTGTAATAGTTACATATTCATCTAAATTAGCATTTCTGATATTGTCTTTGGCTTTACTAACCGCAGATGGCGCTTTGTCATACCCTTTTATCGTATGATGAAACTCACGTACTTTCGCTAATAAACTATCGCTGATTTTGTCAAACAATTCATTATCCCAATCTTTCCATTTTTCGAAAGCAAATTCCTTACGGTTGATGTTTGCCGGAATATTACAAGCAATCATCGCTGCTTCGGAAAGAAAAGTTCCTGAACCACACATTGGATCCAAGAAATCCGTTTGTCCGTCCCAACCCGATAGCAACAAAATTCCCGCAGCCAAAACTTCGTTTATTGGCGCAATATTAGTAGCGGTTCTATAGCCACGCTGATTTAACGCATTTCCTGAAGTATCTAAGGCAACCGAAACTTGGTCTTTATCAATATGAATATTAATTCGTAAATCGGGATGGATTTTATCCACACTTGGACGTTGTCCTGTTCTTTCTCTAAATTGATCCACAATGGCATCTTTACATTTTTGAGAAACAAATTCGGAGTGATTAAAATATTCCGAATGTACCGTAGCATCAATCACAAAAGTTTGATTGGCATTGATAAACTTAGACCAGTTCACTCCCGTAACTCCTTTGTACAAAGCTTTTTCATTATTCGCTCTAAAAGAATAAATCGGTTTTAAGATTTTTAATGCGGTACGCAAAGACAAATTGGCCTTGTACATAAAGCCTTTATCTCCTTTAAAACTCACCATTCTTACTCCCTGCTCTACGTCTTGTGCACCTAAATTTTTCAATTCGGTTGCTAATATTTCTTCAAAACCAAAAAAGGTTTTGGCAATCATCTTAAAATTTTCTTCCATTTCTCTTTTAAATTCCAATAATTAAATTGCTATGCCAGTTCGCTTTCGCTCGTGTCCAAATTCCAAACAACCTGAAATAGTATATTTCCGCAAAAATACACTAAATTTGCGGGATAGAATTAATCGAAAAGAATAAATGTCCGAAGCATCAAAAACAACTAATACAAATCAAGACCAACCAAATCAAACTTGGTTCAGCTCTTGGTTTGATACTCCCTATTATCACATTCTGTACAAAGAACGAAATGACAAAGAAGCACAGCTTTTCATGGATAATTTAACGCATTATTTAAATCTTCCTGAAAAAGCTAGAGTCTTGGATTTAGCCTGCGGTAAAGGGCGTCACGCTATTTATTTGAACCAATTGGGGTATGATGTCATTGGCGCTGATTTGTCTGAAAACAGCATAGCCGAAGCCAGCAAAAATTCAAATGAAACACTGCATTTTAAAGTTCACGACATGCGTGAATCTTTCGAAGAAAAATACGATGCCATTTTTAATCTGTTTACCAGTTTTGGTTATTTCGAAAATGACGATGACAATTTAGCTACTTTAAAAGCAATCAAAAACAGTTTATCTGACTATGGTTTTGCCGTAATTGATTTTATGAATGTCAATCAGGTAATTGAAACATTGGTTCCTGAAGAAGTAAAAACGGTAGACGGAATCGATTTTCACCTGAAACGTTATGTTGCCAACGGGCATATTTTTAAAGAAATTGATTTTGAAGACCAAGGACAAAAATTCCATTTTACCGAAAAAGTAAAAGCCTTGACCTTACAAGATTTTGAATCCATGATGGAAGAAGCAGGTATTTATCTTTTGGACATTTTTGGAGACTATAAGTTGAAAAAATTCCACAAAACCGAAAGCGAACGACTCATCCTTATTTTTAAATAATGAATTACCTTTTACCATTACTTTCTGTACTTCTGGGGTATATTATTGCATTGATTTTAAAACCAAAAAACAAAAGCAATCTAAAGCTACTATTGGCTTTTAGTGGTTCGTTTTTGCTTTCTTTGACGGTAATGCACTTATTACCCGAAATCTATGAAAGTCATGAGCATATTATTGGTGAAAGTCACAATCACAATGCGGGAATTTTTATTATGCTTGGAATTTTGTTCCAAATTATCCTCGAATTTTTCTCTAAAGGTGCTGAACACGGTCACGTTCACGGACATCCTAATATGTCTCATATTCCGTGGTTGTTGTTTATCAGTCTTTGTATTCATGCTTTTCTGGAAGGATTTCCTGTGGGACATAATCACGATAATTTAGCGCTGGGAATTGCTATTCATCACCTTCCTATTGCTATTATTTTGACCACTTTTTTCATCAATTCACATTTAAATAAACAAGCAATTTTTGCCTTCATGCTTACTTTTGCATTGATGACACCACTAGGAACATTCGCTTCTGATTATCTTACTGGCTTAAACGAATACCATAACGAAATTACAGCAATCGTAATCGGGATATTATTTCATATTTCCTCAACTATTATTTTCGAAAGTAGCGAAGGACACAAATTTAATATTGCCAAAGTTTCGATGATTGTTTTAGGAATTGCCTTGGCTTATTTTTTATAGATTTTAATTTGTAAAAGAACTAAATAATCGAGCAATCATCAAAACACAAACATTTAGAAAAACAAATCTTAACATTCGTTAAAATCGTATTTTAGAGGTTTTTAAAATTAGTTGTTAGAGAAAAGTAATTATGCAAGAAATTCAAAATTTAGTAACCGTAATCAGTGAAACCCAAACCTATTTTAGGCAACAAGCTCAAAAACAGGTGAATATTGGGCTTACGTTGCGCAACTGGTTTTTTGGATTTTATATTGTAGAATACGAACAAAAAGGCAAAGACAGAGCGGTTTATGGCGAGAATTTGATTCAAAATTTATCAAAATTATTGGGAGAAAAGCAACTAAAAGGTTTTTCGGCAGTAAACTTAAGAATGTATAGGAGTTTCTATTTATGCTATCCTGAAATTCAACAGTCACTGACTGTTAAATTATACCTTAATGATTTTCAACAAAATACAATTTTGCAGTCAGTGTCTGCAAAATTGATAGCAGACCAAAATCAAGTAGAAAACAATGAAATTGTAATTTTCCAGTCAGTGTCTGGAAAATCTATATCAGATATTGAAAAAATGATTAATCATTTGAGTTTTACCCATATTGTAGAATTGATAAAACAAGACAATGAAACCAAACGCAGTTTTTATCAGTGGCAAAGTATTGATAATAACTGGTCAGTTCGTGAATTACAACGAGCAGTAAACAGTATGTTCTATGAGCGAACTGGCTTGAGTTTTGACAAAGACAAAGTAATTGAAAATCAAAAGAAACAGTTACCGATTCTTCCCGAAGATTTTTTTAAAAACCCATATATATTAGAGTTTTTAGAACTCAAACAAGAAACTTCCTATTCAGAAAACGATCTGGAACAGGCGATTATCAATCATTTACAAACATTTTTGATTGAATTAGGCAAAGGATTTTGTTTTGAAGCCCGTCAAAAACGAATTACTTTTGACAATACACATTATTTTATAGATTTGGTTTTTTACCATCGTATTTTAAAATGCAATATTCTAATTGACTTAAAATTGGGTGAATTCACACACGCCGATTCAGGGCAAATGAATGTGTATTTGAATTATTACAATGAAAATGAAAGACAAGAAAATGATAATCCACCCATTGGATTAATTTTGTGTGCAGGTAAAAACGAAAATCTGGTAAAATACGCCACAGCTAATTTAAGCCAACAAGTTTTCGTATCTAAATATCTGATCAACTTACCCAACGAAAACGATTTGAAAAAAATCATTGAAGAAGAACAAAAGAAATTTATTTAAAATGACATTCATAAAAACCACCGAACAATCCTCAAAATACGAACATTTAGAAAAGATGTCAGTTTCTGACTTACTTTCAAATATCAATAACGAAGATAAAACTGTTCCGCTAGCTGTTGAAAAAGCGCTGCCTAAAATTGAAATTTTAGTAACTCAAATTGTTGCTAAAATGAAATTGGGCGGACGTTTATTTTACATTGGCGCTGGAACTTCAGGACGTTTGGGTGTGGTTGATGCTTCTGAATGTCCGCCAACTTTTGGTGTTCCATTTGATTTGGTCGTGGGAATTATTGCAGGTGGTGACAAAGCCATTCGTAAAGCAGTAGAAAACGCCGAAGACAATGCAACCCAGGCCTGGATTGATTTACAGGAATTCAACATCAACGAGAATGATGTGGTAGTAGGAATTGCCGCTTCGGGCACAACGCCTTATGTTATTGGCGGTTTAGAAACTTGCAACAAAAACAATATCATCACAGGAAGTATTTCTTGCAATGCTGGAAGTCCGCTTTCGCAAACGGCACAATTTCCTATTGATGTTGTGGTAGGTCCAGAATTTGTTACTGGAAGTTCTAGAATGAAAGCAGGAACAGCTCAAAAGCTGGTTCTGAATATGATTTCGACTGCCACAATGATTCAATTGGGAAAAGTAAAAGGCAACAAAATGGTCGATATGCAATTGAGTAACAACAAACTAGTTGATCGCGGTACTAAAATGATTATGGGCGAAATTCCTGTAAGCTACGAAGATGCAGCTCAATTATTGAAAGAACACGGAAGCGTGCGTAAAGCAGTTGATTTCTTTAATGCAAATAAGTTATAAGTTAGGTGTTATGCGTTGTTAACAACCGCTCCCCCCTAACTCATAACCCATAACTCATAACCTTTCCAAAATGGCAACAAACAAAGAATTATTATCCAAAGGAATTCGATATCTGGCAGGCGCTTTGCCTTTGCTTTTTATTGGTCCGTCATTAATTTACAATGCCTTTATGAACCAGCAAAATGTTTGGCATTATCTGGTTTTAGGCATCGGAATCATTGCTTGCCTGGCATCCATGTATTTAATCTTTTTAGGATTGAAAACCATGATGAGAGCTTTATTTAACGACTAATTTGTATCTTTACTAAAAATTTAGATTATGGATATTCAAGCTGAAATAAATTGGATACATCAAGAAATTGACAAAGTAAAAGATCCTACTTTTGTTGAAAAACTAAAACGTCTTTTACTTACTACAAACTCTTCTTCAGAAACTACTACAGATGCTGATTACAATATTGATATTGAAAAAGCACTAGAAAGTATCAAAAAAGGGCATTTTCATACTGAAGATGAAGCAAGAGAAATTTCAAAAAAATGGGGAAGAAAATAATTTGGTCTTCCAATGCTTTGGAACAACTAGAAGACATTCATTTTTATATTCTTTTTGAAAGCAAATCCATTCAGGTTGCAGATAAAGTAATTGATAAAATTTTTGAAAGCACCGAAATTCTTAAAACCAAACCAGAAATCTATAAACTCGATTCAAAAAAAGACAACAATGACGGAAGCTTCCGAGTTTACTTCGTCTATGATTATATGATTTCATACCAAATTACTCCAGATTACATTCAAATTCTTCGAGTTAGACATACATCAAGAAAACCCAAAAACTTCTAATGGAAGACTTAATTCATATCCAGAAAACATTTGACAAAGTAGTTTTCATCGACAAAAAAGTAAGCAATCGCGAATTTGAGGATTGCATTTTTAAAAACTGTGACTTTTCCAATAGCGATTTTTCGAATAATACTTTTATGGATTGCGAGTTTATCAACTGCAATCTTTCGATGACAACTCTTGGCGGAACAAGTTTGAAAACCGTCCATTTTTCGAATTGTAAACTACTGGGAATTCATTTTAACGACTGTGCCGATTTTATGTTTGCCGTGAGTTTTGCTGATTGCATTTTAGATTATGCTTCTTTTTCGAATAAAAAAATGCCGAAAACTAAGTTCAATTCCTGTTCGATGAAAGAAGTGACTTTCATTGGAACAAACCTTTCCAATTCGATTTTTGACAATTGCAATTTAGAAAATGCCGTTTTTAATGACACTCAATTGAAAGAAGTAAATTTCCTGACAGCTTACAATTATAAAATTGATCCTGAGTTCAATCCGATGCGAAAAGCTAAATTTTCGATGCAGGGAATTCCGGGACTTCTAGACAAATACGATATTAAAATTCAATAAGCTTTTTGTAAGAACTGAAAAAAAATTATGAGATTTCAACTTTTATCAGATATTGGTGGATTTATTTATTGGATAATTATTAAATTTTGTAAATCTGATTTAGAAATTGAACTTGCAAAAGATAAGTGGGCGAGAAATATTTTAATTTTTTTAATTCTCTTTGTAATTATTATGTTCATTTCTGTAAAATTTCAATAAATATTTTAACCAAAACTATGAAAAAACTCATTCTACTACCCTTATTGCTGCTTTTTGCTTCTTGCTATAATGCCGAACACAATTGCAAAGATTTTAAAACTGGAAAATTCCATTTTGAATACGAAGTTGATGGTGTAAAAAAAGTTACACTTTTTGAACGCAATGACAGCATTGAAATTGAAACATTCGAAGGAAAAACAGATACCGCTTCTATTCGTTGGGTAAATGATTGCGAATATATCTTGAAAAAAATGCATCCAAAAAATATGGCTGAAGAAAAATCAATTAGTATGAGAATTTTGACAACCTCAAAAAATTCATATACCTTTGAATTTGGTATAGTAGGCGCTGATTTAAAACAAAAAGGTACTGTAACTAAAATTGGTGAATTGTAAAATTCCCTTCATTCTTTAATTCTTAACTTAATACTATGGAAGTATTTTTAAATGCTGATGCTTGGATTGCTTTATTAACATTAACGTTTCTGGAAATTGTACTGGGAATTGACAACATCATTTTCATCTCGATTGCCACAGGTAAATTGCCTCAGGAAAGTCGTAAAAAAGCAACCAAAATCGGAATGTTCTTAGCTATGTTCATGAGAATCGCATTGCTTTTAGGAATCTCCTATTTGATTGCCATGAAAGAACCATGGTTTACGATTGATTTTAGTTGGTTGAGCGCACAAGTATCGGGACAAAGTATTATTCTATTGCTTGGAGGTTTATTCTTAATTTATAAAAGCACCAACGAAATTCGAGAAAAAGTAGATGAAAAAGGGCATGAAGAAAAAGAAATGAGTAAAAGTGCTACTAAGTCATTCAGTAGTGTTATTGTACAAATCATATTAATTGACCTGGTTTTCTCTTTTGACAGTATTTTAACTGCTGTTGGAATGACTAATGGTGTTGCTGGAGCCTTATATATTATGATTACTGCGGTAATTATTTCGGTTTTAATCATGATGCAATTTGCTGTTCCAGTTGGAAGTTTCGTCAATAAACATCCTTCAATTCAAATTTTAGGATTGTCATTTTTAATCCTAATCGGAATGATGTTGCTTACCGAAAGTGCTCATTTATCGAATGCTTCCATATTTGGAAGTCATGTTACTCCTATTCCAAAAGGCTATTTGTATTTTGCCATTTCATTCTCCCTTTTGGTAGAAGTATTAAATATGAAAATTTCAAAAAAGAAATAAAATAAAAAATACAACCATAAAGAAGCTCCTTAATTAGGAGCTTTTTTGCTTTATAGAACATAAAAATTAATAAATTAGCATACTATAAAAGAAACTAATTGATGATTTTTATTTTCTTAAATCGAAACTAACTCAGCCTAAAATAATTTTTAATGAAGAATACAATTTCGCAAAGGGTAGCTGACTTTTTAAAAAACTTTCCTCCTTTTAATTTTTTAGATCAATATGACATTGAAGTACTTTCGGAACAAGTGTCTATAATCTATAAAGACAAAGGAGCTATCATTTTTACTGAAAACGAAGAAACCCATGATTCCTTTTATGTGGTTCACAAAGGAGCTGTTGAATTACGAAAAACAGCACAAAATGATATTCTGGATATGTGCGACGAAGGTGATATTTTTGGTTTACGTCCATTAATAGCTCACGAAAATTATAAAATGGAGGCAATAACTCACGAGGAAACCATTTTGTATGCTATTCCAATAGCGACTTTTAAGCCCTATGCTATAAAAAATCATAATGTTGGAAGCTTTATAATTGACAGTTTTGCTTCTAATACACATAACCCGTTTTCTAAAAGTCATAGTGGTAAATTATACGGTAACGCTTTTGATGATGAAAACAATGTAGGTGAAATTATCGATTCGGATAATAAGATTCTGGATTTACAACCTATTAAATATTCTAAAAAAATAATTACCTGCTCCCGGGCAGCTACGGCCAAAGAAATTGCCGTAACAATGACTAAGAAAAACATTGGAGCCATACTGGTGGTTGAAGACATGTTGCCCATAGGAATTATTACCGATAAAGATTTAAGGAATAAAATTGTAACCGGAGAATATTCTATTAATACTACAGCCGATGTAATTATGAATTCTCCCGTAATTACTTATTCTAAAAAAATGACCATTACTCAGGCACAAATGGCTATGATGAAAAGCAACATCAGCCATTTATGCTTAACAAAAGACGGAACGGCTAATACAAAAGCCATCGGAATCCTTTCTAAGCATGATGTCATGGTCGCCTTAGGAAATAATCCTGCTGTACTCATCAAAGCATTAAAAAGAGTAAAAAAAGCAAAGGCAATAAAGCCTATTCGTACTAAAATAATGCAATTACTACAAGGCTATTTAGATCAAAACATCCCTATTACACTAACTTCTAAAATAATTACAGAACTTAATGATGCCTGTATCAAAAGAGTAATCGAGTTGTCTTTAGCGAAAATGAAAACACCTCCTCCTGTGAAATTTTCTTGGTTAGCATTAGGAAGTCAAGGTCGAAGCGAACAATTGTTGCATACTGACCAAGACAATGCTTTAATTTACGAAGATGTTCCAGAAGAATTACAAGAAAAAACGAACAACTATTTTCTGGAATTAGCCGCTGATGTTAATAAAGGACTTTTTGAAATTGGTTATGAATATTGTCCAGCCGAAATGATGGCTTCTAATCCAAAATGGTGCTTAAGTTTAAACCAATGGAAAGAACTCGTACACGACTGGATTAGCAAACCCGGAAAAGATGAAATATTACTTTCTTTTATCTTTTTTGACTATAGCTTATCTTATGGCGATAGGGATCTTGCCAATCAGTTATCAGATTATATTTTTGAAGATATCGATGCTAATCCAATTTTCTATGTGCACTTGGTTAGTGGGGCTTTACAAAGTCCATCACCAACAGGCTTTTTTAGACAATTTTTAGTTGAACAAGACGGAGCGCATAAGGATTTCTTTGATATTAAACGACGTGCCTTGATGCCACTAGCCGATGCAGCCAGGGTGTTAATATTATCTCATTCGGTTAAAGGTATCAGCAATACCTATGAGCGATTTGAAAAACTAGCCGAACTGGAACCTCAAAACAAAGAGTTGTATTTATCTTGTTCCTATTCGTACAAAGCCTTACTTAAATTCCGCACAAAACAAGGACTTTTACACCATGATTCGGGGCAGTTTATCGAATTAGAAACACTTTCGAAATTAGAAAAAGTAAAACTCAAAGGAGCATTTAAAACCATCAAAGAACTACAAGAAGTGATTTCAATGCGTTTTAATCCTGGAAAAATTACATTATAATGACTATAAAAGAAAAAATAATTGAGTGCCTTCAAATTTTGGGGATTCTTAAAGAGCCCATTGATGAGAGTTTAAATATCCCAATAGAATCGGCACGCTTTGTAGTTCTAGATACTGAAACAACTGGTTTTGATTATACCAATGACCGTATTCTTTGCATTGGGGCCATTGTTTTACAAAATGGAACTATCAATGTGCAAGACAGTTTTGAACATTATATAGATCAGGAACATTTTGATAAATCCAGTGTCCAAATACACGGAATTATAAGAAGTGATGTATTGGATCACAAATCAGAAATTGAAGTATTGCAATTGTTTTTAGACTATGTAGGCGATTCGGTTATTATTGCACATCATACCATGTTTGACATTACAATGATTAATCATGCCTTAGAAAGAAATGGATTAGACAAACTCACTAACAAAACCTTAGATACGGCTGTTTTGTATAAAAAAACATTAATTAAATCAAACTTACTCGAACGCAAAGATCATTACACCTTAGACGACCTAGCGGATAAATTTGACATATCTAAAAAAGACCGACATACCGCTATGGGAGATGCTTATATTACTGCTATAGCCTTTCTGAAAATCTTAAAAAAACTAAGAGAAAATAATAGAACTCTGTTGTATCAACTTTACAGATAATATAATAAAGCTTCCGCCGCGGCGGAAGCTTTTACTTTTTTAATCAATCAATAAATTATCTATACTTTTCTTTCTAACTCTAATTTTATAATTGGTTGATAAACAATTGGGACTTCTTCAATTTCAACATCACTTTTATCCAATCCAAAAGCTCTTATATCCGAAAGCGAACAGTTTTTGAGCAAATAATAGGAATTCAATAATAAACTATCTTTAATAGTAAAATCATTTTCAACAGATAAGAATTTCTCTAAAATAATGAATTTAAAATCAGGTTCAGGATTGTATTTTGTAGATCCGTCAGGACGAATATGCAAATTTAGCTCTTTCTTTTCTACCAAATTCTGAACGATTTTCTTAAAATACAATTCTACTTTAGGCTGAATTCGAAACCCAATATTTAGGACAATTTTAATTACTTTATCATCTAATAATTCTATAACTTCATAATCCAATCTAAATGGTTCGTTAGTTCTATTGATATGAAAAAACCAATACACATCAGCTCTTTTGGGTTTTTTAGAAAAAATAGATTTCAATATCTTTTCTTCAATTTCATAATTTCTATCCGCTTTAGACAAATAAATTAAATGAGTAGAATATTTTGGAATACTAATGTCGTCACTCAGTTCTTGAAATTGTTGGGTATGCTCCGTAAGATTAGTGAATTTTAAAAATTTATTATTGATTTTTCTAGAAAAAAACCAAACATACATTGTCATAAAAATAAACAGTTCAAAAAACAAGAACATCCATCTTTCTTTAATTTTAACAATATTGGCAACAAAAAAAGCAATTTCAATAACAGCAAAAACAGTAATAATCCCTGCTATCAAAATTCTGTTTAGCTTTTTAATATAAATCAAATAATAATTTAAAAGCACTGTAGTCATCAGCATTGCAATGGTTATTGAAAATCCATAAGCAGCTTCCATGTTGGTAGAATTTTTAAAATATAAAATCATTAAAATACAGCCCACCCAAAGTATTGTATTTACAGAAGGAATATAAATTTGCCCTTTCAAATTGGTTGGATTACGCATGGTCACTCTAGGCCAAAAGTTAAGCGACATCGCTTCATTTATTAACGTATAAGAACCACTTATTAATGCCTGAGAAGCGATAATGGCAGCAAAAGTGGCAATAATTACTCCCGAAAGTAAAAACCATTGCGGCATAATGGTATAAAAAGGATTTCTTCCTTCGAGAAATGTATTTCCTTGAGTCATAAGCCAGGAAGCCTGTCCCAAATAATTAACAACCAATGCAATTTTTACAAAAACCCAGGTAAATCTAATGTTCTTTTTCCCACAATGCCCTAAATCTGAATACAGTGCTTCGGCTCCTGTTGTACAGAGAAAAACCGCTCCCAATAACCAGAATCCATGTGGATATTCTACTAATAATTCATACGCATACATTGGGTTTAATGCTTTCAATATTGCCGGATGCTCTAATATTTGGCTAAATCCTAATATAAAAAGCATAGAAAACCAAACTACCATTGCTGGTCCAAAAAAGAAACCTACTTTTTGTGTCCCAAAACGCTGAAAGAAAAACAGTCCGGACAAAATAACAATCACAATGGGTAATATGGGAATATTGGGCATAACATCTCCCAAACCTTCTACCGCAGATGCAACCGAAATAGGAGGAGTAATAATTCCATCTGCTAAAAGAGTAGTTGCCCCCAGAATTGTGGGTATAACAAGCTTTCCTTTTCCAAAACGTTTTACCAATGCATAAAGCGAAAAAACACCTCCTTCGCCATGATTATCTGCCGAAAGCGTTAAAAGAATATATTTAATTGTGGTTTGGAATGTAAGTGTCCAAAAAATACAGGAAATACCTCCATATACCAATAATTCTGATATTTGTTTTGTTCCTATTATTGCTTTCATAACATATAATGGACTTGTTCCTATATCTCCATAAATGATACCAAGTGCCACCAGAAGTGAGGCTGCCGTTACTTTTTCGATTGTTGATTTATTCATTGTTATTGTAATTTTTTAATTTTAAATGAGTTCATTTTTGAGCATAAGTATCCTCATCGCGATGAAACAACTATTCGCAATTCAATTATTTTTTTTAATTATTTTTTTAAAATTTTAACCCGTATTAAATCGGTATCCTACCCCCGATTCTGTAATTATAAGTTTTGGCCGATTAGGATCTTCTTCAATTTTTTTACGAAGTTGCGCAACAAAAACACGCAAGTATTGCGTTTGATCAGAATAGCTATTCCCCCAAACCTCTTTAAGTAAATACTGATGCGTGAGTACTCTACCTTCATTTTTTACCAAAATAGAAAGTAAATTATATTCAGTGGTAGTTAATTTTAAAATTTCATCTTTTTGCTTAACAATCCTAGAAGTAAAATCAATTGAAATTTTTCCAAACTCAATAATTGGTTCATTTTCGTTCTGATTTAAGTTTCTTAATGCAGTCCGAATTCTGGCTAATAATTCTTGTGTTCTAAACGGTTTTGTCAGATAATCATTGGCTCCATTATCAAGGGCTTTAACAATTTCCTCTTCAGTGTTTTTTACGGTTAAAATAATAACAGGCTTTTTATACCATTCTCTTAATCGTTTCAAAACAATCTGTCCATCCTCATCAGGTAAACCTAAATCTAAAATGATTAAATCAGGCTGATGATTAGCTGCAAGAGATATTCCTTCTTTGGCATTGACTGCAAAAAAAGTTTTATAACCATTTGAATCCAAAGCAATTTCAAGCAATTTTCTAATTTGGATTTCATCATCAATAATTAATATTTCAGCGGAATTATTCATTTGAAATTTCTTTAGTATTCATTACTAATGCAGGAAAAAATATTTTAAAAACAGAACCACCTTCTTCCTTATTTTCTAAAGTTACCTTTCCGTTTTGAGCTTCCACAAAACCTTTAACAATTGACAAGCCTAATCCTGTTCCTCCAGTTTTAGAATTTTGAAGTCTATAAAATTTATCAAAAACTTTATCAATTTCTTCCTCTGGAAAACCCATCCCATCATCAGACAATGTTATAATACATGTTGACGATTCATCTGAACTGTAATCAAAATCCACATTAGGATTATAATCGGCTTTTAATTTAATTTTAGCCCCTTTGGGCGTGTATTGTGATGCGTTAAAAACCAAATTGTAAATAATTTGCTCCATCAAACCATAATCCAATTTAAAAAGGGGTAAATTTTCATCCGTATTGACCTCTACTTTATGGAATTTTAAATCTTCTTTGAGACTATCTAAAACATTATAAAACAACTCATTTAGATCACACCAATCCATCTTAGGCTTAATTACACCCGATTCTAATCTGGACATGTTGAGTAAATTCTCTACTTGATGATTCAGTCGTAAAGAAGCTTTTTCAATTTCTGAATACAATTTTAACTTATTCTCTTCTGAAATGGTTACACTTTGACTTTGTATAGTGTCAATTGCTCCCATAATTGCAGAAATAGGAGTTCTCAACTCATGAGATAATGAATCTAATAATACATTATAGAGTTTCATGGTATTGGATCGAACCTCTTTGATTTGTAGTACCTTTTCTGCTTTCCTTATTTTATGAGTCAAAACACCATTAATAAGAGCAATCACAAAAAATAAAATCAACAATAAAGTATCTTCTGCATTACTAATATGAAAAGTATAATAAGGCTTAATAAATAGAAAATTTAAAATCAAAGCACTCAGGGAAGCGCTCAATAAAACAGGCAAAATTTCTAAAAACATCGCTAATAATGACACCACTACAAGCAATATATAAGCAGCAATTTTATAATCTAAATAATTTCTTGTAAACAAACACAATGCAGACACAATACATACAGCACATATGCTTATCAGGTATTGGTTTTTTATTTTTATTTGGTTTAAAATACTTTTCATTTTAATTACCTTATTATTTTCAAGACAAAGTTAAATGATAAGTTATAAGTATTTTATAATAAAAATAAACGAGATATAAAGATTTTATAAAGATTGTAATGACTGCTTGTTTTCAACACAGTCATTACAATTTAAATCCTTAAAAGGTAGATTTCTTAATCTAAAATTAAACCAATCTGACCATCATCTTCCAGTTGAATAGTAGTGTCATCAGCATTCAATTCGCCTCTTACTTCTATTTCTTCAGCAATAACTTCCTCTGGTGCTTCATAAGGCAAAGGTTCTAAATTATTGACCTGTTTTAATTTATCAGTAGTCAATTGATTTCCGAGTGCTTTAAATCCTTTTACAGCAATAAAACTCTCTACATCAACAGTTATTGTTTCTTTTTGTATCCCTTTAATTTTAGGAAAAACTAATTCCACCAAAGGACGGTAATCAGTTGATACTAATTCCAATTGGGAATTGGGATGTTCTGTAATAAAAACATCTTCTTTGTTTTCGGTTTCCACCAAGAAACGTTTCAAATAATAACGCTCTTTTTCTCCATCAAAATAAATCGCCGAAATTGGTTTTTTAGGAATCCATTTTTCCAAAACTATCATATCAGGTTCAAAATGAGTTGTCAATTCAGGAATAATCACTTTTAATTTACCTGTTTGTTGAACAATTAGAATTTTATCATTTGGTCTGAATTCACCCAATAATTCTCCTCTTGCATCTACATTCAACCGCTGAACCGTATCATCATACCAGATTTTTCTTGGCAACAAAGTCGAAATTCCTTTCTCCTTAATTTCAATTTTCTTTATCGGATGTTTGGTTACTAAGTTCCCTTTAGAAGCACGTCCTTTGATTGCCAAAGCAGCAAAATCAATATCAAACTTCAATTTCTTAATACTGCTTATTTGACGCAAAATAACGGTAATGACCTCAGCTTCTCCGTTAGGATTACAAGTAAAATACAGCACCTGAGAACCTTTAGTTCCATTTGTCAAATCATACGATTTATCTCTGGTAACTCCCGAAACATTAAATCGTTTGATATAAGAAGGTCCTGATTTTCCGTCGCGATACACCATGTTATAAATGGTACGTTTATCACTTTTGTCAAAAATAGCGATATGAATAATATCTTTCCCTACAAAGGTTTTCGCATCGACTTTAGTAATCATCATACTTCCATCACGCAGAAAAACAATCACATCATCAATATCCGAACAATCAGTTACATATTCGTCTTTTTTTAAACTCGTTCCGACGAAACCTTCTGTTCTATCCACATATAATTTGGTATTTCGTAACACCACCTTAGTTGCTTCGATATCATCAAAAATGCGTAATTCGGTTTGGCGTTCACGTCCTTTACCGTATTTCTCTTTTAATTTAGTAAAATAAGCAATAGCAAAATCTGTTAAATTCGCTAAATGAAACTCTACTTCTTTCATTTCATCTTCTAACTTCGCAATAAAATCATCGGCTTTATCAGAATCGAAACGAGTAATACGAATCATCGGAATTTGAGTCAATCGTTGCAAATCGTCATCATTTATTTCTCTAATGAATGATTTTTTGAAAGGCTCAAAACGATCGTACATGTATTTATACAAAGATTCTCTATCAGAATACAATTTGAATTCAATATACATTTCCTCACGAATGAAGATTTTCTCTAAAGTAGAAAAATGCCATTTGTTTTTTAATTCTTCTAATTGAATTTCTAATTCCTGACGAAGTAAATCGACTGTTCTTGCGGTCGAAATTTTCAACATCGCCGAAACCCCAATAAACAACGGTTTATTATCTTCAATCACACAACCCAAAGGCGCGACAGAAGTTTCGCAAGCCGTGAAAGCAAATAAGGCATCAATGGTTTTATCAGGAGAAACCCCTGGATAAAGATGAATTAAAATCTCAACATCGGCTGCGGTATTGTCTTCAATTTTCTTGATTTTGATTTTTCCCTTATCATTGGCTTTCAAAATACTATCAATCAAAGTCGAAGTATTCGTCGAAAACGGAATTTGGGTAATCGCCAAAGTATTTTTGTCAATTTGAGCAATTTTGGCACGGACACGCACACGCCCACCTCGCAGCCCATCATTGTAATTAGACACATCGGCAATACCCGCGGTCATAAAATCAGGATACAGCGTAAAAGGTTTTCCTTTCAATATTTTTATTGAAGCATCAATTAATTCATTGAAATTATGAGGTAAAACTTTAGTGGAAAGTCCCACGGCAATTCCCTCAGCTCCTTGTGCCAAAAGCAACGGAAATTTAACCGGAAGATTATTAGGTTCGGCACGACGTCCATCATAAGAAACACCCCAATCGGTAATTTTTGGAGAATACAAAACCTCTAAAGCAAATTTTGACAAACGCGCCTCAATATAACGTGAAGCCGCAGCTCCATCACCCGTTAAAATATTTCCCCAGTTTCCCTGGCAATCAATCAATAATTCTTTTTGACCAATCTGTACCATAGCATCTCCAATACTGGCATCACCGTGAGGGTGGTACTGCATCGTGTGACCTACAACATTGGCAACTTTATTATAACGACCATCATCCAACTCTTTCAAGGAATGCATGATTCGGCGTTGTACCGGCTTAAAACCATCCTCGATAGCAGGAACGGCACGTTCCAAAATTACATAAGAAGCATAATCCAAAAACCAGTCTTTATACATACCAGTAACTTTGGTAATGGTATCACTGCCATCTCCTTCTTCATCCTGATCGTAAAAATGCTCTCCTTCAAAGTGCTTAGCATCTACGTGAATAATTTCATCAGCATCGGCTCCATCTTGATTTCCATCAATAGGATTCTCTTCAGAATTATTTTCTTCGTTGTTTGGAATTATGTTATCGTCTTCTTCGTCTTTCATTTATGCTGAATTTATTTCAGTTTTTTCTTTTATAAAAAGTTTTACCAACTCTTTGAATATGTTCTATTAAACTTTCGGATTTTAAATCCTTATAAATCGATATGTCAAATTTATAAGGAATAAAACTATCATCTAATTTATGCCATAATTCGTTCAAATCATCTTTGGTTACATCTCCTTTTAATGTAATGTCAATGTCTGAACCTTCCCTATAATTTCCCTTGGCTCTGGAACCATAGATAACTACCTCATCAATTGAAAGACAATCTTCAAAAATCATCAAAATTTCCTGATAGCTTTTAGGATAAATTCCAAACATTATAAAAGGCTTTTCATTTTATTTTCAAAATCGATGAAAACAGGAAAATAATCATTCAAAATGATTTCTAAAATAGCCAAAACCTCTTTCTCATCATAAATATGAGAAGTAAGATTTCTACTTTTAATCATATCTAACCAAATATCTCCTTTAGAAATAAGTCCAACATTAAAAGCTTCTTTCACGGCATTTTTACTACCATACAAGTCTGTTTTTCCTTGTTCTTCCAGAAAATCTTTCATTACTTTCCAAGACAATTCTTGAGAAACCTCAAAGGCTTGAATTACCCCTTGTAGTTCTAATTCAGTAAAGCCTCTTTCTTCTTTAAGTTGCTTAGCATTTTTTAATTGCTTAAATGCATTTACAAAATGTTCAAACCTCTGTTTCCAACGAATATCTTGATTTTCCATAAATTCTAAGCTTCTTCAATTGTATCCAAATCCACCTTCAAATTCTTGATGATAAACTCTTGTCGGTCTGGAGTATTTTTACCCATATAGAATGACAACAACTGTTCTACCGAAGTATTTTTGTCCATCATAACAGGATCCAATCGAATATCTTCACCAATAAAAAACTGAAACTCATTTGGCGAAATCTCTCCCAATCCCTTGAATCGGGTGATTTCTGGTTTGGGTTTTAATTTTTCAATAGCCGATTTTCGTTCTTCTTCAGAATAACAATAAATGGTTTCTTTTTTATTTCGAACTCTAAAAAGTGGCGTTTGCAAAATATACAAATGCCCTTCTTTGATTAACTCCGGAAAAAATTGCAGGAAAAAAGTAATCAACAACAATCGAATGTGCATTCCGTCAACATCGGCATCGGTTGCAATTACAATGTTGTTGTAACGCAGGTTTTCCATATCGTCCTCGATATCCAAAGCCGCTTGTAATAAGTTGAATTCTTCGTTTTCATAAACAATTTTTTTGCTCATTCCGTACGAATTCAAAGGCTTCCCACGCAAACTAAATACGGCTTGTGTATTTACATCACGCGATTTAGTAATCGATCCGGAAGCCGAATCTCCCTCGGTAATAAAAAGCGTACTTTCTAAATATCTTGGATTCTTAATATCCGGTAAATGCACACGACAATCACGTAATTTTTTATTGTGTAAACTCGCTTTTTTTGCTCTGTCTTTGGCTAATTTTCGAATACCCGAAAGTTCTTTACGCTCTCTTTCGGCTTGCAAAATTTTGCGCAAAAGCAAATCGGCAGTTTCAGGATTTTTATGCAAATAATTATCTAAATTATTTTTGATAAAATCATTTACAAAGGTACGCACTGATGGCATTCCGGGATCTGAACCCATATCAGTAGAACCTAATTTGGTTTTGGTTTGTGATTCAAAAACAGGTTCCATTACCTTAACACTTATCGCACTGACAATGGATTTTCGAATATCAGAAGGTTCAAAACCTTTATTATAAAACTCACGAATGGTTTTTACAATTGCCTCACGAAAAGCCACTAAATGTGTTCCTCCCTGAGTGGTATTTTGTCCGTTTACAAAAGAATGGTATTCTTCGCTATATTGCGACTTACTGTGAGTCAAAGCTATTTCAATATCATCTCCTTTGAGGTGAATGATTGGATAAACCATATCTTCGATAGCAATATTCTCATCTAATAAATCTTTCAATCCATTATCTGAAAAGTATTTTTCGCCATTATAAATTATCGTTAATCCTGTATTCAGGTAACAATAATTTTTGAGCATTTTCACTACATATTCATTACGGAATTTATAGTTTTTAAAAATGGCTTCATCAGGGATAAAGGTAACCTTCGTTCCTTTGCGTTTGGTCGTGTCGACAACATCTTCTTCAATAACCAAATTACCAGCAGAGAACTCAGCCGCTTTTTGTTTGTCTTCTCTCACCGATTCTACACGGAAATAATTAGACAACGCATTCACTGCCTTGGTACCCACACCATTTAACCCAACAGATTTCTTAAATGCTAAGGAATCATACTTTCCACCAGTATTCATTTTAGAAACAACATCAACTACTTTCCCAAGCGGAATTCCACGTCCATAATCCCTTACGGCAACTGTTTTGTCTTTTATGGATACTTCAATAGTCTTACCGGCACCCATCACAAATTCGTCGATACAGTTATCGAGTACTTCTTTTAATAAAATATAGATACCATCATCTGGCGAAGAACCGTCTCCTAATTTCCCAATGTACATTCCGGGACGCATACGGATATGCTCTTTCCAGTCGAGTGACCGAATATTATCTTCGGTATATTTACTTTGATCTGACATTTAAATTTTGTGGATTTTGTGCTAATATAGTGTATTTCGGAAGATTTTTAAAATGATATTTATCAAAGTTATCAAGAATATTTTCGACAAAATTCAAGACCTTATATTAAATTCTACAGAACATTTCTGTACCAGAATTCAGTATTATTGCTACTTTTAGTATTAAACAATTCCCCCATTTCAGGAACAATAAAATTCAGCTTTTCACTTGCTGCTTTTTCAACAAATCGTTCCACAGGTTCTTTCCAGGAATGTTGAGCCAATGCAAATCCTACCCAATGAACCGGCATCATATTTTGCACTCCGGCATCAATTGCCGCTTGAACACTTTCTTCCGGATACATATGAATTTGGTACCAATTTTCATTGTATTGCCCACATTCCATAAAAGCAAAATCAAATGGTCCTAGTTGAGTTCCAATAGTTTTAAAATGATTACCATAACCACTATCGCCACTAAACCAAATATTTTCTTCTTCAGTTTTAAAAGCCCATCCTCCCCAAAGCGATTTGGCTCTATCTGTCAATCCCCTTCCCGAAAAATGACGTGTAGGCGTAAACGTAATTTTGATGTTTTCAAAAACAGATTCTTCCCACCAATTAAACTCAGTTATTTTTTCTGAATCAATTCCCCAGGAAACCAAATGTCTTTTCACACCTAAAGCCACATAAAATTGTTTTGTTTTGTTTTTAAGTTTCAAAATACTATCATAATCCAAGTGATCATAATGGTCGTGGGAAATTAAAACCAAATCAATTTCAGGAAATTCATCAATCAAATCTAAAGTTCCCTCACTGAAACGTTTTACTTTGAAAGGAGCAATAGGCGCCGCATCTGAACCAAACATGGGATCAATTAGAATAGTTGCATGATTCAGTCGCATTAAAATTTCCGAATGCCCATACCAAATACTCTTCATCAAATGATTTCCTGATTCGAATTTTTCTTTATCGAAAGGCAAAATCGGCAATGATTTCAAAGGTTCTCTGTCTGTCTTTTTACAAAATTGTTTATGCAAAAATTTAGGCAAATTTGACAAAGAAAATTCCATGGTGGTTTCTTCTAAATTTTCAAAAATTTTACCATTCCAATAAGTCGATTTAGAATACTTTTCTAAATCTAATTTTGAAGGCCTTGCTCCAAATTGTTTTCGCATATTCCTTTATTTTAATCCTAAATTATTCTATCAAAAAAAGATTAAATCCCTTTAACAATCCCCTTCAACTGATTATCAAATTCTTCATTAGAAATCTTTCCGTTTACTACGTCAAAATTAGCATCAAAACTAGGCAATGAAAATGTCGCTTTTATATCGGCTCCATAACGTGGAAAAGCATTTTTGGCAATTTCAAGAACATTTGACCCACCTCTTCCTCCTGGCGAAGTAGCCATAAGTAGCATCGGTTTTTGCTGAAAAACTTTTACAGTAATCCTGGAACACCAGTCGAATAAATTCTTGAAAGCTGCGGAGTAATTACTATTGTTTTCGGCAAGCGAAACCACTAAAAAATCAGCACTAGCGATTTTAGCTAAAAAAGCTTTCGCTAATTCATGTTGGCCTATTTCTACTTCGATATCCACACTAAACAAAGGCATTTGATAATCATTCAAATCCAATACTTCTACTTCGGTATTTTCGAAAAGTGAAGCAGCATAAGTAGCTAATTTTTTATTGATGGAATTTTTACTTGGACTGGCTCCAAAGGCTATAATTTTCATAGATATTTATTTTGATTAAAAGTAACAAAATTTAGATATCTATTGCACAAAAAGAAGGTTTCAAAAGAAATTATTTATAGTATTTTCTTAATTTCATATTTAATTCTTTTGGATTAAATGGTTTTATAATATACTCATTCAAACCAATTTTTAATCCCTTTTCAAGATAACTATAAGAAGATGAAGCAGTCAATGCAATAATTGGGATTAACGAATTGGTACTCCTTATGATCGCTGTTGCTTCATAACCATCCATTACTGGCATTGACAAATCCATTAAAATCAAATCGTATTCATTTGACTTATATTTTTCAACTGCAATAAGTCCGTTCTCTGCAGTATCAACATCTACACTCCATTGCTTTAATATTTTTTCTGCAATTTTGATATTAATTAAATTATCTTCCACCAGAAGAATTCTCAATCCGTCCAGACTTTCTTCTTTATAATCATGATGCACAATACTTTTCTTTAATTCCAAATTTGTAGAAAAAAAAGGTAATTCCAGAACAAAACTAAAATTAGATCCAACATCTATTTCACTTTGCAATTCGATATCTGAATTCAACAAATGGAGTAGTTTTTTTGTTATCGCTAACCCTAAACCTGTTCCTCCAAATTGCCTGGTTGTTTTCACTTCTGCCTGTTCAAATTTTTGAAAAATAGATTTAAACTTCTCTACATCAATTCCAATTCCGCTATCGATAATTTGAACTTTGAAAACAGAAATAGTATCCTTTTGTTTAATCTGGTCAACTTTAATTTGAATCAATCCATTTTTAGTGAATTTTATGGCATTCGAAACTAAATTTGTAATGATTTGACCAATCCTTAAAGGGTCGCTAATTATATTGGGAGTAAAATTGTCATCAATAATTACCTCAATCTTATTTAAATTTTCTGATGCTTTTATTTCTAAGGATTTTGCTATATGTGTAACCAATTCTTTAAAATCAAACGGAATTTTTTCAAGATCAATTTTCCCGGCTTCTATTTTATTAAAATCTAAAATATCATTTATGAGCATGTATAAATTTTGTGCCGAATACTTTAAAACCCCCAGATTTTCCTGGAAACTATTTAATGTATTTTCTTTCTCCATAATGTAAATCAAACCAATGATTGCATTTAACGGAGTCCTAATTTCATGACTCATAATGGAGAGAAAATCCGACTTGGCTTCATTGGCTTTTTCAGCATTCATTTTGGCCGAATACAATTCATTTTGAAAATCTCTTTTATATTCTATTTCATTACGCAAGATTTGCAACAAATTATTTGAATCATCCCCGTTTTGAAATTTTATTTCATTATTATTTAATTGCTTTATAGCTTGAATTAAGTTATTCTGTATATTTTCTTTTTTCCCTAATTCTGATTTTAATTTTTGATTTATTTTATAATATTCCAAATCATTCAAACGGGAAGATTGTTCAAACAACTCTGCATCTTTTTCAAAATTCAAATACGAAAGATTGACAACTTCAATAAAATTTTGAAGAGCCTCATTATTAGCAATGAAGTCATCCGAAAAATGTTTTTTTATTTGCCTATTAAGTTGTCTATGTATATTTTCTTTGTCCATTTATCATTCTTCGTAAATAGTTGCAATGGTCATCGTTTGGTTATGTAACTCACAGGCTACTTTTTTTAGTGTTGGAGAAATTTCACCATAAGAGTAAAAACCACAAACTAATGTGTCTTCCCCAAAAACTTCTTTTACCACTTCAAGTTCTTCTTCAATTCTATTACCCAGAACAATTTTTCGGCCTACACAACTCACCAACAAGGCTAATTTAGGCTTTGTTGATTGCTCCGAAAATGTCTGTAAAGCAGCGTTGTAAGAAGCATCTATAAGTTTATCCAAATTTCCTTTCATTAATCTAACAAAAGAACCCTGAGGAATATTACCTGCAAAAGTCATTGATTTTTTACCTTCATCTATTGATAAAATGGTTCTTACAACGGGAGTCGCTTTTATATTTTCTTTCATAGAAAGCGGAAAATATAATGATGAACTCGGCAATTCTTCGGCATATTTTCCAAGATATTCTTTATACAAGTCCAATGCAAACCGATCTCCTATTTTATACAATACATTCTTTTCTGAAAGCGTAACTTCCCTTTCCGGACCAAAATCGCTCCAACCTCCTTCAGAACCAAAACCAAAATGAATCGCATCGCCATAAAAACCAACAGCAACAACCTTTCCCTGAGAAGCATCACTGTTTAAGCCAACAATGGTTTTTTCGAATTTATATTCATCACCTGCCAGTCCTCCAAAAATTGGAATTTTCCCTTTGGTTTGTTTTATGAGTTCGTTTATGAGTTCCGTCCCATTAACAAAACTGCCTTCTGAAAGAATTAATATTGATTTGAGGTCTTCCTTAAAAAGATCTTTCTTAATCATCTCTCCTAATTCCTCAATATTAAAATTATTCAGAATATCAATTTCAGAAACCTTTATAGCTGTTTTTTCAAAATTTATTGCCGTGGCTACAATACTGTTTTCAACTAAACTGGTATTCGAAATTTGTCCTGAAGTAGAACAAATGACAATATCCGCTTCTGGATATAACTCTTTTATTTTTTTGTATGGTAATATATCATCTAATAAAACTCTTTCACCAAAAGCCAGCACCAGATTTGCTTTATTTGAATCAAAACCATCGGAAGAAAAAAGAACTTTACCTTCCTTCTTATCATTAATAATGATTTGTTGAAGTTTCATGGCTAAAATATTTGGGATTTGGACACATAAAGCAACGAAAATATTTCCACAAAAACAAAAAAAACCTACAAAATCAGTTTAACAACAGCTGTTTACGATATGATAAATTATTTTAAACTTTCTCAGATTCCCACATCACTCCTTTGCTACATTAAAATTAGCATCAAATCTAGGTAATTAAAAAGTTGCTTTATATTGGTTAACAAGGAAAGGTCTATTTGGTAGTCTCGAGAACGTTTTGCAAAAGCTCTTCTATATGGAAAAATAAGTAGCCATTATTAGGGTTTCCGCTAAAAGCGATTATTTTTTTTTATTTCTATTTAAAATTGGATCAATTTCTATGATTTCTTTTTTTATCCGTACCGAATACCTATTGGGTTGAATATCAACACCAAAATTCTTAGCATATACTTTTGTGAATTCAGCACCAAAATACAGAATTATTGCCGAATAATACACCCAAACCAAAATTATTATTACTGAACCCGCAGCTCCATACACCGTAGCGACTGATGAACTTCCTAAATAAAACCCTATGATAAACTTACCTATTATAAAAAACAACGAAGTAAAAGATGCTCCTATTAAAGCATCTCTCCTTTTGATAATTCCGTCAGGAAGTGTTCTGAAAATAATGGTAAACAACAAGGTAATTATAGCAAAAACTATGATAACATTAACTACGTAAAAAAAGTAAAAAGTGCTATCAGGAAAGTAATTCATAATCCGTTCACTCAATAAATCCAATACTGTATTAACCATTAAACTAACCAACATTAAAAATCCTACGGAAGCAATCATAGAGAAAGACATCAACCTGTTCTGGATAAATTTCTTCAATCCTCGTTTAGGTTTTGCACTAATTCCCCATATATAATTAATAGAACTTTGAATTTCAGCAAAAACACCAGAAGCTCCAATAAACAACATCACTACACCAAAAATACTCACAAAGACATTACTATCAGCAAGAGCCACATTCTTAATAGCATCTTGGATTTGGATTGCAGCATCATTACCTATCAAATCATTAATTTGTCCGTATAATTTACCCGTAACCGCTTCTTCTCCAAAGAAAAAACCACAAATTGTAATAATGATAATCAACAATGGAGGAAGTGCAAAAATGGTATAATAGGACAATGCAGCACTTAATTTGATGGCATTATCATCTAAGAAAGCAAAACCACTTTCTTTTAAAAGAAATCCTGTTTTCGATAAAAATTCTTTGGGTTTCATTTTTTCAATTTTTACAATCCTTTCAAATTTAAGCATTTCAGAATATAAAAATTTTCAATATTTATTTTAAAATTTACATTATAACCATGCGGTATTATTTCTGTCCTACGCATTTTTCCATAAAAAAAACTGCTCAATTGCTTGAACAGTTTTCTCTATTTTCTTTATTCTATTTTCTTTATTCCAAAAACTACACATTAAAACGGAAATGCATCACATCACCATCTTTAACGATATATTCTTTTCCTTCTACTTTAAATTTCCCTGCTTCTTTTGCTTTCGCTTCTGAACCGTATTGAACATAATCCTCATACGAAATTACTTCGGCACGGATGAATCCTTTTTCAAAATCAGTATGAATAACTCCCGCAGCCTGTGGCGCAGTAGATCCAATATTGATAGTCCAGGCACGAACTTCTTTAACACCAGCCGTGAAATAGGTTTGTTGTTTCAACAATTTATAAGCAGCACGAATTAATACAGAAGCTCCTGGCTCAGTCAATCCCATATCTTCAAGAAAAACTTGACGCTCTTCATAACTTTCTAATTCAGTAATATCAGCTTCTGCTCCCACTGAAAGGATAATAACTTCAGCATCTTCGTCTTTTACTAATTCACGAACTTGGTCTACGTATTTATTTCCGTTTACTGCTGAATTTTCATCTACATTACAAACATACAATACTGGTTTTGCAGTAATTAATTGAAAAGTTTCGAATAAAATTTCCTCATCATTATTTTGAGGCGTAACCGTTCTAGCCGATTTTGCTTGCAATAAAACCTCTCTAATTCTATCTAAAAGTGCTTTTTCAGTTTGCGCTTCTTTATTTCCTGTTTTAGCCGCACGATTTACTTTTTCCAAACGTTTTTCAACAGTTTCTAAATCTTTCAACTGTAATTCGATATCAATCGTTTCTTTATCACGAATTGGATTCACATTTCCATCAACGTGAACAATATTATCATTATCAAAACAACGCAACACATGAATAATCGCATTACACTCTCTAATGTTTCCTAAGAATTGATTTCCAAGACCTTCTCCTTTACTTGCTCCTTTTACTAAACCTGCAATATCAACAATATCAACAGTTGCCATTTGAACGCGTTCTGGCTTTACTAATTCTTCTAATTTGTTGATACGTGGATCAGGTACATTTACCACACCAATATTAGGTTCGATAGTACAAAACGGAAAGTTTGCACTTTGCGCCTTAGCATTAGACAAACAATTAAATAAAGTTGATTTCCCTACATTTGGTAATCCTACAATTCCTGCTTTCATGATCGTATTGTTTACAGCTAGCGTTTTATTGCTATGCGTTTTAATTTTGATTTTAAAAGTTGCAAATATAATATATAAAAATCTATAGATAGCATAATTGTAAAATTAATACTAGCCCACTATAAACGACGCATCCAATTTCTTTTTCGTCAAATTTATTCCCATCTCAACCCCTTGAAAATTAACTTATTTTAAACACACTAAAACAAAAGCTTTCAGCAAAAAACCTTATATTGCAGTTGATTCTTTAACAGAAATTGCATTCTGTTTTTTGGAAACAAAAAAGCGAATAACAGTACTAAATTGTAAATTTTATGACTAGTCTTTATCCAGATGAAATGGCCGAAATATATGACGCCATGTACCAAAGCTTTATAGACTACAACAAAGAATACACTTTTTACAACAAGCTGCTTCAAAAAAGCAATCCTAAAAGCATTTTAGAAATAGGCAGCGGAACAGGAAATCTCGCCAAACATTTTATTAAAAACAAACAAAACTATACGGGGCTTGATTACAGCAAAAGCATGATTGGCATTTCCCAAAAGAGAAATCCAGATTGCAACTTTATTCAAGGTGACATGCGTGATTTTAACCTCGAAGAAAAAGTAGATGCTATAATTATCACCAGTCGCTCGACAAGTTACCTCATTTCAAACAACGATATCAACGACACTTTTAACTGCCTGCACAACAATCTCAATACAGATGGTGTCATTATTTTTGATTTCATAGATGCCAACAGATTCATACCTTACATTAAAGAAAACAGCCCAATTGTTCACACAGCCCAACACAAAGGCATCAATTATAGTCGAAAAAGTAGCTGGGAAGTAAGTCAGCACGACAATTTTTTACTCGAATGGACTGCTAAATATTACAGCGATGAAATAGACGATAGTAAAGCAATTGCAAACGACTACTCTACTGTACGCGTTTTTACTTTAAACGAAATGCAATTATTCCTCTATCTCAATCATTTTGAAATTGTCGAAATCATTGACCGAAAAACCTATGCTTACGATACTTTTGTAATTGTAGCCAAAAAAAAATCCTGAGTTGTTCACTCAGGATTTTTTTTTAATTTATCTAATAACTATTCATTGTGTAAGAAAGCTTGTCTGTTCAATAAAGTTTCTTCATCCTCAACATGATTATCATCCGGGATACAACAATCAACAGGACATACAGCAGCACATTGAGGTTCATCATGGAATCCTTTACACTCTGTACATTTTCCTGGAACGATATAATATATTTCATCCGAAATAGGAGTTTGAGCATCATCTGCATCTACTTCAGTTCCGTCAGGAAGTATTACTTTTCCATTTAATTTTGTACCATCTTTATATCTCCAATCGTCAGCACCTTCATAAATTGCTGTATTTGGACATTCTGGTTCACATGCACCACAGTTGATACATTCGTCTGTTATGATAATTGCCATTTTATTCTGTGTTTATTTTTTTTGCAAGTAAAAATCTTATAGCCAAAAAACATTTGACATAAGACTTTTGACTTTCGCCTTATTAAATCTTACTTTTGTGCAAAATTACAATCAAAACATTTCATAAACAAACATTATGACATTAGAAACTAAAAAAAATGCGTTTATCGAATTAGGAAAATTCCTGAGTCAATTTTCTGAAGCCGAAAACAGTCCCAAAAAAGACGTTTTAGGCAATGCTATTTTTTTTGATTCTTTTGTTGATTTAATTCACTTATCTCAATCTCATAATGGCTGGTACACTCCTGAGCAAGTATACTATGCTCTTCAATCCTGGGCAAATGCCTTGAGTAAAGAGAACCTGGATACTTGGTTAGACGCCTATGACTTTACAAATGTAAAACCCAAAAAAATTGCATTAATACTAGCAGGAAACATTCCCTTAGTTGGTTTTCATGATTTTCTATCGGTTTTAATCTCAGGACATGATGTTTTAGTAAAAACATCTTCAAATGACCAGCATTTATTGCCTTTTTTAGCCAAATATTTGATTCATATTGCACCCGAATTAGCCAATAACATCACTTTTACCGAAGGCAAACTAGAAAATTTTGACGCTGTAATTGCCACGGGAAGCAACAACACCGCTCGTTATTTTGAATATTACTTTAAAGACAAACCCTCTATTATTCGCAAAAGCCGAAACTCTATTGCGATCTTGAATGGCGAAGAAACTAAAGAACAATTAGTTGCTTTAGGTGAAGATATTTTTAGATATTTCGGATTAGGTTGTCGTAATGTTTCCAAACTTTTTGTTCCAAAAGGATATCGTTTTGATACTTTTTTCGAAGCTATATTCGAATATCAGGATATAATTCACTACGAAAAATACGCTAACAATTACGATTACAACAAAGCGGTTTTCTTGATGAGCAATTTCAAATTACTAGACAATGGTTTTTTAACTATAAAAGAAGATGTCAGCCATGCCTCTCCTATTTCGAGTGTCTTTTATGAATATTATGAAAATCTTTCTGATTTAGAAAAAAAACTAGATTCAGAAGCCGACAATATTCAATGTATTGTAAGCAATAATTTAGTAAAAAACAGCGTCGCATTCGGACATACACAACAGCCTAAATTATGGGATTATGCCGATAATATCGATACTATATCGTTTTTGTTAATAACATAGAATAATTTTTAATAATTATTACGAATAATTTAATGCTTATTCGAGTCCTATTACCGAAATTTGCATTTTAATTTTTTGGACTTAAACTACACCATGAAAAAACACAACTACAGCGCAGGACCATCTATCTTACCACAAGAAGTTTTTGAAAAATCAGCAGAAGCTATTTTGAACTTCAATAATTCAGGATTATCAATTTTAGAAATTTCGCATAGAAGTAAAGACTTTGTTGCTGTTATGGACGAAGCTAGAGATTTAGCTCTTGAGTTACTTGGATTAGAAGGAAAAGGATACCAAGCTCTTTTTCTTGGAGGTGGAGCTAGTCTTGAATTCTTGATGGTTCCTTACAACTTGATGAAAGAAAATGGAAAAGCGGCTTATTTAGATTCAGGAACTTGGGCTACTGCAGCTATCAAAGAAGCTAAATTTTTTGGAGAAACTGTTATTGTTGCTTCTTCTAAAGAAGACAATTATACTTATGTTCCTAAAGGGTATGAAATTCCTGCTGACGCAGATTATTTTCACTGTACTTCTAACAATACCATTTTTGGTACTCAAATGAAATCATTCCCTAAAACTAATGTACCGTTAGTTTGCGATATGAGTTCAGATATTTTTTCCAGAGAATTAGATTTTTCTCAGTTTGACATTATCTATGCTGGAGCTCAAAAAAATATGGGACCTGCAGGAACAACTTTGGTAGTTATCAAAGAAGAAATTCTAGGTAAAAACGGTCGTGCTATCCCAAGTATGTTAGACTATGCTAAACACATTAAAGCAGATAGTATGTTTAACACTCCTCCTGTTTTCCCAGTTTACGCATCTCTATTGACATTAAGATGGATCAAGGAAAAAGGTGGAATTGCAGCTATTGAAAAATTAAACAACGCTAAAGCAGAATTGCTTTATAACGAAATCGACAGAAACCCATTATTTAAAGGAGCTGCTGTTAAGGAAGATCGTTCTAACATGAATATTACTTTCTTATTAACTAATCCTGAACACACTGAAACATTTGACAAAATGTGGAAAGAAGCTGGAATTTCTGGATTGCCAGGTCACCGTTCAGTAGGTGGTTACAGAGCATCTATCTACAATTCTATGCCAATTGAAAGCGTACAAGTATTAGTAGATACTATGCAAGCTTTAGAAAAAAACGTTTAAAACTAAACATATAAATAAACTGAACGATTAAAGGTCAAAAACTTTTAATCGTTCTTTATTTCAATCAAAAAAGAATTCCAATCTTTAAATAAAAAAAAGAAATGAAAGTATTAGCAAACGACGGGATTTCAAAAAGTGGAATCTTAGCTTTAGAAAAAGGTGGTTTTGAAGTAATCACTACAAAAGTGGCTCAAGAACAAGTAGCTAACTATATCAACGAAAACAACGTAAGTGTTATTTTAGTTCGTAGTGCAACTAAAGTTCGTAAAGATATTATTGACGCTTGTCCTGGTATCAAAATCATTGGTCGTGGTGGTGTAGGCATGGATAACATTGATGTGGATTATGCTAAAAGCAAAGGAATTCACGTAATCAACACTCCTGCTTCTTCATCAGAATCTGTAGCTGAATTAGTTTTTGCTCATTTATTATCTGGTGTTCGTTTTTTACATGATTCTAACAGAAACATGCCTTTAGAAGGAGACACAAAGTTTAACGACTTGAAAAAAGCATATGCTAACGGAGTTGAATTAAGAGGAAAAACTTTAGGTATCGTAGGTATTGGTCGTATTGGTCAAGCTACAGCTAAAATGGCTCTTGGTTTAGGTATGAAAGTTATCGCTGCTGATAGCTTTATTCCTCAAGTGGATATTAAAGTAGAATTCTTTGACGGACAATCAATAACTACAACTGTTGTTTCTCAATCATTAGAATCTTTATTTCAAGAAGCTGATTTCATTACATTACACGTTCCTGCTCAAAACGGTTACATCGTAACTGAAAAAGAATTTGCAACAATGAAAGATGGTGTAGCTATTGTAAACTGTGCTCGTGGTGGTGTTATCAACGAAGTAGATTTAGTTAACGCTTTAGACAGTGGAAAAGTAGCTTTTGCAGGTTTAGATGTTTTCGAAAACGAACCAACTCCAGCAACACAACTTTTAATGCACTCAAAAATCTCTTTGACTCCACACATTGGAGCTGCAACAGGAGAAGCTCAAGACAGAATTGGAACTGAATTAGCTTCACAAATTATTAGTTTATTGAGCTAATAAATAATAAAGCTTTTATAATACAAAAGGACTCATTGCAATGCTAATGAGTCCTTTTTTTTATTAAATTTGATAAATAATCTTATAAAAGCAAATCTCATGTTAGCACAATTGACACAATTAGTACAGGAATTTGGTATAGATGCAGTTATAAAAAACGAGGCGATTCCAAACGAACAAAATGAGGCAGTCCTCAAAGAAACCAGCAGTTCTATTTTTTCGAGCCTACAAAAAATCGCAAACGACGTTGATTTATCGCAAATTGTAGGCTTATTACAAAGTAAGGACATCGACAAGAACAATCCTGCTATTCAAAAAATAACCAACGAAGTATCTAATTCGTTAACCGAAAAATTAGGAATCAACTCCACTACCGCAAAAAGTACTGCAACAAGCATGATTCCTAAAGTACTTAGTTCCTTAATTAACAAAGCTAACGACCCTAAAGACACCAGTATTAACCTTTCCGGATTACTCGATTCCTTAACAGGTGGGGATAGTCCTGAGCATGCAAGTATTATGCACGCTATAGGCACTTATGGTATTCATTTTGGATTAGATCAAAATTCAGACGGAAAAATAGATGTTGATGATGCTGTTGAACTTACTAAAAAAGGAGGACTGAGTGGAATGCTTGGCAAACTTTTTGGAAAATAAAACTAAATAACACTCTCATTACAAAGCCATTTATCCAAATATAAATGGCTTTTTTTATTTAAACCAATCATAATTAGCTATTTAATTCGTAAATTTAGGTAGTTAATTTTACTGTCATGAAAAATAGTCTTTACATACTCGCAATGTTTCTAGGACTTATCATAATAAGCTGTAATGCAAATAAAAGTATCATTACAAAAAACAAAAGTACAGCACCCAAAACCAGTGACACTATCAAGATTGCCAATAAAGATATTGAATACGAAGTTATCATTATCGACCCTGGATTCAATACTTGGCTCAATAGCTTAGCTTACCCAAGAGGATTTTATGACCAAAGC
Source organism: Flavobacterium undicola (assembly GCF_009909155.2). Taxonomy (GTDB): domain Bacteria; phylum Bacteroidota; class Bacteroidia; order Flavobacteriales; family Flavobacteriaceae; genus Flavobacterium; species Flavobacterium undicola. The sequence goes on from NZ_JAAAPM020000017.1 coordinate 49,830, forward strand.
TATTTAGAAACAAAAAACCAACAATACATCAACGAATGGAACTATCGTTTTTCGCAACCACAACAATACAACCGGGATTTATATGAAATGAGTATCGATTATGATTCCACCATTAATTATGGTTACGAAGTAAATTATTTGATATATAATTACATGGTTTATTTCCAAAATAATTACCGTCAAAAACTTTCTGGTCGCGTTCCCTTTAGATAATCTTCACTACATTTGTAATCATTACAAATAAAATGAAGAAATTAAAAGAACGTTGGAAAATAGAGTCTAACTTTCAACTCACAATCATTTTTATCGTTTTTGCTATTACAGGATCGGCTTCGGCATGGATTTCAAAACCCGTTTGTATCTGGTTAGGAATTTTAAAAGAAGATTTCGGTTTCTGGCATACTCCTGTCCGCTTATTAATAGTCTTACCGTTATACCAAATCCTTCTTGTTCTTATTGGTTTTTTATTTGGCCAATTTAAATTTTTCTGGGCATTCGAAAAGAAAATGCTTCGAAAAATGGGATTAGGTTTCTTATTTAAAGACGAATAAATCAGCTTTCTTTTTTTATCACATAGCAATAAATCCAGGTTAACGTAAAAGTGGGAATGAAATCAGTAAAAGGGAAAAATTCTTCCACAAAAGAAATAATACCACCAACCTTCCCTATCCTGCCTTTATACATTTTAGTCATTAAAAAACCCGAAGCTGGAGCCCAAACCACATCTGAAAATTCACCTATAAAAGGAATAGAAAACGACAGCATCCCTACAACATCGAAAACAATTCCTAAAAAAAGCTTTTTATACCTATATTCCATGCGTCGTTGATTTACTTGAAAGAATTCCGAAACTTAAAAAATAAAAGGATAAGTTATTTTAATTTTTCTTTAAAATACTGTCGCACTTTAGCAACCTTAGGAGTAATCACAAAGGAGCAATACCCTTGCGATTTGTTTTGATTGTAATAATTTTGATGATAGTCTTCCGCTTCAAAAAATGTCGAAGCTGGAGAAAGCTGAGTGACTATTGGTTTACCAAAAACATCTTCTTTAGTTAAAAACCGGATAAAATCCTCAGAAATTAGTTTTTGTTCTTCATTATGATAAAAAATCTCACTTCGATATTGTGTTCCCACATCATTTCCCTGACGGTTCAAAGTAGTAGGATCATGGGTTGCAAAAAACAATTCCAATAATTCACCAAACGAAATGACTTCAGGATTAAAACTAATTTGTATCGCTTCGGCATGCCCTGTATCTCCTTGACAAATTTCCTTATAAGTAGGATTCAACGTTTTCCCTCCTATATAACCTGAAACAATAGCCTCAACTCCTTTTAACTCTAAAAAAACAGCCTCAGTACACCAAAAACAACCACCAGCAAACGTTGTCATTTCCATTTTTATATCTTTTTCCATAACTACTTTTAAAATATAATTGCAATAACTGCGAACTCTATTACATTAACTCAAATTTATCACTTTTTATACCGCAACCAATTTTATAATCATTAAAATCTTTGTTTCTTTGTAAAAACAGCCAACAATGATACAAGCCAAAAACTTACATAAATATTACGATCAACTTCACGTTTTAAAAGGAGTTGATTTACATATTCAAAAAGGAGAAATCGTTTCCATTGTAGGTGCTTCAGGAGCTGGAAAAACAACGCTTTTACAAATCTTAGGTACATTAGACAAACCCAATAGTGATATCGATATTGAACTTCGAATCAATAATGAGGATATTTTGTCTATGAATGACAAAAACTTATCAAAATTTAGAAATTTAAATTTGGGATTTATTTTTCAATTTCACCAATTATTGCCTGAATTTACCGCTCTGGAAAACGTATGTATTCCCGCTTATATAGCTAAAAAACCTAAAAAAGAAACCGAAGAAGAGGCCTTGAAACTACTAACCTACCTAGGTCTTTCGCATCGAATTAATCACAAACCAAACGAACTTTCGGGTGGTGAACAACAGCGTGTGGCTGTAGCCAGAGCATTGATAAACAAGCCTGCAGTAATTTTTGCTGACGAACCTTCAGGGAATTTAGATACTCATTCAGCTGAAAATTTACACCAATTGTTTTTTAAGTTAAGAGACGAATTTGGACAAACTTTTGTCATTGTTACTCATAATGAAGACTTAGCCAATATGGCCGATAGAAAACTGATTATGATTGACGGATTAATTAGCAATTAGGAGCTATATCCAGCTGTACGCTATATCTTTTATGATCTCGTTAAAAAAAAAACGAGACCATAAAAGGATGCCGCTTCCATCTGGGCTAGGGAGCCTGAATAACAAGAACTTTCATTTTAAACATGAACCAAACCGAACTCAAAGATTTTCTTGACGAAAAAGTACTGCAATACAACACACTCGATTTTATCGAAAGTGATCCTGTACAAATTCCACATTTATTTACCTCAAAAGAAGATATTGAAATTGCCGGATTCTTAAGCGCAACCATTGCTTGGGGCAATCGCAAAATGATTATAAAAAATTCCCATAAAATGATGGAGTTCATGGGCAATACTCCTTATGACTTTGTGATGTCACATTCTGATAATGATTTAGAACGACTGGAAACTTTTGTTCATCGCACATTTAATGGTCAAGACTTTATAGGTTTTATCAAAAGTCTACAAAACATCTACCAAAATCATAGCGGACTGGAAGCTGTTTTTGCAAAAAATCAAGAAGCGAATTCGATGCAAAAAAGCATCTCTGAATTCAAAAAAATATTTTTTGAAATTCCGCATTTGGCTAGGACACAAAAACACATTTCAGATCCTTTGAATAATTCGGCAGCCAAAAGAATTAATATGTACTTGCGCTGGATGTGCCGCCAAGACAACAAAGGAGTCGATTTAGGCATTTGGAAAACTATTCATCCGTCAAGCCTTTCTTGTCCTTTAGATGTTCATTCGGGAAATGTAGCTCGAAAACTAGGTTTACTTACTCGAAAACAAAACGATGGTAAAGCCCTTTTTGAATTAGACTCTAAACTTCGAGAGTTTGATTCAACAGATCCTGTAAAATATGATTTTGCTCTTTTTGGATTAGGTGTCTTTGAAGGATTTTAATTATCCTTAATTAAAAAAGCAAAAATATCAAACATTAATTCTGTAATACTTTTATCCAAATTTTACCATAAAAATGTATTTTATCGGTTTTTTTACGCACTTAATCGATATTATTGAATTTTATTTATTACATTTATCTTGTAGAAAACCCTATTACAAAACCCTATAACCTACAAGAAAATGAATCTTACAAAAAAAATTGTTTTAGCAGAGGATAACTCAATCCTTTCAAAATTGTTACAATTCAAATTAGAAAAAGAAGGTTATCACCTCTTAATAGCTACCAATGGTAAAGAAGCTGTTGATCTAATTGAAGACAATAATCCTGACATGATACTAACTGATATTATGATGCCTTTCATCAGCGGATTGGAAGTCATTAGTCACGTTAGAAACAAGCTAGAAATGAAAACTCCCATAGTTGTATTTTCTTCTGCAGGTCAGGAGGAAATGGTTTTGAATGCTTTCAATTTAGGTGCAACCGATTTTATGAGCAAACCTTTTAGTCCAAACGAATTGATTATTCGTATTAAAAGGTTGATGCAGTAAAGCTAAAATCAACTATTATGTTAGACTTACTCCAAAATAGTATTGATGCGTTCAACAATTCGCATCCACTAATTCGATTTTGTATTTATTTGTCATTGCTTTTTATAGCGACCATAGCACTATTGCTTGTCTATTTAAAAAATCTTAGAGACAGATTAAGAATAAAAGGACGAATAGAGGCCACGTATCAAAAGAAATACGAATCGGATCTTATAGAATATCTATATGCAGGAGATGATAAAAACATAAATGCAGAACAACAAAAAATAGTTGATTATTTAAAACAATGTGGTGAAAATCGTTTAAAAAGAAAGTTAATAATTGCGACTCTTTTAAAACTAAAGAATGAAATTTCGGGAGAAACTGCGGATGCAATTCAAAATTTATATTATAAAACGGGATTTATAAACTCAGCAACTTCTAAACTAAAAAGTAAAAAATGGGACAGCGTAGCTAGGGCTATTAGAGAGTTAACGCTATTTGAAATTAAAGAAGCACATGATGAAATTATTCAATTAATAAACCATCCTAAGAAAGAAGTGCGTAATGAAATTCAAAAATATTTAGTGCAATTATTTCGTTTTGACGGACTTGAATTTTTGAATGTATTAGAAAATCCACTTTCGGAATTGGACCAAATTCAATTATTAGAAATTTTAAATAAATTTAATAATATGGAAGTTCCAGATATGAATAATTGGTTGCGCTCAACAAACAATTCTGTTATTTCATTCACACTGAAACTTGCCAAAATATACAATCAATACGGTGCTAAAGACGAAATTATTGCGCTCTTTAATCACCCAAATACTGAAATTAGAATCGAAGCGATTAATGTTGTTAATCATTTAGGAATTTTTGAAGCTGTAGAAATCTTAAAAGAAGATTATTTTACAAGAACTTTAGAAGAGCAAATTGCATTTTTCAAAATGATGGAAGAGATGTCAATGCCAGACGATGTTTCGTTTATTAGAGAACACATTCAGCATGATAATTTTCACATTCGAATTTCAGTAATGAAAATCATGAACTTAATTACAGTTGACAGCGACAACACTTTTAAAGTCAATACTGTAACTCCTGATTTTACAATCGATAAAGATCTAACCATAGCCAGTTAATTATGATTCAAAATTTACCCGAACTACTGATCAACTTTTTTGATTACATTTTTTTTGGTTTCGCAATGGCTGCGATATCATCCTATATTATTTTAGCGATAATATCAGCTTTTGAAACAGTAAATTATATGAAGAAAAATAGTTTTGTAAACTATACCGAAATATTATCTTCATCTATTTCTCCATCCATTTCTATCATTGCTCCAGCTTATAATGAAAGCTTAAACATAGTAGAAAATGTGCGCTCTTTGCTTTCTAATCATTATGTAAATTACGATGTAATTATCATAAATGATGGTAGTAAAGACGATAGTTTAGAGAAATTAATTGCTGCTTACGACTTGGTAAAAGTAGATTATTTGATCAATAATCAAATTGAGACAAAGCCACTCAGAAAAGGTGTTTTTAAATCTACCAATCCTGCTTTTGAAAAATTAATTGTGGTTGACAAAGAAAATGGAGGAAAAGCCGATGCGCTAAATTTAGGTTTAAATATTAGTACTAATAAATATGTTGCCTGTATTGATGTTGACTGTTTATTATTAGAAGATTCTTTGCAAAAGATGATCAAACCTTTTCTTGAAGCTACTGATCATAAAGTTATTGCCGCGGGTGGAGTGATTAGAATTGCTAATTCTTGTATCATAAAAGACGGAAAACTACTCGAGATTAACTTTCCTAAAAACAACATTGTAAGAGGACAAATTTTAGAATATTTAAGAGCTTTTCTATTAGGTCGAATGGCTTGGAGTAAACTCAACGGATTATTAGTTATTTCGGGAGCTTTTGGTTTATTTGATAAAAAAATTGCTCTTGAAGTAGGTGGATACGACACTAAAACGGTGGGAGAAGATATGGAAATCATCGTGAGAATGAGACGCCATATGGAAGAGAAAAAAGAAAAATACAGAGTGGCTTACATTCCGGATCCTCTGTGCTGGACAGAAGCTCCTGATAATTACAAAATTTTTATCTCTCAAAGAAACAGATGGACTCGTGGTACCATTGAAACACTTAAAAAACACCGAAAAATTGGATTCAATCCAAAATACAACTCATTAGGGACACTAAGTTATCCGTATTGGTTTTTATTTGAAAGACTAGCCCCTATTGTAGAAATCCTAGGCTTATTTTACTTTTCAATACTCATTATTACTAATAATGTAGTTTGGAGTTATGCTATATTATTTCTTATTTTAGCCTATCTGTTTACCGTAATATTTTCTATCATTACCATTATAACCGAAGAACTTACTTACCATCAATACACTAAAAAAGGAATGGGCTTACAACTAATAAAAACTGCTTTTACAGAACCGATACTCAATCATCCATTCATTTTATATGCGGCGTTAAAAGGAAATTTCGACTACTATTTTAATAAATCAATTAAATGGGGCGAAATGACGCGCAAAGGAATGAGCAATATTTAATTTAGAAATTACACAAATTATCTTCAATGGACAATAATCAACAAGTAAAGAATCAATTCAATTACGGCTATTTATGTTTTTCAATGGTATTCGTTTTTTGGTTGATTAGCATTTTCGAAATATGTGCTAAAATCTATACTGGAATTGAAATATCGAATACTGCAATTGCATTATTTTACAAATTAATTAATGATTTTTGGACGGTTCTCCTAATTAGTCTTTTAGTTCTGCCACTTTATTTAGTTTTGCATTACAGCAAAATAAAATGGAAAGACACTCCCATAAAGATTCTTTTCACACTAATTATCATTGGTCAATTTGCACTGACTAAATACCATTTAACAACACTAGTTAATCTAGGAGCTGATTTTTTAGGGTATTCGCCTGATGACATGTACACAACTGTTACAGCATCAGAAACATTTTCTATTTTATATTTTGTGCCTTTTATTGCATTTCCGTTATTATACTGGGGAATTAATAAATTCATTTCAAGTAAAATAATTGAAAAAAAACTGTTTGTAATTACCGGAATAGCTGCTGTTATTTGTCTTCTAATAAAATTTTTAATTCCCGAAGTAGCAGATACGCTGTATCAAAATAAACTTGCCTATTTCACAAACGATATCATCCGATTTCAAAATGAAAAAAAGCAATTCAATGTAGCAGATTTAAAGTATAAAAAAGAATATCCTTTATTAAAACCTTTCTCAGCCACTCCTGATGTTCTGGCTCCTTTTTTCGAAATTAAAGAAGAGAAACCAAACATCGTAATAATTATTGTAGAAGGTTTAGGTGATGAGTTTATTGGCAAAAATGAATATCGTGGCTTTACACCATTTTTAGATTCTTTAATCCCAAAGTCATTGTATTGGGAAAATTTTGTTAGTAATGCGGGACGAACTTTTGGTGCCTTGCCTTCTATTTTAGGTTCATTGCCTTACGGCGAAAAAGGTTTTCTGGAAATGAAACCCTTACCAGCTCACAGCTCACTTATTAGTATTTTAAAATCGAATGGCTACAACACTACTTTTTATTGTGGTGACGAATCCAGTTTTGACCACCGCATCAATTTCTTAGAATACAACAATATTGATGACGTTATAGACATCAATAAATTTGGCCCAAGCTATAAAAAAACAAAAGCAAACTCTGGAGGTTTTAGTTGGGGTTATCCTGATGCCGAAATTTTCAAAAAGACGCTTACTGAAATTGACACTAAAAAAGGCCCACGCTTAGATGTAGTGATGACATTGACCAATCACGAACCTTTTGAATTTCCGGAGAAGCCAGAGTATCTAAAAAAGGTGGACCAAATTATCAATACAAACAAAACACTCGACCTTTCTAAATCGGAAGTTGAAACCTACAAAAACATCTACGCCAGTTTGTTGTACACCGATCATTCGATTCAAAAATTCATGGAATCTTATGCAAAAAGACCGGATTACAAGAATACAATTTTTGTAATAACAGGAGACCACCGTTTGATTCCAATTGCTCAAAAAGACAAATTATGTCGTTTTCACGTGCCATTGTACATCTACAGCCCGATGCTAAAAAAAGCACAGACTTTTAAATCGGTTTCTTCTCATTGGGACATTACTCCAAGTTTACTTTCGTTTTTAATGAATAATTACAAAATGAATAAACTGGAAAAAACAGCCTGGATGAGTTCTGGATTAGACACTGTTAAGCGTTTTAGAAATATTCATACTATTCCTATTATGCAAAACAAAGGTGTTATCAATGAGTTTATTTATAAAGACTATTTGTATTCAAACGGAGAATTATTTAAGATTGATCAAAACTTTCAAACCACAAAAATTAGCGATAGTGACATCTTAAAAACAATTGAAGACAGTTTACAAGAAACTAAAAAACTGAATGCTTATTTGACTCAAAAGAATAAGATTATTCCAAAATCCTTGTTGATTTACAGCAAAGCTGCTTTCGATTTTTCAAAAGAAGAACTGGCATATATCAAGAAGGAAACCAAAAAATTAACCACTGATCAAATCTTCTTTAAAGCCAGAGATTTGGCTTTTAACAATCAAAGAAAAGAAGCGCGTGTATTATGCAATTACATCTTAAATGAGTTGCCTAATTATGCCGATGTAAGAACGCTAAAAGGAAGAACGCTGGCCTGGGACAAAGATTATAAAAATGCTGAAAAAGAATTACTGGAAGTAATAAAAAGAACGCCATTTTATTATGACAGTTACCTTGCTTTAATGGACGTCTATTGGTGGACTAACCAAGATAAAAAAGGAATTGCAATTGCTCAAAAAGCCTTAAAAAATGACGTTAAAAATCCAGAGTTAGGAATTAAATTAGCCAAAGCATACCAAAGAACAAATCATTTAGCTATGGCCAATAAAGCTATTGATAGTATGTTGAAACAAGATCCTAACAACAGTGAATACATCAAAATCAAAAAAGAATTAAAACAATGATAAGTAAACCAATTATCAAATTAACAATACTGTTTACGCTTACTTGCTTTTTCCAAATGCAAGCACAAGTTACACCATACAATGGAAATCCGGATACTTCATTTGAAACAGCTCGCCAACTGGCTTTCAATCAGCAAAGAAAACAGGCACAAGACACCTTAGTAAAGGTCTTAAAAAAATATCCTGACTACCATGAGATCCGTACTTTCTTAGCGTCTACTTATTCCTGGGATGGTGATTATAAAAAAGCTCGAAAAGAGTATGCTTATGTAATTGAAAAAGCACCTCAAAACAAAGAAAATTGGGTTGCAGCTATTAAAAATGAATCTTGGAGTGATGCACATTATGATGCTTTAGAAATGGCTAAAACGGCGTTGAAGATTTTTCCTAACGATACCGAAATTACTCTGCTAAAAGCCAGCGCACTAAAAAACATTGATAAACCAATAGAAGCGCAAAGCACCATTAAAGAACTTGTTGCCAAAAACCCAGATAATAAAGAAGCCAAAGAATTTCTAAATGATTTAAACAGTACAGTACGAACAAATAACATTGGAGTAAGAGCAGCTGTAGATCTATATTCTAAGGTATTTGATCCTATGCAATACTACACTTTGAGTTATAGTAAACAAACAAAATACGGAAGCATTATAGGGAAATTTAATTTCAGTCGAAGATTTAATGAAAATGGAACTCAGGTAGAAATCGATATGTATCCTAAAATTACAAAAGGGTTATACGCTTATGTAAATGTAGGATTTGCTAATACTTTTCTATTTCCTGATTTAAGATATGGTGCTGAATTGTACAAATCATTACCACATAGTTTAGAAATTTCGGCAGGTTTTAGAACTTTAAAATACAGCACTACAACTAATATTTACACAGGTTCCATTGGTTGGTACACTGGAAACAGCTACTGGTCTTTACGCCCATATTTCACTCCTGGTGACGGAGGAACCAGTACTTCGGCAGCATTAAATTATAGAAAATACCGCCAAAACGCCGATAATTACATCAGTTTTGTATACAGCATGGGGATTTCTCCCGAAGTCAACCAATTTAAATTTGATGCCAATGACGCAGCCATTATCAATTTAAAAACACAACGTTTCAATGTTGGCTACTTTTTCTCAACTAACAAAGACAAAAATGCCTGGGGAGCACAATTTGATGTAGCACATCAGGAAATAAGTTTTGATCCCGGAAATTATTTTTGGATTTATTCACTTAGTGTTTCCTGGAATTTAAAATTTAAATAATTAAGAATAAAGATTACACACTGATTATAGATAATTATTTCACAAAGATTCACAAAGAAGACTCAAAGCATCGCTAAGTTATTTAATCAACTTTATGGATAAATTTAACTCTAAAAAAAGCTTCGTGAAACTCTGTGTTTTTTTCTTTGTGAATCTTTGTGAAACAGTATTAAAAGCTCGTTGCAAAAAAGAATAAAGCGGTTATTTTCAAAAAGACTATCTTTGCACAAAATATACGTTTTATGGCTACTTTCGAGCAATTCAATCTTCCTAAATCATTACAAAAAGCAATCGATGAATTAGGGCTTACAACCCCTACTCCTATTCAGGAGAAATCTTTCTCTGTAATTATGTCTGGAAGAGATATGATGGGAATTGCACAAACAGGTACGGGTAAAACCTTTGCCTACTTATTACCAATACTAAAACAATACAAATTTAGTGTTACGCATACACCCAAAATTGTCGTTTTAGTTCCTACCCGAGAACTTGTGGTTCAGGTTGTAGAAGAAATAGAAAAGCTAACCCAGTTTATGTCTATTCGAACTATCGGAATTTTTGGAGGTGTGAATATCAATACACAAAAAAAATCGGTTTATGAAGGTTCTGACATTCTTGTGGGAACTCCCGGTAGAACCATGGATTTAACGCTGGATAATGTCGTTCGTTTTGAAGATATGCAAAAGCTGGTAATTGACGAATTTGACGAAATGTTGAATTTAGGTTTCCGAACTCAACTTACAGCCTTATTAGCGATGATGCCTAAAAAACGTCAAAACATTTTATTTTCGGCTACAATGACAGATGAAGTCGATGCTATTTTGAACGATTATTTCGATTACCCTGAAGAAGTAACACTTTCAGCATCAGGAACTCCATTAGAAAAAATCAAGCAAATTACTTATAACGTTCCTAATTTCAATACCAAAGTCAATTTACTGAAACATTTATTAGCAACCAACGAAGACATGAGTCGTGTTTTGATATTTGTTAACAATAAAAAGATTGCCGATTTACTTCATGAGAATATTGAGGAGAATTTTGAAGGGCAATTTGGTGTAATTCACTCTAATAAATCTCAGAATTACCGTTTGAATACGATGGCTTCTTTTCAAGAAGGAGAACTTCGCGGATTAATCACATCAGATATTATGGCCAGAGGATTGGACATTTCGAATATTACTCACGTAGTCAATTTTGAAATGCCCGAAGAACCTGAATTGTACATGCACCGTATTGGTCGTACCGGTCGTGCCGATGCAACAGGAACAGCAATAAGTTTTATTACGCCACGAGAAGAAGAATTGAAAGTGGAAGTGGAAGTATTGATGAATATGGAATTAGACATCGAAGATTTCCCTGAAGAAGTTGAAGTTTCTGTAAAATTAATCGGGCCTGAAAAAGACAGACAACCCATTAAGATTTTAATGAAAAAACCTAAATTAACAGGAGATGGGGCTTTTCAAGAAAAAAGCAAAAAGAACAAAAAAGTCAATTTGGGTGGACCTGGTGTAACCAAGAAAAAAACGCATGGCTCTGTTAATAGAAATATGCTAAAAAAACAAGCTGCTAAAAAGAAGAAGAAAAAATAAAATTACAAAGCCTAAAGATGAAAGAAATTCATTTTTAGGCTTTTTTATTAAAATCGAAGTACAAATAATTTAGCTTTTTGCAAAAACCAAACAAACGGGTGAACACAAATAAATTCTTTTGCCTGTATCTTCGAGAGCGCCCGTATTTTTATTTATTTTAAAAATCATTACATCATTCGAATATTGATGAGCAACTAAAAGGAAATTTCCTGAAGGATCAATTGCAAAATTTCGTGGCCCCTGCCCCAATGTACTCGTTTGTCCTAATGATTCTAACTTACCATTTTTTTTAATTTTGAAAATCGAAATTGTATTCGCTTCTCCTCTATTGGAAGCATATAAAAATTTCCCGTCAGGTGAAATATGAATATCGGCTGAACTAAAAGTTCCCTTGAAGTCTTTTGCCAAAATAGTAGTTTCGTCTATTTTTTTCAATTTCCCATTCGAATAATTAAACGTCGTCAAACTGCCATCTAATTCTTGTAATAAATAAACCAGCTTTCCATCATTACTGAACGTTAAATGTCTGGGTCCACTACCCGATTTCACAGCAATACTGTCCGAAATCTTTAAAAATTCATTCGTTGAATTCGAATCATAATGATAAGAATAGACCTTATCGTTTCCTAAATCATTTACCAATATAAACTTTTTATCCGGTGAAAAATAAACCATATGAACATGGGGTTTCTCTTGTCTTTGTACATTTATTCCTTTACCAAAATGTTGAATTACTTGCTTAGCAGCAGTAATACTTCCATCTTGATTCTTCGCAAAAACAGCAATATTTCCGCCAGAATAATTAGCAACAATAACATTTTTTTCGTCATTAATAATGTAACAAGGATCAGCACCTTTAGAATCCTGCTGATTAATTAGGTTTATTGCACCACTTTTTGCATCAAATTTAAAAGAACTTACTGTACTATTATAGCCATTCTCATTAACAGCATATACAAATTGATTATCATTAGAAACCGTCAAATAACTCGGACTAACAACCGTTGAAGAGGCATTTTTAAAACTAAATTCAGCAGTATTTACATCAAAATCATAGACATAAATACCTTTACTCTCACAGCTATTAGTATAAGTTCCTATTAGTAAATTCAATTTGTTTTCCTGAGCAAATGCTGTCGTTATAGCAAAAACAAGAAGTAAAGTATTGTATGTTTTTTTCATGTTGTTTTTTATAGTAAGTAAAACTACAATTATATTTTCTATTTCTTGAAGGTAAACAATCTAAAAAAAGAACATTTGACTAAGTAATATCTTATAAAAAATAATTACATTCGTTTACTTTATTTAGCAAAATAAAATCTATAACCTATTAATCAAACCAAAAACAAATTTTATTATGAAAAAAAACATTCCATTTTTATTACTATTTTTTATTTGTTCGGTACTACAAACTAATGCTCAAACAAACATCAAAAATAAAGCTAACATACTGGAAGGCATTTGGTTATTTAAATCTCAAAAAACTTCAGATAAACCAGAAATGGGATTTGTTCCAATGAATACCGGAATTCTTAAAATTATTTCATCAGATGGTAAATTCACAAATTTCACACCTAATCCTTACAAAATAATTATAGGAACTGATGGACTATGTCATGTAAAATCTGATAGTATTTATGTAGAATCAGTACAACATTCTGTTATTCCTAGTCTAATAGGAAAAGACAATAGGTTAATTTATAAACTACATGATAATTTTCTTTATCTTAAATTCTTCTTAGAAAAAAATGCTATAAATCAAGATGTAAATATCTGGATTGAAGAAATTTGGGAAAAAGCTCAAATGCCCAATCAAATAACCACTGAGACAATAAAATGATTTAAAAGATTGATTTATGGAATTTCATATTTAAAAAATCTCAGAAGCTAAAAGCAAAGTGCATAGTTTTAACTATTTTTGGATATTAAATAAAACCCAAAACAAGAATGCAATTCAAACATCCTGAAATTTTATACTTTCTGTTCTTATTGATTGTACCTGTTTTGGTTCATTTGTTTCAATTTCGTCGTTTTAAAAAAGAATATTTCACCAATGTTCAATTTTTAAAATCGATTTCCATCCAAACCAGAAAAAGTTCCCAACTCAAAAAATGGTTGCTGCTTTGCTGCCGTTTATTGCTACTTACTTTTGTTATTTTGGCTTTCGCCCAACCTTTTTTTGAAGCCAAAGACAACAATAACCGTTCGAATGAAATGTATATTATTCTGGACAATTCTTTTAGTATGCAGGCCAAAGGGAAAAAAGGCGAATTACTGAAAAGAGCCGTGCAGGAATTACTGGAAGAAACTCCTGAAAACACTAACTTTTCATTACTTACCAATACCGAAAGCTATTGGAATACCGATATCAAATCGATTAGAAGTACATTGCAAAATTTAAAATACAGTGCCATTCCGTTTGAATTAGATCATTTGTTAGCCAAAATAAATGCGCATCCTACAAATGCAAAAAAGGACATTATCATTATTACTGATGCCATAGGAATTGACCAAAAGCAACTCAAAAGCATTTCTAAAAACGATGTCAGTTATTTTATAATTCCAAAATCGGAACAAAAAAACAATGTAGCTGTTGACAGTGTTTTCATTAATGAAACTACTAGTGACTTCTATGATATCAATGTGGCATTATCGAGTTATGGCGATGCTATCAAGCCAGTTTCTGTGGCAATTTACAATCAAAACAAATTGATTGCTAAAACGGTTTCTAATTTAGAAAGCCCGAAAAAATCATTACACTTTAGTATTCCAAAGCAAGCATTCCATGGTTATGTTTCCATTAGCGATAATGGCTTGACTTATGACAACACCTTTTATTTTAGTATTTCGAAAGTCAAAAAAACCAATATCATCAGCATTGGCGAAGCATCAAAAAGTAACTTTCTACAACGCATTTACACCAATGACGAATTCAATTACAGCAATTCAGAATTGGCTGTATTAAACTATAACAATATTGAAAAACAAGATGTTGTTGTCTTGAATGAATTAGACGAAATTCCGCAGGCTTTACAAATTACCTTAAAAGCATTTGTTCAAAAAGGCGGCAATCTTATTGTAATTCCATCGGCAAAAAGTTCAATTACAACACTAAATTCGTTTTTGGGGAATTTTGGACGCATCCAATTCAAAAATTACGAAAATGTAGAAAAACTAATTACCAAAATAAATTTCAATCACCCTTTATTTTCAGGTGTCTTTGAAAATAAAATTACTAATTTCCAATATCCTTCTACCAAAGCTTCGTTTGCCTTTTCAAGTTCTAGTCCGGCAGCCTTATTTTATGATAATCAAAGTACTTTTCTAACTGCTTTGCAATCCAGTATTTCAGCTGTTTGTGTTTTTTCGGCACCAATAAATACCGAAAATTCTAACTTCCAACAATCGCCATTAATTGTTCCTACCTTTTACAAAATGGCGCTGTACAACCAAAAAAATGGTATTAACGCACTTACTATTGGAAATCAAAATCCATTTATAGTGGATGCCTCACTATCAAAAGACGCTATTTTAGAAGTTAAAAATTCGAGCGAACAATTTATTCCGATACAACAAATCATGAATACTAAAGTCAAAATGACTTTTAATGATTTGCCTTTAGAAGCTGGCAATTTTGAAATTTACAATCAAAAACAATGGGTAGAAAACATTAGTTTTAATTACAACAGAAGCGAAAGCAATCTAAACTCATTGGACAACAACTCCCTATCCCAATACAACACCTCCGAAGCTATTGAAAGTGTTTTTCACAGCCTACAAACCGACCGAATGGATAATCAACTTTGGAAATGGTTTGTTATCTTTGCACTGCTCTTTCTTCTATGCGAAATGGCTATTATAAAATTCCTGAAATAAAAACATTCTATTTATATGAAACTAATTATCCGAAGCGCCAAAATTATCGACCCTCAAAGTTCTTTTCACAATCAAACGGTAGATATTTTAATTGTAGATGGATTAATTGAAAAAATTGGAGCTTCTTTACCCAATCCAGACCAGGCAGAAGAACTAAAACTAGATAATCTTCATGTATCTCAAGGTTGGTTTGACAGCAGCGTTTCTCTAGGGGAACCTGGTTTTGAAGACAGAGAAACCATCGCAAACGGATTACTGGTTGCTGCAAAAAGTGGTTTCACCGGAATTGGTTTACAACCCAATTCTTTTCCTATAATTGACAATCAATCCCAAATTAATTTTGTAAAAACCAAAGCTATTGGTCACGCAACAACACTTTTCCCTATTGGTGCCTTAACTAAGAATGCCGAAGGAAAAGACATGGCTGAATTGTTTGATATGAAACAAGCCGGAGCGATTGCCTTTGGTGATTATAATAAAAGTTTTGAAAATGCCAATTTGCTGAAAATTGCTTTACAATATACTCAAGACTTTAACGGATTAGTGATTGCTTATTCTCAGGATTCTAACATAAAAGGACAAGGTGTTGTTAACGAAGGAGTAGTTTCTACCCGCTTAGGACTGAAAGGAATTCCTAATCTTGCCGAAGAATTACAAGTAGCCCGAAATTTATTTTTACTCGAATATACCGATGGAAAATTACATATCCCAACAGTTTCTACAGCTAAATCAGTAGCATTAATCAAAGAAGCTAAAGCCAAAGGATTGAATGTAAGCTGTAGTGTAACGGTTCATCATCTAACAATGACCGACGAAAAATTAGACAGTTTTGATACCCGCTATAAAGTGACTCCGCCTCTAAGAACAGAAGAAGACAGACAAGCATTATTAGCCGGAATTCTGGACAACACTATCGACATGATTACAACTGACCATAATCCAATGGACATTGAACATAAAAAAATGGAATTTGATATGGCAAAAAACGGAACTATTGGTTTAGAAAGTGCTTTTGGCGCTTTAATGAACGTATTGCCTTTAGAAAAAGTAATCGAAAAATTAACTAGCGGAAAAACGGTATTTGGTATCGAAAATTTACCACTAAATGAAGGAGCTATAGCCAACCTCAGTTTATTCAATCCTGAAGGAGTAAGCACTTTTACAAAAGCTGCTATTTTATCGAAATCTAAAAACTCAGCTTTTTTAGGAATGGAAACAAAAGGAAAAGCATACGGAATTGTAAATCAAGGTCAATTAATAGTAGCATAAAACATGAACAATACAATCGAAGAAGGAAAAACAGCCGCAATAACCAGTTATATTTTAGGAATTGGAGTTTTTATTGCGATGTCCATGAATGCCGAAGACAAAAATTCTTACGCCTCTTTTCATATCCGCCAAGGCTTAGGAATCACCCTAACTTTTATTTCGCTGGGTTTAATCATCAGTAATTTTGACAGTATGATGATATCAATTCCTATGTGGATTTTCGTTTCAGTACTTTGGTCGTATGGTATTTTTAGTGCTATAAAAGGCGAAACAAAACCTATGCCCCTTGTTGGAAATTTATATCAAAAATGGTTTAAAAGCATCTCTTAAAATTCCAAAAAATAAATTCCAAATTTCAACCTCAGTCCTAAGTAGAATCAAATTCCAAAACTGAACACTAAAAAACTGAACACCGAACACTTATTATGAATCTATCCCTAGAATACCTCATCAGAGAACCCAAAATAAAATTAGACAAAAACCCTTTATTACTATTATTACACGGTTACGGAAGCAATGAAGCTGATTTATTTTCGTTTGCCTCCGAATTACCAGAAGAATATTATGTTATTTCTGCTCGTGCTCCTTATGACTTACAATACGGAAGTTATGCCTGGTATGCTATTAATTTTGATGCCAATGAAAACAAATTTTCTGACCATGAACAGGCTAAATTATCAAGAGATTTAATCGCTCAATTTATTGAAGAATTAGTTACCAATTATCCTATTGACAAAAATGCTATTTCTTTATTAGGCTTCAGCCAAGGTGCGATTTTAAGTTATAGCATTGCACTTTCGCATCCTGAAAAAATTCAAAAAGTCATTGCATTGAGTGGTTATATTAGCGAACCTATATTTGAAGAAAATTACAAAAACAATAATTTTTCAAATTTGCAAGTATTTGCTGCTCACGGAACAGTAGATCAGGTAATCCCGGTAGAATGGGCACGAAAAGCAAAACCTTTTTTGGCTAATTTAGGAATAGAATCAGTTTATAAAGAATACCCTATTGGTCACGGAGTTTCGCCTCAGCTTTTCAATGATTTCAAAAATTGGTTAATACAGCAAAATTAATTTTACCTTAAATTAATTACACAAAAAATCCCGTCTCGTTTTAAAATGAGACGGGATTTTTTATTCCAACAAACACTGCTTTTAGTGGCAGTTTTTATCTAAATGTTTTTTAATTCTACTTGCATTAGTGGTGTTTCCGCTACAATCAGGAATAGATGCAAAAGGAGTAACAACTCCATTAACTGTTATTTCACTTCTGGTAAGATAGCTATCTCCATCATCATCAATATCTATATAATTAGGGATTCCATCTCCATCAAAATCATCAGGATTAGCAACACCTGTTGCAAATGTTCTCATATAATTATCGCCATTAAGATCTTCAAGGTAAGAAGGAATTCCGTCATTATCTAAATCAGATCTTTTAATAGCGTATAGTTTAAAGCTAAATACCAAAGGCGCATAACTTGGTATCGAACCACTTCCTGAACTATAATACCCTAATCCTGATGGCAAAAACATTACCCCTGCACCAAAATTATTATAAGTAACTGTTCCATCAGCATTTAAAACAGGCGCATCTCCTGTTCTAAACTCAGGAAAAACTTCACTCCATCCCATGATAGTTTCATATAAATTCAAAAAAGTTTGAGGGTATTTTACTTCTTCAAATTGTGTTGATGTTAAAGTTGTAACTTCACTAACAGTAGTTTTATATAAATACTGCCCTCTGTATGAAGACAAAACACCATCAACATTACACGGTTTTTCCCCTGTTCCTTCTCTTAAAACTAAATAATAAATTCCGTAATCAATTTCGTGTAACCTAAGAGTCTTTTTAATCAACTTTGGAAAAGTACTACTATTCAAATAAGACATTATAGAAGGTTGACTTCCTCCTGTTGGAATTTTAGTAAACACCACGTCCTGATCTTCTGGTTGCCCAGGTGCATTAGTAACATTTATATAATACGAATTTAAATATTCTTCAATTGTGGTATTATCTGTAGTAAATTGTTCTTGAAAATCTCTGAGAGGTTCGGCTTCAATAGAATTATCATCTTTCGAACATGAAAATAAAGAGAGGCATGTAATTATTAAAATAAAATAATACTTAAATTTGTTCATTATAGCTGAATTTTAAGTGCGCAAGATACAATATTGATTTATTTTTGTAAACTATTTAACTCTGATTTTAGAAATTTTATGCGAATAGATAAATATTTATGGTGTGTCCGATATTACAAAACCCGAAATATGGTGACGGAAGCCTGTAAAAAAAATCATATCACCGTAAACGGTATGGTTGCTAAGCCATCCAAGGAAGTTTTTCCTACAGACAAAATTACTTTTAGAAAAGACCAAATCACTCAAATCATCACCGTCTTAGACATTCCAGAGAATCGTGTAGGTGCTAAATTAGTTGACATCTATCGAAGAAACGATACTCCTGCTGAAGTGTACCAACATTTGGAATTATTAAAACTATCCAAAGAACACTATCGCAAAAACGGAACAGGAAGACCAACTAAAAAAGACCGTAGGGATATTGATGAATTTGGAAATGAAATCCATCATGATGATAAAGATGATTTAAATTCCAATCCCGAAGTTTCGGGATAAAAATCAAAATTCCAAAAGACTAAAAATCAAACCTCAATACTAAAATTTTAAATTCCCTTTCGAATTTGGAATTTGGGATTTCAACATAGAAACTTCGCACCCTAAATTTGTACATTAGTAAAAAAAAAATCATGAGCAAAAATATCATTCTAACAAACCAAGAAATTAAACACAAGACAAAACGTATTGCTTACCAAATCTATGAAACCTTCATAGACGAAGAAGAAGTTGTACTTGCTGGAATTGCTAGTAACGGTTATGTATTTGCCGAAAAAATTGCTCAAGAATTAAAAACTATCTCTGGTTTAAAGGTCTTATTATGTGAGGTACACATAGACAAACAAAACCCAAATTTAGCCATACAAACTTCCATTCCTTCCGAAGAATATGCTAACAAGGGCTTAATTCTTATCGATGATGTATTGAATTCAGGCACAACCTTAATTTATGCAGTAAGACATTTTTTAGATGTGCCCTTAAAAAAATTCAAAACAGCGGTCTTAGTCGATCGCAATCATAAAAAATATCCTGTAAAAGCTGATTTTAAAGGAATCTCTCTTTCTACTTCTTTATTAGAACATGTTCGAGTAGAATTTGACCAAGACAATAATAGCTATGCCTGGCTAAGCTAAAATCAACAGAATATCCTCTACAGTCTCTTCTATCGTTTTTTGATCTACAGTAACGACATGTTGCGCTTGATTGTAATAATAACTTCTTTCAAAAAGATGAGTAGCAATAAACTCTTTCATCTCGACATCAGTCTTGTTCGCGATAAGGGGTCTATTGCTCTTATTTAACGACAATCTATCAGCCAAGGTCTCAATAGACGCTTTTAAGTAAATAGACAAGACATCTTCTCTTTTTAATAATTCATGATTATTAGCATAACAAGGTGTTCCTCCACCCAAACCAATTATAATAGGCTCGGTAAAATTCAATAATTCTACAAAACATTCGTGTTCTAATTTCCTAAAATGGATTTCTCCTTTTTCAGCGAATATCATTTTGATGGTCATTTTTACCTTTTTTTCGATAAATTCGTCCAAATCAACAAAAGGAATTTCAAGCTTTTTTGACAATTCTTTGGCAATAGTTGACTTTCCACAACCCATATAACCTAACAGTATAATTTTCTTCATAGAATAAAACCCTATAAACTAAGGTGTTAAAATTTATTATTAAAAAAAGACAAATTTATAATAAAATAGCTTGGAAATAATAAAAAAAACGCCTTATATTTGCACCCGCAATCAGGGAACGATGCAAGACTCGATAGCTCAGTTGGTAGAGCACATCACTTTTAATGATGGGGTCCTGGGTTCGAGCCCCAGTCGGGTCACAAATTAAGTGATTCACTTGAAAAACGTTCTCTGATGCATTCGACTCGATAGCTCAGTTGGTAGAGCACATCACTTTTAATGATGGGGTCCTGGGTTCGAGCCCCAGTCGGGTCACAAAAGGTTAAGTAAATATTTTACTTAACCTTTTTTACTTTTAGGCCACGTGGAGAAACGGTAGACTTGCCATCTTGAGGGGGTGGTGCTCGTAAGGGCGTGTGGGTTCAAATCCCACCGTGGTCACTTTAAAAGCTCATAAAGATTTTAGCCGACATTTAGTTAATAATTCATCATTATCAACTAAATGTCGGCTAATTTATTTTAAAAACTTTTTCTAAATAGACTCAAATTTAAGACTTAAACTCTTTAAAAATGTTTCCCAAAAAAACCACAATAGAATGCTTTAATTCCCTTTCTATTACCAAATTGTTAATTTCAATATTTAAAAATATTTTCTTACTTATTTTAACTAGTTTTACACTTTATAAAACACCTATAACATACTATAAGTTTAAAACACAAAGTACACCTTAATGAAAAAAATTAGTTTAATTTTAATTTCAGTCTTTATTATTTCATGTAATTCAGATACAGAGGAAAAAGTTACAGAAACATCAACTCCCTTATTTATTAGTACAACAACAAATGACAATACCGTCACAGTTGATCAAAATTTTACAGTTAATATTATAGGCTCTGAGAACTTAAAGGGACTTGGTTTATCTGCTGACAACTTCACAACTTCTTCTTTTGTATACCCGGGAAGCGGTTTTGGCAATTCTACCATTTTAAACTATAGATTTGTAGATATAGGTGAAAAAACACTTTATTTTCAAGGCGTTAAAGACGACAACACAAAAAGCGATATAAAATCAATTACTTTTAATGTAATCAAAGGAAATTGTGCAAAAATAGTTAGCTTAAAAATAACATCTTTCTATAGAATGAATACTTCTTGGGACCCTGAATACAGTAATTCCGATCCAAATCGTTTAGCTGATGTTTGTTTCAGCATCACTAAACTTAACTTTACTAGTCCATTTGAAAATAAATTAAATCAGAAACTTTGGTATAAATCTGAAGTAAAGGAAAACCAAGGTAATTTGACTTGGGACTTATCAAAATTAAATTTATATCTTAATCCAAACAATACATTCAATTTTGGCTTAGCAGATATTGATAATTACCCTGTCGCTCAAGATTTAACAATGAGTCCTCCTGAAATACAATTTTCCTTAGCTTCATATATACAAACAAAACCAAACTCTATCACACTAAGTTATCCACAAAATAATTTAGAATTCATTCTCGAATTAGAATGGCCTAATTAAATTGTTTTTTAACTATTTGTGCAATTATTATATGAACAGCATAAATAATTAAACACTTTATATTACACTTAACATATATCAAAGTCAATTCTAAAAATAAAATAATTGCATTACAACATAAAAAAAGGTCTTTAATTCAGTGATTAAAGACCTTTTATATTTTGAAACAACAACTACTCTTGTTTTTTAGCTGCTTTTTCAGCCTTAATTTTTTTAGTATAATCAGCGTACATCTGACGCCAGTTGCGACCATGAGTATTCAAATATTGTTCGGCTTGGGTTTTATAAATTTCAAAAATAGCCGATATCTCTTTCATACTTTTAAAATCTACTGCTTGTTCCCGTGCTTTTTCTAATAATTTCTGAATCTCAGTAGTTTCGGCAGCCGTCATTTCGGGAACAATCGCTTGATAGCCCTTCATCGTAAAAGCTACTTTTCCAATGGTATATTTATCCAAAATTAAAGCGACTTGTTCTTCGCTTAAATCTTTCCTTAATCCACTCATTAAATCTTGATGCACAGTTGAAGGAATAGCCGAATCGGCAATAATTTGTCTATGAAGATCCGAAATTGGTTTTCCATCTAAAGGATTGATTCCAGCCGGTACTATTGAAACAGAATGACTATTATGCCAATCTTTTATTGAAGACAGATGCGTTGCAACCACTTGAACTAATCTGTTTTCTTTTGAACTATCATTTAATGTTAAAGAGCTAATCCACTCATTGGCTTTTGCTACATCATCAGAAGCAGCAGCAGTTTGTGCATGAACTGCTGCGTTTAAAGCCAAGAATCCAATAAGCAATAATACTTTAATGTTTTTTGTTTTCATAAAATTCAATCTTAGGTTTAGCTACCAATCTTTTGATAGCAATAGTAATTAGGTATTAAAATACGATTTAAATGTAATTTCCGTTTATAATCAAAAAACAAGCCATTAATACATTCGTTTCAAATTTATTATAATTAAAATTCACCAATTAGTAATCAAAACAATTTTCAATTGCTTATTTTTATCAACCCCATAAATAATTCAATTTAAACAAATCTACTTATGAAAAAACTACTCTTATTTACTTTTCTTTTATTATCTGCATTTGGTTGGAGTCAAACTGCCGAAGACTATTTTGACCAAGCAATGAAAAAATCAAATGCAGGAAATAGCCAAGCAGCTATACTAGACTACGGAAAAGCCATAAAAATGAAACCTGCTTTTGGAGAAGCTTACTTAAACAGAGGTTTGGAAAAGATCAAACAAAATGATTTAACCGGAGCATTGGTAGATGCCAATAAAGCCTTAGAAATACATGACGACAATACCTATGCTTATGTCACAAGAGCAAACATTTATTACAAACTTAAAGATTACAAAGCCGCTCTAAAAGACTGCGATATAGCCATAAAAAACAATACACGTGATAATATAACTTATAATTTAAGAGGACTAACTTATATTCACCTAAACGATAAAAAAAGTGCTTGTGCAGATTTTTCCAAAGCGTTAGAACTTGGAAGCCAAAGTGCTGCTAAAAACTTGAAAACATTTTGCAAATAAAAGATTAGAAAACATTTTAGAAACTAAAAAAGCTGCTTCAAAATTTGAAACAGCTTTTTTTTATGTTTTAACAAACCTACTTTTGAGTTAGTTTCTTAAGTTCCGTTCCGCCAGGAATTTGCATTTTATCCGTTAAAATAGAAATATCGTTTAAACTAAAAACTCCGGTTAACGACATTAAAACCGAACGATTAATACCATTAGCATCATCATCAATAAACATCAAAAACTCTTTCAGCTGATTGTTTCCGGTGCGTTTTACGTCTATCGTCACTTGCTTTCCTTGAACATTTACTTTTTTCAATTCTTCTAAATCAGCTAATTTAATATAGCTATCAGCTACATCTTTCATATTCTTAGCAGCTGTTCTGTTAGTCGTTGAAAAAACTTTTAAATCATCTAAATTTTGAATTAATTTCAAATACTGCTGCGTTTCTTTATCAGAAGGATCTACTTTTACTTTACTCATTAATTCAAACATTTTTTTGTTTACGATTACCGAAACAATTTCTTCCCGACCATCAAATTGGTCAAAAACCTTTTGTCCGTAAAATGGAACCGAAGCAAATGCAAGTACCAATGTGATTAGTATCTTTTTCATTTTCATATTTTTATATTAAAACTATACTCTTATATTTATAATTATACTTACCATTTCTATGCCAATTTTTTTTAACCGTTGTTTTACCCCTATAACGACAAAATTGTATGGTTTATGCAGAAAGAGAAAAATTATTCATTCCAAAAAATCGATAATAAAACTAAAGATAGTATTTTTACGTTAATAGCTATAATTGTTTCTAAAATATGAAAAGTCCCTATCAATACTTACTACTTCTATTATTCCCACTTTTGTTCTTGCAAAGTTGTCAAGACCAGGATGATACGCTGCCCGAACCAACCAGCCTTGATGTTCAAAAATTTATATGGAGAGGACTAAACCAAATGTACTTATGGCAAGAAGATGTTCCTGATTTAGCCGACAAACGATTTGCCTCAAACGCCGAATATGAAAACTTTTTAGAAAGCTATTCTTCCCCAGAAGATTTATTTGAGAATTTACTCAACCGACCTCCTAGTTTATATGATACAAATGTTGTCGATAAATTCAGCTGGATTGTTAGTGATTACCTCACATTGGAACAACAATTAGGAGGAACAACCAAAAATAACGGCGTTGAATTTGGCTTAAGTCTTGTTTCTTCTGGAAGTGACCAAGTTATTGGTTATGTGCGTTATATTATTCCAAACTCAGACGCAGCAACAAAAGATATTAAACGTGGCGAAGTATTTTATGCAGTGAATGGAACTCCTTTAAATCTATCTAATTATTCGAATTTATTATTTAGTGCTGATGAAAACTACACTTTAAATTTTGCCAACCTTACTTATGATACTAATAACAATCCTGTAATCACTCCTAATGGTAAAAATCTGGCTTTAACCAAAACAAGTTTAGCTGAAAATCCTATTTTTATTAAAAAAGTCATCAATAGTGGGGCACACAAAATTGGTTATCTAATGTACAATGGTTTTTACCCAAGTTATGATTCGCAACTCAATGATGCCTTTGCTTATTTTAAATCCGAAGGGATAACCGATTTAGTTTTAGATTTAAGATACAATGGCGGAGGCTCTGTACTTACGGCAACCCGATTAGCCAGTATGATTTCTGGACAATTTAACGGACAAGTTTTTAGCGAATTGGCTTATAATAACAGAAAATCCTACCTCAACCAAAAGTACCTTTTCACAAGTACTATCGATGGCACAAGTCTTAGCAGTTTAAATCTCACCACTGTTTATGTTTTAACTACAAAAAGTACAGCTTCAGCAAGTGAACTCATCATTAATGGTCTCGATCCTTATATCAATGTGGTTCAAATAGGCGATGCAACCTATGGAAAAAACGTCGCTTCGGTTACACTTTACGACTCTCCTACTCTTACTAAAACCAATAGAAATCCATCCCATCGCTATGCTATGCAACCTATAGTTGCTCATTCGGTAAATGCTGTAGGCTTTGGTGATTATTTGGATGGCTTAATTCCTGATTATAAATTATCTGAAAGGATAAAAACATTAGGTGTCCTTGGAGATCCCAGCGAACCTTTATTAAGTACAGCAATTGGAAAAATTACTGGAACTGCTAAATTTATAGTACCCGAAAAACCAACAACTGATTTTGAATACCTCAACGATTCTAAAACACTAAGAGGACAAAATCAAATGTATTTTGAATAACACAAAAAAGGCTTTCATCACTGAAAGCCTTTTTGCTACCCTAAAATTCAATATTATAAATTGATATTCAAACCTAATTTGAAGTTTCTACCTTTAGCATAATATCCTGCAGCTTCTACAAAATCTTTATTTAAGATATTAGTAGCATTTGCAAAAACAGTCATTTTATTTTTTATTAGTTCATATTTAGCTGTTGCATTAAGCAATTGATAAGAACCT
Organism: Flavobacterium undicola; assembly: GCF_009909155.2. Classification (GTDB taxonomy): domain Bacteria; phylum Bacteroidota; class Bacteroidia; order Flavobacteriales; family Flavobacteriaceae; genus Flavobacterium; species Flavobacterium undicola. The sequence continues at coordinate 75,812 of NZ_JAAAPM020000017.1, forward strand.
AGAGCAACTGGGACGCTAGTAAAAATTACTCCGTCATAATAAACATCACCTCTTTTATCAACATATTGATAGCTTACATTGAAAAAAGTTCTAGCTGTTGGCTGGTATTCAACAGCAGCATTCGCTTTATGTTTTGGAATTAATCTACTCAAAGCTTCCTCAACTTGAGTAAAAGTATAATTTCCGCTCAACTTTAATTTATCTGACAAAGTATAAGAAAGCATGGTTTCAACACCTTTTGCATTATACTTTCCTTCGATATTATCATAACTACTAGATACAAATCCAATAGAATTTTGTTCTTGTCTATAGAAAGCAACCGAATTTAAATTTATTTTTTTATCCAATAAAGCCAATTCAAAACCTGCTTCTATTGTACTATTTTTTTCAGGTGTTAAATCTAATTTTCCATAAGGGGAGTACAATTGAAACAAACTAGGCGTTATGTAAGCAGTACTATATGAAGTCACTAATTTCAAAGGAATTTCAGAAAATGAATACGATGGATTAATATTAAAAACAAAATTGCTTCCGTATTTACTATGAATATTCAATCGTGCTCCTGTGTTGATATTCAATCCAAAATCTGAATTGTAAACTACTGTTGCGTATGGATCAATAATACTAAACTTAGCCAATTCATTTTGAATATCTCCAAAAGGTGTCAAATTAACCATTTCAAAAAACTGAAATTGACCTCCAGTAACCATAAATAATTCTGGAATTATCTTGTATTTATTAAACAAATCGGCATTTATATTTCTCGCTTGATACAAAGATTTATCTACACTGTTTGTCCAGGAAGAAAAAATCTCATAATTACGATCAATTTTACTTGCTGCAGCATTTAAGACCAATTCTCCTTTATTGTATTTGAATTTTGGAGAAAATCCCAATCTGTACTGTACTGAAAGAAGATTATTTCTTGTCTCATCAGTAAAAGCACTATCATCAAACTGACTTCTCATTCTATCGTAACTAGCAAAGAAATCCAATGATAATTTTTTATTTGGCGTAAAACCAAACTTTACAATCGAATTCACTCTGGAAAAACCATCATCCTCAAAAGTTTCAGTATCCAAAGCTGGTTTGGCTTCTGAAATCCCTGTAGTTTCAGTACTATTCAAAGAGGCAAAATAATTGAACTTCTCCGATTTTCCATTAAATGAAAACCCTTGATTAAAATCCTGAGCAGAATAATCTTTGTCTTTAGCATCAGTTTGTGTGCCTACGTTCATATAAACGTTTCCCGAAATAGCATTCTTTGCAGCTTTTTTCAAAGTAATATTGATCACTCCAGTTGCTGCTCCTGAACCGTAAAGCGTACTGGCAGCACCTTTCATTACCTCTATACTTTCTACTTGTTGAACTGAAAGTAAACGCAAATCATAAGACAAACTAATTCCTGAAGCATCAGTAACAGGAACACCATCAATCAAAATCAAAACCTGATGCCCTCGCCCACCTCTGATAAAAACCCCTAAATCTTTTCCGTTTCGACTCTGATTTCCATTAATTTCAACACCTGCCACGGTACTCAAAACTTCAGCTACTGATTGTCCTGGTCTTTTTTTCAAATCATCAGCCGTAATTTTCACAATCACCTTTCCTGATTTCTCTTTAGGCAATGCAAATTTAGAATCTGTAACAACCACTTCCTTCAACTCGTTGGTTACAGGAAGTACAACTCCTTTTTTTTGCGCAAAAGCACAAGCACTTATTAACACGAATAACGCACTAATACGAACGTTTTTTTTGTTCATTTTAAAAACATTTAATAACAGTTTTTCTGTTACATAACTAATAAATGGGAGAAAAGCATAGAATAACCCATACCCAAACCTTTTTTCCCGAAAGTTTGATACTCGATGTATTAGGCAGGTCTCCTGGCTTGCGTCTTGTTGTTGACCTTCCCATTTGAAGTTAGAGGCTGGAAGAAAGAAATGAGAAGTATTTACTTCTAACCTCTAACTTCTACTTTCTCACTTCGAAACAGTGGTTTTGTAGATAACAACAAGCTTGATAGCTTACAGTTGCGGGTACAGCTCAAGATTTTTGATTAGTGATTGCAGATTTTAGATTGCAGATATAAATCTGTAATCTAAATTCGTTAATCATCATTCATCAATCACTTGATTCCCTTTTAATGCTATTTTTCGAATAAAAAAACAGCAACCTCAATACAATGGCAAAGATAAAACTTAATTCAGCTAAAAAAATCAACTTTATACAGATATTTGATTCAGCATCTATAAAAACCTAATAACCAACAAAATAAATAATTTTAATTCAATTTATAATTCTATTTTTAGAACAGCTCCAAAATCTACTTTATTTGTAAAAGCATCTTTCAACGGCAAATTTGAATTGGTACACAAAATACTTCTGATTACTCCGGCATGGGTAACAATTACTATTTTTTTCGAATTATTTTCTGAAAGTAGTGTCTCCAAAAAATCAGTTACACGATGATGTAAAGCAACGAAAGATTCGCCATTAGGAACGGCTACATTTACAAAATCGGTCATCCAAGGTATAGAATCGGCTTCGGGAATAGCGTCCCAATTTTTCATTTCCCAATCGCCAAAATTCATTTCCATCAAACGAGGATCGGTACTAATTGATGATGACAAATAATTTGCCAAAAGCGTACAACGGGATAACGGACTCGAAAAAACAACAGCTTCAGTTGGTATTTGACTTTTTATCGATTCAAATTGTTCCAGATAAGGTTCTTTCAAAGTCACATCGGTTTGTCCGTAACAAATGCCTTTTTCGCAAACCGTTTCGGTATGTCGAACTAAATAAACTTCCATAAAGCAAAACTTGACAGATAAAAAACTACTTCACATACTTGCTGTGTTGCACCAAGACAATCCCCGGTATAGCCGCCTATCCATTTTTGGAAATAACGAGCCAGAAAAAATCGGAATAAGAAAACGGAGATAAAAGTGAACAGTATTTGCCAGCAAAAAACAGCCAATACTAAAAGCGGTAACAATCCAAAAAAGAAAGCGCCAAATACTTCTTTCCAAGTATAATTTTGAGCAATAGGCTTGCTTTTGCTGGTTGCATCTTCTCTTGAATATTCGTGGGTAAAAACAATAGATATTGCAGCTAATCGGCTTAAAGAATGAGCGGTTATAAAAAGAAGTAAAATTCCAATATTTACATTATAAATTCCGAAACCAAAATCTGGTATTTGAGTAGTATTAGTTAATTGAACCAAACTCTGAAACTTTAATAAAAAAAGCAATACTAAACCAATCGCTCCATAAGCTCCAATGGCACTGTCTTTCATAATTAGAAGAATCTTTTCTTTAGTCCATCCGCCTCCAAAACCATCACAAACATCGGCAAAACCATCTTCATGAAAAGCTCCGGTAACCAGAATACTGGCAATCATCGAAAGTATAACAGCTATTTCATTTGAAAAAACCAAAGCTGAGAAATAAAAAACGACAAAACTGATTCCGCCTACAATCCAACCAATTAGCGGAAAATAGCGCGAAGCTTTGTTTAAGTAATCTGGATGATGATTGATATTTTTAGGGCAAGGAATTCGGGTATAAAATAGTAATGCTGTAAAAAATATATGGAGTTCTTTTTTCATTTTTTTTATAAATATTTTTAATCTACTTCTAACTTCCCACCTCTAACTTCTATTTCTCACTCACCCCGGCACTTTCAAAACTAGCCATATCGTTTAAAAAAGCCACAGCCGATTCTATTATTGGAAACACCAGCGCACAACCCGTTCCTTCGCCCAAGCGTAAATCTAATTGTAAAACAGCCGAAACTCCAAGATAATCCAATAGCTTTTTATGTGCTTTTTCAGCCGATTGATGACTGAAAATAGCGTTATTAATTATCGCAGGATTTTTTTTGAAAGCAATCAAAAAAGCCACACTGCAAATAAAACCATCCACTAGAAAAATCATATTCTGTTGGTATGCCTCAAGCATCCCACCCGCCATTTGCAAAATTTCAAAGCCTCCAAAATATACCAAATAACTCTCTAAATCCTTCTCTCCATGATAATTTTCAATCGCTTTTCTTAAAATATCAATCTTAAATTGCAACTTTTCATCATTAACTCCTGTCCCTCTGCCTACGCAATCTTCGATAGAAAAATTACAAAGTACACTCATTAAAACCGAGGCTGTAGCAGTATTGCCAATACCCATTTCGCCAAAACCAATACAATTACTTCCTTGCTTAGCAATAGTTGCTACAATTTCGCTTCCTTTTGTAAAACACAATTCCATTTGGGTTTTGCTCATAGCAGGACTACTTAAAAACGAATGTGTTCCTTTATCAATCTTAGCCGAAATCAAGCTTGTATTAGATGGAAAATCGTAATTCACACCCGCATCAACCACCGAAAGTGCTATCTTATTTTGTTTGCAAAACACATTTATTGCCGCTCCACCTTCCAGAAAATTAGTTAGCATTTGGCGTGTTACATCCTGCGGATAAGCACTCACTCCGTGCTGTGCAATACCATGATCGGCAGCAAAAACTACAATATGAGGTTGATTTATTTTAGGCTCCAATGTTTGAAAAACGGTTGCTATTTGTTTCGCTATTTTTTCAAGAACTCCTAACGAACCTATGGGTTTTGTCTTTTGGTCTATTTTGTGCTGTAAACTTTTTAGAAAAAAATCAGTCGCATCGGGATGGATAGTATTTGTTTCAATTTGTTTTTCTGCTGCTGAATGCAATTCGGTAATTTCTGAAACAAAAGGCACTTCTGATTTTTGTTTCCAATTCAGTTGTTGCAACATCGGTTGGTTGTCGTAATTTGTTGCAGGTTTGCCTACGCAAAAATACCCCAGCGGTTCTACATGCTCCGGTAAACCTAATATTTTCTTGAATTGGTAATAATTCAAAATCGAAACCCAGCCCATAGAATAGCCTTGTTCGGTGAGCGAAAGCCAAATATTTTGAGCTGCACAAACTGCGCTGAACTTAATCGCTTCGTTGCTTCCCACTGTACCGATAGTAAAATGATTCAGTACAGAACGGTCGTAACAAATAACTAATCCCAATGGTGCTTCTTCAATTGCCTCGAGCTTTAAGTTTTTATATTGTACTTTTTGCAATTCGTCATCCGTACAAGCTGCAGCTTTCTTATCATATTCCAAAAACAAATCCTTAACTGCTTTTTTAATTTCAGCCGATTTAATAAGATAATATCGAGTTGCTTCGGTCAAACCAACAGAAGGCGCCCAATGTCCAGCCTGCAGTGCTTTTTCAATTACGGCATCAGGAACAGCATCATTGGTAAAATGACGGGTATCTCGGCGTGATTTAATTATTTCGTCTAAATTGGTCATGTTTTTTTTATTAAAAGTCTATTCAATGGCAAAAATCAATGGCATTTCTTTTTTTGATATTGCTTATTGCAATTGATATTGATATCGAATTTCCCTCATAATCCTCCTTTTATTGTTACCGGAATTCCAGAAACCATCAACACCACCTTATCCGCTTTTTTTGCTAAATATTGGTTCATCCAACCTTGCAATTCGGTGAACTTTCGGCCAATATGCGTTTCGGCATGAACGCCCATTCCTATTTCGTTAGAAATAATAATGATTGTCGCATTAGGCTGATTGGCCACAGCTTCAAATTCCGCCTTAGCCTGAATCAAGCTCAACTCGACATCATTTTTTGTATCAATATAAAAGTTAGTCAACCATAAAGTTACGCAATCAATTACAGCAACCTGGCCTGAAAAATCAATTTCGCTTAAAAATTTTTCTTTTTCAATGTTAATCCAACGTTCGTCCCGATCTTTTTGATGACGGTCAATTCGCTTCTGGAAATCGTCATCCCATTTTCGGGCTGTAGCAACATACATGGGTCTTGCCGATAATTCTTTGGCAATATTTTCGGCATAACTGCTCTTTCCTGAGCGCTCTCCTCCTGTTATGAAATAGATCATTTTAAAATATTTTTAAAGTATAAATTGTTGATTATATATCTAAATTTCTAATTGTATTTTTACATATATTAAACTCTCCTCTTCCTAATAATTCATTCCCCATAACTCATAACTTTTTTAATACGGACAATGACGACAACCATTACCACAACAAGAACCTCTTTTTAGATGAAACCAAGCTTTGAAAACATAATTTCCATCTTCCAAATAATAATCGATTCCTTCAATTAAATTGTCCATTTTAGGCAAATCCTTCGCTTTATTTTCCAGCGCCGTTTCAGGAGAAATGCTAGCTACATATTCTTCAATTTTTATCGAACAACTATTCTTAAAACAATCAGGACAAAGACAATCTGCCCCTTCCGAAAGAGTAAAAATAGGTGGAAAATCATTGCACCAACATTTCTTTTCCTGAGAAATATCGCCGCAATCAAAGGCGATTCCACAACTGGAGCAGTGTTTTACTTTTATAGCATTCATGAGGTAAAGATAGTATTTGTTCATTTTTTTATCCTAAAAAATAAACACTATTTTTCTCCATTTGCTATACCTTTGCTTCCATATAAAATATAATGATGAATTCTTTTTGTAATAAAACCCTGTTTCTTTTTCTACTTTTAAGCTTTGTTGCTTGCAAAAAGAACGAAAAATCAAATACATCTTCAACAACTATTCAAAAAAACGAAATTGAATATTCGACTAATCTTTCCATCAATAAATACGAAGGTTATTCGATTGTTAGAGTCTTAAATCCCTGGCCTGAAGCCAATAAAGATTTCACTTATATCTTAAAAGAAAAAAACGCCGAAGTTCCTGATAGTTTACAAAAGTATACCCAACTATCCGTTCCTTTACAATCTATAGTAGTGACTTCAACGACCAACATTCCATTTTTAGAAATGCTCAAAGTAGAAAAATCTTTACTAGCATTTCCTCATACCGATTATGTTTCTTCTGCAAAAACCCGAAAACTGATTGATGCCGGAATCGTAAAAAATGTGGGGCAAAACGAACGCTTAAACATGGAAAAGCTAATTGATTTAGCTCCCGAAGCCATCGTAACTTTTGGCATTGACAACAACAATCCGATGATTGCCAACTTGGAAAAAAGTGGCTTAAATGTAATTATTCAAGCCGATTGGATGGAGCAATCACCTCTGGGAAAAGCCGAATGGATTAAACTATATGCAGCTTTATTTTGCAAAGAAAAAGAAGGTAAAATCCTTTTTGACAACATTGTAAAAAACTACAAACAAGCCTTGCAATTAGTTGCCAATCAAAAAGCAGAAAAAACTGTTTTATACGGTTCTATGTACCAAAATCAATGGTATGTAGCCAAAGGAAACAGCTGGGTTGCCCAATTTATGAAAGATGCCAAATCCAATTATTTATGGGCGAATGTGGAAGGTAGCGGAAGTCTGGGATTATCATTCGAAAAAATATTAGACAAAGCAAAAACTGCAAAGGTTTGGATTGCCACAGGTTCTTTTAAAAACGCAAAAGAATTAGGAGACAGCAATCCGCATTATGAACAATTTGATGCTTTTGCTGCTAAAAATGTGTATACTTTTGAAAGCAAATTAGGTGCAACGGGAGGAACTATTTATTATGAATTAGCCCCTAGCCGACCTGATTTAGTTTTGAAAGATTATATCAAAATTTTTCATCCTGAATTATTAGCTAATTATAATTTTACCTTTGCACAAAAACTAAACTAACCCAAATTGAAAAACCAAAAACGAAATACAATTCTATTTTTCTACCTTGTAGCAGGACTGCTTTTTTTGTTTTTCACAAACATCAGTTTAGGTTCGATAACGATTCCTTTTAAAGAAATTTATCAGAGTTTAAGTGGCGGATATGCCAGCAAATCAACTTGGGAATATATCATTATCAATTATCGATTACCCAAGGCAATTACGGTAGTTTTAGTTGGAATCGGACTTTCAATTAGTGGCTTGTTGATGCAAACTTTATTTAGAAATCCATTGGCCGGACCTTATGTTTTAGGATTGAGTTCAGGAGCGAGTTTGGGAGTCGCTTTTGTAATTTTAGGAGCGGCTTTACTTCCTCCGTTTTTACAAGAGATAGCGCTTTCTTCATACGGAATTGTCTTGGCCTCAACCATAGGCAGTTCTTTAGTATTATTAGCTGTTTTATTTGTTTCTGTTCGCTTGCGGGACACCATGAGCATCCTGATTGTTGGATTAATGTTTGGTAGTTTTAGTACAGCAATTGTAGGAACGCTAAGTTATTTTAGTACAGCCGAACAATTGCAAAAATTCACTTTTTGGTCTTTAGGAAATTTAGGGAATCTTTCCTGGACTTCCATCTTGATTTTATCTGTTTGTGTGTTAACGGGAATGCTATTGAGTTTAGCCAGTATCAAACCTTTGAATGCACTGCTCCTTGGAGAAAATTACGCCCGAAGCCTGGGTTTGAATTATAAAAAAGCAAGATTGATTATCCTATTTGCGACCAGTATTTTAGCTGGAAGTATTACTGCTTTTGCAGGGCCTATAGCCTTTATTGGATTGGCAGTTCCTCATATTGCTAAATTGGTTTTCCAAACCAGCAATCATACTATTTTATTTTGGGGCACCCTGCTTTTTGGAGCCATTATCATGCTGATTTGCGATACCATTTCGCAGGTTCCCGGTGGCGAAATTACGTTGCCTATCAATGCGGTAACGTCTATTTTTGGTGCACCAATAGTGATTTGGTTATTGCTAAGAAAACAGAAAATGGTGGGGTAATATAGCTTTAGTATATAATAATTGTGATTTTCTTTTTTGCTTGATCAAAAAAGAAACAAAAAAATCAAGTCTAACACTTCCTCGTCGGTCAAATTAGTTTTCGAATACTAAAAGAAAATAACTCTCCGCCGCGGCGGATCAAACAGATTTTCTTTTTACGTATTCTTCAAACATTTGACACTCGATTGCGAAAGCTAAGGACATTAAAACTCCGAAAAAACTACCAATTATATTCGAAACGAATAGAAAAAACAGCATTGATGGATTCCTAAAAATATATAAGAAACAGAGGGTATTTTGTTAGATTTTGAAAAATCAACCTTTATAAACCGCATTCTGTTAATATTTTGTGCTTTTGTGAGTTTCAAAAACAGAATAAATCATTAAATTCGCAGTCTTAAATTAACATTAGAAATTCATATAAAATGAAAGGCGCATTATTAGCAAATTTCATTTTTACAACTTAAAAAATAAATCAGAAAAAATGACATGAGCTTGCTCATTGCATTTCACCAATAAAAAATAAATAAATACATAGAAATGAAATACGACGTTATTGTTTTAGGAAGTGGTCCTGGCGGATATGTAACTGCCATTAGAGCATCACAATTAGGCTTTAAAGTAGCCGTAGTTGAAAAAGAAAACTTAGGCGGGGTTTGTTTGAACTGGGGTTGTATCCCAACAAAAGCCTTACTTAAATCGGCTCAAGTTTTTGATTATCTAAAACACGCTTCCGATTACGGATTGACGGTTTCTGAGTTTGACAAAGATTTCTCAGCTGTAGTTCAACGTAGCCGTTCGGTTGCTGAAGGAATGAGCAAAGGAGTTACTTTCCTGATGAAGAAAAACAAAATTGACGTTATTAATGGTTTTGGAAAATTAAAACCAGGTAAAAAATTAGACGTTACTGATAAAGACGGAAAAGTTACTGAATACAGTGCTGATCATATTATTATTGCTACTGGTGCTCGTTCTCGTGAGTTGCCAAACTTACCACAAGATGGTGTAAAAGTAATTGGTTATCGTCAGGCAATGACTTTGCCAACACAACCAAAAAAGATGATTATCGTCGGTTCTGGAGCAATTGGAGTTGAGTTTGCTCACTTCTACAACTCTATGGGAACTGAAGTTACCATCGTAGAATTTATGCCAAATGTAGTTCCTGTTGAAGATGAGGATATTTCGAAACAATTTGAAAAATCTTTGAAAAAAGCTGGAATCACGGTTATGACAAATTCTTCTGTAGAAAGAATTGATACTTCTGGAAAAGGAGTTAAAGCATTTGTTAAAACGGCTAAAGGAGAAGAAGTTTTAGAAGCTGATATTTTATTATCTGCTGTTGGAATCAAAACTAACATCGAGAACATTGGTTTAGAAGAAGTAGGAATCGCTACGGACAGAGATAAAATCTTAGTAAACGCTTACAACGCAACAAATATCCCGGGTTACTACGCTATTGGTGACGTAACTCCGGGACAAGCTTTGGCTCACGTAGCTTCTGCTGAAGGAATCAACTGTGTGGAGAAAATCAAAGGATTGCACGTAGAGCCTATCGATTACGGAAACGTACCAGGTTGTACTTATGCTACTCCGGAAATTGCTTCTGTAGGTTTGACTGAAAAACAAGCTAAAGAAAAAGGATACGAATTAAAAATTGGTAAATTCCCATTCTCAGCTTCAGGAAAAGCAAAAGCAGCTGGAACTCCAGACGGATTTGTAAAAGTAATCTTCGATGCTAAATACGGCGAATGGTTAGGATGTCACATGATTGGTGCTGGTGTTACTGATATGATTGCTGAGGCAGTTGTAGCTCGTAAACTGGAAACTACAGGTCACGAAATCCTAAAATCCATCCACCCACACCCAACAATGAGTGAGGCAGTTATGGAAGCAGTTGCTGATGCTTACGGTGAGGTAATTCACTTATAGATTTCAGTCCCGATAGCTATCGGGATAGAATAAAGATTTCAGATTATATACAAAATCCGTCCCGAGCTATCGGGACGGATTTTTTGCGTCAAAAACACAACTACAACACTAAAAATCAAACAATTAACTGCATTTTTTCGTAACTTAGTACACCCAAAACTCACTGGTAACAGCTATTCACTAAAAAAGGGTTTTGCCGTTTAAGCACATAGGTTATATAAACAAATTATTGTAGCTCATTCTATTCAAAAGAGCATCTATTTTAAACTTCTATAATATACTGTATTATTCAAAACGAATACAAGAAATACAGTATTCAAAATTTAGTAACAAAAATTATTTATACGATGAAAAATGTAATGATTTTATTCAATTTTCCCGGTATGACATCAAAAGAATACGACCGCGTATGGGACGATTTACGTGCAAAAGGTCATTCTAACCCTTATGGGTTGTTATACCATATTGGCGCTCCAACTTCAGATGGCTGGATGGTTGTCGATGAATGGGAATCCGAAGAAGATTTCAAAAATTTTGGCGAAATACTTATGCCAATACTTGAAAAAAACAACATACCTAAAAAAGCACCTACAGTAATGCCGGTACATTATGTATATAGCCACATATTAGCAGAACATCATTAATTTAATTCTGTTCTGGTTAAAACCAAACACTAGCAAATGGAAGCCAGAAACAAAAAATCCCACGATTATAAAACCAATTAAAAAGCAAAACCCTTTCTTAAATTAAACAACTATTTTCTCCCAAATAAAAATTGTGACTAAAAGATGATGTGCCCACTTATAGATTTCAAACTTTAGAATAAAGATTTCAGATTATATATAAATCCGATTGTTGTAAAAGCAATCGGATTTTTTTATGCTTATTATTTTGATTCCAAAAAATAAAACACACACCAAAAAACACTCAAAACCAAAACCTTAAACATAAAAAAACAAGAGCTTACTTATATTTTCAAACCGAATATTTCGTAAATTAGATATGCAAAAAGGAACAGCGCCGTGTACTTCAAAATTCCTAAATGTCAGTACACAACAATTATGAAATACAGACAACCCCAAAACTCTTTCTATTTCATAAAAACGGACAAAGAGAACAATCTACACCAATGATTTTTCTTTATTGCCTCCTGAGCATATCAATTACATACAATAACATCTACTACCCCAAAAAGAAAGCCCAGACTAGAGCTTTAAGGAGTAGGGCAAATTAAATTAGTCTAAAATTTAAAATTGAAACAAGATGAAAACAATTAAAATGATAGCAATGGCTTTACTCTTTGGAATATTCACTTTTCAGAGTGCCAGTTTGTATGCGCAAGACCCAATGAAAGCGGCCCACAACGTCTATAAAAAAGTGTTATTAGAAAATGACAAAGTAAGAGTGATGGAAGTAGTTTTTGCTCCGGGTGCAACCGCAGCCATGCACAGCCATCCTAACCACACTGTTTATGTTGTGGCAGGAGGAAAAATTGAAATTACCGAAAAAGGCAAAAAATCCATGGCTATGGACATCAAAGCCGGCACTGCCATCTATATGCCTGCGGTAACCCACATGGCAAAAAACACCGGTATGACAACCCTAAAATTGATTGTAACCGAAATGAAACCAGCAAAAAAGTAAACTCGTATTTTCTGGATAAAACCATTCCTTTTTGACAGCGATACATCACTACAGAAAATACTCTAAAATCCGATTGACAAACAACTCGGATTTTTTTATGGTGTGTATCTACAACAACAAGTTCTCGATTGAATTCTATTTTTAAAATTGATTTTTGATATTTCTATTGCTATTGAAATTCTAAATGATTTGTAAGAAAAAATAAATATATTTGGGATTATATAAAGTATGATAGTTATCACACCTATCTACCCAAAATCTAGTGACTTTTTATGATTTTGTAATACAAATTGTATACTAGTTTACAAGCGACAGAAACCTAAAAAAACTCAAAAATGACAAATAAATTATTTGAGTTAGTCATTTAGTTTCTGTATTTTTATGTCTTTAAAAACAGTCGTTATGGAAGTATTTGAAGGACAAAGCATACTAAACTTTATAAAAGAATTGCCAAATGATGAAGCTTGCAAAGCTTAT
>NZ_JAAAPM020000018.1 GCF_009909155.2 Flavobacterium undicola
TTTTAGGATAAACCGTTCTCAATTTAAAACAAGTATTTTTCATAAATCCATAGAAAGAATGGTGAATGCAAAACCGATTTATCAAAAAAACATAAAACAGATATTAAGTGTATAACTCAATAAATTAATTTTAGAAAAATCTGACTATCCATTTTTTTTCAAAAAGGAAATATACTGTGAGTATAACGATGCAAATAAAATTATAGTTGTAGATTATTATCTTCCTTCACCAAAAGATATACCTACTTTAAACAGCATTTCATTTGTAGGATCTTTAAATGAAATTAAAGAAAAGCATATCACAGAAAAACAACTTGACCATATATTTGACCAAATTATTTACAAAATAACGTTAAGGTCAATTAATGAACTATTCAATTCAGATTACATTCAATGCTTAGAAGCAGTTTCTTTTAATGGATGGGTTAGGTCTATAAACAAAGCTACTGGAATAGAAATTGAAAGTTGTATTCTATCTATTCAGATAAATAAAGATGAACTGAAACTTATTAATTTAGAAAATGTTGACCCGAAAGAATGTTTCCGCAATCTAAAAGGAATAGGTAGTAGTAAATTAAGCAGTTTAAGTGCTATACAACCTATTATAACTACAATGGATTCAGACAAAAGATTTGTTAATTCAAAAGATATAAATTTTGATGAAACCACAAATCTAGCCTTAATGAACTGGGAAGAGTTTGAGCACTTAATCAGAGAGTTATTTGAAAAAGAATTCAACAACAATGGTAGTCAAGTAAAAGTCACACAGGCAAGTAGAGATGGTGGTGTAGATGCAATTGCATTTGACCCTGATCCAATTCGAGGAGGAAAAATTGTTATTCAAGCCAAAAGATATACAAATACAGTCGGCGTAGCAGCTGTTCGCGATTTGTATGGTACAGTAATGAATGAGGGAGCTAATAAAGGTATATTAGTTACAACTTCAGATTATGGTCCAGATTCATATGAATTTGCAAAAGGAAAACCTATAACTTTGCTTAATGGTGGAAACTTATTACATCTATTAGAAAAACATGGAACTAAAGCCAGAATTAATATAAAAGAAGCAAAAAGAATATTAAACAATTCAAATTTAGATTAATAAAACCCCGCTCCGCAAAGTCTCTGACTTTGAGGATGCATTCATCAGTCTGTGACTGATATAAAAAAGCTAAAATTAAAATCGGTTAAAAACCGTAAATCACTACCTCAAAGTCAAAGACTTTGCGGAGCATTAACAAAAAAACCATTAAAAAATCAAGTCTTTAAGAACTACTCTTAAATTACCTTAATTTCTTAATGGTTTAAATTATAATTTGAAAAATCTTAAGCCAAAATAAATCTTTGGATTACCTCAGCAACTCCGTGATCATTATTAGAAGCAACCACCACATCGCCTTTGTCTCTCAAATGAGCATCCACATTATCCACCCAAACACCAAGACCTGCATATTCAATCATCGATAAATCGTTTCCTGCATTCCCCACCGCAATCACTTCCGATTGCAAGATATTTAATTTATCTGCCAAAAATTTCACACTGGCTCCCTTATCAATTCCGGTTTGAGCCGCTTCTAAGAAAAAAGGTTTTGACATACATACACTCAAATGCGGCATGGCAGTTCTCAAATCGGCTTCCACTTCTTTCAAATAACTCGGTTCTTCCAGCAAAATACATTTTATCGCCGCCGATTGAACGCGCTCTTTAAAATTAGGCACCACTTCGTGTTCTAATCCTGTGATATTTACCTCTACATCAATATATTCTGAATGGGTTTCGCTTATCACTTTTCCGTCTAAATACGTAATAATATGCGTTTTCTTTTCCTTGCTGTAATCATACAAGGTATGAATTTGCTCTTGAGTCAAACTTTGCTCGAAGATTACTTCGTCGTTTTTCAAATCGGTAATAACGGCTCCGTTAAACGAAATCATATACGAATCCATTAATCCCAAATCCCTGGCATATTCAATCATCGCAGGCGTTGGTCGCCCGGAAGCCAAAATAACATGTACACCTTTTTCCTTGGCTTTAACAAGCATCGCTCTATTTTCATCCGAAATGATATGGTCATCATTCAACAAGGTATCATCCATGTCAAGAACCAACATTTTGTATTTCATCTTTATTCTTTTTTTATGCTCCGCAAAGTTTTTAACTTTAACAAGCAGTATATCTAGTATATTTTAAAGTTTCTTTTTCCAATAAATATAGCTCACCAAAATAACATCCTAACAAATAATAAGAAACCAATTTATCATTTTTATAAATCTGAATTTCAAAATTATTTCTAACATTCATGTTTTGTTTTTTTGAAATTGGATCTCCTATATAACTACCTGTTTCATATTCCCAAACACCATTTAATCTATTGGACATAAACAAAAATCTATCTCCAATAAACAATAGAAAAACAATCAAGATTATTTGAAACGATTTTTTCATTTATTCTTTTAATTTTCTTTGATTCTGCCTACAATCAAAAATTTGAAGAATTCTAATTTCAGTTTCCGAATGAATTTTATAAATAATCTTATAATCCCGAACAATCATTCTTCTATAAGGTTCTCCTAAAAATTCATCTATTTGATATTGCTCTACAAAGTGAATATTTTTACTCTGGGATACAATATCTTTTATGACATTCTTAGCTCCTTGTGGTGATTTTAATTGAAGGAAATCAAAGATTAGTTTTAAATCGGCTTTGGCTTGATTATCCCAAAGTATCCTAATTGGCTTTTGCATATTACCAATTTTCTATTTCCTTTTCTAAATCTTCAATTGTGGTATAGTTTCCCGATGCAATTCGGTCATCAGCTTCTTTAACCATATTGATATATTCTTCTTTATCTACCGGATAACCGCTAATAGTATGAGCAACAGCTTCTTTGTCTAAAACCGTTTTTAGAGCTATTATTTTTTTGAGTTTAGTTTCATCATTAATATGAAGCAACCAATCCATCAATTCTATTTTTTTTGCAGCTATATCCATCTTACAGAATCATTAGAATAACAAATATACGACTATTAAATATTCAATCGAAATTCTTCAATCACAGGATTCGCTTTAGAAAAATCAGTTTCCTGAATAAACAATTCCACTGCCGAACCTGAACTTCCAAAACCCGCTAATCTAGCCGATTGAATATTGTCTTTTATTACCGTATCAACACCAGCCGCTTCTATTTTTTCTTTCAAAGCCAAAGCTAATACTTCACTTCCCGAAAACACTTTCATTAATCCCATGGTACTCTTAATTTTATATTTTTTTTATTCTTCCTCTCCGTCGTTTTCTTCGTCTTCTAAGCCTTCTTCAAGTTCTTCCTCAGCGAATTCTTCTTCATACTCCACATCTTCAAAATCAAAGATTTCAGGCTCTTCCATCATTTTGTCTGCCAGAATTTCTATTCTTTCTGAAAATTGATCTCCAAAAATAATACGCTGTGTTTTAGCAATACTATTCGAAATACGCATGATTTTAATTTCATGGCGCAATTTCAAAATTGGATTTGCATCGTCCAATATGAACATTTTCAGTCGGTTTACATTGTAACCCGCCGTAGAAAACATATCACTCAATTTGTTTGGTGTACCAATTAAAACGTCGATTCCAGTTGAAACATAATTTTTATCATAATCCATATCGCCTTTGTCATGAACACCATAAACTTCCAGTTCGCTGTACTTTCCGTACTTTTCGAAAAGGGCTTCCATTTCTAAAACCTTAGCTTTGTCCTCCACAATAATCAAAGCTCTTGGCGATTCTTCATTAGAACCAATCAATCGCTGAATTACGTTTAACACAATTGTAGTGGTTTTTCCTTCCCCATCCGGAGCGATAATAATACAATCGACACCACTTTTTATAGTCGAAAAAGTTTCTTTTTGGATATCATTTGCCTCGGTTAATCCGTTTTCAATTAATCCTTGCTGTAACTTTTCGTTTATTTTTTTTAGTTTCATATTTTTAGTTGTACGTTATGAGTTATGCGTTATGCGGTTAAACTTCTAACCTATAACTCCTAACCCATTACTATTTTATTTGGAAGCAAACAGCTTCACGTCGTTTTCAGATATCTGGCTTCCGCCAAGGATAATCAAACGCTCTACCACATTGCGTAATTCGCGGATATTTCCCGTCCAATCGTATTCTTGTAACAATTTGATCGCATCATCAGAGAATTTCTTCACTGCATTTCCTTGTTCCGAAGCAATTTTATCAGCAAAATGTCCTATTAACAACGGAATATCTTCGCGTCTATCATTCAGCGAAGGTACTTTAATTAAAATTACTGCCAATCGATGGTACAGATCCTCGCGGAAACGTCCTTCTTCGATTTCTTTTTTCAAATCTTTATTCGTCGCAGCAACAACACGTACATCCACTTTAATGTCTTTATCAGCACCCACTCTGGTAATGATATTTTCCTGTAAAGCTCGTAATACTTTGGCCTGAGCCGAAAGACTCATATCGCCAATTTCATCCAGAAAAATAGTTCCTTTATCGGCCGCTTCAAACTTCCCTGCACGGTCTTTCACCGCCGAAGTAAAAGCACCTTTCACGTGACCAAATAATTCGCTTTCTATCAATTCTGACGGAATCGCAGCACAG
This sequence comes from Flavobacterium undicola, assembly GCF_009909155.2. Lineage (GTDB taxonomy): Bacteria > Bacteroidota > Bacteroidia > Flavobacteriales > Flavobacteriaceae > Flavobacterium > Flavobacterium undicola. The sequence goes on from NZ_JAAAPM020000018.1 coordinate 4,614, forward strand.
TTCACTTCGATTAAAGGAAAACTGGCACGCTCACTTTTTTCATGCAATTGATGCGCTACTAATTCCTTTCCAGTTCCGTTAGGACCGGTAACCAGCACACGGGCTTCAGTTTGAGCGACCTTATCAATCATCAATTTGATATGATTAATAGCTTCGCTTTCGCCAATCATTTCGTAGTTTTTGCTGACTTTTTTCTTTAGAATTTTGTTCTCAACCACCAGTTGTTTTCTGTCTAAAGCATTTCGAACTGTATTCAACAAACGATTCAAATCAGGTGGTTTTGAAATATAATCAAAAGCACCTAAACGCATCGCATTAATTGCCGTTTCCATATCGCCATGACCAGAAATCATCACCATTGGAATTTCAGGCTTTATCTTTTTGACTTCTTCTAATAATTCGACACCATCCATTTTTGGCATTTTGATGTCGCATAGAACCAAGTCGTAATCATTATTTTTTATTTTTTCGTAAGCCGAAACACCATCTTCAGCTTCTTCAACCTGATAAGTATCATTTTCTTCCGAAAGAATTTTAGTAAGCACTCTTCTAATAGCGGCTTCGTCTTCGATAATTAGTATTTTACTCATTTTTTTAAGGTTCTGAGATTCAAAGTTGCTAAGGTACTGAGTCTTTTCTTCTAAGGAACTAAAAAATCTTAGTATCTCAGTATCTTAGAGCCTTAGCAACTTCAAAAAAATTAATATTTTAACCAACGGTATAATTCCTTCCAACTTGGTTTTTTCCCATACATCAAAATCCCTATGCGGTATATTTTAGCGGCAAACCAAACCACCAATAAAAATGTTCCAAACAATAATGTAACTGAAATAGCCAGTTGCCACCATGGAACTCCAAAAGGAATTCGCATTAACATAACAATGGGTGAAGTAAGTGGAATCATCGAAAAAGCAACTGCCATCGTACTATTTGGATTGTTAACTACACTAAAGAAACCAACATACACACTTAACATCAAAGGCATAATTACTGGCAAAAGAAATTGTTGCGAATCGGTTTGATTATCAACAGCGGCACCAATAGCGGCGTAGAAAGAACTGTATAAAAAATAACCTCCAATGAAATAAACCACAAAACCAATCAAAATACTGGCAATAGGTAAATTCCATAATTCTTTGATGAACAATTGAGCTGTTCCTGCAAATTCAGTTTGTGAATGTTCTATTAAAGCAGGAGATACATTAGCTGCCGGACCAATGTTTACTCCAAAAAATACCGAAGCTGCAAACAGCAATGAAAGTCCAATAATTACCCAAATGGTAAACTGTAAAATTCCGGCTAACGAAGTCCCAATAATTTTTCCAATCATCAATTGGAAAGGCTTTACCGAAGAAATAATAATTTCTACAATGCGATTTGTTTTTTCCTCAATCACAGAGCGCATGACCATATTTCCATAAATAATGATGAACATCATAATTAGGTAACCAAAAGCACCCCCAATAGCAATTTTAGCTTCGTTGAGTCCTTTTAAACCTTCTTCTCCCGAAGTTTTTGCAATGTTGATATTCACACTAGCCTGGGCTTTTTTAATAGCCAAAGTATCTAAATGAGCATTTTCAAGATTGATTTTAGTAATTTTTCTGGCAATAATATCCTGTGCATTTTCGATAAACGAAATACTTGGACTTCCATCAGAAATAAACTCAATTTTGTTTTCTAAATCGGTTACAGCTGCAGTTTTTGGAATAACCAATACGCCTTCATAACCATTACTGGCAATACTGTCTTTCAAGTATTGGCTGTCAATTTGTGATAAATCCAGATATTTGTATTGGTTTTCCTCAGTATTTTGAGCAATAAATTCTTTGGCAAACAAACCCGTTTCGTCATGAATCGCCACTTGTTTTACATCGGCTTTCATCGAACTCAAATAACTCACAAATACTGCTATTCCCACAAATAATAACGGACTTAAAAAAGTCATTACAATAAAGGATTTGTTGCGCACCTTCGCAAAAAATTCTCTTTTTATAATTAATGATATAATGCTCATACTTCGCAAATTTCAAATTTTAAAATCTCAAATTCCAACGGATTGGAATTTGGAATTTCTTTATTGTTTTTTATTTAGTTACCGTTTGGATAAAAATATCGTGTACACTCGGAATTTTTTCTACAAAATGAGTGACTTGTCCACGCTGAGTTAAGAGATTCAATAATTCATTTGGAAGGGAATTTCCAATTTGAATTTCGAGTTTTAATTCTTTATTTAAGGATTTAAAATTAGCCGGACTAACAGTGAATTTTTGAGTAATATCATACATCAAACCTTCAACATTATCGGTTAAAACACCCACTTCAAAACTATTGGTTTTATGCAGTCTTTTAACATCTTCTAATTTCCCTTCGATTAATTTATTCGATTTATGAATCAAAGCAATATGATCGCACAATTCCTCTACACTTTCCATTCTGTGAGTCGAAAATATGATGGTGGCGCCTTCATCACGCAATGCCAGAATTTCGTCTTTAATTACATTGGCATTTACAGGGTCAAAACCTGAAAAAGGTTCGTCAAAAATCAACAATTTAGGTTTGTGCAATACACAAACTACAAACTGGATTTTCTGTGCCATTCCTTTAGAAAGTTCCTGGATTTTCTTGTTCCACCAACCTTGAATTCCCAATCGATCAAACCAATACTCTAGTTGTTTTTTGGCTTCAACCTTAGACAAACCTTTCATTTGTGCCAAATACAAACATTGCTCGCCCACTTTCATACTTTGGTACAAACCTCTTTCCTCAGGAAGATAACCTATATATTGTACGTGTTTGGGTTGCAACTTTTCGCCATCCAAAATAATTTGTCCACTATCTGGCATGGTAATTTGATTAATGATTCGAATAAGGGAAGTTTTTCCGGCACCATTAGGACCTAAAAGTCCATAAATACTGCCTTGTGGCACAGACAAAGAGACTTCGTTAAGCGCTACGTAATCTCCATATTGCTTCACTACTTTATTGACTTCTAATAAGGTATTCATGCTGATTTTTTGAATTTTCTTCTTCGGGTTGACCTTTTTGGTCTTGCGGTTGTAAAAGTAAATAATTACTATCTAAATAGATTACAATTGTATCATAAAAAAACCCATCTTCATTTTCATGCGGATGGGCTTTTTTACTGTATTTTGATTCCTTTGAAAAGCTTAAGAAAACATGTCTTTTACTTTTTCAAAAAACGATTTGTCTGTTTTTTCAGGGTTTGGAATAAAGTTATCATCTTCTATGTTTTTCTCGAAGAATTGTTTTTGCTCTTTATTCAATGTTTTAGGTGTCCAAACATTAACATGAACTAACAAATCTCCAGTTCCATATCCATTGATACTTGGGATTCCTTTTCCTTTTAATCGAAGAATTTTTCCTGATTGAATTCCTTCTTCTAATTTGATTCTTACTTTACCATTAATGGCTTCGATATCTTTAGAAACTCCAAGAATGGCTTCCGGGAAACTTACATATAAATCATAATGTAAATTTTCGCCTTCACGCTTCAGGAATTCGTGTTCTAACTCTTCGATAGCAACAATTAAATCACCGGGAATACTATTTCCTGGCGCATCATTTCCTTTGTTAGAAACTTTTAATTGCATCCCATCAACAACACCAGCTGGAATTTTAATAGAAACCGTTTCGTCTTCTACAATCATTCCCTGGGCATCAGCGTTAGCTGGTTTTTTATCTAAAATTTGACCAGATCCACCACAAGCAGGACAAGTTGTCGCTGATTGCATTCTACCTAAAATAGTATTAGTCACTCGCATTACCTGCCCTTGACCATTACAAGTAGAACAAGTTTTATAAGAAACTCCAGGAGCCTGAACTTTACGTTTTACCTTTACTTTTTTCTCAACACCATTGGCAATTTCTTCCAAAGTCAATTTTACTTTGATACGTAAATTGCTTCCTTTAGCACGACGAACACCGCCTCGGCTTCCGCCTCCGCCAAATCCACCGAAACCACCACCAAAGATATCACCAAACTGACTGAAGATATCATCCATGTTCATGTGATGACCACCGCCATATCCGCCAGAACCATCAAAAGCTTGGTGACCAAATTGGTCATACTTTGCTTTTTTGTCAGCATCTCCTAAAATTTCATAAGCTTCTGCCGCTTCTTTGAACTTTTCTTCTGCCGATTTGTCTCCAGGATTTTTGTCAGGGTGAAACTCAATAGCTTTTTTTCTGTAGGCTTTCTTGATCGCCGCAGCATCCGCATTTTTAGAAACACCTAATATGTCGTAAAAATCTTTTTTCATTTGTATTTATTTTTTTAAAACGCAATGCAATGCATTTCTACCCAAATTTACTGCCCAATAACTACTTTTGGGAAACGAATAATTTTCTCTCCTAGTTTGTATCCTTTCTCAAGAACATCTACTATTTTACCTTTTAATTTAGGTGATGGTGCAGGAATTTGTGTAATTGCTTCTGCAAAATCAGCATTAAAAGCATCTCCAATTTTCACATCAACCACCTCTAATCCCTTAGAAGACAAGGTGCTTTTTAATTTCTCATGAATCAACTCTACTCCTTTTGTCAAAGTTTCATCTTCTGATTTAGCGATTTCAATTATAGCTCTGTCAAAATCGTCTAAAACAGGTAACATTGCTAATAAAACTTCTTGATTAGCTGTTTTGAATAATTCAATACGCTCTTTTGAAGTTCTTCTTTTGTAGTTTTCAAATTCAGCAAATAATCGTAAATGTTTGTCTTTTTCATTCGCTAAGTCATTAGCTAACTGCTCTTCAACACTTAACTCTATTAACTCCTCAGTAACTGCAGGCTCTTGGCTTGCTGTATTTTCCATTGTTACCTCATCCATTTCCTTATCGATTTCTGTATTCTCAGTACTCATATTCCCTTTATTTTTAAAAATATTCTTAAACTTCATTTTTACACTTTCCTTTGGATAGCAAAAGTACTGCCAAAGCTGACTAAATGTCAAATTGTCACCCTTTTCCCTAATAGTTATTTTTATACCTTGTTTTTTCTTGAATTAATTTTTTTTCAAGTTAAAATTAAAATTTTAATAAATTTTTAAGACATATTTCAAATAGATTGTATATGTTTGTTACAGGTTCTAATCAATCTCTGATTTTCGATTCGAAATAAGATCGAAAATTACAGTTGATTCCAAAACAATTATTAATTCGCGATTACTCATACTAAAAAAAGCTTTGTCAACAGACAAAGCTTTTTTTGTTTTTATACACTTTTGAATTATATCAAAGCATCCTTTAACCCTTCAAAATCCAATGTTAGTTGTTCTCCCGAAACTAAATTCTTAAGCGAATACCTATTCGAACTCATCTCTTCTCCTCCCACAATTACAGCAAAAGGAATATTGCGTTTGTCAGCATGCTGAAATTGTTTTACCACCTTAGCTTTATCAGGATACAATTCTACTTTTACACCTGAAGCTCGCAATTTTTTAATGGCTTGCAAAGCATAAAACGCTTCGGCATCTCCATAATTAATAAACAAGGCTTTTGAACTTGCGGTAACGGTTTCCGGAAACAATCCAAACTCTTCAATTACCAAATAAATACGATCCAAACCAAAAGAGATTCCAACACCGCTCATGTTTTTCAAACCGAAAATCCCGGTTAAATCATCGTATCTTCCACCACCACCTATAGAACCCATAGCAACTCCTTTTGGCGCAGCCACTTCAAAAATAGCTCCTGTATAATAATTTAAACCACGTGCCAAGGTTACATCCAAATCTAAAATGGCAGTTGTCAAGCCTAATTTAGTCACGTTGTCACAAATAAAACGCAACTCCTCCACCCCTTTCATTCCTTCTTCCGAAGCAGTTAAAAGCTGTGATAATTTTTCGATTTTCTCCGAAATGCTTCCAGTGAAATTAAATAAAGGCTGCACTTTTACAATTGCGGCTTCAGAAATTCCTTTTTCAATCATTTCCTTTTTCACACCGTCTTCGCCAATTTTATCTAACTTATCTAAAGCCACTGTAAAATCAATCAATTTATCCGAAGCACCAATCACTTCAGCAATTCCTGATAATATTTTTCGGTTATTGATTTTAACCGTCACCCCGTTTAAACCTAAAGTGGTAAAAACAGTATCATATAATTGTACCAATTCTACTTCTTGCCACAACGATTTCGAACCTACCACATCGGCATCACATTGAAAAAACTCTCTAAAACGTCCTTTTTGCGGTCTGTCGGCACGCCAAACGGGTTGGATTTGGTATCTTTTAAAAGGAAATTCAATTTCGTTTTGGTGTTGCACCACATATCTGGCAAATGGAACTGTCAAATCATAACGCAGGGCTTTTTCAGAAATACTTGAAGTCAGCTTCACGCTGTCTTTACTTTCTAAATGAGCAGCATTGGCTTTCGCCAAATAATCTCCAGAATTCAATATTTTAAAAATCAATCGATCGCCTTCTTCTCCATATTTCCCCATCAAGGTTTCTGAATTTTCAAACGAAGGTGTTTCTATCGGTTGGAAACCAAATTTCTCAAAATTACTTTTTATAGTCTGGATAATATATTGACGTTTAGCCACCTCAGCAGGTGAAAAATCTCTTGTTCCTTTAGGAATACTTGGTTTTGATGCCATTTTTGTTTAATTGCAGATTTTAGATTGCAGATTTTAGATTTGAATACCCAAAATCATATTTAATTCAAAAAATCTAAAATCTAATTTCTTAAATCTTAAATTTCGACTGCAAATATCTTATTTTTAAAATAAATAACTTGCCTTGAAAACAAACTTCTCTCAAAAATTGTATTTTCGTATCAAACTACTACAATGCGCAATCTATTAAAGGAAAATATAAAAATAGCTTTTGGTTCAATTAAAACCCAAATCCTAAGAACAACACTTACCATATTAATTATCGCTATTGGTATTACGGCTCTGGTGGGAATTCTGACGGTGGTTTCGGCATTAGAAAATACTATTTCTTCTGATTTTGCTTCGATGGGCGCCAATACCTTTAACATCAATCGGTACGAAAACACCATTAAAAAACACGGTGGTGAAGAACGGGAAATCATCAACCCTATTATTTCTTACCCTGAAGCTGTAGCTTTTAAGAACAAATACAGCTTTCCGCTTTCACAAACCTCACTTTCTTTTAAAGCCACCTCAACAGCCGAAGTAAAATTTGATTCCGAAAAAACCGATCCTGAAATTTCAGTTCTCGGTGTCGACGAATATTTCATGACTAATTCAGGTTTAGAAACTAGTCAGGGACGCAATTTCAACAATTTCGACATCAGCAACAACAATTATGTTTGTGTTGTAGGATCCGATTTCGAGAAAGGATTATTAAAAGATGCCAATCCTATCAACAAAACCATTTCTATCCGTGGCGCACGATTTAAAGTGATTGGTGTTTTAAAAGAAAAAGGTTCTACTTTTGGCAACAGTCAGGATTTAAGAGTTTTAATCCCTATTCAAGTGGCTCGCTCACTTTTTACGGCTCCAAACATCAATTACAGCCTAAGCATAATGGTAAACAATAAAGAGTTTCTAGACCAAGCTACCGATAACGCCATTAGTACGATGCGAAGTATTCGGAAACTAAGCCCTATAAAAGACAATAATTTTGGCGTGGTTCGAAGTGATGATTTGATTAATAAAATCCTTAGCATTACGCAATATCTAGGTTGGGCATCCTGGGTAATTGGTATTATTACAATTCTTGGTTCTTCGATTGCTTTGATGAATATTATGATTGTTTCAGTTACCGAACGCACTCGTGAAATTGGTGTCCGAAAAGCATTGGGAGCTAAACGCTCTACAGTTGCAGTTCAGTTTTTTATAGAGACCTTACTTATTGGACAATTGGGGGGATTAGCCGGAATTATTTTCGGAATCTTAATCGGCTACGGAATTGCCACTGCCTTAAGCTTTGCTTTTGTTATTCCGTGGGAAGCTATTTTTGCTGCTTTCCTAACCAGTTTTATTGTGGCTATCGTTTCTGGACTATATCCCGCTATTAAAGCCGCGAAACTAGATCCTATTGAGGCTTTGCGTTATGAATAAGTGGTCAGTGAACAGTTTTTTGAGTGGTCAGTAGGTTTTTCGTATTAGTAAATAACTGAATACTAAAAAACTGTTCACTGAACACTACTCCTCGTCATCCTATCATTCCCGTAAATATCTTTTCTCAATTCAACATTCTTGAAATTCATTTTTTCGAGTAATACTATCATTTCTTTCCCTAGATATTGATTGATTTCGAAGAATAATTGTCCGTTTTGAGTTAGATTTTGTTTTGCTAATTCGGCTATTTTTCGATAAAAAATCAAGGCATTATCATCTTTGACAAAAAGAGCCAAATGCGGTTCGTTATCCAAAACATTTTTCTTAATTTCCTGTTTTTCCAGATTTCGAACATAGGGCGGATTTGAAACAATAATATCAAATTCTTGTTCTAAATCTTCGGTTTCCAAAATATTTTTGTGAATAAAAGTGACATTTACTTCATTTCTTTCTGCATTTTTTTGGGCTGTAGCCAAAGCTTTTTCAGAAACATCAATAGCAAAGACCTGTGCATTAGGAATATTTTTTGCCAATGAAATCGCAATGCAACCACTTCCTGTACCAATATCCAAAATCTTCATTTTTTTACTTTCCAACTTCTCACTTCCAACTTCTAACTTCCCTCTTCTAACTTCTAACTTCTGACTTTGAATAATCCATTCGACAAGTTCCTCGGTTTCCGGTCTGGGAATCAATACGTTTTCATTAACCTCAAATTCTAATCCGTAAAAATGAGTTTTCCCAAGCAAATACTGAACTGGAATTTCTAATTTTAATTGTTCTAAAATGGCATTCCAAACCACAATTTCTTCTTCCGAAAAAACCAAATCTGGCTGCAAAGCCAAGTCTATTCGTTTCAATTGCTTTTTGTCTTCTAATATCAAATAAAAAAAACTTTCAGCTTCGCCTTCATCATAAATCGTCGATAGCGCTTGAATAAATTGGGTTCTGTATGCCTTAATTTTCATTGATATTATTCGTTTAGAATTTGTTTTTTAGCAACTTTTTAATGTAAATCTTTCAACATCCAAACTGGACAAGAATCGTGACCTGTACTTCCCATGGGTGCGGAAATATACTCAAAGCCAAATTTCTTATACAGTTTTTGAGCATCGTGCATAAAAGGCATAGTTTCGAGATAACATTTTTCAAAACCAAAATCTTTAGCCGCCTGCATACAAATTTCCATCATTCTGCTTCCAATTCCCAAACCGCGAGCTTCGGGTAGGAAAAAAAACTTTTGTAATTCACAGATGGTTTCGGCTTCGTTTTCAAGTCGTGCTAATCCTGCTCCGCCAATGATTTTACCATTATTTTCGACCACAAAATAAGCTGATTTCGGTTTGGTATATTCCTCAAACATCAAATCCAAATAGGGATCGGCATAAGCAGTTCCCACTTTCGGAATATCTAATTCATCGAAAACAGTACGTATTAGTTGCGCAATCGACTGATTGTCCTTCTTTTCTATTTTTCTAAGAACCCAATTTTCCATTTTCTTGAAATATTGATTATGCTGCAAAAATAGCAATAGTTTATTGTTATTTTTAGTGGTTTCAAAACTAAATCATAAACTCAAAAATAACTACTTTTGCCCTGTGAAGATACATGAAAAATACCTGGCGCGCTGCATTGAACTAGCCCAAAACGGCTTAGGAACAACTTATCCCAACCCGATGGTGGGTAGCGTTATTGTTTATGAAGACCAAATTATTGGCGAAGGCTGGCATAAAAAAGCGGGAGAACCCCATGCCGAAGTGAATGCCGTAAATTCCGTTAAAGACCAATCTTTATTGCAAAAAGCAACCATTTATGTGAGTTTGGAACCTTGCAGTCATTTTGGAAAAACACCACCTTGTTGCGATTTAATTATTCAAAACAAAATTCCAAACGTCGTTATTGGAACAGTAGATCCTAACGAAAAAGTAGCTGGTAACGGCATCAAAAAACTAATTGAAGCAGGAATTAACGTTACTGTGGGCGTTCTGGAAGACGAATGCAACGCACTCAACAAGCGTTTTTTTACTTTTCACCAACAAAAACGACCTTATGTTATCCTGAAATGGGCCGAAAGTCAGGATGGATTTATCGCCCCAAACAAAAGAAAGGAGCAAAAACCTGTTTGGATTACCAATCAATATTCGAGACAATTAGTCCATAAATGGCGAAGCGAAGAACAAGCAATTCTTGTGGGTACACAAACTGCCATAGACGACAATCCTAAACTTGATGTTCGTGATTGGACAGGAACGCATCCCGTAAGATTGGTTTTAGACAAAAACAGTAGGATTCCAAAAGAAAATTTCTTGCTAGACAATCAAATCAAAACGATTGTTTTTTGCCAAACGAATACCAATTCAAACCAAGAAAACATTATCTTTGAAAGAATTGATTTTGAACAAAATATAGCTCCTCAAATTCTAAAAACAGTATTTGAGCATCAAATTCAATCGGTAATAATTGAAGGGGGACGTCAAACATTACAAACTTTTATTGACGAAAACCTTTGGGATGAAGCACGTATTTTTAAAGGAAAAAATCTCTTTAAAAACGGAACAAAAGCACCAACCATACAACCAAAAACAAACCAAAAACAGTTCATTTTAGAAGATGAACTCATAATTCTTACGAACCATGATTAATACTATTATTTTTGATTTTGGAGACATCTTCATCAATTTAGATAAAAAAGCCACTATTGACGGACTTAAAAATTTAGGTTTAAAAGAGTGGAATGAAGATTTAGACCACTTGAATATTCAATTTGAAAAAGGAAATATATCAAAAGACGAATTCTTATCAGGATTTCAAAAACACATGCCTAATGCTAGTATTGAAGAAATTCTTGAGGCCTGGAATGCAATTTTAGCAGACTTTCCTTTGTATCGATTGGAGTTTTTACAAATGCTTTCTAAAAAATACCGTTTGTTCCTATTAAGCAACACCGATTCGATCCATATAAAAACCTTCGAACGAAATGTTGGCGCTACTTTTTACAGAGATTTTTATCAATGCTTTGAGAAAGTCTATTTTTCATTCGAAATGGGAATGCGCAAACCTGATGCTGAAATCTATCTTACGCTGTTAAACAAACACGAACTGCAAGCCAAACGCACTTTGTTTATTGACGACAAAAAAGAAAATACTGATGCTGCTCAAGCTTTAGGCATTCACGTTTGGAATCTTCAAGTAGGAAAAGAAGATGTTGTGGATTTATTCGACAAAAACATATTTTAAAAATACAATTTCAATGACAATGGCAATAACAATCTTATTTTGATTTTTGAAATTGCCATTGATTTTTTGAAATTGTTATTGATTTTTGCCATTGCCTTTGCCTTTGAATAATGAAAGACACCTACAATACTATTGCTTTTCCGTCAGAAGAAATACTTTTTAAAGAAAAAGGAAGTAAATTCTTTGGTTATGCTTTTCCAATAACATCTGAAGAAGAAGTCAAACCCATACTTGAGGTTTTAAGAAAAAAATATCCTACTGCCTGTCATTATTGTTACGCCTACCAAATTGGCTCCAAAAAGATTAATTACAGAGCCAATGACGATGGCGAACCAAGTAATAGTGCTGGAATGCCCATTTACGGACAAATCCAGTCGTTTTCAGTAACGAATATACTTGTAGTTATAGTTCGCATTTTTGGAGGTACTAAACTAGGCGTTGGCGGATTAATTACTGCTTACAAAACAGCCGCCCAAATCGCGCTTGAAAATTGCTCCATTATAGAAAAAACCATCGATATTCATTATCTTATTTCTTTTGATTATAAAAACATGAATAAGGTAATGCGAATCATCAAAGAAAAAAATTTAGACATTGTGAATCAAAAAATGGAAATGAGCTGCGAAATTGAAATTAAAACCCGAAAAAAAAATGCCGAACAAGTATTCGACATTTTTAATTCTTTATTTGAAATCGATATAAAAATTAAAGAATAATGAATATAAAATCCTTAGATTTTTATATTCGTAAAAGCTGCGTTTTCACATAGTCTGGAGCAGCCATCGGACGACCCGTTTTCATGTTCACAAATACCAAAATTGAGTTCCCAATTGTTAATAACTCATTTTGTTCATTGTATATCTCATAATCAAATTCAATCTTGGCTGAAGTCTGACTTTTAAAAATCGTTTTTACGGTTAACAAATCATCATAACGAGCTGGTTTTTTATAATTTATATTCAAAGAAACCACCGGAAGCATCACTCCGTTTTCTTCCATCCATTTATAAGAAATCCCAATGTTTCTAAGCCATTCCACACGTCCCATCTCAAAATACTGTGCATAATTACCGTGATAAACCACTCCCATTTGATCTGTTTCTGAATACCTTACTCTTACATTAAACTCGTATATTTTCATTTTAAATTTTATTATTTTATATATTAATTTGAAATCTTTTTCTTCTTACTTACAACAATATTTCTTCAAAATCAACCTCTATTTATTTTTTTTTAACGAAAATTGTTCACATATTTGTTACCCCAAGAAATAACATCTTTTTCGATATTATTTACTTCAAAAAATAGAATAAAAAATATAATAATTTAACAGAATTTATGAACAAAACTGCTCAATCAGTATGGGATAACTGTTTGTCTTTTATAAAAGACAATATTCAAGACCAAGCATACAAAACTTGGTTTGAACCAATCAAGTCAGTTGAGCTTACCGATAACGCATTATATATTCAAGTACCTAGTAAATTTTTCTACGAATGGTTAGAAGAACACTATGTTAAATTATTGAAGGTTGCCCTAACTAAAGAACTTGGTAAAAACGCAAAGTTACTTTATAAAATCAAAATGGAAAACACTTATGGCAACAAACAACCGTTTACGGAACAATTGCCAAGTGCTAACCGCTCTCCGATGAAACCACAAAATGTGGACGCTCCTTTAAAAAATCTGGATCCGGAATTAAAAAATCCTTTTGTGATTCCTGGAATTAGAAATTTAAAAATCGAATCGCAACTAAACGCTAATTACAGTTTTGACAATTTCCTTGAAGGAGATTCTAATAGATTAGCCCGTTCTGCAGGTATGGCTGTTGCCAATAAACCTGGCGGAACTTCCTTTAATCCATTATTGATTTTTGGAGGTGTTGGATTAGGTAAAACACATTTAGCGCATGCTATTGGAGTTGAAATTAAAGATAAATATCCTGAAAAAACAGTTTTATATATTTCTGCTGAAATTTTCACGCAACAATATATTGACTCTGTAAAGAAAAATAACCGAAATGACTTTATTCATTTCTACCAATTAATTGATGTATTAATCATTGACGATGTTCAATTCCTATCTGGAAAATCAGGAACACAAGATGTATTTTTCCATATTTTCAATTATTTGCACCAAAACGGAAAGCAGGTTATCCTGACTTCTGACAAAGCACCTGTGGACATGCAAGATATTGAGCAACGCTTACTATCTCGTTTCAAATGGGGATTATCAGCTGAGTTACACCAACCGGATTACGAGACTCGAATTTCGATTCTAAAAAACATCTTGTATCGCGATGGTGTCGAAATACCAGACGAAATTATCGAATATGTAGCTCGCAACATTAAATCGAATGTTCGTGAATTGGAAGGAGCTATTATCTCATTGATCGCACAATCTTCTTTCAACAAAAAAGAAGTTACTATTGAACTAGCGAAGAGTGTTGTTGAGAAATTTGTTAAAAATGTAAAACGCGAAATTTCTATTGATTACATTCAAAAAATTGTTTCTGATTACTTCCAATTGGATGTAGAAACATTACAATCAAAAACCAGAAAAAGACACGTAGTACAAGCCAGACAATTAGCAATGTTTTTTGCTAAGAAATTTACCAAATCATCTTTGGCAAATATTGGTTCTCAAATAGGTGATCGTGACCACGCAACAGTACTACACGCTTGTAAAACTGTAGATAATTTAGTAGCAACCGATAAACAATTTAAAAAGTTTGTCGAAGACATCCACAAGAAACTAACGCTATAAAAGCCTTATGTCTGTCAAGATTTTAATGGTATGTTTAGGCAATATTTGTCGGTCTCCTTTAGCCGAAGGAATCCTTGCTTCTAAATTGCCTCAAGACAAATTCACCGTAGATTCTGCCGGAACTGGTTCTTGGCATGTTGGACATTCGCCAGATGCTCGTTCTATTGCTATTGCAAAAAAACACGAACTTGATATTTCAAAACAACAAGGAAGACAGTTTGAAACTACCGATTTTGATACTTTTGATTATATCTATGTGATGGATAAATCCAATTACAACAACGTAATTCATTTAGCCAAAAACGAAACACAGAAAGCAAAAGTTCAGATTATCCTGAACGAATTGTATCCAAACGAAAATGTAGATGTTCCCGATCCTTATTATGGAATATCAAATGGATTTGAAATGGTTTACCAAATGCTTGACAAAGCTTGTGATAGTATTGCCGCAAAACTAAAAGCAAAACACCGTTAATCCATTTTATTTAAAAAAAATCACACTAATGAAATCAAACCCTCTTTTAGGAAAACTCTATTTAATCCCTACCACAATGGGAGAATGTGACCCGATGGATGTTTTACCGCAAACCATAAAAAGGACTATTGATTTTATTGACCATTATATTGTCGAAAACGAAAAAACCGCTCGAAAATCGATCAAAGAGGTTCATCCTGAAAAAAAACAAGCTGATTTAGTGCTTTTTGCATTAAACAAACATACGGAAACCAAAGAACACTTAGACTTCATCAAACCTTTATTAGAAGGAAAAAATGTAGGCTTAATGAGCGAAGCAGGTTGTCCCGGAGTTGCTGACCCAGGTGCTGTTATAGTGAAATTAGCACATGAAAGAGGCATTCAGGTGATTCCATTAGTAGGCCCTTCTTCTATTTTATTAGCGATGATGGCTTCAGGAATGAATGGACAAAGTTTTACTTTTCATGGTTATTTACCAATAGAAAAAGACGAGAAAAAAGCGAGTTTTAAAAGTTTAGAAAGAATCTCATTCGAGAAAAATCAATCTCAAATTTTTATTGAAACACCGTATCGCAACAATAAATTACTGGAAGATTTAATCCAAACATTACACCCTGAAACACATTTGTGTATTGCTACTGATATTACTTTACCAACGGAATATATCAAGACTAAGAAAATTTCGGCTTGGAAAAAAGAAACTATCGATTTACATAAGCGTCCTACTATTTTTATTATTCATAAAATGTAGTTTTGTTCTTTACCATATAAGTTTCTCTTATTTTTGAATAAAACTTTTAACTATTGTTTTTACAAATAAATCACATAAGTTGAATCAAAAAAAAATTCACTCTTTATTCTTTTCCCTAACTCAGGCCATTTCCTTACTTTTAGCCTTTCAAAAAAGTAAAGTATGTCTAAACTTCCCAACATTAGCACCAGCATTTTTACAGTCATGTCAAAAATGGCTACTAAACACAATGCCATCAATTTATCTCAAGGTTTTCCAAATTTCCCTGTTGATGAAAAACTGACTGCAATTGTTGCAAAATTGGCCAACGAAGACATTCACCAATACACTCCGATGGCTGGTTATCCGCCGCTGTTATCAAAAATTGCTTCGCTTGTTAGTGATTCGTACCAAAGAAATATTCAAGCAGAAACCGAAATTTTAGTCACTACCGGAGCTACTCAAGGGATTTTTACGAGCATTCAAGCCTTGGTAGAAAATCAGGACGAAGTCCTAATTTTAGATCCAAGTTACGATTGTTACGAAGCTCCCATTTTATTATGCAATGCAAAGCCCGTTCGAGTCCCTTTAAATGATGATTACACCCCCAATTGGGAAACTATCGAAGCAGCTTGTTCTGAGAAAACCAAGATGATTATCATCAATAATCCACACAATCCAACAGGAAAAATTTTGAATGAAACGGATTTCAAAGCCTTAGAAACGCTACTTGAAAAATTCCCGAAAATCATTTTGCTTTCTGACGAAGTCTATGAATACATCACTTTCGAACAAAAACACATTTCGGTTCATACTCGAAAATCACTTCGCAACCGGGCTGTAGTGGTTTCATCTTTTGGAAAAACATTTCACATTACAGGTTGGAAAATCGGCTATTTAGTTGCTCCCGAACATTTGATGATAGAAATTAAAAAAGTACATCAATTTCTGGTTTTTAGCGTCAATAGTCTTGCTCAAGCTGCAATAAGTGAATATTTAGACATCGTTTCTGTTGACGAAATTGGTAGTTTCTATCAGGAAAAAAGAGATTATTTCAGGCAATTACTCTCAAAAAGCAGGTTTAAATTAATGCCTTGTGAAGGCACTTATTTCCAAGTCGTATCCTACAAAGCCATTTCAAACGAAAACGATGTGGATTTTTGCAAACGCCTCATCACCGAACACGGTGTGGCTGCGATTCCTATTTCTAATTTTTACGAGAACGGAAAAGATTTGCATTTAATCCGGTTTTGTTTTGCCAAAGACAACGCTACCTTAGAAGAAGCCGCCAGAAGACTTTATGTAATTTAGTTTTTCAAGTTACTAAGTAGCTAAGATTCTAAGTTTCTTAGAAGCTCAATCTTAAAAATGAATTTTCAACTACTTGTTTCGTATATTTACAATAAAACCGAATCAAAATGAACTTTAGCCAAAAAATGTTACGAGACGATGCCCTAAAAGGAAAAGTAATTGTTGTTACCGGTGGCGGTAGCGGATTAGGGAAATCCATGACCAAATATTTCCTGGAACTAGGCGCTAAAGTAGCCATAACTTCCCGCGACTTAGACAAACTCACAAAAACAGCTATTGAATTAGAATCCGAGACAGCGGGGATTTGTTTGCCTGTGCAATGTGATGTACGCAATTATGAAGAAGTCGAAAATATGTTGCACCAAGTCATAAAAACTTTTGACAAAGTCGATATTTTACTCAACAACGCAGCGGGAAATTTCATCTCTCCTACTGAACGCTTATCGGCTAATGCCTTTGACACCATTATAGATATTGTTTTAAAAGGGACTAAAAACTGTACCTTGGCTTTTGGAAAACATTGGATTGACAGTAAGCAAACTTCGGCTACGGTTTTAAATATTGTGACCACCTATGCCTGGACGGGTTCGGCTTATGTGGTGCCCAGTGCCACTGCTAAGGCGGGTGTTCTCGCCATGACCCGAAGTCTTGCCGTAGAATGGGCTAAATACGGCATCCGCACCAATGCCATTGCGCCAGGACCATTTCCTACCAAAGGCGCCTGGGACAGATTGCTTCCCGGAAATCTTTCCGAAAAATTCGATATGGCTAAAAAAGTCCCGCTCAAACGCGTGGGGGACCATCAGGAATTAGCCAATTTAGCCGCTTATCTGGTTTCCGATTTCTCTGCTTACATCAACGGCGAAGTTGTGGTGATTGACGGTGGAGAATGGCTCAAAGGCGCGGGACAATTTAATATTCTAGAAGCCATTCCCGAAGAACTTTGGGACCAACTCGAAATGATGATTAAAGCAAAGAAGAATAAATAAAACCTTTTCATTTTTTTGGACGTTCCCCCGCCTCCACTCCGTTACGGCGGGGTCAGGCTGTACGCTATATCTTTAGTTCCGCTACGCTCCACAAAAGGATACCGCTTCCATCCTTAACGCGAACCAAAACCCCACAGTTTGTCATTGCGAGCGTAGCGAAGCAATCTCATTAAGCTTTTCAAACTCAATTAAATTTAAAAAACACAAGCTTACATTTGTAAATATTTATTGATATATTTGAAAAATAGAAATCGCAAAAAAAAGCGACAACACCGCCAAATCAGGTAGATTGTCGCAACTATATTACGCATATTTATAAGTTATAGGTAATTTTTAGACAGACAGAAATGTTAAAGACATTAAAAGAAATATCAAAAAAAACATTGCTGCTCAACGACTTTGACTTTAGTGACGAACAAGTAAAAACTAAATGGCTTGGTACATTGGTAGCGCAAGACAAAGAAATATGCGACACAGAGAAAAGGTTAGAAATAAAACTTCCAGGCGACTACCTTGAATTCTTAAAAATTAGCAATGGTTTTCCGCAAACGTCTTCCATAAGTTGTTCCTTCTTATCAATTGACAAAATCGACTACCTCAAGACGTTAGATGAAGACCTTGTAGAAATATGGTCTAAAAATGAGGACCTGAAAGAAGTTGGTGAAGCACTTACATCCAGCATCTTAATTGGAGGTCTAAATGAAGAACAACAATTTTTAATTATCCCACCAAGTGAAAAAGTGAGCAAATGGCGTTACTGGAAATTTGCAAGTTGGATTCCTGGTGAAGAAGAATTCACCTCACTAAAAGAATATTTTGAATCTGATCTCTCATTTTTAAAAGAACAAACCAAAAACCTAAAGACTGCCAAGCCAAAATTCGTTACTGACTTCAGTTTAAGAAAGGCTGTTTTTAATCTTGATTGGGAAACTGTTTATTTCTTATCCAGCAATTACATTGCCGAGGGTAAGCTATACGGTTATTATAATGGCATTAGCGACCTACTTGCATTAATACTTATTGCCTCAGGCAAGACAAATCGTTTCCAAGAATTAGAAAAACTGATTCTGAATTTGAAATTTAAAAAAGGAAACGAACACCTACTAAATAAATATAGTGAAGCTGCTCAGGAAAAAAAATTATTTGTTGCAGATTTTCAATTGGACAAATTCACTATAAAGACAAATCCAATAAGTCTTGAAGATATAGAAGTTCAAATAACAGAAGTGAGAAAGGATTTGCTAAAAGAAAAAAACAAAGTTGCCAAATTGGACTATCAACTTTACTTCTTATTTGAATATGGTTCTCCCGAAGATTTCGTCAATCTGTATGAAGAAAATCATACAAATTTATTCTTAACCACTCATTTCAAAGCTGCCATTGTTTATTCAACCCTCAATCAAATCGAAAATTCAAAGACAGCATTGAAAAGGTATTTTAAGGTCGCTTTTGAGTACAGACCATTTGATCCATTTCTTTGCGAATCTTTATTACCATTATTAAACAAAGAACTATTAAACAAACTTGACAATTAAACGAAATAAAAACAACCTATAATATAATAGCGGTTTGGCGTCAACTTACCGTTTGACATTTATTTTGTCAGCTCCGCAAAGTTTGCAACTTTGCGGTAGTGACTATCGGTTTATAACCGATATTTTAATAATTTAATTCTACAGCTGTCACAGACAGCTTAACACCTCTTCAAAGTCAAAGACTTTGCGGAGCAATAAAAAGCAAAACACTTTTGCACAAAACCTAAACTCCTCCCAATTAAATTCCTATTTTTGTTTTACAAACAACAACAAACCATTTTATGCTCATTATAGGAATTGCAGGCGGAACAGGAAGTGGAAAAACAACGGTCGTGCACCAAATCATGAAGCAATTGCCTGATGCCGAAGTAGGTGTTATTTCTCAGGATTCTTATTATAAAAAGACGACCAATCTAAGTTATGACGAACGTGCTCTAATCAATTTTGATCATCCCAGAGCCATCGATTTTGATTTATTAGTTACTCATTTACAAGAACTCAAGGAAGGCAAAACCATTCAGCAGCCCGTATATTCTTTCGTAACTCACAACCGAACCGAAGACAGCATCAGCACGCATCCCAGAAAAGTAATGATTGTGGAAGGAATTTTAATTTTGGCTCATGCCCAATTAAGGGATTTATTTGACATCAAAATCTATGTTCATGCCGACGCCGATGAAAGACTCATCCGCCGATTAAAAAGAGACATTGCCGAGCGTGGTCGTGATATGGATGAAGTTTTAAACCGTTATCAACAAACCTTAAAACCCATGCACGAACAGTTTATTGAGCCTACAAAAGCATTTGCCGATATTATTATCCCAAACAACAAATACAACACCGTAGCCATAGACATGCTTCGCACGGTAATAAATCAAAAAATTCTATAATTTTATTGTAATTTTATAATAACACACTAAAACACTAATGCCGTTTTACTTTTATCAAAAGCTGATTTTAGTTTAACCTGACATAAAAAAACTAATGAAGAATCCATATAAAGACAAAGCCTGGTTTAAATTTTTAAGTAACAAATACATTTGGTCCTTATCCTTTTTTGCCGCTTGGATGATATTTTTAGACAACTACTCTTATTTTGATCATCGCGTTTTAGACAATCAAATTGAAGAGCTGGAAGACAACAAAACCTATTATCAGGAAGAAATCAAAAAAGACGAAGCCCAAATTAAGCAGCTTAAAAATCCGCAACAGGTAGAAAAATATGCCCGCGAAAAATACTATATGAAAAAAGACAGTGAGGACATTTACCTGATAGAATTTGAAGGCGACACTATCGAAAAGAAACAATAAATCCTGAATTATTAAACTCAAACTAAAAATGGCTACTAATCTATTCGAAGATTTCGACCCTGTTTCATCAAAGCAATGGAAACAAAAAATCCAGTTTGAGCTTGATGGAGCCGATTATAACGAAACCTTGGTATGGAATTCGCCAGAAGACATTAAAGTTAAACCCTTTTACCATCGGGATGATTTTAGTAAAACCACTACTGCTGCCACAAATGCATCACAGTTTAAAATCTGCCAAAACATTTTTGTCTTTGATGTAGAAAAATCAGTAGAAAGAGCCTTGGATTCTTTAAAAAGAGGAGCCGAAAGTTTACGATTTACCATCGAAAATGAATCTGTTGACATCCAAAAACTGTTGGAAAAACTGCCGCTGGAAAACACGGCGATTTACTTTGAGCTAAAGTTTTTATCAGTTGATTTTATTTCGAAAATAAATACCATTGTAGAACAAAAAAAAGCGGCTGTATTTTACAATCTAGATCCTATTGGACAATTAGCCAAAGAAGGAAATTGGTTTACCACCAAAGAAAAAGACAATTTTGAAACGCTTCAATTGCTTTCGAAAGTGACTAGAGACAGTTCTTTGATTAGCATTAATTCAGCTTTGTATCAAAATGCAGGAGCAAATATCGTTCAGCAAATCGCTTATAGTTTGGCTCACGCCAATGAATATTTGAATCGGATTCCAACGATTCATCAAGCCATTGTTTTTGAAATTGCCGTGGGAAGCAATTACTTTTTTGAAATTGCCAAATTGCGTGCGCTTCGCTTGTTATTTCAATTGATTGCTAAAGAATATTACCACGACAGCGATTGCCATCTCTTGGTAACACCTACAAAACGCAACAAAACGCTTTATGATTACAATATCAATATGTTGCGCACCACAACCGAATGCATGTCGGCAATTTTAGGCGGAGCGGATGCCATTGCCAATTTGCCTTACGATGCCATTTATCATAAAAACAATGAATTTGGCGACCGAATAGCCCGCAATCAATTACTGATTCTTAAAGATGAGAGCTATTTTGATAAAGTAAACAATCCTGCCGACGGAAGTTATTATATCGAAACCCTAACGCAGCAACTGGCCGAAAAAGCCTTGACTTTGTTTAAAGAAATTGAAGCCAATGGCGGTTTTTTAAAGCAATTGAACGACGGAATTATCAAAAGAAAAATTCAAGAAAGTGCCGATAAAGAACAGCAACTTTTTGATTCCGGCAAAGAGATTCTTATTGGGACAAACAAATATTTGAACCCAAAAGACAAAATGAAAGAGCAAATCGAATTGTATCCTTTTGTAAAAATAAAGCCTAGAAAAACCCTGATTACACCAATTATTGAAAAACGACTGGCAGAAAAATTAGAACAAGAGCGACTGGCTTCAGAATAATTCAGCATTCAATACAATAAATTTGCAAAAAGCATCCAAAATGATTCGAAAAGACCTCAGATATATTCAACTCGACAATCAAAAATCTGAAGCTGATTACAGCTTTGAGGCTACTTTTGCAAAAGAAAAAACCAATTTCACACAAAATAATTTTGTTACGGCAGAAGAAATCGAACTCAAACAAAATTATTCCGAAAAAGACGTTGAAGATTTCGATCATCTGGACTTTGCTGCCGGATTTCCTCCTTATTTACGCGGTCCACACACAACGATGTACGTTCAAAAACCCTGGACTATCCGTCAATATTCTGGTTTCTCTACTGCTGAAGAAAGCAATGCTTTTTACAGAAAAAATATCCACGCAGGACAGGAAGGACTTTCCATTGCTTTTGATTTAGCAACCCATCGCGGCTATGATTCGGAACATGAACGTGTAGCTGGCGATGTAGGAAAAGCAGGAGTTGCCATTGATACCGTAGAAGATTTCAAGATATTATTTGACCAAATCCCTTTGGATAAGATGTCGGTTTCCATGACTATGAATGGAGCGGTTTTACCCATTATGGCATTTTATATTGTGGCAGCCGAAGAACAAGGTTTCAAACCGGAACAACTTTCGGGAACCATCCAAAATGACATTCTAAAAGAATTCATGGTGCGTAACACTTATATTTATCCACCGGAAGCTTCGATGAAAATAACTGCTGCTATTTTTGAATATACCAGCAAAAAAATGCCCAAATTCCATTCGATATCCATATCGGGATACCACATGCAGGAAGCGGGAGCCACCGCCGATATTGAATTGGCTTACACTCTTGCCGATGGTTTAGAATATGTTAGAACCGGACTTTCGACAGGAATGAAAATCGATGAATTTGCCCCGAGATTGTCTTTCTTCTGGGGAATTGGCATGAATCATTTTATGGAAATTGCCAAAATGAGAGCCGCAAGAATGATTTGGACCAAACTCATAAAAACTTTTAATCCTAAAAACAGCAAATCACTTACCTTGCGCACGCATTGTCAAACCAGCGGTTGGAGTTTAACGGCCCAAGACCCATTTAACAATGTAGCCCGTACCTGTATTGAAGCTTCGGCGGCAGTTTTTGGAGGAACTCAATCACTTCACACCAATGCCTTAGATGAAGCTATGGCTTTACCTAGCGATTTTTCGGCAAGAATTGCCCGAAACACCCAATTGTTTTTATTGGAAGAAACTAAAGTGAGTAAAACTGTTGACCCTTGGGCAGGCAGTTATTATGTGGAAAGTTTAACCAATGAAATTGCAGAAAAAGCCTGGAAACTAATTGAAGAAATTGAAGCTCTTGGCGGCATGACCAAAGCACTGGCAACCGGAATTCCAAAATTGCGAATAGAAGAAGCCGCTGCAAGAAAGCAAGCCCGCATAGACAGTGAACAAGATATTATTGTAGGCGTTAATAAATTCCAATTAAAAAAAGAAGCTCCTTTAAATATCTTAAACATTGACATTGAAAAAGTTCGAAAACAACAACTCGAACGCCTTCATCAAGTAAAAACAAGCCGAAATACTTTAAAAGTAAAAGAGGCTTTAGAAAAAATAACCGTTTGTGCTCAAACTGGAGCAGGAAATTTACTGGAATTAGCCATCGATGCTGCCAGAGAAAGAGCAACATTAGGCGAAATTAGCCAGGCATTAGAAATCGTATTTGGAAGACATAAGGCGCAAATTAAATCTTTTAGTGGTGTGTATAGTAAAGAAATAAAAGACAATAAAAGCTTTGAAGAAGCGAAACAATTGGCAGATATCTTTGCCAAAAAAGAAGGTCGTCGCCCAAGAATTATGATTGCAAAAATGGGACAAGACGGACACGACAGAGGCGCTAAAGTAGTCGCCACAGCATTTGCCGACATTGGTTTTGATGTTGACATTGGGCCTCTTTTTCAAACTCCAATTGAAACTGCCAAACAAGCTATGGAAAATGACGTTCATATTCTGGGTATTTCTTCTCTTGCTGCCGGACATAAAACCTTAGTTCCTCAAGTGATTGAAGAACTTAAAAAACTGGGACGTCAAGACATTATGGTGGTGGTAGGTGGTGTAATCCCAACACAGGATTATCAATACCTTTTTGATACCGGTGCGGCTGCGGTTTTTGGACCAGGTACTAACATTAGTAAAATAGCCTTGAAAATATTTGAAGTTTTAATTGATTAAATAATTCGTTAATTCAAAAAATCAAAAAAAGGGAATACTTATTTCATTAGGTATTCCTTTTTCTATTTTAAAGCATTTTCATTATTTAAATCCAAAATTAACTCATAAAAACATTTTAATTTAACAAATATACACTCATAAAATCAGTTTTAAAGTTAAAAAAATAGTATCTTTAATAGCTGTAATTTTTTGTTCATTACAAACACCCCAAAAACTGAGTGGCATCATATAAAATGCAGTCTTTTTAATTAAGAAGAATAGCATTTTTAATTGAAAATTGATTATTCCTGCGTAATATATAATTCGATTAATATCTTAAAATAAAATTTTAAAACATTCGTAAAGCCGTATTAAAATACACAATATCAAATCTTAAAAACCTATTACTTATTATCAGACAAAACGAAAATTAATTTAAAATTAGATCTATGAAAACATTTACCACTATTTTGTTATTTCTAGGTTTGATGCTTCCATGTTTCTCACAAGAGAAAGAAGAAGGCGCGATAGACATTAAAGAATTACCATCTGTTGTAATTAAAAGAGTTGGAGCCGATTTTTCAATCTATATCCCCGACAAAAATCCTGATATGAATGTCAGAAAATTGCAAGATGCATTTATAGCTTATGATATTGGAAAAAACACACAAGGAGATGAAATTTATCTAGTTGTATTTAGCACAGAGAATAATTCTTTAGCAGCAACCTATAATGAAAAAGGAAAATTAATGCGTGTTGTTGAAAATTATACAAATGTAAAATTACCTAGAGCAGTTATTTATTCAATCTATAAAACCTATCCTGACTGGTCTCTTGTAAATGACAAATTTTTATATACTCAAAGAGAGGGGGATGTTATTAAAAATCAATACAATGTAAAAATCCAAAAAGGAAAAAAAACAATGAAATTAAAAGTTCATCCTAATGGTGAAATCATAAAATAAAAAAGAAAGGCACCCTTCAAAGGATGCCTTTCTTTTTTAATATTGAAAATTAAAGAGTAACTACTGCATTGACATTAGGCTCAATAAATGAAGTATCATATCCTCCAAAAGCTTTTAAATAACTTCGTATCGAAGTACCGTAAGCATCTTTAATATATCTTCTTCCGTTGCTTCTAAAGTATTTTTTTACTGAACCAGCTCCTCCAAGGTGAGCAGCTGCTAAAATACCTGATTCTGTTATCAAAATACCGTTTACAACCTTTCCGTCGTATTTTTCAATAACATCCTGTAAAATAGATTTGTTTTTAGATAATAAAGCTACAAAGGCTTTTTCTTGTAGTTTAGGACTTCTTAAGAATTTTTGGGTATCATGAATTCCTATAGACCTTAAAGTTTCATTTCCGAATTGGTATTTACCCAAATATCCTAATGAATTAACTTTTTTGTACTTGTTTTCGGACTCTCTAAAGCCAATTGCTTCTTTAAAACCGATGAAGAAATTTCCAGTAAAGGGAATATTCAAACTGGTATATTCTTCTTGTTCAAGCGATGGAAATAAGTACTGAATTCCATCATCATTTTTTGTAAAAAACCACTCATTTGTATCCAATTTAAGCGGTTTAAAACTGTAACTTAAAAAGACAATAATTACAGTTAAGCTGGTGTAAAAATACCATTTTTTTATCATAAATTGTTTTTCTTCTAAACGCTGTCCCATTCAGAAATTTCTACACGCAAAGATACAACTTTTTTCATAAAGCTGTAAATCAAGCTATTAAAGTTTTCTAAAAATACAAAACGTGAGACCTAAATCCCTCGTTAGACGAGTATTCGAGGGTAGGTGCCGGAATTTTCAAAACAGAAAAAACAGAAAAAAATGTCTTTAAAAAATGTGATTTGGTCTCGATTTTTGTCAAATCAAGGTCTAAACTAAGATAAAATTGTCGCGATTTCGTCTGATTTATGCCTGGAATAATGAGCGAATTTTCACCTTTTCCAGCTATCATTCCATCCGCTCCATAGCCAATGGCGACATTCAAAATTTTAGGAATTTTTGAGTCTTTAAAAAAGGATTTTAAATTAGCCGACAACCAATAGGTTTGACCATTGTAATCTTTCAATATTTGTTCACTAAAACTGCTTCCTAAAACTTCAGGACGGTACTTAGCAAATCGAGTGGTATGAAAAGAAAATTTAGGAGTAATGCGTTGTTCTTTCCAAAGTAATTCCTGAGAAACATACAAAGCCGTCCCTGTAGCATTAGCAACCACATCCCCTGCTGATGCTCCCCATTGAGAAGAAAATCCATCCATAACCTCCACAGCGGTTAAAAATGCGAATCCTAAGCCTGCACCATAAATCAATTGTTTTTTAGGACTAACACCACTCCATTGTAACATTTCGCCACCTAATCGGCCTAAATGATAGGAGGAATAAAAATGTCCCACCTTATCCATTTGCAACCATTCCTGATTGTCATTAATAAAATGAAAGCTCGATTTTGGATAATCAGCATACCATAATTGATTTAAGCCCACTAAAGCCGCAGTAGAGACTGCTGCCTCAGAAATAAAAACAGCATTCTTTCTTTTCGAATTTAAAGTATCTGACGGCTTAAAAAAATTATCAAACCTACTTTGAGCCACGCAATTTGACATTGCAAGCACTACTAAAAAGAAAAGAATGTTTTTATAACTCAAAACTATCTTTTAATTCCCTGTGCATTCACCCAATCAGCATATTTTTTAGCATTTACATTATGTTCTGCCAAAGTAGCTGCAAATTCATGGTATCCAAAACGATCCACACTAGCGCAGAAATAGATAAAATCATTTTTTTCCGGGTTCAAAACTGCTTCTAATGCCGTAATATCAGGCATAGCAATAGGTCCAGGAGGAAGGCCAACCACTTTATAAGTGTTGTATGGTGAATTTAAAAACAAATCGTTATAAAAAACTCGTTTTATAACCTGATTAAAATCATTATCCTTTTTCTTTTTAGCAAAAATCACTGTTGGATCGGCCTGAAGTGGCATTGCTGCTCGCAATCTATTTAAATAAACACCTGCAATTCTAGGTCTTTCGTCTTTTTTAACCGATTCTTTATGTACAATAGAGGCTAATATAGTAGCTTCTATAGGAGTCAATCCTTGTTTTTGGGCACTGGCAACACGCTCTTTATTCCAAAAATTGCGGTATTCCTTAATCATTTTATCTCTAAACTTCTCAGCCGAAGTATTCCAATACACTTCATAAGTATTGGCTATAAACATAGACAAAACGTTCTCTTCAGTAAAACCATTTTCTTTTAAAAAGATTGAATCTTTAAAAGAATTAAGTAAAGACAAACTATCAGCCTCAATTTGAGAACCCACACGACCCGCCAAATTCTCTATTCGCTCTTGATTATTGAAAGCTAATTTTACAGGAATATTGTTTCTCATTGCTTTAACCAACTCGTAACTATTCATTCCTTTAGTCAACAGGAAACGCCCTGATTTTACATTATCAGGATAACTCATTTTACTGGCAACCATTTCAAAACGATCCAAATTAGTCACATAAGTCTTCAACGAATCAAGCACTTGTTCGTAAGTTGCATCTGTTGGAATATGAACATAAACTTCGTTCTCAGTAAACTTGGTATTATTAGAGAATATTTGGCCAATTAAAACAAAGCCATAAATAATCAATCCTGAAATAATCGCAATAGAAGCGATTGAAATAATTTTTTTTGGGGTCAAAGCTAAAAATTTAAAATTGTTGATTAATTAGTTGATAGATGGCTTCGTCTTGATACACTCCATTGATAAGATTCCAATCCTTTTTGACACCTATACATTGAAAGCCAAATTTAGTAAAAAGTGCTTTACTTGCTTCATTTTGCACACCAATATTTGCATACAATTGATGTAAATTAAGATGATAGAATGAATAGCGAATCAATAATTCTAAAGCTTCTGAACCAATATTTTGATTTCTATTGGCATCGCTTAATATCATAATCCCTACTCCTGCTCTATTATTCTTTGGATCAAAATCGAATAAATCAATAAGTCCCAGTGCTGGGAAATCCTGATCCTGACAAATGGCTAATCGCAATTGCTTGGCCTCATAAATATCCTGATGGGCATTTTCAAGGTATTGGCGTATTAAAAATCGGCTATAAGGAGTTTGTGTATTACTCACTTCCCAAATGCTTTGATCGTTTTCTACGGCATAAATAAATTCCAAATCATTGGGTTCTAATGCCCGGATATAGATCGTGTCTCCTTTTAGATTGATCATTTTGAAGTGAGTTCCTTTTTGTGATTAAATTTCGATAGTACCCTCAAAAACAAATTTTGCAGGACCATTCAGGAATACATTAATATATTTATTGCCTTCTTTTTCGAAAGAAACCGATAATTCCCCTCCTTCTACATTCATATTAATAGCTGTCAAATCAGTTTCTCCAATGGCATTCATAGCAATAGCAGCAGCCGTTGCTCCAGTACCACAAGCTAGGGTTTCATCTTCCACTCCGCGTTCATACGTACGAAGTGCAAAAGTTGACTCGTCTATTTTTTTTACAAAATTAATATTGCTTCCTGCTTTACCATACAATTCACCATAACGAATCGCAGCACCATTTTCTTTTACATTATAATGTTCTAAATCATCCACTAATTGTACATGATGTGGCGAACCTGTATTTAAAAAACTATAATCAGCAGTTGTTTTTACACCATCAACGTCAATCATTTGCAAAGAAACAATTCCGTCTTTATCTACTGAAGCATGGTGCAAACCATCAATCGCATTAAATGAAGTTGTATCTCCAATTACATCCAATTGTTTCGCAAAAGCAACCAAACATCTTCCTCCATTTCCACACATGGTACTCTGATTCCCATCTGAATTGTAATAAACCATTTTAAAATCGGTTTCAGCATCATTTTCGAGCAAAATAAGGCCATCAGCCCCAATTCCAAATCGTCTGTCACAAAGACGTTCTATCAATGCTGTGTCTTCTTTTGGAAAAAAACCAGAACGATTATCAATCATAACAAAATCGTTTCCTGTACCTTGGTATTTATAAAATTGTATTTGCATTATTTCTAATTATGTTTTACAAAAGTACGAACTATTAATGAAATGTTAATCATTGTTAAACAGCGTTAAAGTGTTTTTTAACATTCACATTTCGTTTTAAATTTACTCAACAAATAACAAAAAAACGATTGCTATTATGAAACGATTCTCAAATCTATTTTTAGTATCTCTTTTAAGCGGAGCCACAACTCTAGGAGCTTATAAATTATTATTTGACAACGGTGGTTATTTTTCGAATAACAAAAAAACCTTAACAACTCTATCACCCGATGCTTACACTAAGAGAGTAGGCTTATCTTCAGATGTATTAGATTTTACTGAAGCGGCAGATAAAACAATCCATACTGTAGTTCACGTAAAAAATGTTTCTTACCAAAAAGTAAGCGACCCAATGCTCGAATTTTTCTACGGCTACAGAGGAGGACAATCTCAAGAGCAAGTAGGTACCGGTTCAGGAGTAATCATTTCAGAAGATGGTTATATTGTAACAAACAATCACGTAGTTAAAGATGCTTCGGAAATTGAAATCACCTTAAACAATAAAAAATCCTACAAAGCAAAACTAATTGGTACCGATTCTAAAATGGACATTGCGCTATTAAAAATTGATGCTGATGAAAAATTACCTTATACCACTTTTGGAAATTCTGACGATGTAAAAGTGGGAGAATGGGTACTTGCTGTTGGAAATCCATACAATCTAACTTCTACGGTAACTGCGGGAATTGTTTCGGCAAAAGCCCGAAACCTGGGCACTGATGGAATCCAATCTTTCATACAAACTGATGCTGCAGTAAACCCTGGAAACAGTGGTGGTGCGCTAGTAAACACGCGTGGTGATTTAATAGGAATCAACACCATGATTACTTCTATGACGGGTTCTTATGTAGGCTATTCTTTTGCCGTTCCATCTAATATTGCCCGAAAAATAATCGAAGACATTATGGAATTTGGCAACGTACAACGCGGAATTTTAGGCGTTGAAGGAGGCGAATTAAATGCTACAGCTTCAAAAGAATTAGGTATCAAACAAACTGAAGGTTTCTACATTAAGAATGTTCGAAAAAATACCGGAGCTGATAAATCCGGCTTGAAAAAAGGAGATATTATCATTAAAATCGACAATCAAAGCATTGCAACTTTTGCCGATCTTTCAGGATATATCAATACTAAAAGACCTAATGATAAGGTAGCCGTAACCATTATTAGAGAAGGCGACAGTAAAACCATTCCTGTGACATTAAGCAAAAACGAATTGTTTAATACCGAATTTAAAGGAATCGAACTAGAAAGCATTTCGGCGGCCGACAAAAAGAAATTCCGAGTTGATTATGGTGTAAAAATCAAATCAATCAACAACGAAAATTTAAGTCAATATGCCGAAGAATTAAAAGGAAACATCATCTTAAGCATTGACAATGTAAAAACTAAAGACATCGAAAGTGTTTCTAAACTTTTAAACGGCAAAGATGAACAACAAAGTGTTCGCCTTGAAATGATTAACAAAAACGGAGAAGTTATTCGAATTATCATTTAATCTCTTTATACCTAAGCAACAAAAGCCAGTAAGATTACTGGCTTTTGTTTTTTTTTATATTTTAACAAATCGGAATTAAAAATTTCATCTGAAAAAGAAATACATTTGAACTTCACTTAATCTAAACCGAAAATCTTGAAAAAAACGATACTATTACTACTAGTCTTAATAAGCTTTCAGCTTTCTCATTCCCAAAACAGCTATGTCTTTTTTGGCTCTTACACACCTGACAAAAGTGCCGAAGGAATTTATGTTTACCAATTAGATACTATTAAAGGAAAATTAACCAAAATAACCAGCGTCAGAAACATTTCAAATCCTTCTTATCTTAGTTTATCAAATGACGGACAGTTTTTATATGCCTGTACCGAAAGTAAAACCCCAAATGCAGGTAGCGTTAGCAGTTTTAAATTTGATCCCAAAAACAAAAGCCTGATATTTTTAAACAGTCAAAAAACAAATGGAGAAAACCCGGCCTATCTCTCAATAGATCACACCGGAAAATGGCTTATCGACGCTAATTACACAGGAAGCAGCATCTCAGTATTTCCTATTGCTGAAGACGGAAAAATAAATCCAATTGTACAACACATTCCTTTTACCGAAGGAAGTATTAATCCTCAAAGACAAAAAAGTTCTCATGTACATTCTGTGTATCTTTCTCCAGACAACAACTATATAGTTTCTCCTGATTTAGGCGCAGATAAAATCAGAATCTTCCCTTTTTACGGCAACAAAAAAGAGCCTTTAGACACTAGTAACGTTAGTTTTGTAAAAAGCACTCCAGGAAGCGGCCCTAGACATTTTGCTTTTCATCCCAATAAAAAATGGGGCTATTGTATTGAAGAAATTGCCGGAGCCATAAGTGCCTACACCTTTGAAAAAGGACAATTAAACCTTATTGAAAGAATCAAAATCCAATCAAAAAAAGAGGCAACTGATTTTGGCAGCGCCGAAATTCTCATTAGTCCAGATGGCAAATTTTTATATGTTTCGAATAGAGGATTAGAAAACAATATTTCCATTTACAGCATAGAAAAAGACGGTTCCCTAAAAAATGTTGGCACACAATCCAGCTTAGGAAATCATCCACGAAATTTTGCTATTAACCCTAGTGGAAAATTTTTAATTGTAGCCAATATGAATAGCGGAAGTGTAATTGTTTTTAAAAGAAATCTACAAACAGGCTTATTAAAAAAGATTAGCAAACTAAAAATACAAAACATTTCATGTGTTAAAATAAAAACTATTTAAGTAATTTTCAAACACAAAAAAAGCGCTACAATAGCGCTTTTTTTGTTTATAATTTCAATTCAAATCTATAAAACCCGATTGATTTGAGTTACTCTCTTACTATAATATTTCTCTTTTATTGACGAAATAATAACACCTCCACCCACTGAAGCGTGAATAAATTTAATATCTCCATCACAAACTTCAACAACCATTCCTACGTGATTTATCTGGCTTCTTCCATTGGTCTTAAAAAAGATTAAATCTCCTTTTTGAGCATTTTCAGCATCAATTTTCATCCCCAACTGTGACTGCTCAAAAGATGTTCTAGGCAATTGAATATCATATGCTCCAAAAGCGGAATACATCAATCCCGAACAATCAAAACCTTCCTTAGTGGTACCTCCTGTTCTATAGCGTACTCCAATATTTTCAGAAGCCGTAGAAATCAACTGATCTATTAAATCAGTCCCTTGGAAAGATTTCATATTATAATTAACTCCTCCTCCATCATCAACTAAGGAATCATCACTAAAATCATATTTTGTTGTTGTTTTAACATTCGATTTTGAAGTACGAATCGTTAATTTCTCCCCTACTAAAAGCTTATTTGCAATCTTAGGGTTTTGAGCTTCCAATTCTTTTACTGTAAGCCCATATTGTTTTGCAATTCCGTATTTAGTTTCTTTAGCTAAAACTTCATGACTAACTTCTACTTCAGGCTCTTTTGAATTTTCAACCTTAGCTTCACTTTCTACAACTGCAGCTGTTTCAATTTTAGTCTCAACCTTCACTTCGTCTTTCTTAATAGCAACGTCATTATTTTCTTCAAACAATTGCTTATTAGTCGTTGGAATTACAATTTTCTGACCAATTCTCAACGATTGCTTTTCTAATATTGGATTGGCTTTTTCAATATCGGCTACTAAAATGCCATATTCTTTAGCAATACCATAAAGTGTCTCTTTTGCTAATACTTCCTTAAGAATATTTCCTTTAAAACCTTTATCAACAACAGCTAAAGTATCTTTCTTTTCAGAATTTAACTGAACAACTTCTTTTTTAGGCTGCTCAATCTTAATTTCTGTTTTTAAAACTTCTTTTTTAACCTCCTCGCTCTTAATTTCTGTTTTCGAAACTTCCTTTTGAGGAGTATTCTCTGCAACTAAATCATTCGATTCAACAACTGGAACATTAATAGAATTTCCAACTCGCAAACCTTTTTTCTCTAATAAAGGATTTAAACTATACAAATCAGCAACTTTAACTCCATATTGCTTAGCAATTCCATACAAGGTTTCTTTAGCCAAAACCAAATGTTCTTTTTGAGCGACATTGGTTTTAGAAACAGCAACTTCCGATTTTTTATCTGTAAGTGAACCAATTGGTACCAATAAAATTTCTTTGAATTTTATTCCTTTCTTGGCGTCTGGATTGATTTCATAAATAGCCGCTGGTTTAACATTGTATTGTTCTGCAATCTTGGATATTGTTTCACCCTTAGCAACCGAGTGTTGAATGAATTTTTCCTGAGAAAAACCATTAAACTTGCTAAACAGAACCAATAATACAATCCAAAATTTAAACCTCATAAAACCATTTTAAGTCAAAAATACAGCTTATTCATTTTCAACATCTTAGAAAACAATATTAAAAAACAATATTTCTAACAGCAAAAAATTGATAAAAGCGAATTTAACATTTTAATACCAATAAACCCAAACTTAACAGCACTTTAAGTTGTTTTTTAGCATATATTCAAAAAAAATGCGCTCTGTTTACACAGAACGCATTTTATTATAATAAAAAATAAATTATGCTTCGGCAGCAATCAAATTTAATGCTGATCCCGCAACAAACCAACCAATTTGACTTGCATTATAGGTATGATTAGCCAAGACAACATCCTTAGAACCATCAGCATGAACAAATTCTAATGTTAATGGTTTCCCAGGAGCAAAATCAACTAAATCAGTAAAGTTAATTGTATCATCTTCTTGGATCTTATCATAATCCGCTTCATTCGCAAAAGTCAAAGCCAACATACCTTGTTTTTTAAGGTTAGTTTCATGGATACGGGCAAATGATTTTACCAATACCGCTTTCACACCTAAGAAACGTGGCTCCATTGCAGCATGTTCACGAGAAGAACCTTCTCCATAGTTTTGATCCCCAACAACAATTGAAGGAATCCCTGCCGCTTTATAAGCACGAGCTACAGCAGGAACTGCATCATACTCTCCCGTTAATTGATTTTTAACTGAATTTGTATTTTGGGTAAACGCATTAACTGCTCCAATCAACATATTATTAGAAATATTATCTAAGTGTCCACGGTAACGCAACCATGGTCCAGCCATAGAAATATGGTCAGTAGTACATTTACCAAATGCTTTGATCAACAATTTAGCACCTGAGATATTTTTACCATCCCAAGCATCAAATGGAGCTAATAATTGCAAACGATCAGAAGATTCGCTTACCGCAATCTTAACAGAAGAACCATCAGCAGCCGGCGCTTGAAAACCTGCATCTTCAACATCAAATCCTCTGGATGGCAATTCATCTCCGTAAGGAGCATTTAATTTTACTTCTTCCCCATTATCATTTAACAAAGTATCCGTAATTGGATTAAAATCTAATCTTCCTGAAATTGCTAAAGCAGCAACCATTTCCGGAGAAGTTACAAAAGCATGTGTATTTGGGTTACCATCAGCTCTTTTTGAGAAGTTACGGTTGAATGAGTGCACAATTGTGTTTTTCTCTCCTTTATCTGCTCCTGCTCTATCCCATTGTCCGATACAGGGCCCACAAGCATTTGTAAATACTTTAGTTCCCATTTTTTCGAAAGTAGCAATAATACCGTCTCTTTCGATAGTATAACGAATTTGCTCCGAACCTGGATTAATACCAAATTCAGCTTTTGGAGAAATCCCAAGCTCAACAGCCTGGTTTACGATAGAAGCCGCACGAGCCATATCTTCGTAAGAAGAGTTAGTACAGGAACCGATTAATCCCCACTCTACTTTTATTGGCCATCCATTAGCCGCAGCTTCCGCTTTCATTTGAGAAACCGGAGTTCCTCTATCCGGAGTAAAAGGTCCATTAATATGGGGTTCTAATTCAGAAAGATTAATTTCAATTAATTGATCAAAATATTTCTCAGGATTAGCATATACTTCAGGATCTCCTGTTAAGTAAGCCGCTACTTTATCAGCAGCATCTACTACATCTTGACGACCTGTAGCAGCCAAATATCTTCTCATAGAATCATCATATCCAAAAGTAGAAGTTGTAGCTCCGATTTCAGCACCCATATTACAAATTGTACCTTTACCAGTACAAGACATATTAGTAGCACCTTCACCAAAATATTCAACAATAGCTCCAGTCCCTCCTTTTACAGTAAGAATATCAGCTACTTTTAAGATTACGTCTTTTGGAGCGGTCCAACCGGATAATTTTCCAGTTAATTTTACTCCAATTAATTTAGGAAATTTCAATTCCCAAGACATTCCCGACATTACATCAACCGCATCAGCACCACCAACACCAATTGCTAACATACCTAATCCACCTGCATTTACAGTGTGCGAATCGGTACCAATCATCATTCCTCCAGGGAACGCATAATTTTCAAGAACGATTTGGTGAATAATTCCTGATCCCGGTTTCCAGAAACCAATTCCATATTTATTGGAAACTGAAGAAAGAAAATCAAAAACTTCTTTAGATTGAGTATTGGCGACAGCTAAATCAGTAGAAGCTCCTACTTTAGCTTGAATTAAGTGATCACAATGCACTGTTGTTGGAACAGCAACTGTTTTCTTTCCAGCATGCATAAATTGCAATAAAGCCATTTGAGCTGTTGCATCTTGACAAGCTACTCTATCTGGAGCAAAATCGACATAATCCACCCCTCTTCCATAAGCTTGCTTAGCAGCACCATCCCAAAGGTGGCTGTACAAAATCTTCTCAGTCAAAGAAAGTGGACGACCAACAATCTCACGTGCAGCATCAACACGGCTTACCATGTTATCATACACTTTTTTAATCATTTCAATATCAAATGCCATAAGATTTATATATAATTATTACTATTCCATTTTAAACATACAAGATACAAAAAAAATAGAGTATAAAAAAAGCCTGAGTCATTAGACTCAGGCTTTTAAACTATAATTAACTAATTATGTGAATTATTTAACCAATAACTTATGAGAAGGCGCAAACTTAGTTAGGTTAATCCCTTCTACTGCAGCTTTATATTCTTCTATTGTTGGAGTTCTACCAAGAATTGTAGATAATACCACAACCGGTGTAGAAGAAAGTAAAGACTCTCCTTTTTTACCTTCAGTATCTTCTACGACTCTTCCTCGGAAAAGACGAGTAGATGTTGCCATAACCGTATCTCCTTTGGCCGCTTTTTCCTGGTTACCCATACAAAGGTTACAACCTGGACGCTCTAAGTATAGCATTTTTTCGTATGAAGTTCGTGCCGCAGCCTTAGGAACGTTATCGTCGAATTCGAAACCAGAATATTTTTGTAAAATTTCCCAGTCACCTTCTGCTTTTAATTCATCAACAATATTATAAGTAGGAGGAGCTACAACTAGTGGCGCTTTGAACTCTACTTTACCTTCTTGCTCATCAATATTTTTAAGCATATGAGCCAGGATTTTCATATCGCCTTTGTGAACCATACAAGATCCGATAAACCCTAGATCTACTTGTTTAACTCCACCATAGAAAGATAGAGGTCTAATAGTATCGTGAGTATATCTTTTAGAAACATCAGCATTATTTACGTCCGGATCTGCAATCATTGGCTCAGCAATCTGATCCAAATCTACAACAACTTCAGCGTAATACTTAGCATTTGCATCTGGTCTTAAAGCTGGTTTCTCACCTGATATAATCTCAGAAATTCTCTTATCAGCAATAGCAATCAATCCTTTAAGAACTTGATTTTTATTATCCATTCCTTTGTCGATCATGATCTGAATTCTACCTTTCGCCATCTCAAGAGACTCAATCAAAGTATAATCTTCAGAAATACAGATAGAAGCTTTTGCTTTCATCTCTGCAGTCCAGTCTGTAAACGTAAATGCTTGATCCGCATTAAGAGTTCCTAAGTGAACCTCAATAATTCTTCCTTGGAATACATTCTCTCCACCAAATGTTTTAAGCATCTGAGCTTGTGTAGCGTGAACCACATCACGGAAATCCATATACCCTTTCATGTCTCCTTTGAAAGTTACCTTCACAGATTCCGGAATCGGCATTGAAGCCTCACCAGTAGCTAATGCTAGAGCAACAGTTCCTGAGTCAGCACCAAAAGCAACACCTTTTGACATTCTTGTATGAGAGTCACCACCGATGATGATAGCCCACTCGTTTACAGTAATATCATTAAGCACTTTGTGAATTACATCAGTCATTGAGTGATAAACGCCTTTCGGGTCACGAGCTGTGATCAATCCGAAGTCGTTCATGAATTTCATCAATCTAGGAATATTTGCCTTAGATTTATTATCCCAAACTGAAGCTGTATGACAACCTGATTGGTAAGCACCGTCAACAATTGGTGAAATCACAGTAGCAGCCATAGACTCTAATTCCTGAGAAGTCATCAAACCAGTTGTATCTTGC
The DNA here is from genome assembly GCF_009909155.2 of Flavobacterium undicola. Lineage (GTDB taxonomy): Bacteria > Bacteroidota > Bacteroidia > Flavobacteriales > Flavobacteriaceae > Flavobacterium > Flavobacterium undicola. The sequence goes on from NZ_JAAAPM020000018.1 coordinate 42,072, forward strand.
GAACCAACAATATTTACGGTAACACGAACATCTGAACCAGCATGTAAAACTTTACCTGGTGTTGTTCCAACCGCATTTTTATTAAATATTTTCTCTACAGCTGTAAGCCCTTGTCCTTCAACAGAAACCTCTTTTGACGGAGCATATACAGGAACAATATCAATACCAAGAGTCTTTGAAGCAAATGTTTGCAATTTTTTTCCAAATACAATAGCGTAAGATCCACCAGCTTTTATAAATTCAATTTTTTGAGGAGTGAATGCCTTAGAAATATCAATTAATTCTTTATCACCGTTGTAAAGTTTCTTTGTTTTGGTATTGATAGTAAGAACAGTACCAGTAGCAACAGAGTAAACTTCCTCTAGAATAGGGTCACCGCTTTCATTACGAACAGGGTTACCATTTTCATCTAATTTTTTTACCCAGTTTTTAAGATCAAGACCAATACCACCAGTAACATCAACAGTTGTTAGGAAAATTGGAGAAATACCGTTTGTTCCTGCAACAATTGGAGCAATATTAATAAATGGAACATATGGACTTGCTTGTTTACCACTCCAAAGCGCCACGTTGTTTACACCTGACATTCTTGAAGAACCAACACCCATAGTCCCTTTTTCAGCAATTAACATCACGCTCTTATCAGGATTCGCTTCTGCTAATGCTTTGATTTCAGCCTGTGCTTCAGGAGAAATTAAACATTTCCCATGCAATTCACGATCTGAACGAGAGTGCGCTTGGTTTCCTGGAGAAAGTAAATCAGTTGAAATGTCTCCTTCACCAGCAATAAAAGTAACTACCTTAATTTCTTCTGCTATTTCAGGTAATTTAGTAAAGAACTCAGCCTTAGCATAGCTCTCTAGAATTTCTTTTGCTATTCCGTTACCACTTTTGAAAGCTGCTTCTAAACGATCTGTATCAGCCTCATAAAGAAAAACTTGTGTTTTTAAAACTTCCGCAGCATCTTTTGCAATAGCAACATCATTTCCTAAAGCCAAATCAAGTAATACTTTTATAGAAGTTCCACCCTTCATGTGTGATAATAACTCTAAAGCAAAAGCAGGCGTAATTTCAGCAACTACTGATTGACCTAGAACAATTTCTTTTAAAAAATTAGCTTTTACAGTAGCAGCAGGAGTAGTTCCAGGAACAACATTGTAAATAAAGAAGTTAAGAGAATCTGCTCTATACTCGTTATTTAAATCTTTAATTTGCGTAATGATTTCGCTTAATAATTCAGCACCATCAATAGGTTTTGGGTGAAGACCCTGACCTTTTCGCTCTTCAATCTCTTGGATATAATCCTTATAAGTATTCATAATAGAGTATTTTCAAAGTTAATGGCAAATTCCCTTGAACTATTCAAAATCAAATGCCAAAATTTTAGATTTTTTTTATTTGTGATGCAAATTTAGTTATTTAAGCTGAGATTTAAAAAAAATTTAATCTCCCTCCATTCACAAAAGATTTATTATTGAAAAAACCACCCTTAAAGCCCACAAATTAAGAGATAAAAGCAATTTTTTCCTTATTTTATAAACAATCAATAAATACACAAACTAATTTCTAACAAACTTAAAAAATGTTGTTACATTGAAAGGGGTATTTTTCTATGGCAACACCCAAGAAACTAAAGTAATTTAGCAATTATCATCTCTTCGGTAATCCCTTCGGCATCAGCTTTGTAATTTTTTATAATTCGATGTCTTAATACCGAATTAGCCACAGCTACCACATCCTCAATATCCGGAGAAAATTTTCCATTAAAAGCAGCATGTGCCTTAGCGGCTAAAATCAAATTTTGCGAAGCTCTGGGCCCTGCTCCCCAATCTAAATAATTCTTAACATAATCAGTTGCAAAATTACTATCGGGACGCGTTTTACTCACTAAAGTTACCGCATACTCCACCACATTATCGGCAACAGGAATTCTTCGAATTAAATGCTGAAAATCTATAATTTCTTGCGCTGTAAATAAGGGATTAATTTGATGAACCACATCTGAAGTTGTTCTTTTCACCACCTGAACTTCTTCTTCAAAAGAAGGATATTCGAGCTTAACAGCAAACATAAAACGATCCAACTGCGCTTCTGGCAAAGGATAAGTTCCTTCTTGCTCAATTGGATTTTGAGTTGCCAAAACAAAATAAGGCAAATCTAATTTATGATTTATTCCTGCAATTGTCACCGAACGCTCCTGCATAGCTTCCAGTAAAGCTGCCTGGGTTTTAGGCGGCGTTCTATTAATTTCATCTGCCAAAATAATATTCGAAAAAACAGGTCCTTTTACAAATTTAAATTGACGATTTTCATCCAGAATTTCACTTCCTAAAATATCCGAAGGCATTAAATCAGGCGTAAACTGAATTCTTTTAAAATGAAGCCCTAATGCTTCCGAAATAGTATTTACCATCAATGTTTTGGCTAAACCAGGGACACCAACTAAAAGCGCGTGCCCTCCTGAAAAAACGCACAACAATATTTGATCTATTACTACTTCCTGACCTACAATGATTTTTGCTATTTCTTTTTTTAACTCAGCTCGTTTCTGAACTAAATTATGTATTGCCGCTACATCAGACATTTTAAAACTATTTTAAATTAAAAAAAGAGCTAACTCTATGAATTCATAAAGCTAACTCTTTTTAGTTATTTTGACCAAATTATTTTTTCAACCAGTTATTTGTAAAATTACAATCTCTGTATTCTCCAATAATTTTAATATAAGTCTCTTTAATTTTTTCATCAAACCACTTCGCAATTGCTTTGATTTGCTTTTCTTTTAATGCCAATTCTTTAATCTTAACATAATCTTTAGCATAATCAGCTGTATGCTCATTAATTCGATTAGTAACAGTAATCAATTTGTATTGTTTTTTCCCTGATGGAGTTTCGTCTAAAATAGGTGCCGAAATCTCATTATCTTTTAAATTTGAAATCTGAGAATATAAATTAGTATCCATTTTTGTCAATTCAAAACGAGTATCCTGAGTATTTGGATTGATTAAAACTCCACCATTAGCCCTTGTTTCTTTTTGGTCTGACATTGTTCTGGCTGCATCAGCAAAAGAAATTTCTTTATCCATGATACGTTTTCTAATCAACGTTGCTTTTTCTTTAGCTTCATCCAAGGCTTCTTTAGTTACTGTAGGACTCAACAAAATATGGCGCAATTCTAATTCCTGACCTTTAATTTTTTCCAAGTAAATAATATGATACCCATATTCTGTTTCAAACGGAGCTGATATCTCACCTTCACTAAGACCAAAAGCAACATCTTTAAACTCTTTTACAAATGGTGTTTTTCTTGTCATTTTATAAAAACCACCACTAGATCGAGACCCTGGATCCTGCGAATACAAAACTGCTTTTGTAGCAAAACTAGAACCTTCCTGAATATCCTTTTTAAAACCATTCAATCGATCAATTACTTTTTGTTTTTCAACTGCAGTTATCTTAGGCTCAACAAGAATTTGCGCCACTTCCATTTCTGCACCAAAAACAGGTAATTCATCTTTAGGTAGTTTTTTGAAAAAATTACGAACTTCTTCCGGAGTAATCTCAACACCATCAACTATCTTTTTTTGCATTTCAGATGTCAACTTATTCTCTTTCAAAATATCAAAGAAATAAGTTCTAAATTCTTCTTCAGAATCTTTCTTGTAATACTTAACTACTTTTTCCATCGAACCAATTTGCTGAATCATATAATTCAAACGCTCATCCATCATCGATTTTACTTCAGCATCCGTAACCTTAACACTATCCTGAACCGCCTGATGCGCATACAATTTATCTTCCAATAACTTCCCTAGCATTTGACATCTGGAAATATCTTTCACCGAACCTCCCTGGCTCGAAATCTCTAAATAAGCCTTATCAATATCAGAATCCAAAATAATATAATCTCCCACAGTAGCAATAACACCATCTACTTTTTGCCTTTGATTTGTAGTTGTTTTTTTCTCTACAACAACAGTACTATCTTTTATTATTTCTTGAGCATTAGTTACAGTGTTTAAAAACAACATGACAAAAAACAGAAGTACGTTTTTAATATTTATGAATTTCATTCTTAAGGATTTTAAAGGCATTTACTTTTGGAATTTTAAATTTTCAGATATTATCTAAAAGGTAATTTGTTATAAAAATTATAGATTGGCAAAATAACAACTTTAAAGCACATTATATATAATTTGTTATAGTAAAAACGAACAAAAATAACAATTCAATTACATTATACAAGTTTCCTCCTGACTATTAACAAAAAATTATCTAGAAGACTCATTTGAAAATACAAAGATTAAAAAAATATGAACTGACATAACCGATTCACAATACTAGCAGAAAAAGAAAATCGAAAAATCCAATTACAAACCATCTATTTTTAAGACTACATTTTGTTTTTTAATTCACAAACACTGATTTATAAGTTCACACCATTAGAATTACTTTACACGCTATTTAATTTTATAATCTTCCCTATTAATTCTTTCCCTTCCACTATAACCTTCAAATAATATATGGCATTTGGCAATTGAGATACATCTATTTTATATTCATTTGCTTTTTGAGTTTTATAAATAATTAATTTTCCTGTAGTATCAAACAAATACAATTCAGTTGCCTCTTTGTCTATTGTTACTGTAACTATATCAGATACAGGATTTGGAAAATACTTAAAATTTATTGATTTTATTTCACCTAGCTGTTCTTCAATTTTAGAATTCTTTGCATAATCTAACTCCTCAGATTGACAATTATTAACAGATGAATACTGAAGAATGACCCTTAAAATAAGCTCATTAAGCATTTCTACCTTATAATTTTCTGTCGAAGGTTCTATGTGGTCATTCCCAATTCCGCTATGATTGGTTATAAAAAGATAGGTTCCATTAGTTTCTAATGCCAATGAACGCATTAAATACTCTGTGCTTTTATCAATGCCACTTGCAGCTACAGGTATAATCCTAATACCTTTTTGGGCGGCTTTTTTTGCTAAATTTTGCAGTTTCACTACATTCTCTTCCGAATAATGCGGTGGAGCATCTAACAAAACAAATAATAATTTTGCGCGGGCATCATCATCCCAATTCATATTTTCAACAGAACCCTCCAAACCTTCAATTACAGCTTCCGGATAATCACCTCCTCCATTAGCATTTTGTTTTTTAATGAATGAAATAACACTTGGTATTGAAGCTGTGAAATCAAAGTTTTTCAGTAAATACTCATCATTTGTATCTCTATAAAAAACACTTCCCATTTTTAATTCATCATGCGGAAATTGCTTTTTTGTATGTTCTATTACATCATACAATTCAGCTTGTAAATAGCTAATTTCATCTCCCATTGAACCGGTTGCATCAATCATAAAAGCTATATTGATTTTATTTAGAGTAATGCAATTTTCCGGATAGGTATAAACATTAATTCCTTCATGAAATTCCTTTGCGTTATCTACTAAAACTTTTTCTTTACCATCTATAATTTGAAGTTTTCCGACAACTTTATCTAAAGTTAGCTCATTAGTATTATACCATAATTCAGCTCTTCCAGAATTATCAGTTCTTGCTGTCCATATGATTCCATATTCGTTTTTTAAATGCACGAGCCTGTTGATAACAGCAAAACCTTTTTGGTTTTTTAAAATTATAGAATACCTAAATTTCGGATTAATTTTCCAGTGATTTTTCCATTGATTTAATTCTGTATCAGTTAAGCCTTTCCAATACTCATAATGACTAAAATCGTTAACTTCTCCAGCTGTTAATTGCCCTGCTTTTACACCTGAATTCCTTTTAGTTATATCACTTTTACTTTCCTTTTCTAAAACAGCAACTCCAGCAGCTTTAGATTCTATTGCAGTAACCGATCCCACTAAACTTGTTTTTTTTACAGAACTATAGCCCACAACAACAACTTCTGAAAGTTCATGAGTATCACTAAATAAATTTACATTAAGTATTTTATGATCTACTCTTACTTCTTTCGTTTGCATTCCCAAAAAAGTTATTATTAGAATATCACCAATTTTAGCATCAATGCTATAGTATCCGTCCACATTGGTCATTGTTTTTTTTGTAGTTCCTTTAACAATAATATTTACAAAAGGAAGTGGCATTCCATCATTTGCATCATACACTAATCCAACAACAGCACCTTTTAACGGATTTCCATGCAATTCATGATCCTTAATAAATACATTTATTTTTGCTACTTCCTTCTTGCGTTTTTCAAGTTTCTTTGCTTTTCTTTCTTTAATCTTCAGCTCCTCTTTTTGTTTTTTTTGAGAATCTTCAAAATAAAATTTAAAATTATTCAGACTGCTTATTGTAATCTTTTGGGGATTGATTCCAGGATATTTAAATTGTAATATATCATTCTTTTTCCCTTTTACAGAAAAACCTCCATCTGAATTAGAGATTGTAACAAAATTGTTAGTTAAATTAAGTACTTCTACATCAGCAAGTCTTTTTTTATGTTCATTATAAACAAAACCATTAACTTTTTGTGCATTTGCACTTTGATAAAAAACTACCAATAACAAAATAACTAGTTTATTTAAAAATGGGCAGAAAGAAATTTTCATAATCTTGTTTTTTGAAATTCATTAATAAAAAACTCATAATAGATAATAATTTAGAAACAGTTAAAGAATACCTATTCTACTTTAAATATATAGACACATATTCTATTAAAAAGGTTGGGACAGTTCTAAAATAAATTCCAAGGAAATATAGTACAATTTTTCTATCTTTTTATTTAATGCAAAAAAAAACATCCTAATAAATCAAAACTACCTTCGTAGCCCTGATCGTAGCGACATCCTCTAGCTCTGGAGTTCAGAGCTAGAGATACAGCGAAGAGCAGGACGAAACTTTCTTAAAACAACTAATCATTCTGCTCCTAAATACAAGCTTTATAAATTGAGAATAAAAGAATTCCGCATTTATTTCAAATCGCATATATAAATAGTACTTTTGCAAACTATTTATATTTACACATGAGCTTTTTAAAAGAAATACAACGTAGAAGAACCTTTGGAATTATCTCGCATCCCGATGCCGGAAAAACAACTCTTACTGAAAAACTCCTTCTTTTTGGGGGAGCAATCCAAGAAGCAGGAGCTGTAAAAAACAACAAAATAAAAAAAGGAGCTACCAGTGACTTCATGGAAATTGAACGTCAAAGGGGAATCTCTGTATCTACTTCTGTTTTAGCATTCAACTATAAAGACATAAAAATCAACATCCTGGACACACCCGGACACAAGGATTTTGCCGAGGATACTTTTAGAACCTTAACCGCTGTTGACAGTGTTATTGTGGTAATTGACGTAGCAAAAGGAGTTGAGGAACAAACTGAAAAATTAGTTGCGGTTTGTAGAATGCGAAAAATTCCAATTATTGTTTTCATCAACAAATTAGATCGTGAAGGACATGATGCCTTTGATTTGATGGACGAAGTAGAACAAAAATTAGGTCTTACCGTTACTCCATTGAGTTTCCCTATCGGAATGGGTTATGACTTTCAAGGGATTTATAACCTTTGGGAACAAAACATCAACTTGTTTAGTGGAGACAGCCGTAAAAATATTGAAGAAACTATCGCTTTTTCAGACGTACAAAGTCCTGAATTAGAAAAGATAATTGGTCAAAAACCAGCCGATCGTTTACGTGAAGAACTAGAGTTGATTGATGAAGTTTATCCAAAATTCAATCAACAGGATTATTTAGACGGAAAACTACAACCTGTATTTTTTGGTTCTGCTTTGAACAACTTTGGTGTTAGAGAGTTATTAGACTGTTTTGTTTCTATTGCTCCTTCGCCAAGAGCTAAGGAATCAGAAACCAGATTAGTTGATCCAAAAGAAGAAAAACTATCCGGATTTGTATTTAAAATCCACGCTAATATGGATCCAAAACACCGTGACCGTTTGGCCTTTATAAAAATTGTTTCTGGAACTTTCGAAAGAAACAAACCGTATTATCACGTTCGTCAAAAGAAAAATTTAAAATTCTCTAGTCCGAATGCCTTTTTTGCTGAGAAAAAAGAAATTGTAGACATCTCTTATCCTGGAGATATTGTGGGGCTTCACGATACTGGAAATTTCAAAATTGGTGATACTTTAACAGAAGGTGAAATCATGAATTTCAAAGGAATTCCAAGCTTCTCTCCGGAACATTTTAGATACATTAATAATGCTGACCCTATGAAGGCAAAACAGCTGGACAAAGGGGTTGACCAATTAATGGATGAAGGTGTTGCGCAGTTGTTTACTTTAGAAATGAACAACCGAAAAGTGATTGGTACTGTTGGAGCACTTCAATACGAAGTAATTCAATACCGTTTAGAGCACGAATATGGTGCAAAATGTACCTATGAAAATTTCCCGGTTCACAAAGCGTGTTGGGTAAAACCGGACGATGCTAAAAATGAGGAATTCAAAGAATTCAAACGAATCAAACAAAAATTCCTTGCTAAAGACAAATACGATCAATTGGTTTTCCTGGCTGATTCGGACTTTACAATCCAAATGACACAGAATAAATACCCAAGTGTTAAATTGTTTTTCACCTCTGAATTAGATTAAAAAAAACGACACTTAATTCCATAAAAAAACGGTCTCATTGTTAATGAGACCGTTTTTTTTATGTTTTATATATTTATGATAATGAACTTTCGTAATTCACCACTTTTTTCAAAAAAGCTTTAATCAACAAACGATTAGGTGCCATTCCTGAAGTAATAATTAATTTCTTAGCATTTGTACCTTCTACAGATAATGTAGAATTAGGATCTTGTTTTGTCCCCATAAACCAAAGTGCAAATTCCATATTAGAAGTAGCTCTTGAAGTTTCTAATTTCACGTTAGTTGGCTCTACTTTTTCATTAAAATCAACATTGGAAGCTGATTGAGACTGGCTAAAAGCTGAAAAAGAAAACATAAAAAATAGCACTAACACAAATATTGACTGTGTCAATTTAGAATTCGTGATATTTGTTTTTAAGTTGTTCATGGCTTTATTTCTTCGGTTATAATCTTATTATGAACCAAAGCTATTGTAATATAAAAACAGTAAAAAACATTTCCGATAAACTACCCTAAAACTCGTTTAGCTACTAAAAAAAGCAAATCACATCTCTAAAAAAATAAAAAAAAGCTCTCAATAATGAAAGCCTTTGTAATTTTATGCTTGTCCAGCAGGACCAAAATTAAGCGGAATAGGTGCTTGTTCTGTATCTTTGATTTCGCCATGAGCTACTTCAAAACGATGAATATTTTCACCAATAGCCTTTAACAATCTCTTAGCGTGTTGTGGAGTCAAAACAATTCTTGACTTCACCTTAGCCTTAGGAACACCTGGCATGATGCTTACAAAATCCAAAACAAACTCCGAAGAAGAATGATTGATTATAGCTAAATTAGAATAAATCCCTTCGGCAGTTTTTTCATCTAATTCAATATTGATTTGTTCTTGTTGTTCTTTCATATCAAAAGTTTTAAAACCAAACTGTTTAAAATTAAAAATAGAAAGACTACACGAGGTAATCTTTCTATTTTTTTTAATTTAAAAACATATTATTTATTAATAAATATATTCTTCTTTGTTTGCCATCATATCATTGTAATCTTCTTTAGAACCTACAATAGCATTATCGTATTCTCTCATACCTGTACCAGCAGGGATTCTGTGTCCTACAATTACATTTTCTTTCAATCCTTCTAAGTAATCTACCTTACCTGCTACAGCAGCTTCGTTTAATACTTTAGTTGTTTCTTGGAAAGAAGCAGCAGAAATAAACGATTTCGTTTGAAGCGAAGCTCTTGTAATACCTTGTAATACCGGAGTTGCAGTTGCAGTAACTACATCACGAGCAACAACTAGGTTTTTATCAGAACGTTTCAACAATGAATTCTCATCTCTCAATTGACGTGGAGTAACAATTTGACCTTCTTTTAAGTTAGAAGAATCTCCTGCATCCTCAACCACTTTCATACCGTATAATTTATCATTTTCAACGATAAAGTCTTTAGTGTGAATTAATTGATCTTCTAAGAATAAAGTATCTCCTGGATCCTGAACTCTTACTTTACGCATCATTTGACGAATAACTACCTCAAAGTGTTTGTCGTTGATTTTTACCCCTTGTAAACGGTATACCTCTTGAATTTCGTTAACCAAATACTGTTGAACAGCAGCTGGACCTTGAATTCTCAAGATATCGTCTGGAGTAATTGCTCCGTCAGACAAAGGAATACCTGCTCTTACGAAGTCATTCTCTTGAACAAGAATTTGACTAGATAATTTCACTAAGTATTTCTTAACCTCTCCAAATTTAGATTCAATTACAATCTCACGGTTACCTCTTTTGATTTTTCCAAAAGAAACTACACCATCAATTTCAGAAACTACAGCTGGGTTAGAAGGATTACGAGCTTCTAAAAGCTCAGTAATTCTTGGTAAACCTCCCGTAATATCTCCTGATTTAGAAGAACGACGTGGAATTTTAACCAATACTTTACCTGCTTTAATTTTCTCTCCATCTTCAACCATCAAGTGAGCTCCAACTGGTAAGTTGTAAGAACGAATCAATTCACCATCTTTACCATAAACTAATAAAGTAGGAATTAATTTTTTGTTTCTAGATTCAGAAATTACTTTTTCCTGGAAACCAGTTTGCTCATCGATTTCAACCATGAACGATTGTCCTTGCTCTAAATCTTCGTAAGCGATTTTACCAGTAAACTCAGAAACGATAACTCCATTATATGGATCCCATTTACAAATTACTTCTCCTTTTCCAATAGACTGACCGTCTTTTACAAAAATACTAGAACCGTAAGGAATATTATGTGTATTTAAAACAATACCTGTTTTTTCGTCAACTAATTTTAATTCTGTAGAACGTGAAACAACGATATCAACTTCGTTTCCTTCATTATCGTCACCTTTTACAGTTTTTAAATCTTCAATTTCAAGTTTTCCTGGGAATTTAGCAATAATACTAGATTCTTCAGAAATACCTCCTGCAACCCCTCCAACGTGGAATGTACGAAGTGTTAACTGTGTACCTGGCTCTCCAATAGATTGAGCAGCAATTACTCCTACCGCCTCACCTCTTTGAGTCATTTTTCCAGTTGCTAGGTTACGTCCGTAACATTTAGCACAAATACCTTTCAAGGCTTCACAAGTCAATGGAGAACGTACTTCAACTTTTTCAAGTGGAGAAGCCTCGATTGTTTTCATGATCGCTTCGGTAATTTGTTGACCTGATGCTACTAATACTTCATTAGTCAAAGGATTAATTACGTCTTGTAATGCAACACGTCCTAAAATTCTTTCTCCTAATGATTCAACGATTTCTTCATTCTTTTTCAATGCTGAAACTTCAACACCTCTTAATGTTCCACAATCTTCGATGTTAACAATAACGTCTTGAGAAACGTCATGTAATCTACGAGTCAAGTATCCAGCATCCGCCGTTTTAAGAGCCGTATCCGCAAGACCTTTACGAGCACCGTGAGTAGAGATAAAGTACTCAAGAATCGAAAGACCTTCCTTAAAGTTAGAAAGAATCGGGTTTTCAATAATCTCACCACCACCAGCAGTCGATTTTTTAGGCTTAGCCATCAAACCACGCATACCAGTTAACTGACGAATCTGTTCTTTAGATCCACGAGCTCCAGAGTCAAGCATCATATACACTGAGTTGAAACCTTGTTGGTCTTCTCTAATGTTTTTCATTGCTAATTCTGTCAATTGTGCATTCGCAGAAGTCCATACGTCAATAACTTGGTTGTAACGTTCGTTATTTGTAATAAGACCCATGTTATAGTTAGCAGAAATTCCTTCTACTTGCTCTCTTGCGTCAGCGATCAATTGTGTTTTTTGCTCAGGAATTCTAATATCACCTAATGAGAATGATAATCCTCCGCGGAATGCGAATTTATACCCCATATCTTTCATGTTATCCAAGAAGGCAGCCGTTTCAGGTACACTTGTTGAATTTAATACGTGACCGATAATGTCTCTAAGGTTTTTCTTAGTCAATACATCATTGATATATCCTGCAGCTTCCGGTACTACTTCGTTAAATAATACACGACCTGCAGTTGTTTGGATAATTTGGTAAACCAATTCTCCAGCTTCATTAAAATCTTTTGCTCTAATTTTCACACGAGCATTCAATTCTAATCTTCCTTCGTTTAATGCAATATTTGTTTCCTCAGCAGAGTAAAAAGTAAGCCCTTCTCCTAAAATTTTCTTTTCTGGAGTAGACAAACGCTCTTTGGTCATATAATATAAACCCAAAACCATGTCCTGAGAAGGTACCGTAATAGGAGCACCATTTGCAGGGTTCAAGATATTGTGAGAAGCTAACATTAATAATTGTGCTTCAAGGATTGCTTCTGGTCCTAATGGCAAGTGAACTGCCATCTGATCCCCGTCAAAATCCGCGTTGAAAGCCGTACATACTAATGGGTGTAATTGGATTGCTTTTCCTTCAATTAATTTTGGTTGGAAAGCTTGAATACCCAATCTGTGTAACGTAGGAGCACGGTTCAGTAATACTGGGTGTCCTTTAATTACGTTTTCAAGAATATCCCAAACTACAGGTTCTTTTTTATCTATAATTTTCTTAGCAGATTTAACTGTTTTCACAATTCCTCTTTCTATCAATTTACGGATAACGAAAGGTTTGTATAATTCAGCTGCCATATCTTTTGGCAATCCACATTCGAATAATTTCAATTCAGGTCCAACAACAATTACCGAACGAGCAGAATAATCCACACGTTTTCCAAGTAAGTTTTGACGGAAACGTCCTTGCTTACCTTTTAAGGAATCAGATAATGATTTTAATGGTCTGTTTGATTCTGTTTTAACAGCAGAAGCTTTACGAGTGTTATCAAATAATGAATCTACCGATTCTTGCAACATACGTTTTTCGTTTCTCAAGATCACTTCAGGAGCTTTAATCTCCATTAATCTTTTCAAACGGTTATTACGGATGATAACACGACGGTATAAGTCATTCAAATCTGAAGTTGCAAAACGACCTCCATCAAGTGGCACAAGCGGACGTAATTCTGGTGGAATAACTGGAACTACTTTCATAATCATCCATTCTGGACGGTTTTCACGGTTCAAGTTAGACTCACGGAAAGATTCAACAACCTGTAATCTTTTTAATGCTTCTGTTTTACGTTGTTTAGACGTTTCGTTATTAGCTGAGTGTCTTAATTGGTAAGACAACTGATCTAAATCAATACGAGCTAATAAATCCATAATACATTCTGCTCCCATTTTGGCAACAAATTTATTAGGATCAAAATCGTCTAAATATTGGTTATCCTGAGGAAGTGTATCTAAAATATTTAAATATTCTTCTTCAGTTAAGAAATCTAATCTTTGTAATGATTCTCCTTCTGCATTTTTAGCAATACCAGCTTGGATTACTACGTATCTTTCGTAGTAAATGATCATATCTAATTTCTTAGATGGAAGACCAAGGATATAACCAATTTTGTTAGGAAGAGAACGGAAATACCAAATATGAGCAATAGGCACAACAAGGTTGATATGACCAACTCTATCTCTACGTACTTTTTTCTCAGTAACTTCAACACCGCAACGGTCACAAATGATTCCTTTGTAACGGATTCTTTTGTATTTACCACAAGCACATTCAAAATCTTTTACTGGTCCGAAGATTCTTTCGCAGAAAAGACCATCACGTTCTGGTTTGTGTGTTCTATAGTTGATAGTTTCTGGCTTTAAAACTTCACCTCTTGATTCTTTCAAAATAGATTCAGGAGAAGCTAGTCCTATCGAAATTTTGTCAAACCTTTTTACCTGGCTTTTCTCTTTATTATTATTTCTATTATTCATCATAGTTTTTACTATTGATTTATTTGCAATTAAAAATTGATTTTAGATGCTGCTTTTTGCATCACCTATTACCTCGGGTTACTTCTCTAAACTTCAAACGACTATTTGAAGTGCTAGTTAAAAAATTAAAATTTAATTTTTTAAAAAATCGGAACGGTTTACGGGTATAAATCCTAAAAACTTAAAATGAGTAATCAGCCCCGATAAAAATCGGGACTGAAAACTTCCTAATACTTATTATTCTTCTAATCTAATGTCTAATCCAAGACCTTTCAATTCATGCATTAATACATTGAATGATTCCGGTAATCCTGGTTCTGGCATAGTTTCACCTTTTACGATAGCTTCGTAAGTTTTAGCTCTACCAATTACGTCATCAGATTTAACTGTTAAGATTTCACGAAGTGTACTAGAAGCTCCATAAGCCTCAAGTGCCCAAACCTCCATCTCTCCAAAACGTTGACCTCCAAATTGAGCTTTACCTCCCAATGGTTGTTGAGTAATCAACGAGTATGGTCCGATAGAACGTGCGTGCATCTTATCATCAACCATGTGTCCTAATTTCAACATGTAAATTACACCCACAGTTGCTGCTTGATGGAAACGCTCTCCTGTACCACCATCATAAAGATGTGTATGTCCAAAACGTGGAATTCCAGCTTCGTCAGTCAATTCATTAATTTGGTCAAGTGAAGCACCATCAAAAATTGGAGTAGCATATTTTCTACCTAATTTTTGTCCAGCCCATCCAAGAACAGTTTCATAAATTTGACCAATGTTCATACGAGAAGGTACCCCAAGTGGGTTCAACACGATATCAACTGGTGTTCCGTCTTCAAGGAAAGGCATATCTTCATGACGAACGATTCTTGCAACAATACCTTTGTTACCGTGACGTCCAGCCATCTTATCCCCTACTTTCAACTTACGTTTCTTAGCGATATAAACTTTAGCTAATTTCAAAATTCCTGATGGCAATTCATCTCCAACAGTAATTGTGAATTTCTCTCTTCTTAACGCTCCTTGTAAATCGTTCAACTTAATTTTATAGTTATGAATCAAATCATTCACCATTTTATTAGTTGCATCATCAGCTACCCATTGACCTTTGCTTAAATGAGCAAAATCTTCAACAGCGTAAAGCATTTTTTGAGTGTATTTTTTACCTTTTGGTAAAACTTCTTCACCCAAATCATTCATTACACCTTGTGATGTTTTTCCGTTTACAATCAAGAAAAGTTTTTCAATTAACTTGTCTTTTAACTCTGTAAATTTAACTTCAAACTCCATTTCTAGTGCTCCTAAAGCATCTTTGTCCTGAGTACGTTTGCGTTTGTCTTTTACAGCTCTTGCAAATAATTTTTTATCTAAAACAACACCGTGTAAAGATGGAGAAGCTTTTAATGAAGCATCTTTCACATCACCAGCTTTATCCCCGAAGATTGCACGAAGCAATTTCTCTTCCGGAGTTGGATCAGATTCTCCTTTTGGTGTAATTTTTCCAATTAAAATATCACCAGGTTTAACCTCGGCACCAATTCTAATCATACCGTTTTCATCTAAGTCTTTAGTAGCCTCTTCAGAAACGTTAGGAATATCATTCGTTAATTCTTCGTTACCTAATTTAGTATCTCTTACCTCTAATGAGTAATCGTCTACGTGGATTGAAGTAAAGATATCATCACGAACTACTTTTTCAGAAATTACAATCGCATCCTCGAAGTTGTACCCTTTCCATGGCATGAACGCTACTTTTAAGTTTCTACCTAAAGCTAATTCACCATTTTCAGTAGCATATCCTTCTGATAATACTTGACCAGGAATCACTCTGTCACCTTTTCTTACGATAGGTTTCAAGTTGATACTTGTTCCTTGATTGGTTTTTCTAAATTTAATTAAGTTGTATGTCTTTTCATCAGCATCAAAACTTACCATTCTTTCTTCCTCAGAACGATCGTATTTAATAGTAATGATATTAGCATCTACATATTCTACAGTACCATACCCTTCAGCATTAATCAATACTCTAGAGTCAGAAGCTACTTGACGCTCTAAACCAGTTCCAACAATCGGAGCTTCAGGACGTATTAATGGTACGGCCTGACGCATCATGTTAGATCCCATCAAGGCTCTATTCGCATCATCATGCTCCAAGAAAGGAATCAAAGATGCAGAAATCGAAGCAATTTGGTTAGGAGCAACGTCAGTATAATGTACTCTGGAAGGATCAACAACAGGGAAATCACCTTCTTCACGCGCAATTACGTTTTCAGCTGTGATTTTTCCATTTTCATCCATTTCAATGTTTGCCTGAGCAATCATTTTTCCTTCTTCTTCTTCAGCACTTAAGTAAGTTGCTTCAGAAACTAAATCAACTACACCATTAGTTACTTTACGGTAAGGAGTTTCGATGAATCCCATTCCGTTTACTTTAGCATAAACACCAAGAGAAGAAATCAAACCAATGTTTGGTCCCTCAGGAGTTTCAATAGGACATAAACGTCCGTAGTGCGTATAGTGAACGTCACGAACCTCAAATCCGGCTCTTTCTCTCGAAAGTCCACCTGGTCCTAGAGCAGATAATCTTCTTTTGTGTGTAATCTCAGCTAATGGATTCGTTTGATCCATAAATTGAGACAACTGGTTCGTTCCAAAGAAAGAGTTGATAACTGATGATAATGTTTTAGCATTAATCAAATCAATTGGTGTAAACACCTCGTTATCTCTAACGTTCATTCTCTCACGAATAGTTCTAGCCATACGTGCTAAACCAACACCGAATTGTTGAGACAATTGTTCACCAACTGTTCTAACACGACGGTTTGATAAGTGATCAATATCATCAATATCCGCTTTCGCGTTGATCAACTCAATTAAATACTTCACGATAGTAATGATATCTTCTTTGGTAAGCACTTGCTTTTCCATTGGGATATCTAAACCAAGTTTTTTGTTCATTCTGTAACGACCTACTTCACCTAAGTTGTAACGTTGGTCAGAGAAGAACAATTTATCTATAATACCACGAGCAGTTTCTTCATCAGGCGGTTCTGCGTTACGCAATTGTCTGTAGATATGCTCAACAGCTTCTTTTTCAGAGTTTGTTGGATCTTTTTGTAATGTATTATGAATGATGGCATAATCAGCTTGATTAGCATCTTCTTTATGTAACAAAATAGATTTAACGTTAGACTCGATGATCTCTTCAACATTATCTTTATCGATAATTGTATCACGATCAAGGATAATCTCGTTACGTTCGATAGAAACTACCTCACCGGTATCTTCATCTACAAAATCTTCATGCCATGTATTCAATACACGAGCAGCTAATTTTCTACCGATATATTTTTTAAGTCCTGTTTTAGATACTTTAATTTCTTCAGCAAGGTCGAAAATCTCAAGGATATCCTTATCTCTTTCGAAACCAATAGCACGGAATAAAGTAGTTACAGGTAATTTTTTCTTTCTGTCGATATAAGCGTACATTACGCTGTTGATATCAGTTGAAAATTCTATCCAAGATCCTTTAAAAGGAATTACTCTGGCAGAATATAATTTTGTTCCATTTGCGTGGAATGATTGTCCAAAGAAAACACCTGGAGATCTGTGAAGCTGAGAAACAACAACACGTTCAGCACCGTTAATAACAAAAGTTCCACTTGGAGTCATATAAGGTATAGTACCTAAATAAACATCCTGAACAATAGTTTCAAAATCTTCGTGTTCTGGGTCAGTACAATATAGTTTTAACCTTGCTTTTAAAGGCACACTATGCGTTAGACCTCTTTCTATACATTCTTGAATTGTATAACGTGGTGGATCTACAAAATAATCAAGGAATTCCAATACAAAGTTATTTCTTGTATCTGTAATTGGAAAGTTTTCCATGAAGGTATTGTATAATCCTTCATTGCCTCTTTCGTCTGATTTAGTTTCTAATTGAAAAAAATCTTGAAAAGATTTAACCTGAACATCCAAGAAATCTGGATACTGAGGTATATTTTTTGTAGAGGCAAAATTCAATCTTTCAGTCTGATTTGTTATCATCAATGGACAAAATTTTGATTAAAAAAAAGTAGTTTTTTGTGTAAAACACACTGTTTAAATTATACTTTCTTTTTTGTAATCAATACATCTTTAAAAATAAACCGATGAAAATCAGTCCAATTTTTTTTCTTCGTATTGATCAAAAACTTTTTCGTATTTTAAACTATTATTATAATAAAATGGTACTATTTTATTATACGAAAAATGGTTTAGGCATTGAGTGATTAACTCAAGACCTAAACCTAGTTCTTAAAACTGATTAAACTTATTTAAGTTCAACTACAGCTCCAGCTTCTTCTAATGATTTTTTAAGACCTTCAGCCTCTTCTTTAGAAACACCTTCTTTAACATTAGATGGTGCGCTATCAACTACATCTTTAGCTTCTTTCAAACCTAAACCAGTTAATTCTTTAACTAATTTTACTACAGCTAATTTAGAAGAACCAGCTTCTTTTAATACTACAGTAAATTCAGTTTGAGCTTCTTCAGCAGCAGCTTCTCCACCACCTGATACTACTACAGCTGCAGCAGCTGGTTCGATTCCGTACTCATCTTTTAATATTGTTGCTAATTCGTTAACTTCTTTAACAGTTAAGTTAACTAATTGTTCTGCGAATTGTTTCAAATCTGCCATTTTTTCTATCTTTTAAAATGATTTGTAAAAATATAATTTATTTATTGTGCGCTATTTAAGCAACAAGGAAATTAAATTCCTTGTTTTGAGTATTATGCCTCAGCCTCTTCGCTATTAGCGAATTGGTTTTGTAAAGCAGAAATAACTCTTTGAGCTGGTGATTGTAACAATCCGATGATTTCACCGATAAGCTCTTCTTTAGATTTAATAGTAGCTAATGCTTCTAACTGATTATCTCCAATATAAATTTCAGAGTTGATATAAGCTCCTTTTAATACAGGCTTATCCGATTTTTTTCTGAAATCTTTAATGATTTTTCCAGGTGCATTTGCAACATCTGAAATAAATATAGCACTGTTACCAGTCAATACTGAAGGTAAATCACCATAATCATTATCAGAAGCTTCCATAGCTTTTGCAAGCAATGTATTTTTAACAACTTCTAATTTAATACCTGCTTTAAAACAAGCTCTTCTTAGGTTTGAAGTTGCTTCTGCATCAAGTCCAGAAATATCAGATACATAAATAATATTTGTACCAGCTAACTGTGCAGTTAAATCTTCAATCGCGATTGATTTTTCTTCTCTAGTCATACTAAAAATTTTTAACTACCAATTATACTGCTTTTGGGTCTAATGCAATAGCAGGACTCATTGTGCTTGTAAGGTGAATACCTTTAATATAGGTACCTTTAGCAGCAGTTGGCTTAAGTTTGATTAATGTTTGAATAATTTCGTGTGCATTGTCATAAATTTGCTCAGCTCCAAAAGAAACTTTACCAATTCCTGCATGTACGATACCAGTTTTATCAACTTTAAAGTCAATTTTACCAGCTTTAACCTCTGCAACAGCTTTAGCAACATCCATAGTTACTGTACCTGTTTTAGGGTTTGGCATTAAACCTCTAGGTCCTAAAATACGACCTAATGGACCTAATTTACCCATAACAGCAGGCATAGTGATGATTACATCAACATCTGTCCAACCGTCTTTAATTTTTTGTAAATAATCGTCAAGACCTACATAGTCTGCACCAGCTGCTAAAGCTTCCGCTTCTTTATCTGGAGTAACTAATGCTAATACTTTTACATCTTTACCAGTTCCATGAGGTAATGTTACCACACCTCTCACCATTTGATTCGCTTTTCTTGGATCAACACCCAAACGTACTGCGATATCAACAGACTCATCAAATTTTGCAGAAGCAATAACTTTAATTAATGCAGCTGCATCTTTTAAAGAGTATAATTTGTTCTTTTCAATTTTTGAAGCAGCCTCTTTTTGCTTTTTTGTCAATTTTGCCATGTCTTTCTCTTAATTAAAAAGGAGCGTCTCCTGATACAGTTATACCCATAGATCTAGCTGTTCCAGCAACCATACTCATAGCTTTCTCAATTGTGAAAGAATTTAAGTCCGGCATTTTGTCTTCAGCAATAGCTCTAATTTGTTCCCAAGTAACACTAGCTACTTTTTTACGATTTGGTTCACCTGATCCAGACTTTAGCTTTGCAGCTTCCAATAATTGGACAGCAGCTGGAGGAGTTTTTACAACAAAATCAAATGATTTGTCTTTATACACAGTAATTTGTACTGGGCATATTTTGCCAGGTTTATCTTGTGTTCTAGCATTAAATTGCTTACAGAACTCCATGATATTAACCCCAGCAGCTCCTAAAGCAGGTCCAACCGGTGGCGACGGATTCGCAGCACCTCCCTTAACTTGTAGTTTAACTACCTTACTAATTTCTTTAGCCATTTTTTAAAAAATTTAACACAACAATTTACGGAAGCAATTGAAGTGGTTATTATAGTGTAACGAAAATTATACTTTTTCTACTTGCATAAAACTTAACTCTAATGGTGTTTTTCTTCCGAAAATCTTAACCATAACCTCAAGTTTACGCTTTTCATCATTGATTTTTTCAACCGTACCATTGAAACCATTAAATGGTCCATCGATAACTTTTATAGTTTCACCCAAGTTGAATGGGATTGATTTTGTATCTGTATTAACAGCTAACTCATCAACCTTACCAAGCATTCTATTTACTTCTGAAAGCCTAAGCGGAACTGGTTCCCCTCCTTTAGTTTCTCCTAAAAAACCAATAACACTAGTTATTGATTTAATAATATGAGGAATCTCCCCAACTAAATTTGCTTCTATCATAACATAGCCAGGAAAATATACTTTTTCCTTAACTAATTTCTTACCATCCTTTACAGACACTACTTTTTCAGTAGGAACAAGAACTTGAGACACATAATCAGCCATCCCTAGTCTAGTGATTTCAGTTTCTATATACGCCTTAACTTTATTCTCTTGCCCACTTACTGCTCGAACAACATACCATTTTTTAACATTATTATCTGCCATAATAAAAACTACGCTTTTATCCAGTTAAAAAATCCTTCTAATGCCTTTGCAAAAAACTCATCAACTCCCCAAGTAGCTAAAGCAAATAGCACTGAAAAAACAGCCACAATAATTGTTAGACTTTGCACCTCAGCCCATTCTGGCCAAGTTACATTTGACTTCAATTCCTCAAATGCTTCTGATATGTAATTAACAATTTTTGCCATTATGATATATTTTTTATTGCACGGGCGGAGGGATTCGAACCCCCATCAACGGTTTTGGAGACCGCTATTCTACCCTTGAACTACGCCCGTATAAAAACCAGTAACCAACCGAAGCGATTACTGGTTTTAAAATTTATTCTTTTGGAATTAACCTACAATTTCAGTTACCTGACCTGCACCTACAGTTCTACCACCTTCACGGATAGCAAAACGTAAACCTACACTCATTGCGATTGGGCTTAACAAAGCAACATTGATTGTTAAGTTGTCCCCTGGCATTACCATCTCTACACCTTCTGGTAAAGTAATAACTCCTGTTACGTCAGTTGTACGCACGTAGAACTGTGGACGGTAGTTATTATGGAATGGAGTGTGACGTCCACCTTCTTCTTTTTTCAAGATATAAACCTCAGCTTTGAAAGTAGCGTGTGGTTTAACAGATCCTGGCTTAATGATAACCATTCCTCTTTTGATATCTTCTTTAGCAACACCTCTCAACAACAAACCAACGTTATCTCCAGCTTCACCTCTATCAAGGATTTTACGGAACATCTCAACTCCAGTAATAGTAGAAGTTAATTTTTCAGCTCCCATACCAATGATTTCAACAGCATCACCTGTATTAGCAATACCAGTTTCGATACGACCTGTAGCAACAGTTCCACGACCTGTAATTGTAAATACATCCTCAACTGGCATCAAGAAAGGCTTTTCAGTATCACGTACTGGCTCTTCGATCCAAGCATCAACAGCGTCCATCAATTCAAGAATTTTAGGAACCCAAGCAGCATCATTATTCAATCCACCTAAAGCAGAACCTTGAATAACTGGACAGTTGTCACCATCATACTCATAGAAAGACAATAAGTCTCTGATTTCCATTTCTACTAATTCCAATAACTCAGCGTCATCAACCATATCCACTTTATTCATGAATACAACCATTCTTGGAATACCTACCTGACGTCCTAAAAGGATGTGCTCACGAGTTTGTGGCATTGGACCATCTGTAGCAGCAACTACCAAGATAGCACCATCCATTTGAGCAGCACCAGTAACCATGTTTTTTACGTAATCCGCGTGACCTGGACAGTCAACGTGAGCGTAGTGACGGTTAGCAGTTTCATACTCTACGTGAGATGTATTAATTGTAATACCTCTTTCTTTTTCTTCAGGAGCATTATCAATTTGATCAAAAGATTTTGCTTGACAGTAACCAGCATCAGATAACACTTTAGTTATTGCAGCAGTTAATGTAGTTTTTCCGTGATCTACGTGTCCGATTGTACCAATGTTTAAGTGCGGTTTCGAACGATTAAAGGTTTCTTTTGCCATTTTACTTAGATTTTAATCTTTATTTATTTATTAGTGTTCAAAATTTTTTAATTGAGCCAATGTCGGGAATTGAACCCGAGACCTCTTCCTTACCAAGGAAGCACTCTACCCCTGAGCTACACCGGCAGAGAGTTCTAATTGAAATTCTTAATCAAATTAAGAATTTTAATTCCTAACTTTTGTGGGGAGAGCAGGATTCGAACCTGCGAAGTTCACACAGCAGATTTACAGTCTGCCCTCGTTGGCCGCTTGAGTATCTCCCCTCTTTTTTTATCTTAACCTATTTAAAACCTCAGTCTTATTTGAGCCGGCGGAGGGACTCGAACCCACGACCTGCTGATTACAAATCAGCTGCTCTAGCCAACTGAGCTACGCTGGCAAATTCAATAAAAAAAGTCCGCTATTTCTAACGGACTGCAAATGTATAGATTTTATCTCTCAATCAAAACATTTTTTTAAAAAAATTTCAATTATATATGCGTTCTTACTTTTTCTTTCCTTTTTACCAACAAACGCTCCAATGATTCTGCCGATAATTCAACTGCCTCTTCAAAAGTTTTACATTGTTTTTTTACCAAGAAATCATCACCCGGTACATTAATTTTCACCTCCACAATTTTATTTTCTTTCTCACTTGTCTTTTCTACTTTTAAATAGACATCTGAAGAAACCACTTTGTCATAGTATTTTTCCAATTTATTCATTCTTTCTTGAACAAAATCTACTAGTTTTCCATCAACAGCAAAGTTAACGGCGTGAACATTTACCTTCATAATCGATATTTTTTTATGGTTAAACTTTAGAATCATCAGCACCTCTTGGATGAGCCCCCGCATAGACTTTTTTCAACTCTAATAAACTATTATGAGTATAAACCTGCGTCGAAGCCAAACTAGAATGCCCTAACAACTCTTTAACTGAATTCAAATCAGCCCCGTTATTCAATAAATGAGTTGCAAACGTATGTCTTAACATATGCGGACTTCTTTTTACCTTTTCAGAGACTTTACTAAAGTATGAATTTATTAAGCGATACACAAACGATTCACTTAATTTTAACCCTTTTTTTGTTAGAAAAAAATACTCTACATCCTTAACAATCTCCAAATCACTTCTCTCCTTAAGATACAAATGCATTTGTTTTAACACCACAACCAATACCGGAATCAATCGTTCTTTATTCCTTTTCCCTAAAACCTTAATAGTCGAATTAGAAAAATCAACCGCATCTACTCTTAAATAAATCAACTCTGACCTTCTTATACCTGTAGAATACAACAGCTCCACTAACAATCGATCCCTAACCGCCTCAAAACCTTCTTCCGATTCAATATTTTGCAAAACAAGCACCAATTCTTTCTCCGAAAAAGGAATCTGAATTTTCTTAGACACTTTCAAAGACCTATGCTTTAACAGCGGACTTACTTCAATTTGCTTAATTTTCAAAAGGAATTTATAGAATGCTTTCAGGGAAGCTATTTTTCTATTTACAGAAATAGTCGACAGACCACTTTCAACCAAAAACACAATCCAAGATCGGATTTGAGCATACTCAACACGATCGATGGCGCCTTGATCAAAATTAACGAAATTATAATCCTGAAAATCAGAGACGTCTTTCACATAAGCGCACAGAGTATGCGGAGAATATTTTTTCTCTTTCTGAAGATAATCTGCAAATGCTTCTAAATTTGTAGCCATAAAAAAACCGTTAGCATCAAATTTATAAAAAATCTGACCACTAACGGTATTATTTCGTTTCAAAAAAACTACTAACTTTCTAGGCTATCTCTCAAACCTTGGATGTAAGCTGCTTTTTGGAATTTCATTCTATTTTTAACTGACGGCTTAATGAAAGCTGTACGAGCTCTTAATTGACGAACTGTTCCAGTTTTATCAAATTTTCTTTTATAGCGCTTTAATGCTCTATCGATATTTTCTCCGTCTTTAATTGGTATAATTAACATAATTTTGACACCTCCTCTCGTTAAGGCTGCAAAAGTAATTATTAATTATTAATTATGAGTTATAAATTACAGATTATTTTTTTAGAAAGAAATAGAACCGAGAACATAGAAAAAAGAAAATAGATTTCATCTTAGTTGATTACAAAACTTCTTTATTCTTTATTCTTTCAACAAGTTTCTCGAAATCACTACCTTTTGAATTTCGGTAGTTCCTTCGCCAATAGTACACAACTTAGCATCTCTGTAGAATTTTTCTACTGGATAATCCTTCGTGTAACCATAACCTCCGTGAATTTGTACCGCTTCATTTGCTACCTTCACACATACCTCAGAAGCATACATCTTAGCCATTGCACCAGCCGTAGTTACAGGACGATGCTGTTGTTTTAAGAAAGCCGCTTTATGCAATAACAACTCCGAAGCTTCAATTTCAGTGGCCATATCTACCAATTTAAACGAAATTCCCTGAAATTCGGAAATAGCTTTTCCAAACTGATGTCTTTCTTTCGAATATTTCAAAGCCGCTTCATAAGCTCCTTTTGCAATTCCTAATGACAGTGCTCCAATAGAAATTCTTCCTCCATCGAGAATTTTCATCGCTTGAATAAAACCCTCTCCTACTTCACCTAATCTATTCGCATCCGGAATTCGACAATTATCAAAAATCAATTCAGCCGTTTCACTAGCACGCATTCCTAATTTATTTTCTTTTTTTCCCGAAGAAAACCCTGCAGTTCCTTTTTCAAAAACAAAAGCAGTCATTCCTCTGGAATCTCCTTTCTCACCAGTTCGAACAATTACTACAGAAACATCTCCAGAAATAGCATGAGTAATAAAGTTTTTCGCTCCATTAACAACCCAATAATCGCCATCCTTTTTAGCCGTAGTATTCATACCTGCAGCATCCGAACCTGTATTATGCTCTGTCAATCCCCATGCTCCAATATACTCACCCGTTGCCAATTTAGGAATCCATTTCTTTTTTTGCTCTTCGTTACCAAAGGTCAAAATATGATTAGTGCACAAAGAATTATGTGCTGCAACTGACAATCCTATAGACGGATCTACTTTAGAAATTTCTTCAATAATAGTAATATATTCATGGTAACCTAATCCTGAGCCACCTAGTTCTTCAGGAACTAAAACCCCCATAAAGCCCATTTCTCCTAATTGCTTAAATAAAGGAACTGGAAAAATTTGCGCCTCATCCCATTCCATTATATAAGGTCTTATATTTTTTTCTGCAAAATCCCTTATAGATTGGGCAATCATGTTTTGCGTCTCGCTGTAATCAAAATGCATCATTATGGCTTATTTTTAAAAGTCCAAATATAAGGCTATAATATTTGCATTTTCAATAGACATTCCCTTAATTTTTGTTAAATCAGCAACATTTTTAATATCGCCATTCATACTTCTGTAGATCACAATTTCCCTTGCCAGATTATATTTGAAATAAGGAAACTGCGCTAATTCTTTCATAGAAGCATTATTAATATCGATTTTTTTGATATTCGAAAGAGTTCCCACCTTAAAACTTGCATTCAAACTCTGAATAACTTCAGGCGACAAACCCCAAACCTCTTTCATTTGATCCATCGAAACAAATCCACCCAAACTCTCTTTGAACTTTAAAATTCGCATCGAAATTGCATCTCCTATTCCATAGACTTTAATCAAATCTTCCTGAGTAGCCTGATTAATATCCTTAACAACTGTTTTTTCTTTTTTCGAAAAAACCTTCGGATTCGTATTTGAAAATGCTACCAATTTAGATGTTGGTTTATTTTTTACCCAATCAGGAAATTTAAAATAAGGAGAAATAACCACCAATAAAGAATCAGAAACACCAGTTACAGTTTGAAATTCTTTCGCAGAATTCACATATTTATTATCTTTTCTAAAAGCATGCAACCTATCCAACTCCACAACTGACATTCCTAATTTATAGCCTTTATAATCTGTGATGAAATTTGGATTAAAAAGATAAATTTTAGGAACCTCATTTTTTAAATGGTTTTCCATCGAATCTATTTGGGATTCTAACGAAAGCCATTTTTGTTTTTCCGGATTAACTTTCGAAACTGGACTAAAATCCACCCAATAATAAACCAACTGCAGCACAATGATTATAAAAAACAACGAAAGAATTCCCTTTTGTTGGTCTTTTGAAAAATTAAAATAAGCCTTAATAGTTTTAAAATTCATTGGTATCTATTAAATCAGTTCTTTTTCTAACTAAATATATAAAATAAATACTTAAAACTAACAAATCATAAGGAAAACCCAAGCTAAAAACCACTTTAACATTAATACTACAACTTAAATCCAAAGTCATTGTTCTTTTCATAAAAAATAATACATTTGGCACTTAACAATAACAAACCTCAAAACCATGTCTATTTGGAACAAGAAACCACTAATTAAACTCTTAGCTGAAGCAGAAGATTCTGAAAAAGGATTAAAAAGGACTCTTACAGCCTGGTCTTTAATTGCCTTAGGAATTGGAGCAATTATTGGCGCCGGATTATTTGTAAGAACCGCTACAGCAGCAGCACAAAGTGCCGGACCATCAGTAACATTAGCATTCATAGTAGCAGCAATAGGTTGTGCTTTGGCAGGACTTTGCTATGCCGAATTATCTTCTTCAATACCTATTTCAGGAAGTGCCTACACTTATACCTATGCAACCATGGGTGAATTTCTAGCCTGGATAATTGGCTGGGATTTAATTTTAGAATATGCTGTAGGAGGAGCCACAGTAGGAATCGCTTGGAGTGAATACCTGAATGATTTATTAATAAATGTCATACACACCAGCCCAATTCCATTTGAATTCTCGCACTCTCCATTTCAAACATCTGCAGAAGGTGTTCATGGAATCATTAATTTACCGGCTCTATTTATAGTTACAGTTATTAGCTTATTATTAATTAAAGGAATTCAGGAATCGGCTTTTGTTAACGGTATCATTGTTATTCTAAAAGTAACCATTGTAATCCTTATTATATATATAGGATGGAAATTCATCAATCCTGTTAATCACACTCCTTATATACCACAAAGTTCTGTTTTTACTGATGAACATGGAATTGATCATTCTTATGGAGGAATAATGGGTATTCTAGGAGCAGCTGGAACCGTATTTTTCGCTTTCATTGGTTTTGATGCAGTAAGTACTGCTGCTCAGGAAACAAAAAATCCAAAAACAGCAATGCCAATTGGAATTTTAGGTTCATTAGCAATTTGTACTGTACTATACATTCTTTTTGCACACGTTCTTACAGGAGTTGCTACAGTAGAAGATTTTAGAACAGGCGGGAAAGAAGCTTCAGTAGCATTTGCTATAAACAAATACATGATAGGATATGAATGGCTTGGAGAATTTGTTACTATAGCTATTCTTGCAGGTTTCTCTTCCGTAATTCTGGTATTGCTTTTAGGACAATCAAGAGTCTTTTATTCTATGGGTAGAGATGGATTGCTACCTAAAATGTTTAGCGATGTACATCCAAAATTCAAAACTCCTTACAAAGCTAATCTTGCAATTCTTGTAATTGTTGGTGGATTTGCAGCATTCATTCCTGGAGACATCGTAGGAGATATGACCAGTATAGGAACTTTATTTGCATTTGTTTTAGTTTGTATCTCGGTAATTATTCTAAGAAAGAAAGAACCTGATTTGGTTCGCGAATTCAAAACTCCATTTGTACCCTTTGTACCAATATTAGGTGCTGTTGTCTGTTTAGCGATGATGTACGGACTGGGATGGGTAAACTGGATGCGACTTTTTATCTGGATGGCAATAGGAATCGTTGTTTATTTTTCATTTAGTCGAAAAAACAGTGTTTTAAACAATCCCGAAGAAACAAAATAGTGTAATAACTCTCTAAAAAAAGCCCTCTGAAATTAAAATTTTCAGAGGGCTTTTTTTATAAATCAAAAACGGATGTTCGTTTGGCTCTAATCAAATCCTTCAATCGAATCCAAAAAGCCAGAATTAAATAGATTCCAAAACCAAGTCCTACGGTCACAAACGAAATGTAAATAAAGAACAATCGAACGCTATTGGCTCGCATCCCTAACTTATCTGCCAGTCTGGAAGACACATGAAATCCATGTTTTTCGAGAAAAAATTTAAGTTTAATTATAACTGACATTTATGTTCTTTTTTGTATTGGGTAAAATTACAAAATTATATCGTCAAAATTATTAAGCAATAAATAATCTGCTTTTAATTTAAAAAGTGAGAAAAATAATCTATTTTTGATTTAACTAACTTTCAAAAAAATATGACAACATTTACAGATTACTGGTGGGTATTATTACTATTTCTTTGTCTTTTTCTTTACAAATTCGTACTGAGAGTTTTCTTCGGTATGGTAATCGTCCCGGAAGACAAAATTGGTTTGGTTACTAAAAAATTCGTTCTGTTTGGAGCTGAAAAATCATTACCGGATGGCCGAATTATTGCCACAAAAGGGGAAGCCGGTTTTCAAGCCAAAACCCTTGCTCCGGGATTGTATTGGGCAATGTGGCCTTGGCAATATTCGGTAAACATGACTCCATTTACCATTATTCCAGAAGGAAATATCGGATTGCTGTTGAGTAAAGATGGTGCTGAAATACCTACAGGTCGAATTCTTGCTCAAAAAGTAAGTTCAGATAATTTTCAAGATGCGACTTTATTTCTCGACAATGGCGGACAAAAAGGACGTCAATCAGCATTTATAACAACAGGTTCTTATCGTATCAATACTTTTTTGTTTGAAGTTGTGGTGTCTCCACAAATAGTGATTTCGGAAAATATGGTTGGAATCGTAACCGCAATGGACGGAGAGCCAATTCCTATTGGTCAAATTGCCGGTAAATTTGTAGATAACCACAATAACTTTCAGGATTTTGACCAATTTTTAAAAAATGGAGGAAACCGTGGATTACAGCCTCAAGTAATGCTTGCCGGTTCTTATTACATCAATTCCTGGGCAATTCAAATAGAGCAAACTCCCATGACCGATGTGCCAATCGGATATGTTGGTGTGGTCATTTCTTATATTGGTGAGGACGGACAAGATGTAACGGGAGATACTTTCAAACACGGAAATATCGTTTCAAAAGGACAACGAGGGGTTTGGATGGAACCTTTCGGACCGGGAAAATATGCGCTTAATAAATACACTACAAAGCTGGAACCTGTTCCTACAACCAATTTAGTTTTAAACTGGGCTGATGCCAGAAGCGAATCTCATAACTTGGATCAAAACTTATCTACCATAACAGTTCGTTCCAAAGATGGTTTCCCTTTCAATCTGGATGTTTCTCAGATTATTCACGTTCCCGCTAATGAAGCGCCAAAAGTAATTGCCCGATTTGGAAGCATGAACAATCTTGTTTCTCAGGTTTTGGAACCAACCATTGGAAATTATTTCAGAAACTCGGCTCAGGAAAGCGATGTGATTTCGTTTCTTTCTACCCGAAAAGAACGTCAGGAATCGGCTAAAAATCATATTAAAGTAGTTTTAGACGAATACAATGTCAATGCCGTTGACACCTTAATTGGAGATATTGTTCCACCGGAATCATTGATGAAAACCCTAACCGACAGAAAAATTGCCGAGGAAGAACAAAAAACTTATCAAACCCAAAAAATGGCGCAAGAACAACGTCAGGGTGTCGAAAAAGAAACCGCCATTGCCGATATGCAAAAGGAAATTGTAAAAGCATCTCAAAGTGTTGAAATCGCCCAAAGAACTGCCGATGCCACCGTTAAAAAAGCAGAAGGAGATGCGACCAGTTTAAAACTGAATGTAAATGCGGAAGCCGAGGCCACAAAAATGCGCGCCAATGCCGAAGCGGAAGCTACAAAAGCAAGAGCCGGAGCACAAGCTGAAGCTACAAAATTAACAGCAAGTGCTGAAGCTGAAAGAATTTCTAAAACCGGTTTAGCCGAAGCCGAAAAGATTATGGCAATAGGAAAATCTACTGCTGAAGCTTACCAATTACAGGTTTCTGCTATGGGAGGTGACAACTTCACCAAATATAAAATAACCGAAGAAATAGGAAAAGGACAAATTAAAGTCATTCCGGATGTATTAATTTCTGGAAATTCCGGTTCTGATGGTGGAATAAGTGGTCTTTTAGGCATGAAACTAATGGAAATGATGGATACCAAAAGAGACGATTCTAAGAAAAATTAATTTTCATTCAATTGACATAAAAATCCGCTTCACAGCGGATTTTTTTTTTTGTAAAATTATAGCATACTCTTAACTACTCTTCTTCAACAATTCCATTCCAATGGCACAGTCCAAACATTTACATTTATTGCAATACTCATTCTTAAGCTGCAATAGCGACTGAGAATCGAAAGCAGAATTGGATAAAACACCAAATGAAGCAAACTTATCTATAATACTGTTTTTCTCAGGCGAAACCGCAACTAAAATTGCCATCAAATCCTCGGCTATCTCCTTTCCCAGACTTTTAGCATAGGCAAACTGAATGGGGATAATCGTATTGATCAACAATAAATCAACAAAAGATTTGGATAATTTCTTCGTCTTCTTCGGGCTCACTTTGTCAAATTGATAATGAATTTCCCAATAAGTCGAAGTACTTACTTGAAACAATTGATAAATGGATTCAATTGAATAATTACTATTGATTTTCGAAAATAAATTTTGATGCAAGTGATACAAATGAGCCAATTGCGAAAGACGAATAGTCGGAAAATTATCTGGACGATGTTTAAAAAACTGCAGCTGTCCTTCGTTATCTGGCTCTAATTGGTATTTATGTAACAAATAAAAATATCTGAATTTTAAGTCTTTAAAATAAGTATCTTCTTTATCTGAATCCAATAAAGCAGATTTACCAAATAAAAGTGCCTCTAAATTCTCCACTTCAAAACTTTCTTTTCTTATGATTGAAAAAGGAATTGCTTTTGCGATTTTCAAAAAGGTTTCACCGTTAGTATTCAATCCGAAATTTTTAGCCAACATGCAAAACAAGGCTGCTTCCCAATCCTTATTGGTTTCTTCTAACAAATCATAAATAGCTTTTGATTTTCGTTCTAATCGCTCAAAAAACAAGCGTTCTTGCCAATTTTTCAAAACAAAATCATCTAAATCACATAATTGTTTCTCACAAAAAATCCATGATTTTGGACTCACTAATCTTTGATAATTAGTTAAGACTTCCTTGTCGACATAGCTCTTGAGTTCTAAAACAGGAATCTCAGAATTGTTTTTCCTGAAAACTTCGGTATCGTGTTCCCAAACTACATGAAGAATCACATTTTCATAAGCCGCATCTTCTTCATGATGATGCACATACCAATCGGAAGATTTGAGATGAATTTCGACATTACCTGCCCATTTTTGATTTCCAATAATCATTTGAGCATTAAAAAAATCCGGACCAGCTAGTTCTAAATATTGACCAACATTGATGATGGTAATTTCTTGTTCATTTGAAGTTTTTAAATGCAATGTATCAAACTTCTTGAATTTCCAGAGATAGTGTAAAAAATCTTCTTTCATCTTAGTGACTTAAAAAGTTAATACACTAATTTAGTGAAAAAACTTACACTAATGACTTTTGAAAGAAATATTATTGTTTAAGAAATAATTGAGCACAAGCTCTGGCATCAGACAATGCTTCGTGATGTTGCAATTTAATATTCATGGCATGGCAACAATCACTAAGTTTGGTAGGTTTCAAGCCTTTTGCTTTATAAATTTTTACGGTACATTCCCATTTTGAAGCAATATTCAAATCGGCATAATCTAGGCCGTAATAGGCCATTGATTTGGCCAAAACATTACGATCAAAACTCTCGTTATGGGCTACAACCACTCTATTTTGAAGACGTTTTTGAATTTCTGGAAATACTTGAAGAAAGTTTTTAGCCCTGGCTGTATCTCTTGGATAAATACCATGCACTTGTATCGTGTAAGGATTGTACAAATTATTAGGCGGTTGAATCAAAGTGACAAACTCGTCTACAACAATCCCATTTTCTACAGTAACAATCCCAACTGAACAGGGATGAAAAGCAGTAGCGGTTTCAAAATCTATGGCAGTGAAAGTCATTATTAAAACTAATTAAAGAAATTCCAAATCAATCCAAAACGAATAGTCATATCTCGATACGGATTATTAGGTGCCGAATAATAATTATTCCCTGTATAAGCCGCATTAAAATGTTCGGCTTTTAAATAAACTCTGGTTCGCTGAATTTTTGCATTGATAAAGAAATCAAGATTAGGGTAATTTCCAATTTCCTTTTTATTTTGGATAAAAAACTCTCCAATAACTGGGTTATAATCGTTGGCAAAATAATTCGTGAAATAATTTAACGTAATTCCGGTTTGAATAAATAATGCTTTACTAAAGAAATAATTACTGTAATAAATAGTATTACGAGTCACTAAATCCGGAACATTCAAAATTGCTTCTTGCTGATCTGTTTTTTGGTACAAAATCGTATTATTCAACGCAAATTTCCCAAAAGTAATCTCCTTATTCAATTTAAGAGAAACATACTTAATTGTTCCTCCATATTGATTTGGTGTAACTATTTGCTGTGATTCATCAGTTGCTGTGTTTTCAAAATACAAATGATCAGTAAGCGTGGACAACTGTAACGAAGCTTCAAACCAAGGCGTTGTGGCACTTCCGCTAAGAATATTAACTTTTTCGTTTTTAAAATTATTCGACCAATTATAACCCACATAATTACTTTGGTACAAATTATAATTATCGTTAGGCAATTTATTTAAATTTTGGTATCCAAAAACAAATTGGAAGTCGTCATTTAAATCATAATTCAGTTTTGCGTCTAAATTAGACAAGGTCTGTTTTGTAATTGATTTGGAAAGCAAAAATTTTCCATGCCATTTGTTTTTTTGATATTCATATTGACCACCAACACTATTAATATTTCGTGCTAAGGTAGATGGAATTACTTTTGTTGATATAGTTGGTATAGCAGAAGGATTTTCGACATCATCCTGAATTAATATCCGATTATAATAAAAATTACTGCGGAAATCGTCTATAAAAAACTGAAACTTCCCAAGCGTAGTATTCTCATACATTACAGCCGCTTTGTTGTACATTTTATTGTAATGAGTTTGATCCTTAAGATTGGAAGCCACAATGGCATCGCCAAATCGAGAGACCGATTGAGTCCCTACCGCCGAAAGTATGGTAGGTTGGTAGTATTCGAAAAATTTATTCTCATAATTCAACTGATGCGCCACATATAAATTATTGGCTCCGTGAGTTGGATTAATTCTAAAACTATGGTCCACAAAAATACGTTTCGCCTTCAAAAAAGATTCGGCATCGGTTAGATACACCTGCAAACGCTGTCTATTGGTATACTTTCCATCTTCGCTTTCAAAATCTCCCACAGTTGTGATTCCTCCATTTTCCTCATTCAAAGCATCTTGACCTGTAAAATGAGCGTTCATAGAATAACGTTTGCTGGTAGTGTTATAACTAGCCGTAAATCTAAAACTTCCCGTGCTGGCTAGCTGGTTAATGTATTTTCCTTCTGAACGCAATCCTTTATAAGCAATCGATAAATTAAAATTTGGCGAAAGATTGACTGCAAAAAATGAATCTACCGAATGTCCTTTTCCAATGGTAGATTTAAAAAACAATTCGGTTACAGGAGTTGCAACGGAACTATACCTAATTTGGTTTGCCTCTAAAAAATTGAAATGTTTAGCCTTAAAACCAAATTCCGGATAAGGCGAATTCTCCGTTAAACTATATTGAAGTGTATTGTACGGCTGTCCTTCATTTGAAAAAGGCAATAGTCCGAAAATATC
Organism: Flavobacterium undicola; assembly: GCF_009909155.2. Taxonomy (GTDB): domain Bacteria; phylum Bacteroidota; class Bacteroidia; order Flavobacteriales; family Flavobacteriaceae; genus Flavobacterium; species Flavobacterium undicola. Next base: position 76,381 of record NZ_JAAAPM020000018.1, read on the forward strand.
TCTTCGAAGATAATTCATCGAATACTCTCTTTGAATGGTCAGCGCAGTATCTAAATAAGTAGTATCTCTTTCTAAAGTGATAAAACGATACATATCCATAGTCGCGACTTTGGCAGTATCTTTTCCCTTATCATTTGTTCCTTTCAACCTTTCCGAAAAGCTTCTTTTAGGTGCTTCTTCTCTTGATTTTACTTGAGAAAACAACAAGGTAGGTAGTGCTAAAAAATATAAAAAAAAGAGAATTCTCATTCGAAACAGATATATGATTGGGCTTTTATTTCAAAACTAATAATGAAGCAAAGGTAAACGATAAAAACGTATAAAAAAACAACTTAATTTAGCCTTCTTTCTAAGCAAACGTTAGAATAACGAACAATTATCTTAAAAATTTTATAATCTTTGTCATTCGAAAAACTTTCAATACCGTTTGTTATTTCAAATTAGTCCAATAAAAATTGGACTAGATGAAATATACAACGGCATTATACAGGAACTATTGGACTAAAAAATAATTATAAATGGTATAATATGCTTGCCTCTACTTTTTCTGAACTAATTCTTGAAGCTGGAACCGACGAAGCGGGTCGTGGTTGCCTTGCTGGTCCTGTTACTGCCGCTGCTGTTATCCTCTCCCCAACCCTCTCCAAAGGAGAGGGAGTGAAAAACGATTCCACAAAATTACTTCTTGATTTACTTAATGACAGCAAACAACTTTCTGAAAAAATTAGAGAAAAATTACGTCCTATAATCGAAGAACAAGCCGTTACTTTTGCCGTTACTCATTTGCTTCCAAATGAAATTGACGAAATCAATATTCTAAATGCTTCAATGAAAGGCATGCAAGAATCGATTTTAAAATTAAATGTTGTCCCCGAATTTATTATTGTAGACGGCAACAGAAGTTTGAATGCCAAATTAGGTCTAAAAAACACCACCGGAAAACAATTCACCGCTGAAGAAATCGAATTACTAAAATCAATTCCGAATCAAAGTATTGTAAAAGGAGATTCTAAATATTTAAGCATTGCTGCGGCTTCTGTTCTGGCAAAAACCTATCGTGATGAATATATGGACCGAATTCACGAAGAATTTCCAATGTACAATTGGAAAAAAAACAAAGGCTATCCAACTAAAGAACACCGTGAAGCTATTCGAAAATATGGTACTACAAAATACCATAGAATGAGTTTTCGATTGTTGCCGGAACAGCTTGCTCTAAATTTATGATTGTAGATTAACGATTTTAAATTTAAGATTTACTACTGGGTACCAAAAATTTTACCGCAAAGTTCTCAAAGTTTTTTTGCCGCGAAGAGACGCAAAGAAATAGAAAAAAATCAGTGTTAATCTGCTAAGATCTGTTAGATCTGTGTTCCAAAAACACACGGAAATTTTATTGAAATTCCGCTTCGAATAAATCTGTAAAATGTTTTAGAATTTTTGTTTTCACTTCTTCCTCATCCACTTTTTCGACACCGAGTTCTACGTTTAAAGTAGTCACTGCTTTTCCGCGAATTCCACACGGAATAATATTATCAAAATATCCCAAATCGGCATTGACGTTTAAGGCAAATCCGTGCATGGTTACCCAACGCGAAGCGCGCACACCCATAGCACAAATCTTTCTCGCAAATGGTGTCCCCACTCCTAGCCAAACCCCTGTTTCGCCATCGCTGCGTCCGGATGCTACACCATATTCTGCCAAAGTTAGAATAATGGCTTCTTCCAGAAAACGCAGGTATTTATGAATATCAGTAAAGAAATTTTCTAAGTCCAGGATAGGATAACCTACAATTTGTCCTGGTCCGTGATAGGTAATATCACCACCACGATTGATTTTGTAAAAAGTGGCTCCTTTGGCTTCCAATTGTTTTTCGGACAACAGTAAATTTTCAAAATCACCGCTTTTTCCTAAAGTATACACATGAGGATGTTCGACAAAAAGTAAATAATTCGGCGTTGGCAGATTCGTTTCTTCTCTACGGTTTTGAATTTTCAAGTCGACAATACCCTTGAACAATTCTTCCTGGTATTCCCAAGTCGATTTATAATCTTTCGTGCCTAAATCTTGAAGTTGGATTTTTTTATTCATCTGTCATTGCGAGGAACGAAGCAATCTTTTTTCGTTCGTTCATTTGTGAAATGCAAAAATACAATTAATTATTTTCTTTTACCTAGGAGTCACAAAGTCGTCAACTTTGTTATTTTATTCAAACGAAACATCAAGATTTAGTTTTTCGGGATTTTCGGAATAATCACTAAAAGGATATTCCACAGTAATAGTTTTTCTATCGGCACTGAACATGGCATCCGGATTAGAAACCGATTTTACAGCTTTAGGGAAATGGTATTTCAAAGTATACTTTGATGAAGCAAAAATCATTTTAGCCATTCCAAGTGAATCAGTCGCTATTTTTTTGATTTGGTCTTTTAAAACTACAGCTTTTCGAGTAAATTTTTTGCCGTTATAACTAAAACTTAATTTAGAATTATTATCTCCCATGCCACTCATCATAGCAGCAGGATTACTATTTTTATCTGATTTTCCTTTGAGGTCTTTCAACGCTCCCATACTTTCCATCACGCCATCTAATTCATTTACGCTTTTAAACGGAGTGTTCATAGAAAACAGCAATTGTTTTGCTTCTGGATTCATTTTTATGTTCATTACAAAGTTTTCCAACTTTTTCAGAGCCGCTTGTTGTTCGACTGACAATTTAGCGATACTGTCTTTTTTAGTTTCAAAAATCTGTTTGAACGAAAACGTAGAATCAACAACCTTGGTATCTTTTTTTGTTGCCAATTCGTTTCCAATTTTATCCCCAGCCATCGCCATCAAACCGGCACCATCCATTTCTAATGCAAAAGTCCCTGTTCCATCAGGATGAACTTCAATATTTTCGGTGAAATTGCAGCTCGTTAATACCAATAAGAAAGTAAGAAGTAGTGAAAATTTTGATTTCATCGTGCTTTTTATTTTTTTTCCAAAGATACAAAGTATGATTTAAATCTATTCTGTTGTTATTATGAAAAGAAATAAACTTAATAGCCCCGACCTGTCTACCGACAGGCAGGTAGTAGCGGCATCCTTTTTATTTTGTTCCCTGAGCTTGTCGAAGGGAACAAAATAAAAAGATATAGTGGATAGCGGGAGGAATTGTCATTGAAAACGGAGATTTTCAGCTCCTAAAAATTCTCCTCTCCCCCCGCCCTCTCCAAAAGAGAGGGAGCCCAAGCCAAATCCTTATGAGGGTTTTGTGATTTTAAGACATAAAGACTATCTTTGCGGTCTTAAAAATCAGACTATAATGGCATTATCAGAACAAGAAATCATCCGAAGAGAAAAACTTCAATCTTTACGCAACTTAGGAATCAATCCTTATCCTGCTAATCTTTTTCCTGTAAATCATACTTCAAAGCAGATTAAGGAATCTTTCGAAGAAGGTAAGAAAGTGATTGTTGCCGGGCGTTTGATGAGTGTGAGAGATCAGGGAAAAGCTTGTTTTGCTGAATTGCAAGATAGTGAAGGACGTATTCAATTGTACGTGAATCGCGATGTTTTGTGTGAAGGTGATGATAAAACCTTGTACAATCAAGTATTCAAAAAACTGACCGATTTAGGTGATTTTATTGGTATTGAAGGCGAATTGTTTACTACGCAGGTTGGTGCGAAATGTATTCGTGTAAGCGGTTTTACTTTTTTGAGTAAAACTTTACGTCCGCTTCCTTTGCCAAAAGTGGATGAAGATGGAAAAGTTCACGATGCTTTTAACGATGCCGAATTGCGTTACCGTATGCGTTATGTGGATTTAACGGTGAACCAAAACGTAAAAGATACTTTTATCAAACGTACTAAATTGTTCAACGCCATGCGTGGATTCTTTAATGATGCCGGGTATCTTGAAGTAGAAACTCCTGTCTTGCAAGCAATTCCGGGTGGTGCTGCAGCGCGTCCGTTTATTACGCATCATAACTCATTGGACATTCCGTTGTACATGCGTATTGCGAATGAGTTGTATTTAAAAAGATTGATCGTTGGTGGATTTGATGGTGTATATGAGTTTTCGAAAAACTTCCGTAACGAAGGAATGGACAGAACCCACAACCCTGAATTCACGGCAATGGAAATATATGTAGCCTACAAAGACTACAACTGGATGATGGAATTTACCGAGAAATTGTTAGAGCATTGCGCTATTGGCGTGAATGGTACCAGCGAAGCTACTTTTGGCGAACACCAAATTAGTTTCAAAGCGCCTTATGCCCGTGTAACGATGACTGATTCTATCAAACATTTTACTGGTTTTGATATTTCCGGGAAAAGTGAAGCTGAATTATACGAAGCTGCAAAAGGAATGGGAATTGAGGTAGATGCTACCATGGGGAAAGGAAAATTGATTGATGAAATTTTTGGAGCAAAATGTGAAGGAAATTATATTCAGCCAACATTCATTACTGATTATCCAAAAGAAATGTCGCCATTGTGTAAAGAACACCGTGACAATCCTGAATTGACGGAGCGTTTTGAATTGATGGTTTGTGGTAAAGAAGTTGCAAATGCATACTCTGAATTAAATGACCCAATTGATCAAAGAGAGCGTTTTGAAGACCAAATGCGTTTAGCTGCCAAAGGTGATGATGAAGCCAATGGAATTATCGATGAAGATTTCTTAAGAGCATTAGAATATGGAATGCCTCCAACATCTGGATTAGGAATTGGAATGGATCGCTTGATGATGTTCTTGACGAATAATGCTTCTATCCAAGAAGTATTGTTGTTCCCGCAAATGAGACCTGAGAAAAAACAAATCCAAATTGAATTGACTGCCGAAGAAAAATTAATCATCGATTTATTGAAATCGAATGATAACAAAGTAGAATTGGGTCAACTAAAAACACAATCCTATTTAAGCGGTAAAAAATGGGATACTGCCATGAAAGGTTTATCTAAACACGGCTTGACTAAAGTAGCTGTTGAAGGCGAAAGTAAAGTAGTGGAATTAGTGGGATAGTTTTTTTATTCGAATAATATTCAAACCCGTCTCGTTTTTTAGAACGAGACGGGTTTTGTGTTTTAAACCAACAAAGCCGCTTTATTATCAATATCGTTTTGAGCGAGTAAGGATTCTATATTATTGAAAGTCACTAGAGCAATCTGTGTTAAAGCTTCGTTAGTAAAAAATGCCTGATGTGCTGTAACCAAAACATTCGGGAAGCTCATTAAACGCTGAATGGCATCGTCCTGAATAATATCTTCAGAATGGTCCGTAAAAAACAACTTTTCTTCCTGATCATAAACATCAATTCCCAAATAACCTATTTTCCCTTCTTTCAAACCTTCAATAACACAGGCTGTTTCTATCAATCCTCCGCGGCTTGTATTGATAATCATCACATGCTCTTTCATCATGGAAAGTGATTTTTTATCAATAAGATGTTTTGTTTTTTCATTCAACGGACAATGCAACGAAATAATATCAGATTCTTTAAAAATAGTTTCTAATGAGACAAAAGTTACTCCATCCTTCTCCATTTCTGAATCGGTAACAATGTCAAAAGCCAAGACTTTACAACCAAAACCTGTAACGATTTTAGCAAACGCTTTACCAATATTTCCAGTTCCAATAATTCCAACCGTTTTGCCATGCAAATCAAAACCCAACAATCCATTTAACGAAAAATTTTGTTCCCGAACCCGATTGTACGCCTTATGTGTTTTTCTGTTCAATGTCAAAATCATTGCTATGGCGTGTTCAGCCACCGCTTCAGGGGAATAAGCCGGAACACGACATACTTTTAAATTGTATTTTTTAGCGGCTTCTAAATTGACATTATTGAAACCCGCACAACGCAAGGCGATAATTCGTACCTTTCTTTCTGCCAATTGTTTAATGACTGCTTCATTGACAACATCATTTACAAAAACACAAACTACATCAGTATTGCTAATTAATTTTACTGTTTTCTCATTTAATTGGGTGTCAAAAAAATCTAATTGATAACCAAAATCGATATTATACTTTTCAAAGAAAACTTTATCGTAGACTTGGGTTGAAAAAAAAGCAACTTTGGGTTTTAATGGTAAAACGGGATGTTTCATGAGCTATTTTTAAAGAATTCCTTTGATTTTAAAGTATTTTCAAGTTAGCGAATAAATCCTAAAGTATCTGAGAAATACCTTTTATTTAAGCAAAGATTCAATTACACGCAATACAACTACTATCAAAAACAAAATCACATCTGAATATAAATCATTAAATCTGAAACAGCATATTAAACCAATTCTAAAAAAACAAGTCTATATAATAAATAGATTACATTTATGCTTTAAAAAGAAAAAAGCATACCCTATTTCAACCGAACCAAAGAATAACCACTATGACAAAAAAATTATTTTATCTACTTGTATTTTTTTTCAGCATACCCACAATCAATTTTGCTCAACAATCTACCGATTCCATTGCTAAAACAAAAACTACTCCACCAGAGATTGAAAAAGTATATTTACATACTGACAATAATTATTACACGGTTGGAGAATCATTATGGTACAAAGCCTATTCAGTCTATGCTTATACCAATCAACTTTTTGATCATAGCAAAATACTCTATGTAGAGCTCATTTCGCCAGATTCTAAAATAATCAGTCGCAATATAACCAACCTTGAAGGAGGTCTTGGTCATGGTGATTTTGTATTGGCTGATTCTCTTGGTATCAAACCAGGAAACTACCAATTAAGAGCTTACACAAATTGGATGCGGAATTATGGAGATGATTTTGTTTTCAAAAAAGAAATCCAAATTATAACTCCCAATAAAGAAAACACAATCCAATCCAAAGAAAACAATAGCACAAAAACAGTCTCAAAAAACAAAAAAGACAATTCGAAGCTTGAAAATACAGCAGCAGTTCTAATCGATTTTTTCCCTGAAGGCGGTTCCCTAGTAGAAGATGTAATTAGTAATATAGCCTTCAAAGCGACGGATTCCTACGGAAATCCAATTGAAATAAAAGGGACGATTTTTGATGCTAATGACAAACAAATCAATTTATTCAAAAGCAGTCATGACGGCATGGGAAAATTCATATTGCAACCCGAAAAAAATCTAAAGTATTATGCCAAAGTAATTACACCCAACAATGAAGAAATAAAGATAAATATTCCTGAAGTTCAAAAAACAGGCTACACATTGAGTATTAATAAGGTTGACGACAAAAAAGTAGTCACTATTAAAACCAACGCAGCTACTCTAAATCAAAACCCGGATGCTGATTTAACACTTATTTGCACTACAAGAGGCATCACTTATTTTGAAGGAACTCAAACTTTAAAAGACACTAAACTTTCTTTTATATTGCCCGAGGAAAATTTCCCGGAGGGTATTGCACAAATTACACTTTATGATAAACTCTCTCGACCTCAAAGCGAACGATTAGTCTACATTGAAAAAAATAATGATATTACTGTGTCTTTATCAACTGATAAAAAACAATATACTCCAAAAGAAAAAGTAAACCTTAACCTTTCGGCAAAAGACAAACAAGGTAATCCTTTGATAGCTAATTTTTCGATAGCTGTAAAGGATACAAATGGCATTAACGAAAATTTTGATGACACTGTAAATATTAGTTCTTATTTCCTGATGACTTCAGACATCAAAGGAAAAGTACACAACCCAAATTACTATTTCAACAATGCAAATCCTGCCAGATTAAATCATTTAGATTTACTTTTACTAACCCAGGGATGGCGTGATTTTGTATGGAAAAAATTCCCAAACCTCAACGTAAATAAAAACTTTAAAGTTGAAAAAGGAATTACAATAGCAGGAAAAGTAGAAAATTTAATTGGTACTACTGCCAAAGAAAATAACCAGGTACAAATGCTACTTTTAAATAACAAAGCTACCGCAATGCTAAATGACACTACTGATGTGAATGGAAAATTTGAATTTAACAATATTGTTTTCAAAGGAACTGCTACTATGCTACTCAATACAAAAAATCAAAAAGGAAAAAACAGTGGTGAATTTGTGCTAGACTCAATATACAATCCCCCCATAGCTGTAGATTTTAAAGCTCTTAAACCTCTAAATGATGAAGAAAACAAAATCACTCAGATTAAAACAAACATTCGAAATAAAAACATTCTCTTTAATATTCCTGAAGAAAATCAATTGAAAGATGTAATTATTACTGCAAAAAAGAAAAAAGAAGATACAACTGAAAGTCGCTACGGTTTTGCCGATTTCACTTATATTCCTGAAGAAAAAGGGCCACATTATTCTAATATTTTTATGCTTCTCCAAATTGCCATTCCCAATGTAACAGCATCTGCTAATTCCGTTCGTTTTAACCGTTATGATGGACCACCGATTATTTTAGTTGATGGAATAGAAACTGATATGAATCTTTTGTCTTTTATGTCTACTGACGATATTGCTAAAATTGAAGCTATAAAAGGTCCTGGAGCTGCTGTTTTTGGTTCGCAAGGTGCAAATGGAGCCATACTTATCTATACCAAACTTGGAAAAGGTACGACAAGCAGAAAAGTTTTTCACTCTATAGCTATGCCTATTAATGGATATCAAAATACCCGATTTTTCTATTCTCCTGATTACAGCAAACCAAATCCATTAGAAAAGGACAAAGCCGATATTCGAAACACCTTATATTGGAATCCTTATATTCAGCCTGATGAAAAAGGAAATGCTACCATTTCATATTACAACAATGAAGTAGATACAACTGTAAATGTCGATTTAGAAGGAATAACAAATAATGGAATTCCTATAGTGGTAAAAAGCAGTTATCAAATAAAAAAAACAAAATCTATTTTAAATCAATAAAAATAGTTATCGACCATAAATCTTCTTCCTAATCAGATTGTTTAAGCAAACAAAAAACATAATTATTTCTTAATGATTAAACTTTATAGATTGTTTCAAGTCTTATCTTAAAATTAAACCAATTTATTATGAAAAAATTAATCACTATTGCATTGGTAGCTATCATCGGCGTATCGTCTTATGCACAGGAAAGAAAAGAAAGACCAAGAAGACCTGAGGGAAATCCGATGGAGAAATTCACTCCAGAACAACGCAATCAACTAATGTTAAAAAAAATGACATTAGACCTTGATTTGAATGCTTCCCAACAAAAAGAAATGAGCAAAATAATCGCTGAACAAGGTGCAAAAAGAGAAGCTCATTTGAAAGACAGAAAGGCTAAAACAGCAAAACCAACTTCTGACGAAATTTTTGAAATGAAAAGCAAAATGCTGGATGAACAAATTGCGATGAATGGTAAAATGAAAAAAATCCTTTCTCCTGAACAATTTAAAAAATGGGACGAAATAAAACAACATCACCGTGAAGGCATGAGAAAACATGATCGCAACGAAATGATGAGAAAAGGCATGAAACACAGAGATAGTAGTGCTGTAAAAAAATAAACATCCCAAAGCAAAAAAGCTGTTTCACTAATTGCGAAACAGCTTTTTCATTTAGATAAAAAAGAAACCCGAATTGGGTTCCTTTTATAATATAATTAATTGAGTTAGTCATTTAGTTTCTGTATTTTTATGTCTTTAAAAACAGTCGTTATGGAAGTATTTGAAGGACAAAGCATACTAAACTTTATAAAAGAATTGCCAAATGATGAAGCTTGCAAAGCTTAT
>NZ_JAAAPM020000019.1 GCF_009909155.2 Flavobacterium undicola
ACATACAAAATGATATAACAAAACTGAAACATTATGACTTTTATGTATATACTCGCTCACAACACAATATTACAAAAAAAGAGTCGAAGCAGAGCTTCGAGGAATTAAACCCAAGAGATTAAAAAACGGCTCTCTATATGCGTCACTTCTAGTAGCGTAGTGTATCGAGAAGTTTTGTTCCGTCCGAAGTCTCGGGACTACACAAAACACTAATAATAGTGTTTTCATTAAATGAAAAATTACAGCTTACTAATTTTCTTTTTTGCTTGATCAAAAAAGAAACAAAAAAATCAAGTCTTCCGCTTCCTCGTCGGTCAAATTAGTTTTCGAATTAGCTTCGCTCTATTCGCCTTTGGCTCGAGTCTAAAAGAAAAGAACTCGCTACGCTCAAACAGATTTTCTTTTTACGTATTCTTCAAACATTTGACGCTCGACTGCGGAAGCTAAGGGCACAATTGAATGCAAAACTAGCATAATTTAAACTGTTTTTTTAGTCTGCAAACTAAGTCTCGAATTGATGTCTTTTAATAATTATTTAAACAATTCTAAAACAACCGTTTTAATTCTCATTCGATCTTCGTTGGTTAAATTCGATCCGGATGGCAAACAAAGCCCCTTTTTGAAAAGAGATTCAGCAACAATACCACCATAAAAAGGACAAGTCGAAAAAACAGGTTGCAAGTGCATGGGTTTCCACAAAGGACGGGATTCAATATTAGCTTCTTTAAAGGCCAGTCTTAGGGTTTCACAGTTAATTCCATTTGTTTTTAAGGGATCGATTAAGATTGTGCTTAGCCAATAATTTGCAAAATAATCGTCATTAGGCACGGTAAAAACTTCGACTCCATCAATAGTATTGAATAATTCCACATAAAATTCGTGCATACTCCTCCTCAAATCGATATGAGAATCCAAAACTTCCATTTGCCCCCTACCAATACCGGCACAAATGTTACTCATTCTGTAATTATAGCCAACTTCACTATGTTGGTAGTAAGGAGCATTGTCTTTAGCTTGTGTCGCTAAAAACAGCGCCCTGTTCTTTAATACTTTCGAAGAAGCAATCAATGCCCCACCTCCTGAAGTCGTGATAATTTTACTCCCATTAAAAGAAAAGACACCTACATCTCCGAAAGTACCGCAAGCTTTTCCCTTATAACAGCTTCCTAAAGCTTCTGCGCTATCTTCTAAAATAGGAATACTATACTTATCAGCCACCAATCTGACCAATTCGATTTGATATGGAACACCATATAAATGCACCGCTATAATAGCTTTGGGCTTTTTACCTTTGGCTATACGATCTACTATTGCTTCTTCGAGTGCAACGGGACAAATATTCCAAGTCTTTATTTCACTATCAATAAAAATAGGCTTAGCACCTAAATAGAGAATTGGATTCGCTGAAGCGGCAAAAGTCATACTTTGACAGAGTACTTCATCCCCAGCCTGAACCCCTAATAATATTAACCCCAAATGAATTGCTGCTGTACCAGAGTTCAAAAGAGTCACATATCGGTTACTCAAATACTTTTCTAAATCTGCTTCAAAACAATCAAGATTAGCACCTACCGGAGCAATCCAATTGGTATCAAATGCCTCTTGAATGTACTTCAGTTCACTGCCTCCCATATGAGGAGGGGAAAGCCAAATTTTATCCTTAGACATATTTATAAAATATAAAAAAAGAAATCTATATTAGGAATGCTTCAAGTCCATTTTGCAAATAACAAAGTTACGAACCCCTAAATAACCAAAAGTCAAAGTTAATAAAAGTCCTATAGTAACCAATAGATTTAAATTTCCTTTACTATCCATATAAATAATAACCGCATTTATTCCCAATTGAAATCCTGCATAAATTAAGGAAACTAAAATATGAGAGTAGCCCATTTCATTGGCCAGATATTGGTACAAATGGGAACGGTGTGGCTGAAATATATTTTCTTTTTTAAGTAATCTGTTCATGATGGTGATAATGGCATCAATCCCATAAACGGAAAAGAAAAGGATATACCCAAATTGCCCGGACTCAATAATGGTCTTAATCATAAAATAGCCTAAAAAAAGTGCCATACTGATACTGCCAACATCTCCTGCAAAAGTTTTTGCTTTTTTTCGAACATTAAATATCCCAAAAGCAAGACATGACAATCCCATAGTAATTAATAATGGCAAACTGGCTTCATTGACAGGTAAAAAAGAAAAACTGACGATAGCCGTTACTGCATATAAAACCGTTATTCCATTAATCCCATCCATAAAATTAAACGCATTGACCCAACCAATAAGCAGTACAAATAAAACAGGGATTAACCACAATGATTCTACAAATAGGTTTAAATCATAAAAGACTAAAACAACAGCCACTATATGAGAACCAAAACGAGGCAATTGTGACAAGGGCTTAATATCATCAATAAAACTGACTGCTGCAACCAATATTACTGCCAGCATTATTGACCAAGAAACATATCCCATACAAAAAGCGACAACTATTGCAATTGGAAAAATAATCCCCCCACCACGTAACGTAATCGAAGTATGAGATGATCTGCTATTTGGTTTATCTATGATATTGTATTGATCCGCAATTTTGAAATAGAGAAGTTCAATAAGTAGAAATAATAAAAATAAGATAAGGTATTGCATAATATAAAAATGATGACTGAAATCTTTTTGTATTAATTAAACATTGATGGCTAACAGCTAATAACTCTTATGCTTCAATAAGCCCAACAGATACTCACCATAGCCTGATTTTTTCAAAGGTTCGGCTAAATCTTTGAGTTGTTTGTCGGTGATAAACCCTTGTCGCCAGGCAATCTCTTCGATACAGCCTACTTTTAGTCCCTGACGCTCTTCAATAACCTGTACAAATTGACCTGCTTGCATTAAACTATTAAAAGTACCTGTATCTAACCAGGCTGTACCTCTACTCAAGATACCAACTTTTAATTTTTCTTTTTCTAAATAGACTTTATTTACATCGGTGATTTCATATTCCCCTCTGGCACTCGGTTGAATATTTTTGGCAATTTCTACCACAGAATTATCATAAAAATACAAGCCAGGTACAGCATAATTCGATTTAGGTTTCAATGGTTTTTCTTCAATCGAAAGAGCCTTGTGATTCTCATCAAATTCTACCACTCCATAACGCTCCGGATCCGAAACATGATAGGCGAAAACTACCCCTCCATCAGGATTAGTATTCGACTGTAACAATTCATGCATATTCGATCCAAAGAAAATATTATCTCCTAATACCAAAGCAACACTATCCGATCCTATAAATTCTTCACCAATAACAAAAGCTTGTGCCAAACCATTAGGAACAGCCTGCTCTGCATAACTAAATTGACAACCAATATTAGAACCATCACCTAATAATTTTTTGAAATTAGGCAAATCATGAGGAGTAGAAATAATTAATATTTCATGAATCCCCGCCATCATCAAAGTAGATAACGGATAATAAATCATGGGCTTATCATACACAGGCATCATTTGTTTACTCATTGCCAATGTTAAGGGGTGCAAACGGGTACCGGATCCTCCGGCTAGTATAATTCCTTTCATTATTTTTAGTTATGGGTTATTATGGGTTATGAGTTTGGGGTTATTTTAAAAAACACCAAACTCATAACGTGCAACATTGTTTTAAATCTTAAACCGTTGGAGATAATTAGTTTTTGATAATGATTTTTTCGTCAGTTCGAAGCTTATTTTTTACAAAAAAAGGAATACAAAATGACTTTTATGTTTGTATCTAATTATAAATTAAATTGCTTTTATTTCCCTGTTAAAATCGTCCTTAACTTCCGCAGTCGAGCGTCAAATGTTTGAAGAATACGTAAAAAGAAAAGCTGTTTGATCCGCCGCGGCGGAGAGTTCTTTTCTTTTAGACTCGAGCCGAAGGCGAACAGAGCGAAGCTAATTCGAAAACTAATTTGACCGACGAGGAAGTGTAAGACTTGATTTTTTTGTTTCTTTTTTGATCAAGACAAATCGAAGATTCAGCGAACACCACTTAATAATAAAAGTTAAGTGAGCTAAAAAAGAAAATTAGTAAACCCTAATTTTCATTTTCAATAAAACGTCATTGACAGTAATTCAACGTGGTTAATTATACCAAAAAAAAACTTTGGATACCAATGAGTTAATCATTTTAAATACATATACACAACCGTTTCATTAAGTATTTTAGCACGAAAATCCATTCGTGAAATTCGTATAAATTCGTATAAAATTAGAATTAATTAGAATATTGCTTTTCATAATACGAAGCATAAGCCCCTGAAGTCACATTATTCAGCCAAGTTTGATTCTCCAAATACCAATTAATGGTTCTTTCCAATCCTTGTTCGAAAGTAACCGAAGGTTTCCATCCTAATTCTTTGTTTATTTTATTTGCATCGATCGCATAACGCAAATCATGCCCTGGACGGTCTTTAACATAGGAAATCAATTGCGCTGAAGTTCCTTCAGCTCTTCCCAATTTCTCATCCATTATCTTGCAAAGTAACTTTACTAAATCAATATTTTGCCATTCATTAAAACCACCAATATTATAAGTATCATGATTTTTACCTTCGTGGAAAACCAAATCGATTGCTACAGCATGATCTTCAACAAACAGCCAGTCACGGGTATATTTACCATCACCATAAACTGGTAAAGGTTTATTTTGAATAATATTATTAATAAATAACGGAATTAACTTTTCAGGAAAATGAAACGGTCCATAATTATTGGAACAATTGGTCAAAACATACGGCAAACCATAAGTCTCTCCATAAGCTCTGACAAAATGATCGGAACTGGCTTTCGAAGCCGAATAAGGAGAATTCGGATCATAGGCAGTCGTTTCTGTAAACAGCCCTTCAGCACCCAAACTTCCATAAACCTCATCAGTACTGATATGGTAAAAACGTTTCCCCTCGTAATTGCCATGCCAGATAGCCTTAGCAGCATTCAACAGATTCACTGTTCCAATGACATTCGTTTTTACAAAGGCTAACGGATCAGTTATTGAACGATCGACATGCGATTCGGCTGCCAAATGCAATACACCATCAAATTGGTATTCAGCAAACAATTCATCTAAAAAAGGAGCATCAACAATATCTCCCTTGATGAAAGTATAATTAGGTGCTTTCTCAATATCGGCAATATTCTCCAAATTCCCTGCATAAGTCAGGGCATCCAAATTAAAAATTTGATATTCCGGATATTGATTTACAAAACGTCTCACAACATGCGAACCTATAAATCCGGCACCACCGGTAATTAGTATTTTTTTCATTTATTTCTAATTTTACGAATTAATCCGAATTGACACGAATTAATAAATTCTTTTTTTGTTTTCCTCTACCTCTAAATTTCTTTTTCTTTCCCCTCCCTAAAGGGTGGAAAAAGAAATTTACTAACTTCCAGCTTCTAACTTCTAACTTTTAAAAGTTCCATACATTTTTTCAAACTCTCTTTATACTCAGGAACCACCACCCCAAAAGTGGTTTTGATTTTAGTTTTATCCAATAAAGAATATTGTGGGCGTTTCGCCGGTGTAGGATATACTGATGAAGGGATTCCACTGATGGCACAATCAAACTGACCAATTTCTTGTATTGCCAAGGCAAATTCGTACCAACTGATTTCTCCTTCATTAGAGAAGTTATAAATTCCGGCTTCCCAGATATCATGTGTCAATATTGTCATAATGGCTTGCGCTAAATCGGCCGCATAGGTTGGACTTCCTATTTGGTCGTTTACCACATTTAAGCTATCACGTTCTTCCATTAAGCGTGACATTGTTTTGACAAAATTATTCCCAAAACTGGAATAGACCCACGAAGTTCTGAGAATAATGGCGTTTGGATTTTCACGTAAACAAGCCTGTTCTCCCGCTAATTTAGTAACACCATAAACGTTTATTGGATTAGGTTGGGCTGTTTCAGTCAAGGCTGTCGATGCCGTTCCGTCAAACACATAATCCGTCGAAACATGAACCAATTGACAATCGTTCGCATGACTCCATCGAGCCAATACCGCCACCGACTGATGGTTCAACACATCCGACAAATCAAACTCCGATTCGGCCTTATCAACCGCGGTATGTGCCGCACAGTTGATGATAATTTGAGGATTAATATTAGTTAATTCTATTTCTAATTTTTCCAGATTACACAAATCCAATTCCTGATAATCGGTAAAAATCCACTCAAATAGGGGATATGCTTTTGATAAAAGTCGTAATTCCGACCCTAATTGTCCATTCCCTCCTGTAATTAGTATTTTTTTCATTTATTTTTTTATCTAACGAATTAAAACGAATTAATCCAAATTATAAACTTCCTTTAAGCGTGTACAACTCATCCCTATAGCTATCGGGACTGATAACCGACAACTGACAACCCACAACCGAGTCTTCAATTAAAAAGCTGGGTGCCTAGCAACGTGGTCGTATTAAATTTTCTTGGCAAAACTTTCAATGTATTGTAAATCCGACTACTAAATTTAACGTGGATAAAAGCAAGCCATAAATCTTTATTTTCTGGTGGACTTAGTTCAAAAGCCAACTGACAAACTCCTGCTTTCTTTTCCAATACAATTTCATTACTGTAAACCGTTTCATAAGTATCATTGACACAATCCCAATTAGCCATTGCGATTTGAAAATGTACCTGACTGGCTTCAGCAGGCCAATCGATATGTTGCAACGGATTAATAGTTTTAATACTAATCGCTCTCTTTTCCCAGTTAAAAGCAATCTTCTTTTTTAAGACTTTGGTAAGTGGTCTTCCCTTATTACCTTCAAAACCGGTCAAAAACTCCAAAGCTGCTGCCGACTGCATTCCCGTATGCAATTGCCTTTGTCCGCGCTCATGCTCCTTATCCTCTTTAATAATTGCGTGCAACAGTTGATTGGTTCTTCCGGCTATCGAACCATCTTTGGCATGATCATAAAATGCTTTAACCAGCTGCCGGAAAATACGCCCTTTTTTGGCACAAAGACCAAAATCTTTACTATGCAGCTTCATAGGAGTAAAAATAGGATTCTCTTTAAAGCTCTTTTTGCTATTGCCCGTTTTTCCTTTTTCCCGAACTATATTACCGTCAGGGGTAATATAAAAATTCAAATCATCAAGTGTACCAACAATTTGAACAGGTCCAAATGCTTTTGCCATATCTTTTCTTTTAAAAATAAGAATTATATTCATTATTTTTAACTGAATTTTTAATGCATTTTGAAGCATTATTATAAAACAGTTCATCTCGAGCTAAGTCGAGAGACGCACCCCATAACCCATCCCGATGGCTATCGGAATCGGAACCCACAACTGAGAACTCACAACCGACAACTGACTACTTATCCAGATTGCTATCGGAACTCATAACCGACAACTCACAACTCATAACTGACAACCCATATAATGCTAATTCTCGATTTAGATTAGATAAATTCGTGATAATTCGTGACAATTCGCATTTTAAAACTCCCAATCAATATCCTTCTCCGATACAATAACTTCATCCGGACTCAGCTGCCAATCAATCGCCAACGTAGGATCATCATAACGAATTCCTCTCTCACTTTCCTTGTGATACAACTGATCTACTTTGTACATCACAGAGGCCGTTTCGCTCAAAACCGAGAAACCGTGTGCAAATCCATGTGGAACCATCAATTGCTCTTAACCACGTTTTTTTTTTTACAGATTATCAATTTCGTTGCAAACGGTATTTATATGGTCAAGCCCATATAACAGTGCCGATTCATTTATTTGCATCCATTGAAAAAGTTGTAAAATCATATTATAATGTTGTCTTGCATACGTTGTACTTTTTACTGGCTGACCTGGCAAAAAGCAAATGGGCTCGTGATGGGCCATTCTATTTCTGATGTCATTTAGTTTTGCAAGTTGGTTAAAAATATAAGTGTTGTTGTACTGTAAAGCTGGTGTTGAAATTGGTTTTGAAGGAAACACTTTTAAAAGAATTCTATTCGTTGCATTAAATTGATTTTGGGCAAACATAAACCGCCAAAATCCAAAACCCAGTTCAGCCACTAATTTGAAATGGGTATAGTTGTTTAATTTACCCATTGCCTCATTAATGTTTTTTGAAGTCATACGACATTTTCCGTTATCAAACATTCCTCCTCCAATTGCCCCATCTCTCAACCAATCATTACCAAAAGTTAAAACACACTTGGTATCAATAGCATTTCTTAATGCCACTTCAAAGCAACTTATCACGGTAAAAAGTTCCTGGGTCAATTGTAGATTTTTCCTGTAAAGTGTCATTGCTTTTCTCGAATTACCTCTACAAGCTATTAAATAGCGATTCATACGTGCAGGAGTCATTATACTTTCAAAGTCACTATACCTCATTTGTTTTATTGTTTGCTCAAATCACTTATTTGTTTTATCTTTGCACTATCTTATTCCCATTAGTCCCTGAAGAAATTCAAACTAATGGGTTTCGTTTTTTATAAGCCTGCTCCTTTTGATTACAACCAGGCCAAACCTTAAACTTTTAAACCCTTAAACCCATAACCGACAACACACAACTTCTCCCCGTCATCCTGAGCTTGCCGAAAGACACAACTGCCTTCTAAAACTCCCAATCGATGTCATTAAAACTAGGCAAAATAATATCCTTTTCCGAAACAATAACTTCTTCCGGTTTCAATTGCCAATCAATATTTAATACAGGATCATCATAACGGATTCCTCTCTCACTTTCCTTATGATACAACTGATCTACTTTGTATAATACTGAAGCTGTTTCACTCAAAACCGAAAAACCATGTGCAAAACCATGCGGCACCATTAATTGCTTTTTATTTTCAGCGCTTAATACCACACTCACATGCTCTCCATAAGTTGGTGAATTTTTACGCAAATCTACCGCTACATCCAGGATTTCTCCTTCAAGAACACGAACTAATTTTGCCTGAGCAAAAGGATTAATCTGCAGATGCAATCCTCGAATCACCCCTCGTTTAGAGAAAGACTGGTTGTCTTGTATAAACTGATAATTAATTCCATTCTCCTGGAATTTCGCCTGATTGTAGGCCTCAAAAAAATACCCACGCGAATCCTCAAATACGGTGGGGTTGATGATTACTAAATCTTCTATTGTTGTTTTTTCAATGGTCATTTTTATTTTTTATTTTAAATGATTCGAATGTTTGTAATAATCCTGCCTTAGCCTTAACTGGCAAAGGTTTTCCAATAGCAGCTATGATCTTTTGATTACTCACCTCATAATTTTCGGTTAGTTTTTGCAACCGTTCCGAATTAAGAGGCAAGTGTAGATAATCCCCAAATTTTGCAATCTTTCTAATCCAGGAAGAAGGAATATTAAAAATGATAGATTTTTTTCCTAAAGTTGTTCCTAACAATTGAATCAATTCATTCGTGGACAAGGATTCATCATCAGCTACCTGATAAACTCCGGAAGGAATCGCTTCATTATTTAACAATTCTTTGATCACAAAACAAAGATTTTCTATACTCAGAAATGATCTTTTATTTTCAAAAGCTCCTAATGGCCAAGGCAATCCTTTAGCAACCAATTGGTATAATAAATTTAAATTCCCTTTATTTCCGGGACCGTGAATCATGCAAGGCCTGAGTATATACGCCCGTTTGCCTTCCGGCAATTCCTTATTTAATATATATTGCTCGGCCTGATATTTAGCAATACCATAATGCGTTTTAGGATTCGGTATTTCATCTTCGCTTAATACTGCTTTCACTTCATCGGCAACTGCTTTCACAGTACTCATGAAAATAAAAACCTTGGCACCTGAAAGCAAAAAAGTATCAAACAATTGCTTGGTTAACTCAAAATTAGCTTCATAATAGTCCTGCGGATGAGACACTTTCTTTAAGTCGTGTGCTTTGCCTGCAAGATGAATTAAGGCATCTGCATTAATTTCAAATGTTTGATCAGGTTGATAACGAATACTCAATGTCTTTAGCTCATGGGGAAATTTTAAATATTCTAAAAGATTGATTCCTACAAATCCTGAAGCCCCTGTTATAGAAATTTTCATTTACTTAAATTGAGATAAAGCTTCTTTATTTATTTTTTCTCTTTCAGAATCAAAAAACCAACCCCACTTATTAAAATAAGTTATTGCAGAATTTACAAATATTTTAAATAATTTACGACTCTTATTTGCTCCCGAATCATAACCATGATAAACCGAAACTCTCGGAAAATAAATAGTTTTATATTGCTGATGCATCCTTCTGGAAAGATCCCAATCTTCAAAATACATAAAAAAGTTATCGTCATACATCCCCACTTTTTTTATAGCATCCAAATTAAGCAAAGTAAAACATCCTGAAAGCACAGGTGCATTGTAGATAAAATCTTTTGGCACTTCTCTTAATTCATATTTGTTGATGAATTTCTCATATGCCTTTGTTGGTTTTTTAATTTTTCTTTTCAATATACTAAACGGACTAGGCAAAAGTTTGGGTAAATTCTGAATACTACCATCTTCATTTAGAATCTGAGGCATCATCATTCCTATTGACTCATCCTCTTCAATATATTCTAACATTACCGAAACAACATCTCCTTCAAAATAAATATCCGGATTTACAATAAAATGAAACTGAGAGCCCGATTGAATTGCTTTATTTATAGCTATATTATGCGAAGCCCCAAATCCTGGATTAGCAGGGTTGTGGATATATTCTATTCGTGCATCATTACTTAACTCACGCAAATTATCGAAGAGTGAATTATCAATTAAAAAAAGTTTAATATCCAAATTTTGATTAAAAATACTATCAATAGTTTTCTTAATTTCAAATAAATCAGTGTTATATAGCACAATGGAAGCCGAAAGCATTCTGTTGTTCATAAATATATATTTTTAATTGGATTTATTGCATTAGGGTTTATTGCATTTATTCTATAATCCCCAAAATCGATATTCCACGAAGATTTGCCATTATCTGCAAAAGAACTTTTATCAAATAAAAAAGGAGTCCCATTTTCCAGAACGACAGCTAATTTATATCCTAAGTTAAGAACTATTGTAGACAAAGCAACTTCTCCTTTTCTAATTAACAATAATTTATGATTAATTCCCTTACCTGGAAAACTGCCATTAACTTCAACCACTTCTCGTAAAACATCTATTGTGGTTAGTAAAAAAAAACTCTGTAAATGAGGATTATAGTTATTTATAATAAAACTTTGATAAATTTTTGAATTTACAGATATCCCCATCATTCCGATAGAAGTATTTTCTTTAAAATAATCAAGATATCCATCGATAAATTCTTTCTGCAACTTGTTCACTGAACTGTTACTTAAAATAACATATTGATTATCAATTTCTTTAATCCTATCATAGAATCTTTCATATCCAGAGAAGTCCATACCTACATTAGAAACTTCAATTACATTTACATTTTCAATTTTTTTATCCATTAAAGAAGATTCCGAAACTGTTACTGTTAAATCAACATCATACTTTCCTTTATATTTAAGAAATCTTGATAATTGATAATCCAAACCACATTCAAATTCTTTAATATTCTTAATTATTTTTTCTCTTTTACCTTTATACCCACCCCATTCGTGTACACACACTTTTACAAAATTGCCAAGTACTGGTTTTCTTATTTTTAATGGAATGTTTTTTTTTCTATACTTTCCAAAGTTCCATTTCATATAATTAATCATGAAATAAACTGGAAGCAATAATAATTCAGTTAAAATTATTGTATAAAAAGCATATTTAGAATATTGTTTCATTTATTATTTTTTTCATAATCACAAATATTTTTTATAGAATTACTGAAGGTATCGTTAAATTCAAATGACTTAAATTTCTTATATCCATTATGCCCAAGATTTAGGCATTCTGTCTTATTATCTAGTAAAAAAATCATTTTTTCCATTAGATCACTTTTTTTAAGTGGATCAATAAACAAGCAATCCTTACCATCAACCAAAATTTCTCTCAATCCAGTTTCTCTTGTCATAATAACAGCCTTAGAATATGATAATGCTTCAAGAGCTACTAATCCCCAAGATTCGTTATAAGAAGGCTGGACTAATACATCAATCTTAGAAAAAAATAGAGAAACATCACTATTATATTCAAGTAATTCAATTTTATCTGAAATGTTTAACTCTATTACTTTTTCAATTATTTCATTACGTAATATTCCTTCTCCGGCAATTATCAATTTGATTTCTCCTAAATTTCTTTTAAGAATTTCATCAAATGCTTCTAAAAGTGTTAAAATATTCTTTTCTCTTACCAATGCTCCTAAAAAACCAAAACAAAATTCATTTTTATCTAGCTGTTTAGAAACAGTTACTGGAGTTCTAACAGGGGGGTAAACTATATTAGCTTTAGAAATTTTTATAGAAAGTGTCTTTTCCCAGCTTTTCACACTATAATTTGAAACAAAAATTGAGTTGATTTTCTTTGAAAGGAAGAGTTTTTTATAAACTTTTCGAAAATAATTCGGAATTATTTTTACTTTTTCGTTAGGCTGTTCATGTACATGCCATATAACTTTAGTTGGGGTTAAAAATGATAAAACAATCCCAATAAAATTTACGGTAGAATTTATATAAATTACTTTTATTTTATTTAAATAACAAAATAATACTAAATAGATTAATCCTGGAATATTAATTATGTTACAAACAATACTTTTAAAAGTGTTAGAGGAATTTGATCTGTAAAATACTGATTCTGCATAAATATCAGTATTTAACAATTTTACAAATTCTAAACCTTGAAATTTTGGATAAATAACATATCTCTTATATTCTTTATCTTCAAACGTATTATTAATTACAAAACTCAATACATTCTGTGCACCTCCAGCTTTTCCTGAATGAGTAATAAAAAGAATATTCTTCATTTATTTGTTATCACAATTGTTTATTCGCTTCTTCTTTAAATCGCTCTTGTCCTGTACTTTTTAAATTAAAAGTTTTATAAATAAAATAGTTTTGATATGGATTGACAGCACTTCTAATGAAAAAAAACTCACTGCATTGATAAAAATTAATTGCTATAACAAATACAAAAACGCCAATTTTACTATGTTTTTTTTGTACCAAATCCAACAATAAAGGAATTCCCATTACTAAGCCAAATATAAAATAAAAATTTATCCTGCTATTTATATTGATTGATTCCCAAAGAATTTCTCTGCAAAAAACATAGAAAAATAACGAATTTAAAATTAAATTAAAATATACAAATCTATCTGCTAAGATTTTCCTATTATAAACTAAAATAAAAAGTACAATAATATTAAAAAAAACCTTAATGTTTAAACCCCAAATATTATCAGAAGTGGAATAATAAAAAAGTTTAAACATTGCTGTTGCAGGCATAATCTTGGTCAGTACATCATCTACTATTATGTTAATTATTGATATTTTCATAGATATAACGATAAGTCCAAAAAGTGTAAGTACAACTATAAATGAAGAGCTTATTTTTTTATTAAATAACCAATATAGAACTAGGCCGATTAAAGCAGAAGCATGGAAAAAAGAAGCTAAGATAACCATGAAAAAATACTTAATCATTTTTCTTTCAAGGATAAATCTGAAAGAATATAAAAAAATATTTACTGCTATAGCTTGTCTAATTCCACTCATATCAAGAGTGAAGTAAACAAAAGAAAAATAAATTAATAAAGCAATGAATTTATATTTACTGAGATACTTCTGAAAACTATTGAATAAAAGAAAGCTTGTAACTAGCGAGATAAAAAAGAACATTATATTAATTTCTGTTCCAAATGATCTAAATAATGAATTTAATAAAAGATAACCTGGCTCAGCAACTACCTCTGAAATTTTCTCATTTATAATTGCATCTTTAAAAGTATAAGTATCGAGATAAATATCTTTATAGGCATAATAGTCAATACCGGTTTCGTATCTTAATCCTGCCGTAAACCAAAACAGAAAAAAAAGAAATATATAAATGTATTTAGAATATTCCTTTCCATCCACAGCAATACTAACTAAACATGCTGCACACAAAACAATAAAGAATAGAAAATAATACATACTTTAGTTAAATTTTGAATTCAAATGTTAATGTATTTCTTCTTTTAAAGCTTCGAGATATTTCATGCCAAATTTTAAATCTGGTTCCATGTAGTTCCCTTCTGCCCATTCATTCCAAGATTTAACAAAAATAATTCTTTCATCAGGCTTTTTATCTTTGACTGTATTAACAACCTGTGCTACATGTTTTCTAAACAATTCAGGAGTTGATTCATGTAAAATTATCCCTTCTCTTCCACTGCGCGGAGTATGATCCCAATTGGGAAATATAGATGGGAATACATCTTTGTCTTTATCTTCACTTCCAGAAAACCACTTCAAAACATTAGAATAATTATATATTCTTGGATAATTAAATATATTTATTTTAATCCTTTGCATTATTTTTTGAATATAATTCCTCTTTTTTATGAAATCAAACATTCTGACTACATTAATCGCTTCAAAGCCTAAATTTAAAATTGTATCCTTATCTTCAATATTGGGTGTTTGCGCAATAAAATATATACCTTCTAATCCATTTTCTCTAGCTAGTTTATTCCATAATTCTATAAAGATTGAAACATCCTTAAATTCAATAGATTTGTAAATCATAAATAAAGGTTTACCATTCACTTTAATATATCTTTTATCTTTAAAGGCAGGTAAAACTTCATAAAAATGAGCTGTATAGTCATCTATACCTGGATATAATTGCTCTATCAATAAGTTTCTATTCTTTAATCCATGTGCAAACCCTTTCCAACTTTCATTAGCCCAAGCTAGACAGAAAGGAAAATCAGGCTCACCGGAACTTACAACTTCATTGAAGGGGCGTTCTATCAGTCTTTTTCCATTTCCAAACCAATAATGCCAGTAACAAAATCCCTCGACACCAAACTCTCTAGCCATATCAGCTTGAGCTTTTCTGGTTTCGGGAACTCTTAAATCATAATATCCCAAATCTGCAGGTACTCTTGGTTGATAATGCTTTTTATAGAAACGTTTAGCTTTTCCTACATTAGTCCACTCAGTAAATCCTTTTCCCCACCATATATCATTTTCTGGTATAGGATGGAATTGTGGCAAATAAAATGCTATTACTCGTGCTCTTTTTTCCATTATATTAATTGTCTTATTATTTTTGCCGGATTACCAGCAACAACACAGTTTTTAGGTATTGATTTTGTGACCACTGAATTTGCTCCAACTATACTGTTCTCTCCTATTGTTACATTAGGTAAAACAACAACTCCTTCACCCAGCCATACATTATCTTCAATGATAACTGGTCCTTTACTGTATAGCTTCCTTTTAGCAGGTGGAAGTAACAAAGCTTCTACTGTTATTTCGCCATGTGAATGATCACTTATATAAACTTTACTTGCAATTAAAACATTATTACCTATAATTATTTTATTGATAGCCCCAATATGGCAATCTTTTTGTATCAAAACCTGATCTCCAATAATTATTTCCGGAGAAAAATTATCCCCAAGAAACTTGTCGAATGCTTCTAATCTTAATCTTTGATCAAATCCAACATTATTTCCTAGTTTTATATATTTTCCTCCCTGCAGATTTAAAGGATAATGAATGTAAACATTTTCAGCTTGTTTAAATTCATTTACTTTCCACATAGAATACAATAAATTCCTCCTTGTATTAAACCAATCAACTAGCCTTGGAGAAAAAACAACATACGCAGGATATAGTATACTACTTAATGTTTTTTTTATAATTTGTTTCATCTTGTTATTTTTTTTAGCCAAAACGAAATTAACATTGGATACAAATAAAGTTCATACCAATATTTTTTAAAAATTATCTTAACAACTCCATTTGTATCAAAAACAAAAAATTGTTTATTATTTACAAAAAGAGTTAATAACCACGGATAAACAAAATACCTACAAAGTCTGTATTTTTCAATCTCATAAGACAACAAAGAAAATTTCTCTTGTTTTATAATAGATAAATATTTGTTTATAAAAGTATCAAACACATTGTAACCTCCTTTTTTATTTGGTGTAATTACATCAAATAAATCTTCAAAATAAATTATTGTCTTTTTGTTATTTTCAATAATTCTATAACTCCAATCTACTTGAACAAATTGCAATTCAGCATATCGGTCTTTGTTTTTTATTTTTTCAAAATCTTCTCTCCAAACTCCAAAATTAGCTATCCAAGTACTTAAAAAACTAACTGTATTCAAATATTTTTTTTTATAGCATATTTCTACTTCGCAATTTGAATAAAGAAATGTATTTCCATAAAAAAATAGATTAGAATCATCTCCCCGGTGTTTTTCAATTCTATCCAGTATTGCTTTCAAAGCCCCTTCTTTAAACAAAAGAGTATCATTAAAAAGTTTTATATAACTCCCCGTAGCATATTCTAAAACTACCGAATAGTTACGGTCTTTGATATTTTCTTCATTTCGATAATACCTCACCAAGGGATATTTACCAACTACTTCAGTTGTATTATCAGTAGAACAATTATCAGAAACAATGACTTCTATAAGGTTAACATTAAATTCAGGATTAAAAAAAAGTTTTTTTAATGTTTCATCTAATACCTCAGCTCGATTATAAGTTGGAATACATATCGATAATAATTTATTACTCATTATGCCATTCTTTTTTCTTAGTTATAAATATAAAATATGTCCAAATTGTCCCGATGACAGTCAAAATCATGTAGCCCAACGTAATTCCCATTACTCCAAAATAATGCCCTAAACCAATCGTTGAGAGACAACAAAGTCCTCCCATAACAACACTTTGTACCAACATCGGTTCTTTTTTATGACAACGAAGATACAGTGCCCAAGAGCCAACTATATGATTTAATAAAATCGGAATCATCATGAAAAACAAGGGAAAAAAGGACAAAAAACGATTTGCAAAATTTTTACCTCCTATTTTAATATCAAAATAACGTAAAATAAAAATCAAAGAAAAAAAAGCAATAAGTCCAAAAGCATTTAAAACCGTTGACTGAAGGAGTGTTTTATTAAATAAATTGTCTAATTCCTTATAATCTTTTTGAGCAATTAAACCCGAAAAAACTGGTACTTTAGTTGTAATCCAACTGAATGCCAATGAAAAAATCGCATTTAGAATAGTCAAAGTCATTCCCATTTGTCCTGCTACAATAGCTCCTTCGGTAGCAAAAAGTACGGGATTAAAAAGCTGAAAAATAAAGTATCCACTTATCCAACTCAAGGCTATTTTCCATTGAAAAGGAAAAATTTCTAATCGATAATTTACCTTCCATTTGCTTATTTTATTCCAAACAAAAACCAATAATTTTAATTTCGAACTAAACAATATCCAAACAGGTACAATAGTAAAAGCTAAAATTGCTGCTATCGGACTTGAATACAGTTTAAATCCTAACGAGAAAAAAACCAGAACTAAAAAAAGTTGAATAATTTGTTGGAAAAGCCTGATTTTCGCTACTTCCTTAACCCTACCTAGTCCTTCAAAAAAAGCCAATATCGGCGAAACCATTAACGATAAAGATGTTGTAACAGATAGTACTAACCACGGGATTTGCCATTCGATCAACCTATCATTCTTTCCAAATCTATCAAAGAAAAAGTAGCCTGCTATTAATAATCCGATAAATAATAATATTGCAATTACAGCAAACCATTTAATTGTAAACCGTAATAGCGAAGACAATCTGGAGCTTGATTCTGCAGAACCAATAAAACTGATTCTGTCATTCCAAATCAAATTGGCATTTTCATGTGCCACAAACTGAGTAATAATCCCTGAAAGTCCTAATTCAAAAAAAACCTGAATGGCTAATATACTACCAAAAGTATAATAATATCCTTGTTCAACTTTGGTTAAACATTTAGCAATAAAAATTAGTGTTACTACTCCACCACTAGCCTGAATAATTCTTGACAAAATCGTAAAAGCAATCGCACCGTCAATTCCTATTCTGTTTGACGCCTTCTTAATTAAATTTATCACATTAAGAATTTAAATATTCCCTAATCACGTTTGCAATATAATCATAATGTGTTTCATTTAATCCTGGCCATACCCCTAACCAAAACGACTGATTCATAATAGTATCCGTATTGCCTAAATCGCCTACCACTCTGTGTTCAATATTAGCATAAGCGGGTTGTCTCAATAAATTACCCCCAAACAACAAACGGGTTCCAATTTTATTTTTTTCCAAATGTTGTACCAGCATGTGACGATCAGCAGCATCGCCTTCTCTCAAGGTCAAAAGAAAACCAAACCATGAAGGATCCGAATTAGGAGTTGGTTCCGGTAAGATGAATACTTCTTCAAACTCTTTCATGCGTTCATACAAAGCCGCATAATTTTCTCTACGTCTTTGTACAAATCCGTCAATTTTCTTGATTTGAGATACCCCAAAAGCAGCCTGCATATCAGTAACCTTTAAATTGAAACCAATATGAGAATAGGTATATTTGTGATCATATCCATAAGGCAGTGTCCCTAACTGTTGTCCAAAACGACAACCACAGGTATCATCTTTCCCTGGTTCGCAATAGCAATCACGTCCCCAGTCACGGAAACTTTCTGCCAGTTTTGATAAAATAGGATTATTTATTAAAACTGCACCACCTTCTCCCATAGTAATATGATGTGCAGGGTAAAAAGAGAATGTAGAAATATCCCCAAAAGTTCCCGTCTTCTTTCCTTTGTAAGTAGCTCCTAAAGAATCGCAATCGTCTTCTACTACCCAAAGATTGTATTTTTTGGCAACTCGCATTACCTCATCCAAATCAAAAGGATTACCTAAGGAGTGTGCAATCATAATCGCTTTGGTTTTAGGACTCACTGCAGCTTCAATCATATCTGATTTTACATTATGTGTTGCAATATCAACATCGATAAAAACTGGAATTGCTCCAAACTGAATGATTGGATTGATTGTTGTCGGAAAACCAGCCGCAACCGTAATTACTTCATCCCCTGGTTTAATAGCTCTCTCTCCTAATTTTGGAGAAGTCAAAGCATAAAAAGCTACTAAATTAGCAGAAGAACCTGAATTCACTAAAAGAGATCTATGTGCTCCAAAATAAGCAGCAAAATCTGCTTCAAATTTATTAGCAAAGCGACCTGCTGTTAACCACCCATCAAGAGCTGCATCGACTCCCATTAAAATATCTTCTTCGTCTAATACTTTTCCTGTAACAGGAATATAGTTTTCTCCTGCAATAATAACTTGAGTTGATTTCTTTTTTGCAATTTCTCTTAAGCTATTTAATAGAGAATCTTCTTTTAAATTTTGTAACATATTAATGACTGATTAAATCTTATTATTTTAATTTTATTCTTTAATTATTTTTGTTTAGTTGATTCCATAGCAAGGTTCTATTGATCGCTTCATCAATCGTAAATATTTCTTTTACATTTAAATCTTTGGCTATTTTATTAGTATTTGGAACCAATTTAGAAATGCTTAAATAATTCTCTTTCGAGGATCTTGATAAAATTTCCATTTTAGTAGCTGAATGACTTTGTATTTTGAAAGCTAATTCATTTAAAGATATTGGAGTATTACTTCCTAGATTATATATTTCACCAATTTTACCATCAATTAATGATTTTAAAATACAATATGCCATATCACTTGCATATAAATAACTTCTTTCCGTTAAACCATTACCTAAAATTCGAATAGGCCCTCCCAAAATTGCATCTCTAATAAAACTATTAATTGCCCATGGTTTTTCAAGATCTTGATATGGCCCTATAAAGGCAAATGGTCTTAAAATTATTATAGGTAACCCTAAATTATTTTTATAATACGAACATAAGGTTTCCGCTATTCTTTTAGATTCAGCATAACAATTAGAAATATTAAGTCCTTCAAAAGGACCAAAATAATTTTCACTTATTAGTTGTTCTGTTTCATTTTTACCGTAAACTTGGTGTGAACTTAAATGTACTATTTTTTTTAAATCCTGAATTCTTGATGCTGCATCTAATAAAGATTGAGTTCCTTTATAAAATGTTTCAATTGTTTTTAATGGATCTGAAACATGTTCTCTATTATCTGGAGAACCTGCTGCATGTATAATATAATTTATGTTAGATGGTAAATCATGTAAGTATCTAACATCTTGCTCGATAAAATCCATAAAGGATTTTTCGGCCAAGTGAGGAACTTCTTCTTTAAACTTAGCTATATCTCTACCCAGCAAATATAATTTAATATTTATTTTGCTAGTAGAATTTATATAAGACACCATTTCTGCTATCCATTTACCAATAAAACCTGTTCCACCAGTGATGAGTATTGATTTATTATCTAAAATTGAAAAACTCTCAATTTCTACACATGAAGTTTTACAATCCTCAAATACAATTTTATTCTTAGCTAAACTCATTATTTTCGATTTCTAATTAAATCCATCACTACCTCAATAATAATATCTTCCTGACCACCAACAATTTTTCTTTTACCTAACTCACGGTAAACATCTCTTGGATCCACTTCGTATTCACTTGAAATTCTGGTAACATGCTTTGCAAAACCTGAAAAAACTCCAGATAAACCGCTAACAATACTGTCTGATTTAATAATTGGAACGCTACTCATGACATTTTTCTCCGCAACATCAGACGCATCAAGAATTTTATACAAATCTATTCCTGTTATAAAACCCATTTTTTCTAAAACAGCAACCAAAACTTCAATTTGTGCATTACCTGCACCTGCTCCAAAACCTCTGGCTGTTCCGTCAAGAATTTTAGCTCCTGATTCTATAGCTGTAATAGAATTTGCAATGGACATCCCAAGATTATTATGTGCATGAAAACCTACAGGAACTTTTAATCCATTAACTAATGCCGAAATTTTTTCTTGCACATCAGAAGGCAAATATGCCCCTGCCGAATCCATAATTATAATTCCTTCTGCTCCATAAAGTTCCATTTTCTGAGCTTCTTCAACCAAAACTGTTGCTGATGCCATATGACTCATCATCAATACACCATATGCTTCTTTCCCTCTTTCTCTTACATATCCTAAATGACGTTGCGTAATATCAGCCTCCGTACAATGTGATGCAACTCTAACAACATCAACTCCAATGTCTATCGCACTAATTAAATCTCTCTTTATAGTTGCAAACCCTGGAATTACGTGAATCCCTAACTTACTTTTGCTAAGATGTTTCCTAGCGGTTTCAAGCATATCTTTATCCGTTTCTTTGCAAAGTCCAACTTGAAGCGAAGATGCCCCTAAACCATTACCATGACCAACCTCCACAATGGGAACACCTGCCTTATCTGCAGCCTCTGCATAAATAGCAATCTGGTCAATACTCAACTGATGTGCACATGCATGATTACCATCACGTAATGTAGAATCACTTATTAATATTTGCTTAACCATGAGATTTTATTTGATGTTGTTAATTTTTTTTGAATATTGTTCTGCAACTGCAATTGCGGCACAATTGATAATATCCAAATTACCTGCATATTTAGGCAAATAGTCTCCTAGTCCTTGTGCCTTGACCATAATAACTATTCTCCCGTTTTCAAAAACTGGCGGAACCAATAAACTATATCCTGGCACATATTCTTGTATCTTTTTTATCATTACATCAATCTCCTTTTGTAAATAATCCATGTCTGGATTCTCTACCTGAGCAAAGATAGTAGTTTGCATATCGATGCACGGATTGGCAGGATTCAAATTTAAAATTGCTTTTGTTCTTGGGGCATTAGAAAAATGTTTTACACCATTTTCGGTAGTATCCACATATTCATCTAAATTTAATCTGGTTGCAGGTCCTGCACTTCTGGAAGCAATACTGGACACTACTTCGATATATTCTACATTTTTCTGAGTTTTACCAATGACATGGGCAATAGGAATTGACGCTTGACCACCACAAGTAATCATATTTACATTTCTGTGCTCTACAACTTCATCTAAATTTACAGCTGGAATACAAAATATACCTAGTTTAGCAGGTGTCATATCAACAACAATCTTCCCTAATTTATCAAGAATATCCCAATGAATTTTAGCGTCTTTAGCTGATGTTGCATCAAAAACTAAATCAACTAAATCTGAATTTTTTACTATTGCATTTATACTTTCATCTGAAACCTTCACTCCCATAGCAATAGCTTTAGCCATACCTGATGAGGATAAATTTCTTCCAATAAACAACACACATTCTAAAAATTCGGAACGTTGGATTTTAATTAATAAATCAGTCCCTATATTTCCACTCCCTAATATTGCAACTTTAAGTTTTTTCATTTTTATTTATTAAGCTTCAATCGCAACTGACTTCGGATGCAATCCATTTAACATATTTTCTTTCAATTCTTCTCTTGAAATAAATGGAGATAGATCTTCTAAAGGAGGAGATATTAAGCTACCATCACTTTGAATCGCCAAGCCTAATTTTGGAACAAATAATTGGTAGGGATGCATAAATACTTCACAAATTACCGGACCATCCATGTCTTGAACTTGGGGAATAACATTTTCAAAATCTTCCCATGTTTTAATTTGAAATGAAGGCATCCCAAAGGCGGTAGCTAATGCACTAAAATTAGGACAAGTTACTCCCGAATTACTATCAACACCAGCTCGTCTACCATTAAAAAGAGCATTTTGCGTATGTTTAATCATTAAATAACCATCATTATTAAAAACAAATAATTTTATCGGTAATTTATAATGGACTATGGTTTGTAATTCTTGCAAATTCATCATCATTCCCCCATCACAGTTCAAACATAAAACTTCTCCTTTTCCTCTAGCTACAGATACCCCAATTGCCGCAGGCAAACCATACCCCATTTCCCCTAATCCAGTAGAAGTCATCAATCTTTGATTCTTACCTATTCTTAAAACTTGATGTCCGCTTAAAAGGGCTGTCCCCATGTCAGTTGTAATATGCTGATCTATTTTTAAATGAGAATTTAGTCTTTCCATGAACTGATATGAGTTAATAAACCCATCTTTATCAGGATGATCATCTGAATTAAACCAAGGGTATTTTTTTCTATAATTATTACAAGTTTGAATCCAATCTGAAAAATCTAATGATTGATTTAATTCCTTGTTAAGTAATTTTTCAATAAAATTCCCTGCATCAGCATTTATCGAATATTTATATCTTTCTTTATACTTTTCCAATTCGAATTTATCAATATCCACTACAACAATATCAGCATCTCGGGCTAATTCATTAATATCATAACCAATCTGGGAAATTGCCATTCTAGTACCAATACAAATTAATAGATCACAATTTTGAACTATAAAATTAGCACTTCTTTGTCCGTAAGTACCAGCTCTTCCATAAACTAATGGATGATTTGAATCAATTGTATCTATACCAGCCCATGTAACTAAAGAAGGAACTTTATATTTTTCTAATAATAACTCCAATAATTTTTCTGCATTTGCAAGTCTAATTCCATTACCAAACCAAAATAAAGGACGTTTAGATTTTTTTATAGATTCTGTAATTAAATCTATATTTTCTAGCAATTTTAGATCCGAATCCAAATTTAATTGAGGGAGTTCTGATGGCTGAAAATGAATTATTTCGTTTTCTTCAATATTACTCGATTGCAAGTTCATAGGTATATCAATCCAACATGGACCAGGACGGCCATACTTAGCAATTGAATATGCTTTCTCTAACTCATAAACTACTAAATTTGTCTCAGAAACTTTTACTGCATACTTTGTTACCTTTTCAACCATTGCGGGGCTATCATAACCTTGAACACCCCACATTCTAACATCTTTATGTAATTCTACAAATTTTGAATGCTCATTTCCAGATATAATAATTCCAGGAATTGAATCAGCCCATGCACTTACTACTCCTGTAATTCCATTTGTTGAGCCAGCGCCAGTTGTAAGAATTGCTGCTGTTACTTTTCCATTAGTTCTATAATAAGTCTGCATCGCCATACATGCAGCTTGCTCATGATGAACACAAATTATTTCAGTATACCCTTTTTGCTGAATTGAATCAAAAATATGTGCATTACCGGCTCCTATAATTCCAAAAACATGCTTTATTTCATTCTCTATTAAAAAATCAGCTATTAAATCGGAAACTTTTATTTTGATACTCATATTTAACTTATTTTTTCAATTATCACTTATAACTTTTAATCGTTCTTTTAAAACCATCACTAACTGATACTATCGGTTTCCATTTAAGTCCATTCATTTTATCAATATTAGACGAATTTCTTGTTAAAGTACTTTTTAAATAGCTATTATTATTTTCACTTAAATGTTTAACAACTTTTAATCCTTTTTCAGGATACAGATTAACCATGATTTGTGCTAATTCCAAAATACTGTATTCCTCATTAGGATTCCCAACATTATATGCCTCACCATTATCACCATCAAGAAGAACTTTAAAAAACCCAATGGTCGCATCTGTTAAATAACAAAAGGCTCTTCTTGCTAAACCATCACTATGCAAACAAATATCTTGCGCATTTAAAACATTTGAGACAAAATCAGCATAAACTCGCCCATCATCTAATTTCATTCCTGGTCCATAAGTATGAAAGGGTCTAACAATTTTTGCAGGGACATGAAACTGATGAAAATAACTTACACAAATATTTTCTCCCATCCTCTTACTTTCCGAATAACATGATCTAACATTGGTTGGATTTACATATCCGAAAACATCTTCTTTTACAGGTATTTGTTCTGATTTTAATTCACCATATACTTCTCCAGAACTGAAATACAAAAAAGAGTTAATATCATTTTTTTTTGCAAATTCCAACAAATTAATAGTACCTAAAACATTGGCTTTCAAAGTACCTACAGGATCAACACCATAATATTTTGGACTTGCCTGACTAGCTGCATGAATTATAAAATCGATATTATTTAATCCTTCAATTGTTGCAGAAACATCTTGTTGAATAAATTCTAAATTATCATTATTAAGATATTCCTTAAACCTAGTTTTTGCATTTTGAATATTCCTAACTAATCCTATTACTTTTACATTGTTTCTATTATCTATGAAATTTAAATACAAAAGAGATTCAACAATGTATGCAGGTAAAAAACCATTAGCTCCAGTTATAAGAATCGTTCTGTTGTAAAATTTTGACCAATCTATATCAGATTCATAAATGGTTTGAAGATCTTCCTTTATGATAACATTTGAAGTCATAAATTTAAGATATAAAGTCAATTATTTGTTCTGTAGTTTTTTCATTTACTGCAATTGGATTTGAGAAAAACAGATTATACCAATCCATTGTTATACTGACCGCCTGTTGAGCACTAAGTTTAGGCTTCCAATTCAATTCTGAAATAACTTTACTTATATCTAATTTAAGTAACCCTGCTTCGTGTGGTTGGTTATCAATTTGCTCAACAATATATTCTCCTTTTCCCCAACTTTGTATCGCTAATTGGAGCATTTCTTCTACTGGTAGGGCATCCGAAAGCTGTGGCCCAAAATTATAAGCCTGACTAAAATGTATGGGATCAGTTATTAAATTGGCTCCCAACAACAAATATCCAATGACTGGTTCTAATACATGTTGCCAAGGTCTTACCGATTGTGGGTTACGAATAGTAACCGGCTTTTCCTTTGCAAAAGCTTTAGCAATATCCGGTATCAAACGGTCTTTTGACCAATCACCCCCGCCAATTACATTTCCGGCTCTTGCCACCGCTATCCCTTTTTGGTGTTGCTTGTAATTGTTACTATTGAAGAACGAATTTCGGTAAGAATCAATTACCAATTCGGTGCAGGCTTTACTCGCACTATACGGATCATAGCCTCCCAAACGATCGTTCTCTCTATACGGATACAACCATTCATTGTTGTGATAGACTTTATCGGTCGTTATCAAAACCACGGAACAAGGTCTATCAAGTAAACGAACGGCATCTAATACATTAGCCGTTCCTATTGTATTGACCTCAAAAGTTTCGGCAGGAATTTCATAAGACAATCGCACTAAAGGTTGTGCCGCTAAATGAAAAACAAAATCAGGCTGAAAAGAAACCAACTCATCCTGCAAACGTTGCTTATCCCTCAAATCGGCAATAACCGAAGTACAGATAGCATCTCCTTCTATTAAAT
The DNA here is from genome assembly GCF_009909155.2 of Flavobacterium undicola. Classification (GTDB taxonomy): domain Bacteria; phylum Bacteroidota; class Bacteroidia; order Flavobacteriales; family Flavobacteriaceae; genus Flavobacterium; species Flavobacterium undicola. Next base: position 26,201 of record NZ_JAAAPM020000019.1, read on the forward strand.
GGAATAAATCATCCTGCGTTTGAGGTTCCAAGGCATAGCCTTTTACCTCAGCTCCCAATAAAGAAAGTGTTTTCAGCATCCAGGCACCTTTAAAACCAGTGTGCCCGGTCAGGAAAACTTTTTTGCCTTTATAAATATTTTGTAAACTTTCAAAAGAAGAAACTACCATGTTTTCCATTTTGCATTACCTGAATTCCACATTTCCTCCAACTCGATACGATCTCTCAAGGCATCCATACATTTCCAAAAACCATCATGCTTATATGCGGCTAGTTGTCCATCGCTTGCTATTGCCCCTAAAGGTCCTTTTTCCCATTGTACATCCGTCACATCACCTTCTAAATATTTAAAAATTTCCGGTTCCAAAACAAAAAAACCTCCATTAATCCACATACCATCTCCGGCAGGTTTCTCTACAAAACTGGATACCTCACCTTTTTGACCAATGTTTAAATTCCCAAATCTACCGGGTACCTGTACACTGGTTAAAGTTGCTAATTTCCCATGTGACTGATGAAAATCCAACAACGCCTTGAAATCAACATCTGCCACCCCATCACCATAAGTCAACATGAAAGTTTTATCTTTTACATATTTTTCTACCTTCTTAAGTCTTCCGGCCGTATTGGTGTACAAACCGGTATCGATTAAAGTCACTTTAAAGGATTCGGTGTCTGAATAATGCACCTTGATATTATTATTAGCCAATTCAATAGTAACATCGGAATTGTGCAAATAATAGTTGTAAAAATATTCTTTGATGTAAGTCGCTTTGTAACCCAAACAAATCACAAAATCGTTATAACCGTATTGTTCATACATTTTAAGGATATGCCACAAAATAGGCTTACCTCCAATTTCTACCATTGGCTTTGGTCGTGCTTCCGTTTCTTCCATAAGGCGAGTACCAAAACCACCTGCAAAAATTACTACTTTCATTTATTATCTTTTATGATTTTTAAATCTGAATATAAACATCCTCCGTTAACGGATGACTGCAACACAACAAATAATCATCCAGTGCCAAATCTTCTCTCTCTTTTAGCAATCCTATCATACGCAATCCACCGGTTTTTAATTTACCTTTACATGTATTGCAACTCCCTGTTTGACAAGAATAAGGCAATTCGATTCCTACATCTAAAGCCGCTTCCAAAATACTTTTCCCTTTTAAGACTTCAACAAAAGTATCCTTTCCTTCAAAATTGATTTTTACCTGTTGGGTTAAAATAGCTTCAAAATCCTTGGGATCTTTTACCAATTCAAAATCCTCTGAAAAAACATTTTCTTTAGGACATTTTAAAATATCCAAAGCAGTTTTGATTGTGTTTTTTAAATCATTGGGACCGCAAATATAATGCTTGATTCTTTCAACATTGGCATCTTTAAGTAAATCTAATATAAAGTCTTTGTTAATTCGGCCACTTTTTACGAAATGATGATTTTCATCATGATTGTATTGGGTATGAAAATGCCAAACTTTCAAATTGTATGGGTATAATTTCAGTAATTCATTAATCCCTTCTAAAAATATAGTTGATTCAAAATTTTTATTCCCATAAATTAGATTGACCTGAACTACTGGATTTGAAACCAAAACTTCTTTCATTATAGATATCAAAGGGGTTATTCCACTACCGACACCCCAAAAACAAATATGGTCAACTTTGTCGTCTTGATCATAAATAAAATCTCCCATAGGCTCCATCACTTCGATAATGTCTCCAACTTGAACATTATCATGAATATAATTAGAAAAGACACCTTCGGGAACCCGCTTAATTGTAGTCTCCAAAAAAGGATCAATAGAAGGGGCAGAAGAAAAAGAGTAAGGTCTGGTATATTTTCTCCCATTTATTCGAAAAGACAACGTAAGATACTGTCCCGCTTTATACTTAATTTTACGTAAACCGGGTTGTTTAAAACAAAGCGTAATAGTGTCTTTGGTTTCTTTCTTAATATTATGAACTTTTAAAGTATAATTCTTCATTACTACAAATGGCTATAAAAAATTTATTTATATTATTTGTTTCAAAATCTTTCGTATAATCAAAACTAAAACAACCATAAATCCTGCTAAAAACGCTCCCAATACAATCCCTTTGACTTTACCAAATTTTTCTTTAGGCAAGGGTAAAATTGGTCTATCAATCACCTGGATCAATGGGGTTTCTTTACGCAGAGTTACCTTAGCCAATTCGGTTTGTTTGACCAATTCAGTCAGGATAGCCGTATTCGCCTGCACATCCACCTGCCTGCGGGCAGAAGGTGCACGACGCACATTCATTGCTGGATTCAAACCAAAGGTATTATCATTGGCTACCGCCACACCGGTAATTGCTCCATTCAATTCGCGACGGATAGAGTCCGTCTGTCGTTCCAAAATAGCCATGTTCATCCGGGCTTTTTTACTTTTAGTGGCTATATAAAATTCAGACACGGTTTTAGCTAAGGCTTCACAAAAATATTTTGAAAACAATTCATTTTCAGAAATTACATCAATGTTAATAATAGAAATCTTTTTATCCTTTTGGGCTACAGACAAAGCTGATTTTGATAAATTAGCATACATGACTCCCATAATACTATCTTGAACCCTGGTAAACTTTTGACGATCAGCATTGGGAAAAAATTGTAATTTTGCGAGATTTGGTTTTTTATTCCAACCACTTCGCCATTCATTCTTTTGAATGTACATCTCGGCCAGAGAAATAGTTTTCCCATCTACTATAACAGGAGACAGTAAGGTTTTTTCAACCATAGAACGGGACTTGAACAATTCCGTCAAATTGGAAGCTGTAAAAACTCCGCCTCCACTCCCTCCTAAATCCAATCCAAAAGAGCTTGCCAATCCTAAAGCTCCTCCTAATCCTCCACCTTTTTCATCTTCTAAGGCAAAAGATAATGTTGCCGTATAAACCGGTTTTTTAATAAAAGAATATGCCAATCCTAAAGCAGAACCTATCACCCCGACCAACACAATAATTTTCCATTGACTCAGTAAATACTGCCACCATTCTCTTCCTTTTTCTATGAGTTCTTTTAAGGATATTTCGTCGTTCGGATTTTGTTCATTCATATTTTCTATTCTCTATTTTCTATTCTCTGTCTTGGATTCACCAAGAATTGCCTCTAATAACTAACAACAGACAACCCACAACTGACTTTTTATTTAAAAGCGGTTATAATCAATAATGCTAGACTGGAAATCACACTACCAATACCAACCCATTCACCAGCACTTAATTTCTTTCGCTCTGGTTTTTCCGGCACTACAATCTGGGAGCCTGGCGTTACCTTAGGATAGGAACGGATAAACAGGAAAGAACCTGCAACATCTGCCTTTCCGTTAGGATAAATAATATAGGCTTTTTTCTTCCAACCTTTAGCATCTACCCCACCTACGGCATTTAAATAGTAGTTAAATCCTTTACCGCTATTATAAGGAATCTCAGAAGTCAACAACACATTACCGGCCACTTTTACGCCTTCGGTAAACGTAGCCACTTCAATTTCATCTCCAGGAAATAAGGTCACATTGCTGCTGTTCTTAGGATTTTTAGCAACAGACTTCCAGTCTACAGGTATTGTTGCGTATTTTAAATCCTCTTTTAATTTTTTAGTTAACTTGTCTTGAATACTGTCCTTTTTACCCAGATTCAAATTCACATTTTCCAAAGCTTCAATTTGCGCACCCTGAATCGGTCGTTTAATTTTAACCCCGTTGATATTCGCCAGAGAAGTCAAACCACCTGCTCGCTGTATCAGATCATACACCTTGTCTTTTTTAGTAACCAAAACATATTTTCCCGCATAAGGAACGGCTCCGCTAACAGTCACCATTTCCGGTTTTTCATAAACTGCCATCCTGCGAATATTAACCACGTCAAAAGGCTCTAACGCAAAATTTTTGGCTTGTTCATTGTTATCAGCTGTAATTTCCAGATTAAACAACTGGGCTTTATCCTGGTTTTTATCATTTATTTCGTCCGATTGAATCATTCGGGCTATTTCCACTCTTTTAGAAGCTGAACCCGTTAATCCACCAGCCTGAATTAATAAATCATTCAATGTTAAATTTTCCTGGTAGTCATAAACCCCCGGTTTTTTAATTTCACCGTCTATGGTGATTTTATATTCCTCCACAAAGTCCAAAACCGAATATACGGTCACCACATCTTCTTTCTGCAATGCAATATTGGCTTCTGCATCATTTTTCAAAGCCTTTTCCAGATTAACATTGACAATTTCCGTAGTCAAATCCGGTTTCAATCTGATAATACGTGCTCTATTACTATAAGCATCTTCTTTTAAGCCATCTGCTTTGGAAACCAAATCCGAAATTCGCATCCCCTCATAAAAAGAATAGGTATCCGGTCTGAATACGGCTCCGTCAATTTTGATTCGGTTTTCAAAACGGTTCAATATTTTGGATACACGGAATACATCTCCGGAAAGCGGTTTATAATTACCATATTCCGAAGCATAAATATCTTTTACTTTAAATTCCTTCGCCGTTTTTTGCATCACATTTACAGAAGCGGTATAAGCCAACTCATTAAAGCCGGAAGCAAATGTCAATAAATCAGCAAAAGTTTCCCCTTTTTTCATTTCAAAAATACCGGGACGTTTTAGCTGTCCTTCCAGAGAAACTCTTTGCGTATAGGCCGGAATTCGAATCACATCATTATCCTTTAAACCCACATTATCTGATTGATCCCCTTTAACAAGAAAACGGTATAAATCAATCGTTCTGTATACTTTATTGTTGCGTAACAACTCAATGTTTCGGTAACTGCCATTTTTAGCGGGGCCTCCACCTAAAAACAAAGCATTATATACCGTAGCCAAAGAAGAAACTGAATAATTTCCTGGCTGCTTGCTACCAATTAAAGTTACTTTTATGGTACGGATGCGACTCAGACTGACACTAACCTGAGATTGTCCAGACCCCACAGTACTATAGACTCTTGCAATGGCGGCTTTAATTTTTTGAGTAGCTGCTTCAATTGACATTCCTGATACAGCAATCTGACCCACATATTGAATGGTAATTTTACCTTCAACACTCACTGGAATAGAAGCATTATATTCTTGCACACCATAGACACTAACTTGTAGCTCATCTCCAGGTCCTAATACATAATTTACCGGAGTAGCCAATTTTAAATCGGGCTCAAAATTCAAAGTCGGAGTATCAAACAATTCCGAACCAAAAACCAAAGCATTCTCGGTGTCTTTTACTTTCGTATTACTTATTTTCTCTTGTTTTCTGCCACTTTCTTCAGCTAAACTCTTCGCATTTGAAGCTTCTCCATTCCCTCGCTGATTAGCCATTCGGGTACGCAACTTGGAAAATTCGGCTGCAGACATTCCTTTAGCCAAAGCCATCGGTTCGGCCTGATCTATAGTCATGTTATTGCTTTGCAATTGTGACTTAATTTTAACCAAGTCACTCTCTGTCAAATTATCTACCTTCAGCGTACTTAAATCACTGGCTTTCAATATATCTTGTGCCAATGCATCAGAAGACTGAAACATGGCAAACAAAACTAAAAGGACTGTAATTATTTTTTTCATAAATTTATTATTGAACTGTTTTTATTGTTTTAATGTAACAATATCGATTTTTCCTTTTCCAGATCATTATAGACATATTTCACATCTTGGGAATGACTTTTTTTCAAAATCAAATTAGCATCGGGAGTAAATACAAAAATAGTATTACGCAAACCAACAAATGCGGTAAAAGTATCTGTGCCAATAACCATATTTCCTTTTTGATCCACCGGATGACCTTTGGTTGCAAAATAATCATAAACCGATTCAAAAGACCCCAAATCAGACCATGTAAAATCAGAAGGAACCACTTTAATTTTTTTACTGCGCTCCATCACTGCATAATCCACACTTATAGAAGGAATTTCTAACGATAAATCTAAATCTAAATTTCCATTGTCATTATTTTCCCAAGCCACCTTAGCTTTTTCATATACATCCGGTTGAAAGTTTTTTAATTCTTCCAAGAAAACACCTGATTTAAAACAAAACATTCCGCTATTCCAAAGAAAATTGCCTTTTGCTAGAAAATTGATTGCAGTAATCTCATTCGGTTTTTCTCTAAATGAAATTACTTTATCACCAAGTCGTTCAATATAACCATAACCTGTCTCCGGCTTAGTGGGTTGAATTCCAAAAGTGACAATAGCACCATTAGCAGCTTTTTCTACTCCTTGATTAATTGCTTCTTCATATTTTTCCATATCATCAATAATATGATCGGAAGGAGTAACAATAAGAATATCATCAGCTTGAGAGGTAAATGCCGAAAAAGCAATTGCAGCAGCAGTATTTCGGGGAGTGGCCTCTACGATATTAACATAAGGAGTATTCGATTTATCCATCACTTTTTGACTAAGGTGACAATTATCTCTATTTCCAACTACAATAATTTTATCTGCAATAGTCTTATTACGCTCCACTGTCATTTCGAATAAAGATTTTCCTTCAAATATTTCTAAATATTGTTTGGGTTGGCTTTTACGTGATAAAGGCCATAATCTACTTCCTATTCCTCCTGTAAGGATAACGTGTATAATTGAATGTTGTTTTTCCATACTAACTGTTATCAGTTATGTGTTATTGTATCTATGACTTTGTGGCTAAATTTTAATTATATAAAGACTAAAATAATATATGGAACTTACAGTTACTTATTTTCTTTCAGCAATTCTTTTTCCTTCACTTCCCTACGTAAGCTACTGCTAGAAAAACGGTGATCCCTTACATTAAAATAAAGAACTATCCCCTTTTCTTCACAATAGGTTCGACCGGTAAAATTTTCATCCTTGTATTCGTCCCCAAGAATTCTAACATCTATTTTAAATGAACGCAAAATATCCTCTAAATCCTGTTCCGTTGCATAAGGCACAATTTCATCGACAAACCGACAGCCCTTAAGCTGAATATAACGCTCCACAACAGACTGTGCAGGTCGATTCTTTTCTGGACGGTCAATAGTAGGATCAGTTTGCAATCCTGCGATTAAATAATCACATTGCCTTTTGGCCTCTTCCAACATCGTGATATGTCCTGCATGTAACAAATCGAAAGCACTAAAAGTGATACCTATTCTCATATATTTTAATTTAATCGAATTCAAAAAATACTGCTTTTATTATCTGTTTATTATTATTGAGTATCCTCTACAATCTACCATCTATAATATTTCCCAACACTCCTTTTACATCGTAGATGATACTAGTTGTATTTTGAAGCGTTGATAAATCCATTTTTAAAAACGGAGTATGTGCTACTCCTAATACGATGGCATCAAATTTTCTATTTGGTATCTGATTTGTTGTACTTAGCTGATATTCTTTTTCTACTTCAGCTGGATTAGCCAATGGATCAAATGTTGTAACTGAAATTCCATATTCCTGCAATGCTTTAATCACATCTACAATTTTGGTGTTACGAACATCAGGACAGTTTTCTTTAAAAGTAATTCCCAGCATTAAAAGCGAAGCTCCATTAACTGAAATCCCTTTTTTTATCATCAATTTAACTACCTGAGCTGCTACATATTCCCCCATACTGTCATTCAAACGACGTCCAGCCAATATTATTTCAGGATGATATCCTAATTCTTGTGCTTTTTGCGCTAAATAGTAAGGATCAACACCAATGCAATGTCCTCCAACTAATCCGGGTTTGAAAGGCAAAAAATTCCATTTGGTTCCCGCTGCTTCTAAAACTGCCTGAGTATCAATATCCATCAAATTGAATATTTTAGCCAATTCGTTTACAAAAGCTATATTGATATCACGTTGGGAGTTTTCAATTACCTTGGCAGCCTCAGCCACTTTTATAGAAGGAGCTAAATGCGTTCCTGCCGTGATTACTGATTGGTATAAGGCATTTACTTTTTGTCCAATTTCCGGAGTAGAGCCAGCGGTAACTTTCAAAATTTTATCTACTGTGTGTTCTTTATCCCCTGGATTGATTCTTTCAGGAGAATAACCCGCAAAAAAATCAATATTAAATTGCAATCCTGAAATTCGTTCTAAAACGGGCACACATTCATCTTCGGTTACTCCAGGATAAACGGTTGACTCATAAATTACAACATCTCCTTTTTTCAAAACCTTGCCCACTGTTTCACTGGCTTTATACAAAGGTGTCAGATCAGGACGGTTGTTTTTATCAACAGGAGTAGGAACTGTTACAATATAATAATCACAATCGGCAATGTCTTTTAATTGATTGGTACAATAAAGACCATTTTTATTTTGCGTCTCGACTCCGCTCGACATGACAGCCGTAGAAATCAAAACCGATTTTAAAATATTCTCTTCTATTTCAAAAGTACTATCAATTCCAAGGCGTAATTCATCAATTCGTTTTTGATTGATATCAAATCCAACAACAGCATATTTTGTAGCAAATAGTCTTGCTAAAGGCAAGCCTACATACCCAAGACCTATAACTGCTATTTTAGAATTAAAATCCATCAATTTACTCTTATTTATATTGCTATTTATGGAGTAGCTACCAACGCTTCGCGGTTCCAACCCACAAAAACGGGCAGAAAAATATTGATTTTTTGAGTGCAAATATAACTACTAAAAGCCTAATTTCCATTACTTATTTTATAGTTAAAGTTCACAAACAAAACATCAAATAATAACAAACTCATAAACAACTACTAATCAAGGCAAAGTATCAATTTACCAAAGAAATATTATTTAAAAATATCACCTAATTTAGTGATGCCAAAAAACACAAAAATAAAGGTTTAATCCTACTTATTTAACAAAAAATAGAAACCAAAACTTTATATTTTACTCAACACATAATAAGAATGCGTCTAAATCTTTCTATCACAATAGAAAGATTTAGACGCATCATAAAAAATTAAAAAATATATCATTTAAGTTTCATCTTCAAAACACAGCCCATAGACTCCAATACCAAAACATAATGAGTCTTATTTACTTCCTGAACTATGGCTTCCTGAGATTTAAAAGGCCCTGATTCCAGAGTCACTTTGTCCCCTACTTGTAAAGAAGAAACTGAAATCTCATACTGATCAGGAGTAGTGAGCCATTTTTTTATGGTATTAATTTCTTCATCACGTACAATTGCCGGTTTTCCTAACCAAAAAAGATAACGCACCGCCCCTGTAGATTGAAAAACTAAATTCCGATCTGCCTCAGCTAAACGAACAAAAACATAAGAATTAAAAAGAGGAACTTCTACCTTTTTTTTTCTATCCGACCATTGACGTACTTGAGTCACTATAGGACAATAACATTCAATCCCTCTTTCGATTAATTGTTCCGCTACTTTTTTCTCCCATTTCGGTTTTGTATAAACTACATACCAATTCATTTTTTTTTCTACTTTGATATAGAAACACAAAAGTTCTATATATTTTTAAACTGACTACGCTTCGACTCCCTCTCCTTTGGAGAGGGTTGGGGTGAGGATTTTACGATCCTATTGCCTGATAAACAAAACCTATTTTCTCTAAATCAGATCCATTTAATATGTTTCTTCCATCGAATACAAAGGCAGGTTTTTGCATAGAATCGTAGATTTTCTGCCAGTCGTAAGCAACAAACTCATCCCACTCAGTAAGTACTGCAATTGCATGAGCTCCCGCACAAGCCTCATAAGGATTTTCGAAAGACAAAACACTGTTTACATTCTCATCAGCTGCTCTTGACTCCAAATAATCCAAATCGGCTAAAACCTTTTTTCTGGATACTTTCGGGTCATAAACAGCAATTTTAGCATTTTCACTTATTAAATCATCCGCTACATATATAGCCGCTGATTCTCTGGTATCGTTAGTATCTTTTTTGAAAGCCCAACCTAAGAATGTAATCTTTTTATCAGAAACAGTATTATAAAGTGTTTTTACAATATTATTTGAGAAACGTCTTTTTTGATGATCATTCATTATAATCACCTGCTCCCAATAATCGGCTACCTCGTTTAAGCCATAAGATTTTGCTATATAAACCAAATTAAGAATATCTTTTTGAAAACAAGAACCTCCAAAACCTACTGAAGCTTTTAAAAATTTTGGCCCTATCCTACTATCCATTCCAATAGCTCTTGCTACCTCATTCACATCGGCACCCGTTTTTTCACAAAGTTCAGACATCGCATTTATCGACGAGATTCTTTGTGCCAAAAAAGCATTTGCTGTCAACTTTGATAATTCAGATGACCATACATTAGTCGTCAAAATTTTATCTTCGGAAACCCAATTAGCATAAACATCAACCAATGCCTGAATCGCTTTTTGTCCTTCTTCGGTAGTATCTCCACCTATTAAAATTCTATCTGGGTTTAATAAATCCTGAACAGCTGTTCCTTCTGCCAAAAATTCAGGGTTAGACAAAATTTGGAATTTCACCCCATTACCTGTATTATCTAAAATACTCTTAATCGCCTCCGCTGTTCGTACCGGCAAAGTCGATTTTTCTACTACTATTTTATTTTCTTTAGCAACCTTAGCAATCTGTCTGGCACATAACTCAATGAATTTTAAATCAGCCGCCATTCCTTTCCCTTTCCCATAGGTCTTCGTTGGTGTATTTACCGAGATAAATATCATTTGCGCCTCATCTATCGCTTTTTCAACATCTGTAGAAAAAAACAAATTTCGCCCCCTAGCCTCTTTAACAATGTCCGAAAGTCCTGGTTCGTAAATCGGAATTTTATTTACATCCTCATCATTCCAGGCTGCAATTCTTTCTTCGTTTAAATCCACAACAGTCACTTGTATCTGTGGACATTTTTGTGCTATAACAGCCATTGTAGGGCCTCCAACATAGCCCGCTCCAATGCAACAAATTTTTGTAATTCCCATTTATTTCATTATGTGTTATGCGTTATAGGTTATAGGTTATGTGTTATGAGATATGAAATCAAAAGCAACTTCTAACTCCTAACTTCTAACTCCCAACTTACTTCCTACTTCAAATTATTCCAATACCAATCTACTGCAATCTTAAGTCCTTCTTGTAAAGAATATTGCGGATTATAAGCCAACAATTCTTTTGCTTTATCAATACTAGCTAATGAATGCGGAATATCCCCTGCTCTGTTTGCCCCATGAATAACTGCCACTTCTGCAATTTTAGCATCATAGGCACTTAAATATTCTTTTAAATAAGCAACCAAATCATTCAAAGTATTTCTATCTCCGTAAGCTGTATTGTAAACAGTGTTAACAGCCTCAATTTCATCTGTCGAAATAGCCAATTCATTCATTTGAATCACATTATCGATATAAGTGAAATCACGTGAATAATTCCCATCGCCATTGATGGTAATACTTTCGTGATTCATCAATTGCATCACAAATTTAGGAATCACTGCCGCATAAGCGCCATTCGGATCTTGTTTTCTTCCAAAAACATTAAAATAACGTAAACCTATCGTTTCTACCCCATAAGTTTTACTGAAAATCTCAGCATACAGTTCGTTTACATATTTAGTAATTGCATAAGGCGAAAGCGGCTTCCCGATTACTTCTTCTACTTTTGGCAATCCTACTGAATCCCCATAAGTTGAAGAACTGGCAGCATACACAAAACGTTTCACTTTAGCTTCGGTAGCGGCTTGCAACATATTCAGAAATCCTGAAACGTTGACATCATTCGTAGTAATAGGATCATTAATAGAACGCGGCACCGAACCTAAAGCGGCCTGATGCAACACATAATCAACTCCTTCTACTGCATTTTTACAATCTTCAAAATTTCGTATATCGCCTTCAATCAAAAGAAAATTAGGATTAGGTATACATTCTTTCAAATTATGACGGTGACCTGTGGCAAAATTATCCAAACAAATTACTTTATTGCCTTTTGACAAAAAATATTCACAAAGATTAGAACCAATAAAACCAGCTCCTCCTGTTATTAAAATGCTATATTTTGTTATTTCTCTCATTTTTTTTTAAAATTTGCTGTTGAGCGTGTTTATTTTTTTTCAAAAAAATCATTGGCAAAATTATCAAAAAGTAAGTTCGATGAGTAATTTTATTCAACTTTAAACAAAACGTGATTCTTCCCTAACTCCAACTGTCCTTAACTTCCGCAGTCGAGTGTCAAATGTTTGAAGAATGCGTAAAAAGAAAAGCTGTTTGATCCGCCGCGGCGGAGAGTTCTTTTCTTTTAGCATTCGAAAACTAATTTGACCGACGAGGAAGAGCAAGACTTGATTTTTTTGTTTCTTTTTTGATCAAGCAAAAAAGAAAATTCCTTTTCCATACAATTCTAAACACCCCTACGCTTTTCTAATCTTTTTAAGTAATTTTTGTATCAATCCTTTCGGTTTTTCCTCCTCATGATAACCATTTGAATAATCCCCATAACCGTATCCATAACTATATGCTGATCCGTATTTAGCCTTATTTTCAAAACCGTTCAAAATAATACTAACATTAGTTATTTCTTCTCTTTTAACTCTATTATTCAACAAAGCAATCATCTCTTTCTTAGTTATATTTTGCCTTACTATATACAAAGTTACATCAGCATATTGCGCAAGCTCTAACGAATCTGAAACTAAGCCAACCGGAGGAGTATCTAAAATAATATAATCATATTTCGCCTTTAATTCTTCCATTAACTCTGTCATAGCTCCTCCAATAATTAGCTCTGAAGGATTAGGTGGAATAGGCCCCGAAAGGATAACATCTAAATAAGGAACTGCTGTTTTATTTACTATTTCTTCCAGACTTTTTTGTTTGATTAAATAATTAACCACACCAACATCACTTGATAAATTAAATTCTTGAGCCAATTTTGGTTTTCTTAAATCCAATCCAACAATTACAGTTTTCTTTTCACTTAAAGCAAAAACTGTCGCAATATTTATCGAACAAAAGGTCTTTCCTTCACCACTGACAGAAGAGGTTATCATAAGTGTTTTTGCACCTTCTACATGTTGTTTTTTGTACAAAAACTGTAAGGAAGAACGAATAGCTCTAAAAGATTCCGATAAAGCGGATTTAGGTTTATCAAAAACTGCCAATTCCCCTTTATCTTTATAGACACCTACAACTCCTATTAAAGGAATTTGAGTTTGCTTACTAACATCTTCTACATTTTGAACCGAATTATTAATACAGAAGACAACGAATATAAAAAGCAACGGAATAAAGATTCCGAGAAAAAGTGCCAATACATAATTCACCGATGTTTTAGGACCAATTAATCCTCCTCCTACATCTTTAGCCGGATCTATAAAATGAATATCTGATAAATTTGCTGCTTTTACAATATCGGCTTCGCTTCTTTTTTGTAAAAATGTGCTGTAAATATTATCGCTTAAATCGTATTTCCTTTTAATTTTTATTAATTCCTGTTGGTCATCAGGCAACTGTTTGATATTTCCTTCAGCTTGATTAATTTTACTATTAACCAACCTTAAATCAAACTGTAAAGATGATTTTGCACTAGCTATATTCTCTAACAAAACACTTTTAATAGCTTCCATCTGGTTATCAAAATCCCTGAATATCTTATCACTTTTTACAGCATAAGCCATTTCCGAACGTTGTGTAGAAAGCGCAATCAATTTAGAAATATTAGCTACAATATTTGGATCATCTATTCCTGCAACTGATGGTGCCGGAAGTTTAGAATAATCAACACTATTTTTCAAATAGGCTTTAAGCGAATTGTAATAGGTGATTTTTCTAGCAATAGCATCTTTTTCTACATCATATTGAAGAATTTTGTCCGAAAACTTAGCCCCTCCATCTTCAATATTAAAAACATCTTTTCCTCTCTTGAAGGACTTTAATTCTTCGCCAGCTGTCTTTAATTGTGATTCCATAGCAACAAGTGTACTATCTATAAAAGCAATTGTATTGGTTGCAAATTGATTTTTGTTATCCAATTGCCTTTTGATAAGCATATTGACAGTCGCATTAAGATATTCGACCATCCTAGCCTTATTAGTACCCTGTAATCTCAAAGTTAATATAGACGCTCCTTTATCATCAGCTTCTACACCAATTCCTTTATAGCGAGACACTACACCATTAAAATCATTAAATCGAACAAAATATTCTTTGCCTTTGTAAAATCCCGGATTGTCTTTTATTTGTAATTTCCAATGTAAAAAAGGCAACGAAACCTGTTCTCCCACTCTGTACGTTTTAACAAAATCGCCAACAGCCACAGCAGTACTACTATATGAATTATCCGAATAAGTAATTAATGAAGCCGAATTACCCTCGAACGGAATTTTTATTTGATATTCGGATTCGCTTAAAAATGTAATACTAATCAATCCTCCCGACAACTGTCCTTTGTTTTTATCGATATTCACATAAAACGGAACAGCTCCATAAGCATCAACCATATTGTACTTTTCCTGCACCAAATAATCGATGTAATACTGTAATTGATCAACTACTAATTCGTTATGAGACCGGGATTGCAATGTGGTTGAAACAGTTTGCATTTGATCAGAAACTCCTCCCCAATTAAATGTCAAACTCGTATTGGAAGTAAACAATGGATTACTTTCTTCTTTTATAGAAATTAAAGTTCCCATTTCGTAAATTTTCTCTTTACGAATATTAACCTGATAAGCAATGGTAAAAGCAATAATCAAACTTACCAAAAACCATTTCCAATAACTTAATATCTTTATAAGTAATCCTTTAAAGTCAAAGCTTACCTGATTTTCAAAAAGGGAAAAATCTTTTATATCTAACATTTTTTGAAATGTGTTTTATCTTTTTAATAATAAAAAAACAGTTGTTGTTAAAGATATTAACGTTAATATAGTCCCTAAAGACTCTATACCCGTTTTTCCTGTACCCCAAGTTTTTTGCTTGAGCGGTTTTACATAAATATAATCATTAGGCTGCAAATAAAAATAAGGCGAGTTCACTACATTAATATCTGTAAGATCAATATCGTGCATCTCATTTCCTGTGGGTGTTTTACGGATAATAGTTACCGCTTTTCTATTTCCTATAAGTGTAATATCGCCAGCATTAGCAATAGCTTCCATAATATTCACATGCTCCTGAAACAAGGTTTTAGTTCCTGTACTTCCTATTTCACCATTTATGGTATAACGAAAGCCAGCCAATTTTACTATCACAAAAATATTAGCTTCTTTTTTGAAATACTCAGCTAACAATTGTTTTTCAATACGCTGTCTTACCTCGTCAAGAGTATATCCTATTACATTCAACTCCCCTAAAACTGGCATTCTAATATTCCCATGATCATCAACCGTAAAACCACCAAAATACAAAGCTGCTTCAGACTTTCCTGATTCTCCTTCATTTGTAGTGTTAAAAATCTCAACTAATTTAGGATCGTTTGCTTTAATGCTAATACTTAAAACATCATTAGATTGTAAACGATAAGGTTTAGACATTACAGCCGAAATTGAAGTTTCAATATTTGTTTCATTTTTATTTTGCAAATAAACCAAATCTCTTGTTGATATACAGGAGGAAAACAACACACTAATACTTAGCAATAAACCAAATAGATACTTACCCATTTTATTATTTTAGATAACAAATATAGCTTTTCATTTATTATATTAAAAGCCTCGTTATTATTAAACCAATTAATTATTTTTAATCGCCTTTTCAAAAGGCAAACGCTGTAAAATACTTCGTCCTAAAGTCACTTCGTCGGCATATTCTAATTCGTCTCCTACGGCAATTCCTCTGGCAATAGTGGAAATTATGATATCCGAATCGGAGATTTGCTTATAAATATAAAAATTAGTGGTATCTCCTTCCATCGTAGAACTCAATGCAAAAATCACCTCAATCAATTTTCCTGATTTCACCTTTTCTACTAAACTGGCAATCTTTAATTGGCTTGGCCCCACTCCGTCAATTGGCGAAATTTTACCTCCCAAAACATGGTATACACCTTTAAACTGCCCTGTGTTTTCAATTGCCATCACATCGCGAATGTCTTCAACAACACATACCACTTGGTGATTTCTGTTCTTATTACTGCATATTTCACAAATTGCGGTATCCGAAATATTATGACAGCTTTCGCAAAATTTAATATCCTCACGCATATTGACTAATGCCTGGGTTAAAAAACCAGTTTGTTCCTTAGGCTGTTTTAACAAATGCAACACTAATCGCAAAGCCGTTCTTTTTCCAATTCCGGGCAATTGCGATATTTCATTTACTGCTTTCTCTAATAATTTTGAAGAAAATTCCATAGTTGCAAATGTAACAATTTGTTTATTGAAATAATTGATTATTCTAAAATGCCTTTTAAAATTCGGATACTTTTTAAATTGGCATTTCACACCACGGTTGCTTGCTTAAAAAATTGTATTTTGGCTATTATAAATCCAGGAAAATGACACCAGCCACAATACTAACACTCATTGTTATTTACTTCGGAATTCTATTTGCAATAGCTCATTTCACAAGTAAAAACAACAATGGAAATGATGCTTTTTTTAAAGCAAATAAAAATTCCAAATGGTATTTGGTTGCTTTTGGAATGATTGGAACCGCCCTATCAGGAGTCACTTTTATTTCTGTCCCCGGAGAAGTAGGTTCTCCCAATGGAGAGCAATTCAAATATTTTCAATTTGTCTTAGGCAATGCAATAGGTTTTATAATCGTTGCCAAAATACTATTACCATTATATTATCGAATGAACCTCACTTCGATTTATAGTTATATTGAACAACGACTTGGTTTCTACTCCTACAAAACAGCGGCCTCTATTTTTTTAATTAGCCGAACCATTGGTTCCTCCTTTAGATTATATCTCGTAGTTATCGTGCTGCAACGTTTTGTGTTTGATTATTACCAAATCCCATTTGCTGTTACCGTCATAATTTCATTAGCTCTAATCTTTGCCTATACTTATCGCGGTGGTTTAAAAACAATTATTATCACTGATACTTTGCAGACTTTTTTCTTAGTAAGCTCCGTTTTCTTAACCATTTACTTTATTTGTCAAAGCCTAAATTTGAATGTATTTCAAGCATTCGAAGTGGTAAAAAACAGTAATTATTCAAAAACTTTTTTCTTTGACGACTTTCTAACGAATAAATTCCATTTTGTAAAGCAAATTCTCGGAGGAATATTTGTGACAATCGCCATGGTAGGCCTGGACCAAGACTTGATGCAAAAAAACCTAAGTTGCGCTAACATTGGCGAAGCCCAAAAAAACATGTTTACCTTCACTGGAATTTTCGTCATTATCAATCTTTTCTTTTTAAGTGTTGGCGCCTTGCTTTACATTTATGCTACAAAAAATGGTGTTGAAATCCCGAAAGATCTAATAACAGGAAAACCCAGAACCGATTTACTTTTTCCTGAAATTGCTTTTCATCATCTGAGCATTGTTCCTTCAGTGATTTTTTTATTAGGATTAACCGCCGCCACTTTCGCCACAACCGATTCGGCTTTAACAGCGCTAACGACTTCTTTTTGCGTCGATTTTTTAGGAATGGATAAAACCGAGAATTTAGATAAACCTAATATTATAAGGACAAGACATTTTACGCATCTTGGATTTTCTTTCTTGATGTTTCTAGTAATCGTATTTTTTAATTCCATCAACGATAGTTCGGTAGTTGGAATGATTTTCAGAGTCGCCTCCTATACCTATGGTCCATTATTAGGTTTGTATTGCTTTGGACTATTTCTAAAATCAAAAACGGTAAAAGACCGTTACGTTCCTTTTGTCTGCGTCTCTTCACCTGCACTCACTTATTTTATCAGCGAACATTCAAAGGATTTTTTAATGGGATACACTTTTGACAACGAATTAATCATCATCAACGGATTAATTACTCTTGTAGGTTTATTATTGATTAGCAAAACCACCAAAGATAAAATCAGTTTTTAGATTAAAACAAAAAAAGCCATCTTCTTGACGAAAACGGCTTTAGTATTTTTTCAAATAAGATAATTAATATTGATTTGTCACCAACAAAGTCAGCGTACAAGCTACATCAACTTTTATATTATTTAATTCTAAAAGTTGGTACAACTCAGGATTCTCAGTTCCTGGATTAAAAACAACACGTTTAGGCTGTGCTTCTACTATATAATTATAATAATCGCGTTGATTTTTGGCATTTAAATACAAAGAAATCGTATCAATATTTTTTATAGGAATAGCTTTAGTCCTAATTTTAATTCCTGCTACCTCTCCTGCATTTTGACCAATAGCAAGAACCGAATGTCCTTTTTCTACAAGCATTTCAATTGCTTTAAACACTGGCTTATGAGTCTTTGTGGAGGCTCCAAGAACCAAGGTTTTTTTATTTTTCATTTAGAGTATTATTTTTCACAAAAGTAATAAAAATACAGCTAGCATCGCGCTATTAAAACGAAACTAACTTTTTAAGTCATTTAATTCTTAGGCAGGAAAATTTCAGCCATCATACATCGGGCACTTCCACCACCACAAGTTTCAATAGTTTGCAAATTAGCACTCAAAATACTCGCATGTTTTTCTAATTGTGTTTTTTGCGCAGCGTTCAATGACTCCGCAGCAGCGGTGCTCATCACAATATATCTCTTGTCATTAGTTCCTGAAAGTTCTAATACATTTCCAGCAAAATGCTCCACTTGTTTCTCAGTAATTAAAACTAGCTCTTTTCCACTAGCTCTTAGATTATCCAAAACCATTTTGCGTTCTTTTTTATCGTCAATCATATCGGCGCAAATTATTGCAAAATGCTCTCCAACACTCATCATAACATTAGTATGATAGATTAATTTTCGTTTTCCATCAACTGTATGGAAAGCTTCAAAAATTACTGGTGCAGCATCAAAATCTTCACAGAATTCAATAAAAAGCTCTTCATTAGCTCTTGGAGACAAAGCACAATAGGCTATTGATTTCGCCCTATCTAAAACCAAACTCCCGGTTCCTTCAAGAAAAACACCATCTTCCTCAGCCGATGTAAAATCGATAACATTTTCAATTACAAAACCTTTCTCTTCCAGTAAATCTAAAATATCTTCCCGACGTTCGGCTCTACGATTCTCTGCAAACATTGGATACAAAACCACATCTCCATTATCATGAAATGAAATCCAATTATTTGGAAAAATACTATCAGGCGTATCTGTTTCTGGAGTATCATCTACCACAACAACATTAACCCCTACACTTTGAAGATGAATTACTAAGGCGTCAAATTCTTGTTGCGCTTTAGCATTTACTGCTGCTGGCAGCATTCCGCTTAATTCCTTTTGAAAATAATTATTTTCTGTCGTTTGCTCATTCATTCGAAAAGCTACCGGACGAATCATCAAAACTGAATTTGTTACTTGTTTCATTTAATTCAAAACTATTATTTATTGCTTACACCAAAGATAAAAAAAAGCTTCACTTTTCAGTGAAGCTTTTGCTTTGATATAATCTATATTATACTGGTTTTTTAAACTCTCTTAATGGAGATCCAGTGTAAATTTGTCTTGGTCTTCCAATTGGCTCTTTGTTTTCACGCATTTCTTTCCATTGTGCAATCCAACCTGGTAATCTTCCAATTGCAAACATTACTGTAAACATATCAGTAGGAATTCCCAAAGCTCTGTAGATAATTCCTGAATAGAAATCTACGTTTGGATATAAATTTCTAGCTTTGAAGTATTCATCTTCTAAAGCTGCTGCTTCTAATTTTTTAGCAATTTCCAAAATTGGATCATCAACTCCTAAAGTCTCTAATACTTCTTTAGCTGCTTTTTTGATAATTTTAGCACGTGGATCGAAATTTTTGTAAACTCTGTGTCCGAATCCCATTAATCTAAATGGATCGTTTTTATCTTTTGCTTTAGCCAAATACTTTTCAGTATCCCCACCGTTTTGGTGAATCTCTTCTAACATTTCCAATACCGCTTGGTTTGCACCTCCGTGTAATGGTCCCCACAAAGCAGAAACTCCAGCAGAGATAGAAGCAAATAAACCTGCATGAGAAGAACCTACCATTCTTACTGTAGAAGTAGAACAGTTTTGCTCGTGATCAGCGTGAAGAATAAATAATTTATCTAAGGCTTCAGTTACAATAGGGCTTAATTTATAAGGCTCTGTAGGTAATTCAAACATTAACCTCATAAAGTTCTCTACATATCCTTTAGTATTATCATAATAATTCAAAGGATAACCCATTGATTTTCTATAGGTCCAAGTTGCGATAACCAAGAATTTACCCATAGTTTTACAAACTGCCTGATATAATTCTTTTTCATTCTCAACATTAACTGATTTAGGATTGAAAGCTGTCAATGCACTTGTCAAAGCTGCTAAAACACCCATTGGATGTGCAGTTTTAGGGAAACCATCGATGATACCTTTCATTTCCTCATTTACTAAGGTATGTTTTCTAATATCTGTTTCAAATTGTTCTAATTGAGCAGCCTTTGGTAATTCACCAAAAATTAAAAGATAAGAAACTTCTAAAAAGTTAGCTTGATCCGCTAAATCTTCAATAGCATATCCTCTATAACGCAAAATCCCCAATTCTCCATCTAAGAAAGTAATTCCACTAGTACAAGAACCTGAATTTTTAAAACCTGGATCAATAGTAATTGCCCCTGTTAAATCTCTTAATTTGTTAATATTGATCGCTTCTTCGTTCTCGCTTCCTTTAATAACAGGAAACTCATACTTCTTACCATCAATTTCTAATATAGCTGTTTTTGACATAATAATTTGAAATAAATCTTTACACTTAATAATTTACCAAATCTAAGGATAATAACATTAATTAAAAAGAGAAAAAAGTAGTGATATTGTTAAATTTGAAAAAAAAAGCCACTCTTTTAATAAGAGTGGCTTTCAAAAACAACAAATCGTTATTCTTATTTTATTTTAAAGGCTTTTTTTCCAGGAAAATAAGCTGTATTTCCTAATTCTTCTTCAATTCTAATCAATTGATTGTACTTAGCCATACGGTCAGAACGTGAAGCTGAACCTGTTTTAATTTGACCACAGTTTAAAGCTACTGCTAAATCAGCAATTGTATTATCTTCAGTCTCTCCTGAACGGTGAGACATTACTGAAGTATATCCTGCATTTTTAGCCATGTTAACTGCTGCAATAGTTTCAGTTAAAGTTCCAATTTGGTTTACTTTAATAAGGATTGAGTTAGCAATTCCTTTTTCGATACCAGTTGACAAACGCTCAACATTAGTTACAAACAAATCATCACCTACTAATTGAACTTTATCTCCAATTTTTTCAGTCAATAATTTCCATCCTTCCCAGTCGTTTTCATCCATACCGTCTTCGATAGAGATAATTGGGTATTTAGTTGTTAAATCAGCTAAATATTCAGCTTGTTCAGCAGAAGTTCTAACTTTTCCAGTTTCTCCTTCAAATTTAGAGTAATCGTATTTTCCGTTTACATAAAATTCAGCAGAAGCACAGTCTAAAGCAATCATAATTTCGTCACCAAAAGTATAACCAGCTTTCTCAACTGCTAATTTGATAGTATCCAAAGCATCTTCAGTACCACCAGCCAAGTTTGGAGCAAAACCTCCTTCGTCACCTACAGCTGTAGAAAGACCTCTATCGTGTAATACTTTTTTCAAACTATGGAAAATTTCAGTACCCATTTGCATAGAGTGAGAAAAAGAAGTTGCTTTTACTGGGAAAATCATGAATTCTTGAAAAGCAATCGGAGCATCAGAGTGAGAACCACCGTTGATGATGTTCATCATTGGAACAGGTAATGTATTTGCAGAAACTCCACCTACATATCTGTATAAAGGTAATCCCAATTCAGCAGCAGCAGCTTTAGCAACAGCCAAAGAAACTCCTAAAATTGCATTAGCTCCTAATTTAGATTTGTTTGGAGTACCATCTAAATCAATCATTAATTGATCGATAAGATTTTGTTCGAAAACAGAAGTTCCAACAAGTTCTTCAGCAATAACAGTATTAACATTGTTCACTGCATTTAAAACTCCTTTTCCTAAGAAAGCTTTTCCACCATCACGTAATTCTACAGCTTCGTGTTCTCCAGTTGAAGCTCCAGATGGAACTGCCGCTCTTCCTAAAACACCGTTTTCTGTAATTACATCTACTTCTACAGTAGGATTACCTCTTGAATCGAAAATTTGTCTTGCATGAATTTTGATAATAATACTCATATTACTTAGTTTTTAATTTTTTAGAATACAAATATATTCTAAGTTTTTCAAACAAAGTACTATTTTTTTTAATCGTTATCAACGAAAACGTTATAAATTCATTTTTTAAACATAATTTAAAATAAAATTTACAAATTAAAGACAGAACCGAAATTTAGAGCAAAAAAAACAGGCTAAACAAAAAATGCTTAGCCTGTTTTAATATCTTAAAAAAAAAATTACTTCTTTAAATTCTCAATAAATTGATCAAATAAATAAGAAGAATCATGTGGGCCAGGACTTGCTTCTGGGTGGTATTGAACAGAAAAACAATTTTTATTTTTCATTCTCATACCAGCAACAGTTCCATCATTCAAATGAAGATGCGTAATTTCCATTTCCGGATTAGCTTCCAGCTCTTCTCTATTTACTGCAAAACCGTGATTTTGAGAAGTAATCTCACCTTTACCAGTAATCAAATTACTTACAGGATGATTAATTCCACGGTGACCATTAAACATTTTATAGGTTGAAATCCCATTTGCTAAACCAATTACTTGGTGTCCTAAACAAATTCCAAACAAAGGCTTATTATTTGCCAAAATTTCTTTAGCTACTCCAATTGCACTTTCTAATGGTTCTGGATCTCCAGGTCCATTGGAAAGAAAGAAACCATCAGGATTGAAAGACGCTAAATCAGCATAAGAAGCATCATAAGGATATACCTTAATATAACAATCTCTTTTAGCCAGATTGCGAAGAATATTTGTTTTAATTCCTAAATCTAAAGCAGACACTTTATATTTAGCATTTTCATCTCCGTAAAAGTAAGGCTCTTTAGTAGAAACTTTAGAAGCTAATTCCAAACCTTTCATATCCGGAACACTAGCTAAAGCCGCTTTTAATTCTTCGATAGGAGTATCATCTGTACAAATTACAGAGTTCATTGCTCCATTTTCTCTAATATAACTTACCAAAGCACGAGTATCAACATCTGAGATACAGATTAGATTGTGTTTTGTAAAATAATCTTCTAAACTTCCTAAAGCATCAACTCTGGAATAGTTAAAACTGAAATTTTTACAAACCAAACCTGAAATTTTAATTCCGTTTGACTCTACTTCATTTTCATTAACGCCATAATTTCCAATATGTGCGTTAGTTGCCACCATAATTTGTCCAAAATAAGATGGATCAGTGAAAATTTCTTGATAACCAGTCATTCCTGTATTAAAACAAACTTCACCAAAAGTGGTTCCGCTGATTCCGATAGATTTTCCGTGGAATATAGTTCCGTCACTTAATAAAAGGATGGCGCTTTTTCGTGTTGTGTATTTCATTTGTTTTTAAATATGGTGCAAATTTAATTCATTAAAGGAGTGAAAGCAACAATTTTAAAAAATTATTTTAAAATTGAAATAATACTTATAATTAGTAGCTAACACCAACTCCAGGTAATAAAAAATCAAAAAAAAAGGATAAACTAAAAAAATAGTTTATCCTTGATTTTATTGAATGATTATTTTCATAATTATTCAGCAGCTTCAGTAGTAGTATCAGTTTCTGCAGCAGGAGCCTCATCAACTGGAGCTTCTTCTGTTTTCTTAGCTTTACCACCACGACGGCTTTTTGCTTTTTTAACTTCTTTTTTACCTCCATTGTAAAGTTCATTGAAATCTACTAATTCGATCATTGCCATATCAGCATTATCTCCTAAACGATTTCCAACTTTAATGATACGAGTGTATCCACCTGGACGGTCACCAACTTTAACAGCTACGTCTCTGAATAAATCAGTTACCGCATATTTGCTACGTAAGTTAGCAAAAACAATACGACGATTGTGAGTCGTATCATTTTTAGATTTTGTTATAAGCGGCTCAACAAATTGTTTAAGTGCTTTTGCTTTAGCAACAGTAGTGTTAATACGTTTGTGCTCGATAAGAGAACAAGCCATATTAGCTAACATAGATTTTCTATGCGCAGTCTGTCTGCTTAAGTGATTGAATTTTTTTCCGTGTCTCATGACCAATTTATTTTAACTTCATCTTGCTACAATCCACTATGGAGAGCAAAATATGAAGTAAATTATTCTTTATCTAGTTTGTATTTCGCTAAATCCATTCCGAAAGTCAAATTCTTAACTGCTACAAGTTCATCTAGCTCTGTTAAAGATTTTTTACCGAAATTACGGAATTTCATTAGGTCATTTTTATTGAACGATACTAAATCACCAAGTGTATCAACTTCAGCCGCTTTCAAACAATTTAAGGCTCTCACAGACAAATCCATATCAACAAGCTTAGTTTTAAGCAATTGTCTCATATGTAATGATTCCTCATCATAAGATTCTGTTTGTGCAATTTCATCAGCCTCAAGTGTAATTCTTTCGTCAGAGAACAACATGAAATGGTGAATTAGAACTTTAGCAGCTTCTGTCAAAGCATCTTTTGGATTAATAGAACCATCAGTTTTAATTTCAAAAACTAATTTTTCATAATCTGTTTTTTGCTCTACACGGAAGTTTTCAATAGCATATTTTACATTTTTTACCGGAGTAAAAATTGAATCTGTAAATATGGTTCCAATTGCAGCATTCTGTTTTTTGTTCTCTTCAGCAGGAACATATCCTCTACCTTTTTCAATTGTTAAATCAAGGTTTAATTTGATTTTACTATCTAAATTACAGATCACTAGTTCTGGATTCAAAACTTGGAAACCTGAAATAAATTTTTGAAAATCACCAGCTGTTAACTGATCTTTACCTGAAACAGAAATAGAAACTGATTCATTATCGATATCTTCAATTTGACGTTTGAAACGTACTTGTTTTAGATTAAGGATAATTTCGGTAACATCTTCAACAACTCCTGAAATAGTAGAAAACTCATGATCTACACCTTCTATGCGAACAGATGTAATTGCATAACCTTCCAATGCTGAAAGCAAAACTCTTCTAAGTGCATTACCAACAGTCAATCCGTAACCAGGTTCTAAAGGTCTAAATTCGAATTTACCTTCAAAATCGGTTGAATCGATCATGATAACTTTATCGGGCTTTTGAAAATTAAATATTGCCATAAATTTCGACTAAGTCAATTATTATTTGTTGTACAACTCTACGATTAATTGTTCTTTAATGTTTTCTGGAATTTGAAGTCTAGCAGGTACAGCTACGAAAGTACCTTCTTTAACGTCATTGTTCCAAGTAATCCATTCATAAACTTGACTTGAATTAGATAAAGAACGTTCGATAGCATCTAAAGATTTAGATTTTTCACGAACAGCAACTTTATCACCAGGTTTAAGGTGGTAAGAAGGAATGTTTACAACTTCACCGTTAACAGTGATGTGTCTGTGAGAAACTAATTGTCTAGCACCTCTTCTAGAAGGAGCAACGCCCATTCTAAAAACTACGTTATCCAATCTTGCCTCACATAATTGTAAAAGAACTTCACCAGTAACACCTTTAGTAGCTGATGCTTTTTTGAATAAACCTCTGAATTGTTTTTCTAAAATTCCGTAAGAATATTTAGCTTTTTGCTTTTCCATTAACTGGATAGCATATTCAGATTTTTTACCTCTTTTTTTAGCCATCCCGTGTTGTCCAGGAGGGTAGTTTCTTTTTTCGAAAGATTTGTCATCTCCGAAGATTGCTTCGCCAAATTTACGAGCAATTCTAGTTTTAGGACCAGTATATCTTGCCATTTCAATGAATTAATTAAGGTAGAGATTATGAATTCAGGTCATATCCTTCGATAATCGTGATTCTACCTAGTTATACTTAAATTTATTATTAAACTCTACGTCTCTTTGGAGGACGACAACCGTTGTGTGGCATTGGAGTAACGTCGATAATTTCAGTTACTTCGATTCCACCGTTATGCAAAGAACGGATAGCAGACTCACGTCCGTTTCCTGGTCCTTTTACATAAACCTTAACTTTTTTCAATCCAGCTTCAAGAGCTACTTTACTACAATCTTCTGCGGCCATTTGAGCTGCGTATGGAGTATTCTTTTTAGAACCTCTAAAACCCATTTTACCAGCTGAAGACCAAGAAATAACTTCACCTTTTTTGTTAGTCAAAGAAATAATGATGTTATTGAAGGTAGCAGAAATATGAGCTTCTCCCGTTGATTCAACGATAACTTTACGTTTTTTTGTAGTTGCTTTAGCCATATTACTTATTATTTAGTTGCTTTTTTCTTGTTAGCAACAGTTTTTCTTTTACCTTTTCTTGTTCTAGAGTTATTCTTAGTTCTTTGTCCTCTTAATGGAAGACCAGTTCTATGACGAATACCTCTGTAACATCCAATATCCATTAAACGTTTGATGTTCAAAGAAACTTCTGAACGCAATTCACCTTCAATTTTGAAAGTTGAAACTGCCTCACGAATTGCTCCTATTTCGTCATCATTCCAATCTTGAACTTTTTTGTCTTGGCTAACTTGAGCTTTTTCTAAAATCTCTATAGCTCTACTTTTTCCTAATCCGAAGATGTAGGTAAGTGCAATAACACCTCTCTTGTTTTTTGGGATATCTACCCCTGCTATTCTTGCCATAATTATCCTTGTCTTTGTTTAAATCTAGGATTCTTTTTGTTTATTACGTATAATCTTCCTTTTCTACGTACGATAATGCACTCGGCACTTCTCTTTTTTACTGATGCTCTTACTTTCATTGTGAATATCTTTAATATCTATAAGTAATTCTTGCTTTAGACAAATCGTAAGGACTCATTTCCAGTTTCACTTTATCACCAGGTAATAATTTGATATAATGCATACGCATCTTTCCCGAAATATGAGCAATCACAACATGTCCATTCTCTAATTCTACACGGAACATTGCATTAGATAATGCTTCGATAATTGATCCGTCTTGTTCTATTGCTGATTGTTTTGCCATAAAATTAAGCTACTGCCTTTCTGTTTTTTCCGCTTTTCATTAAACCATCATAATGCTTATTCAACAAGTACGAATTGATTTGTTGAATGGTGTCGATTGCAACACCTACCATAATTATTAATGAGGTACCTCCAAAAAACATTGCCCAAGATTGTTGAACATCCATAAGACTTACAACTATCGCTGGGAACACAGCTATTAGAGCAAGAAATAAAGAACCTGGAAAAGTTATTAAAGACATCACTTTGTCAAGAAAATCAGAAGTTTCAGCTCCCGGTCTAACACCTGGAATAAAACCACCACTTCTTTTAAGATCATCTGACATTTTATTAGTAGGAACTGTAATTGCAGTATAAAAGAATGTAAAAACAACGATTAAAGTTGCAAAAACAAAATTATACCAAAAACCGAACATATTACTAAAAGCACCTACAATAGATTGTGAAGCATCGGATTTTGACAACCCTGCTACAGCAGCAGGAATAAACATAATTGCTTGCGCAAAAATGATAGGCATAACCCCAGCAGCATTAAGCTTCAAAGGAATCCATTGTCTATTTCCACCTAACATATCTTGTTCAAAATCACCAGAAGCAGTACGTCTAGCATACTGAACTGGTATTTTTCGAATAGCCATAGTTAACAACACACATGCAATGATAACTAAAAGCCAAATAATTATTTCAATCACTAACAACATTGGACCACCATTGTTATTAGTAACTCTAGTTGTAAATTCTTGAATAAATGCTTGAGGAAATCTAGCAAGGATACCCACCATTATTAATAGTGATATACCGTTACCTATTCCTTTATCAGTTATCTTTTCTCCCAACCACATGGCAAAAATTGTACCTGTAACTAAGATAATTACTGAAGAAAATAAGAATTCAAAAGAATTAAAACCTAATAAAAATGCACTACTTGGTAAAGTTCTGTAAAGATTGTAAATATACGTAGGTCCTTGTACTAGAGTAATAACAATAGTCAACCAACGTGTGATTTGATTAATCTTTTTTCTACCACTTTCTCCATCACTTTGTAGTTTTTGCAAATAAGGAATAGCAATTCCCATAAGCTGTACAACGATAGATGCAGAAATATAAGGCATAATTCCTAAAGCAAAAACTGACGCTTTAGAAAAAGCTCCTCCAGTAAACATGTCTAAAATAGACCCAATACCCTTTTCGGTTTGGCCAGCTAAACTGTTTAATTGTGTAGCGTCAATTCCTGGAAGAGTAACGTGAGCTCCAAAACGATAAACTAAAAGCAGTCCTAAGGTCATTAGGATTCTGTTTTTTAGTTCCTCGATTTTCCAAACATTACTTATTGATTCAATAAATTTCTTCATATTAATTGAAAAATTATATTGTTACAGCTTCTCCACCAGCAGCTTCAATAGCAGCTTTTGCAGTAGCAGTAAATTTGTGAGCAGTTACTTTTAATTTAGCTTTCAATTCTCCTCTTCCTAAAATCTTTACAATTTCATTTTTAGTAGCCAAACGATTTGCAACAAAATCTGTCATTTGAACAGAATCTGTAACTAGACCGTTATCTACCAATAATTGAAGTGTATCTAGATTAACACCTTCGTATTCTTTACGATTGATGTTTGTGAAACCAAACTTAGGAACACGCCTTTGAAGTGGCATTTGACCTCCTTCAAAACCAATCTTTTTAGAATATCCAGAACGAGATTTTGCTCCTTTGTGTCCACGTGCAGCGGTACCACCTTTTCCAGAACCTTCTCCTCTACCTAATCTTTTATTTTGATTGTGTGTTGACCCTTCAGCTGGTTGTAAGTTACTTAAATTCATAACAGTATTTGTTATTTAGCTTCTTCAACAGAAACTAAGTGTTTAACTTTGTTTATCATCCCAAGGATTGTAGGGTTTGAGTCATGCTCTACAACTTGACCCATTTTACGTAGACCTAAAGCCTCTAATCCTCTTTTTTGATCAAGTGGACAGTTGATTTTACTTCTAACTTGTTTTACTAATAATTTAGCCATAATTTCCTTGATTAACCTTTAAAAACTTTTTCTAAAGATACTCCTCTTTGTTTTGCAACGGTGTGAGCACTTCTCATTTGTAATAAAGCATCAAAAGTTGCTTTTACTACGTTGTGAGGATTTGATGATCCTTGAGATTTAGATAATACATCGTGAATACCTACTGATTCAAGAACTGAACGAACAGCTCCACCAGCAATAACTCCTGTACCATGAGAGGCAGGAATTAAGAATACACGTGCACCACCAAATTTACCTTTTTGTTCGTGAGGAACTGATTGACCATTCAAAGGAATTTTAACTAAATTTTTCTTAGCATCTTCTACTGCTTTCGCAATTGCTTCAGAAACATCTTTAGATTTTCCTAATCCGTGTCCAACTACTCCGTTTTCATCACCTACAACTACAATAGCAGAAAAACCGAAAGCTCTACCACCCTTTGTAACTTTAGTAACACGATTAACACTTACCAGACGATCTTTAAGTTCAAGACCACTTGGTTTTACCAATTCTACATTTTTGTATTTAGACATAATATATTAGAATTTAAGTCCAGCCGCTCTTGCGCCTTCTGCTAATGATTTAATACGACCGTGGTATAAGTATCCTCCTCTATCGAATTTTACTGTTTCAACCCCAGCTTTTAACGCTTTTTCTGCAACAAGTTTTCCAACTGCAGCTGCAACTTCAACGTTAGTACCGTTTCCTATTTCTTTTTCTCTTGAAGAAGCAGACAACAATGTAACTCCGTTTACGTCATCAATAAGTTGAGCGTAAATTTCTTTGTTACTTCTAAATACAGATAATCTTGGATTAGCAGCAGTACCACTTATCGTTTTTCTGATTCTGAATCTGATTCTCTGTCTTCTTTCAGGTTTTGTTAATGACATAATCTCTTATTTTTTAAGCTGATT
Organism: Flavobacterium undicola; assembly: GCF_009909155.2. Classification (GTDB taxonomy): domain Bacteria; phylum Bacteroidota; class Bacteroidia; order Flavobacteriales; family Flavobacteriaceae; genus Flavobacterium; species Flavobacterium undicola. The sequence continues at coordinate 56,176 of NZ_JAAAPM020000019.1, forward strand.
TACCTGCTTTTCTTCTTAATACTTCACCTACAAATTTAACACCTTTTCCTTTGTACGGCTCTGGCTTACGGAAACCTCTGATTTTCGCAGCAACAGCTCCTAAAAGTTGTTTATCTAATGATGTTAATTTTACAATTGGGTTTTTACCTTTTTCAGATATAGTTTCAACAATTACTTCTGGAGCAACTTCTAAAACAATATTGTGAGAAAATCCAAGTGCTAAATCTAATTTTTGTCCTTGGTTAGAAGCTCTGTAACCTACTCCTACCAATTCTAATGATTTTGTAAAACCTTCAGTTACACCAATAAACATATTGTTGATTAAAGATCTATATAAACCGTGTTTTGCTCTTTGATCTTTATGATCAGATGATCTTTCAACTTGAACTTGATCACCTTCAACTGTTACAGTTACATCCGAAAACTCCTGTGTTAGTTGACCGTTTTTTCCTTTTACTGTAATGATACCATCTTTAACTTCAATAGTTACTCCAGCAGGGATTACAATTGGACTCTTTCCTATTCTTGACATCTCTTATAAGTCTTTTTAAATTAGTATACGTAGCAAATTACTTCACCACCTACATTTAATTGCTTAGCTTTCTTTCCAGTCATCAAACCTTTTGAAGTAGAAACAATAGCAATACCTAATCCGTTAAGGATTCTAGGAATATTTGAAGAACTAGAATATTTACGTAAACCTGGTTTACTAATTCTTTGGATATCTTTAATAACTGCCTCTTTAGTATCTTTATCATACTTCAAAGCAATTTTGATAGAACCCTGAATAGTGTTTTCTTCAAATTTGTAACTTAAGATATAACCTTGATCAAATAAGATCTTAGTAATTTCTTTTTTTAGATTAGATGCAGGAATTTCGACAACTTTGTGGTTTGCAGCCACAGCGTTTCTAACTCGCGTTAAATAATCTGCAATAGGATCTGTATTCATATTTATTAATTTGCGGTTATGGTTTTCTTTAAGTCTTTCTCATTGAACCTTTAACCAATTAAAATTCGTTTTTTACCAGCTGGCTTTTTTAACTCCTGGTATCAATCCATTATTAGCCATTTCACGGAAAGTTACACGTGAAATACCGAATTGACGCATGTACCCTCTTGGTCTACCTGTTAATTTACAACGATTGTGTAAACGAACTGGTGAAGCATTTTTAGGTAATTTTTGCAAACCTACGAAATCTCCAGCCTCTATCAAAGCTTTTCTTTTCTCAGCATACTTAGCTACCGTTTTTTCTCTCTTAACCTCGCGGGCTTTCATTGATTCTTTAGCCATATCTTAATTCTTTTTAAAAGGTAAACCTAATTCAGCCAATAATGACTTTGCTTCTTTGTCTGTTTGAGCAGTAGTAACAAAAGTGATATCCATTCCTGAAATCTTGTTAACTTTATCAATATCAATTTCTGGGAAAATGATTTGCTCTAAAACTCCAAGATTATAATTACCTCTACCATCGAATCCAGTAGCTTTGATACCACTAAAATCTCTTACACGTGGTAAAGCTGAAGTAATAAGTCTATCTAAAAACTCATACATTCTTTCTCCACGCAAAGTAACTTTTGCTCCAATAGGCATTCCTTTTCTCAATTTGAAAGACGCAACGTCTTTCTTAGAGATTGTAGAAACTGCTTTTTGTCCAGTGATCTTAGTTAACTCATCAACTGCATAGTCAATTAGTTTTTTATCAGATACAGCTGCACCAACTCCACGGCTTAAAACGATTTTTTCCAATTTTGGAACTTGCATTACGTTTACATATCCGAACTCTTCTTTAAGAGCAGAGATTACTCTACTCTTATATTCCTCTTTTAATCTAGGTATATACGCCATTACTATAGTACTTGATTAGATTTTTTTGAAAATCTTACTTTCTTATCTCCTTCAACTCTTACACCTACTCTTGTTGTTTCCTTAGTTTTAGGATCAATTAAAGAGATATTAGAAATTTGAATAGGAGCTTCCTTCTTAACGATTCCTCCTTGAGGGTTTTTAGCACTTGGTTTTGTATGTTTCGAAACCATGTTTACACCTTCAACAATCGCTTTGTTTTTCTCACGGTCAACACGTAATACTTTACCTTCAGCACCTTTATGGTCTCCAGCAATTACTCTTACGATATCTCCTGATTTTATTTTTAGCTTTATCATCTTAAAACGAATTAAAGCACTTCTGGTGCTAATGATACAATTTTCATGAATTGTTTTTCACGAAGTTCTCTTGCTACCGGACCAAAAACACGAGTTCCTCTCATTTCCCCTGCAGCGTTCAAAAGAACACATGCATTATCATCGAAACGGATATAAGAACCATCAGCTCTTCTCACTTCTTTTCTGGTACGTACAACAACTGCAGTTGAAACAGCTCCTTTTTTAACGCTTCCGTTAGGAGATGTATCTTTAATAGATACTACAATCTTGTCACCAACAGAGGCATACCTTCTTTTGGTACCTCCTAAAACACGGATAGTTAAAACTTCTTTAGCCCCTGTGTTATCTGCTACTTTTAGTCTTGATTCTTGTTGTACCATAATTATTTAGCTCTTTCTAGGATTTCAACCAATCTCCAACATTTTGACTTACTTAAAGGACGCGTTTCGCTAATTCTTACAGTATCTCCAATGTTACAGTCGTTTGTTTCGTCATGTGCAACAAATTTCTTTGTTTTCAATACGAACTTACCATATAATGGGTGTTTTACTTTAGTAACTTGTGCAACAACAATAGATTTATCCATTTTGTTTGACGTTACAACACCAATTCTTTCTTTTCTTAAATTTCTTTTTTCTTCCATCTTTCGCAGATTACAATTATTGCACCTCTCTTTTAGTAAGCTCTGTAGCCAATCTCGCAACTGCTCTTCTCAAACTTCTAATTTGAAGTGGATTTTCAATTGGAGATATTGCATGAGCCATTTTTAGGTCAGCATATGTTTTCTTAGCTTGGCTAAGATTTTCTTGCAACTGTGCTGCAGAAAGATCTTTTATTTCTGATTGTTTCATAATTTGATATAGATTATGCTTCGAAATCTCTAGCAACAACGAATTTAGTTTTCACAGGAAGTTTTTGAGCTGCAAGACGTAACGCCTCTTTTGCAACTGACAAAGGAACCCCTCCTACTTCAAACATAATTCTTCCGGGTTTAACAACAGCTGCCCAATATTCAACGGCACCTTTACCTTTACCCATACGTACCTCAAGAGGTTTCTTAGTAATTGGTTTGTCTGGAAATATTTTGATCCATAATTGTCCTTCTCTCTTCATAAAACGAGTTGCAGCAATACGCGCAGCTTCGATTTGACGTGAAGTAAGAAACATACCATCTTCATGAACAGATTTAATACCAAACATTCCATTAGAAAGTTCATGCCCTCTTTGAGAGTTTCCTTTCATTTTACCTTTTTGTACCTTACGGTATTTAGTTCTTTTAGGCTGTAACATTTTTCTTTAATTTAAAAATTACTTTCTTTTACGAGCGTCAGGTTTTCCACCTTTTCCAAAGTTAGATTTTCCGCGAGGAGCATCTCCACCTTTTCCGCCAGCTTGTTTTTTGTCCATTCCAGCAAGCGGAGAAAGATCTCTCTTTCCGTAAACTTCACCTTTCATGATCCACACTTTGATACCCATTCTACCGTAAGTAGTATGCGCTTCAGCAAGTGCATAATCAATATCGGCTCTGAAAGTTGACAAAGGAATTCTTCCCTCTTTGAAACCTTCTGAACGCGCCATCTCAGCACCATTCAAACGACCAGAAATTAAAACTTTGATACCTTCAGCGTTCATACGCATAGAAGCAGCAATAGCCATTTTAATTGCACGTCTGTAAGAAATACGACTTTCGATTTGACGAGCGATGCTTGTTGCAACTAAATAAGCATCTAACTCAGGTCTTTTGATTTCAAAGATGTTAATTTGAACTTCTTTGTCTGTAATTTTCTTAAGTTCTTCTTTCAACTTGTCTACCTCTTGGCCACCTTTTCCGATAATAATACCAGGTCTAGCAGTAGTGATAGTAACGGTTACAAGTTTCAAAGTTCTCTCGATGATTACTTTTGATACACTAGCTTTTGATAAACGAGCATGTACATACTTTCTGATTTTGTGATCTTCAGCTAATTTATCGCCGTAATCATTTCCACCATACCAGTTAGAGTCCCATCCTCTGATGATACCAAGTCTATTTCCAATTGGATTTGTCTTTTGTCCCATCTTGTATTAATTTGCTTGTGTGTTATTAATAGCTCCTAACACGATTGTTACGTGATTTGAACGTTTTCTAATTCTATGTGCGCGACCTTGTGGAGCTGGACGAAGTCTTTTCAACATCATTCCACCATCTACTCTAATCTCTTTAACAAATAATCCAGCTTCTTCTAAATTACCTTCACTATTTTTTTGCTCCCAGTTGTTGATTGCAGATAATAATAGTTTCTCTAATTTTCTTGAAGCTTCTTTAGAACTGAATCTTAAGATGTTAAGTGCTCTTTCTACCTTCTGACCTCTTACCAAGTCCGCTACTAAGCGCATTTTTCTAGGTGAAGTAGGGCAGTTATTCAATTTTGCGAAAGCAATAGACTTATTAGCCTCTTTTCTCGCATCTGCTGTTTCTCTTTTACGAACTCCCATTGCTTCTTATTTTTTACCTTTATTTTTTGCTCCAGCATGACCTCTAAAAGATCTAGTTGGTGAAAATTCTCCTAATTTGTGACCTACCATGTTTTCTGTTACGTAAACTGGTACAAACTGACGACCGTTATGAACTGCGATAGTTTGTCCAACAAAGTCAGGAGTAATCATAGAAGCTCTAGACCAAGTCTTAACCACTCCTTTATTTCCACCTGCAATGTTTTCTTCAACTTTCTTTTCTAACTTATAATGAACGAAAGGTCCTTTTTTTAATGAACGTGCCATATCTTATTATTTCTTTCTACGTTCTACGATATACTTACTACTCGGATTTTTCTTAGAACGAGTTCTATAACCTTTAGCTGGTACTCCATTTCTTGAACGTGGATGTCCACCAGAAGAACGACCTTCTCCACCACCCATTGGGTGATCAACAGGGTTCATTGCAACAGGTCTTGTTCTAGGTCTTCTTCCTAACCATCTAGTTCTACCTGCTTTACCAGATACTACTAATTGGTGGTCTGAATTAGATACTGCTCCAATTGTAGCCGAACAAGTCAACAAGATTAATCTTGTTTCTCCTGATGGCATTTTAATTGTTGCATATTTTCCATCTCTTGCCATTAATTGAGCAAATGTTCCTGCAGAACGAGCAATAACAGCTCCTTGACCAGGTCTCAATTCGATACAAGAAATTACAGTTCCCAGAGGAACTTTACTTAAAGGTAATGTATTCCCAATTTCTGGTTGAGCTTCAGCACCAGAAACTAATTTCTGACCTACTTTCAATCCATTTTGAGCAATAATATAAGTTTTCTCTCCATCAGCATACGCTAATAAAGCAATAAAAGCAGTTCTGTTTGGATCATACTCAATTGATTTCACTGTAGCTGGAATTCCATCTTTAGTTCTTTTGAAATCAATGATACGATATCTCTGCTTGTGACCACCACCCGTATAACGCATGGTCATCTTTCCTTGACTATTTCTACCTCCAGAGTTTTTTATCGGCGCTATCAAAGAGCGTTCCGGCTTATCAGTTGTAATGGCGTCATAACCATTCACAACTCTAAATCGCTGACCTGCGGTAATAGGTTTTAATTTTCTTACTGACATTGTTATATCTTAGATATTGTTGTAAAAATCAATTGTTTCTCCTTCTTGTACTTGTACAATTGCTTTTTTATATGCATTTGTCTTTCCACTGATTAAACCACTTTTAGTGTATTTAGTAGTCCTGTCTGGTCTTACATTAATCGTATTAACACTTAACACAGTCACACCATAAGCAGCCTCAACAGCTTTCTTAATCTCAACTTTGTTTGCTTTTTTGTTAACAACGAATCCAAAACGGTTCAAAACTTCACTTTCTTTGGTTACTTTTTCCGTTACTATAGGTTTAATTATGATACTCATATCCTATTATTTACTTAAATTTTCTTCAATTACTTCCAAAGAACTCTCCAAAAGCACTAAATTATTAGCATTTAAAATATCGTAAGTACTTAATTCTAAGCTACTTACAACACTAGACACCTTTAAATTACGTGACGACAAATATACATTTTTATTGGTATTACCCAATACAAATAGAGATTTTTTATTTTCTAACTCTAAAGCTTTCAAAACGTTAATGAAATTTTTAGTGTTCGGAGCCTCAAAATTAAAGTCTTCAAGAACGATAATATTTGACTCTTTTGCTTTTATAGAGAAAGCTGATTTTCTCGCCAAACGCTTCAAGTTTTTATTCAATTTGAATGAATAACTTCTTGGTCTTGGCCCAAAAACAGTTCCACCACCTTTAAACAAAGGGTTTTTTGCACTACCCGCACGAGCAGTACCTGTTCCTTTTTGTTTTTTAATCTTACGAGTACTTCCCGCTACTTCAGCTCTTTCTTTAGCTTTGTGCGTCCCTTGTCTTTGATTAGCAAGATATTGCTTAACATCAAGGTATACTGCGTGATTATTTGGTTCAATTGCGAATACTGAATCAGAAAGTTGAACTTTTCTTCCAGTATCTTTTCCGTTGAAATCTAATACTTTTACTTCCATTACTTCTGAATGATTACATAAGAGTTGTTACATCCAGGAACACATCCTTTAATAACAAGCAGGTTCTTTTCAGCCACTACTTTTAAAACTCTAAGGTTTTGAACTTTTACATTGTCTCCTCCCATTCTTCCAGCCATACGCATTCCTTTGAATACTCTAGATGGATAAGAAGAAGCTCCAACAGAACCAGGCGCTCTTAAACGGTTATGTTGACCATGAGTTGCTTGACCAACACCACCAAAACCGTGACGTTTTACAACACCTTGAAAACCTTTACCTTTAGACACACCCTGTACATCTACAAATTCCCCTTCAGCAAAAATAGAAACATCAATAAGATCTCCTAATTTTTGTTCAGTTGCAAATTCCTTGAATTCAACGACTTTTTTCTTAGCAACAGTTCCCGCTTTTTTAAAGTGACCTAAAGCCGCTTTTGTGGAATGTTTCTCGTTTTTGTCATCGAAACCAAGTTGCAACGCTTCGTACCCGTCAACACCTTTGGTTCTGACTTGGGTAACAACACATGGACCTGCCTCAATAACAGTACAAGGAATATTCTTCCCGTTCTCATCAAAAAGACTAGTCATGCCGATTTTTCTACCAATTAACCCAGACATAAATATTAATTATTAATTATTAAATATAAAAACAGAACACATTCGTTTAAGTGAAGCTGTTTTTTAAAGTGGTGCAAAAGTATAACTTATTTACACACAATCCAAAAAAACTTTTCACTTAAACAAAGTGCTCTAATTTACTCTTGAAAAAAAACTTAAACTTTGATTTCTACTTCAACTCCACTAGGCAATTCTAATTTCATTAAAGCATCGATAGTTTTAGATGAAGATGAATAAATATCAATTAATCTCTTATATGACATTACTTCAAATTGCTCTCTTGCTTTTTTGTTTACGTGCGGAGAACGCAATACTGTAAACAATTTTTTGTGAGTTGGCAAAGGAATTGGCCCTGTTACCACTGCTCCGGTAGTCTTAACCGTTTTTACAATCTTCTCAGCAGACTTATCTACCAACATGTGATCGTAAGATTTTAATTTTATTCTGATTTTTTGACTCATTTTCTTAAAGATTAAGCGTTTCCTTTTGCTTTTTTGATTACTGCTTCTGAAATATTAGAAGGCGTCTCTGCATAGTGAGAGAATTCCATTGTAGAAGTTGCTCTACCAGAAGACAATGTTCTTAATGTTGTAACATAACCAAACATCTCTGATAAAGGCACATCAGCTTTAATAGTTTTAGCACCATTTCTATCTCCCATGTCACTCACCTGACCTCTACGACGGTTAATATCACCTACGATATCTCCCATGTTTTCTTCTGGTGTAATAACTTCCATTTTCATGATTGGCTCAAGAATTACAGCTCCAGCAGCTTTAGCTACTTCTCTATAACCCATTCTAGCTGCAAGTTCAAAAGAAAGTGCATCAGAATCCACAGGGTGGAAAGATCCATCCAATAAAGTTACTTTTAAACTATCAACTTGATACCCTGCTAAAGGACCAGTTTTCATAGCCTCACGGAAACCTTTCTCTACAGAAGGAATATATTCTTTTGGTACGTTACCACCTTTTACAGCATTAATAAACTGCAACCCAACTGGAGTTTTACCGTCAACTTCATCAGCAGGCTCAAGAATAAATACGATATCACCGAATTTACCACGACCTCCAGATTGTTTCTTATAAGTCTCTCTATGTTGTGCTTTTTTAGTAAACGCTTCTTTATATTCAACTTGAGGCTCACCTTGGTTCACTTCAACTTTAAATTCACGTTTCATTCTATCAACTAAGATATCTAAGTGAAGCTCACCCATACCTGAGATAATAGTCTGCCCTGAAGCCTCATCAGTTCTAACAGTAAACGTAGGATCTTCTTCAGCTAATTTAGCTAAAGCCATACCCATTTTATCTACGTCAGCCTTAGTTTTAGGCTCAATAGCAATACCAATTACCGGCGCAGGGAATTTCATTGACTCAAGAATAATTGGATGTTTTTCATCACACAATGTATCTCCAGTTTTAATATCTTTAAATCCAACAGCAGCTCCAATATCTCCAGCCTCAATATATTCGATTGGATTTTGTTTGTTAGCGTGCATTTGGTAGATACGAGAAATTCTTTCTTTATTTCCTGAACGAGTGTTCAAAACATAAGAACCAGCATCTAAACGACCTGAATAAGCACGGAAGAAAGCTAAACGACCTACGAATGGGTCAGTAGCAATCTTAAATGCTAAAGCAGCAAATGGCTCTTTAACATCTGGCTTACGCAAGATTTTAGTTTGATCCTCTTCTAACAATTCAGCATCATCAGGGTGAATTCCTTCAATACCTTCTTTATCCATTGGAGATGGCAAGTATTTACACACTGCATCTAACATGAATTGAACTCCTTTGTTTTTAAAAGATGAACCAGCAATCATAGGAATGATAGCCATATCCATTACAGCAGCTCTTAAAGCAGTATTAATCTCCTCTTCTGTAATAGAATCCGGATCTTCCATATACTTATCAAGCAAGTTCTCATCATAATCAGCAACCGCTTCAATAAGAATATCTCTGTATTCTTTTACTTCATCAACCATATCAGCAGGAATATCAACAACTTCATAAGTTGCTCCCATTCCAGCATCATCCCAAACAATAGCTTGGTTTCTTACTAAATCCACAACACCTTTAAAATCATTCTCTTCACCAATTGGCAAAGTGATTGCAACAGCGTTTGATTTCAACATATCTCTAACTTGCTGACATACCATCAAAAAGTTAGAACCTTGTCTATCCATTTTATTAACGAAACCAATACGTGGTACTCTATATTGATCTGCTAATCTCCAGTTAGTTTCTGATTGTGGCTCAACACCATCAACAGCACTAAATAAGAAAACCAAACCATCAAGCACACGCAAAGAACGATTTACCTCAACAGTAAAATCAACGTGTCCCGGGGTATCGATAATATTAAAGTGATAAGGCAATGTTTCAGGTAAAATTTTACCTTGTGTAGTTGGAAAATTCCATTCACAAGTTGTAGCCGCAGAAGTAATTGTAATACCTCTTTCTTGCTCTTGCGCCATCCAGTCCATTGTTGCAGCACCATCGTGCACTTCACCAATTTTGTGTGATTTTCCAGTATAGAATAATATACGCTCTGTTGTTGTTGTTTTACCAGCATCAATATGAGCAGCAATTCCTATGTTTCTTGTATATTTAAGTTCTCTAGCCATTTCTTAAGAATTAAAATCTAAAGTGAGAGAAAGCTTTGTTAGCTTCTGCCATTTTGTGAGTATCCATTCTTTTCTTAACAGCCGCTCCTTCTTCTTTAGCCGCAGCTAAACATTCTGAAGCTAATCTTTGAGCCATTGACTTTTCGTTTCTTCTTCTAGAATAAAGTATCAACCACTTCATTGCCATAGAAATTTTTCTATCTGGACGAATTTGCATTGGAATTTGAAATGTAGCTCCACCAACTCTACGGCTACGTACTTCTACGTGAGGCATAACGTTTGTTAAAGCATCTTTCCAGATTTCTAATGAAGTTTTTTCGTCATTTTGCTTTTTAGTTTCAATAATGTCAATTGCATCATAAAAAACTTTAAAAGCTGTAGATTTTTTACCATCCCACATTAAGTTATTCACAAAACGTGTTACCAGTTGGTCATTAAACCTTGGATCTGGTAAAAGTGGTCTCTTTTTTGCCGCTCTTTTTCTCATGTCTTTTTTTTAATAAAAAGTTATGGGTTATCCGTTAAATGTTATGCGTTACAGATTTCTACTTACGCTTCAACCCCAACCCTTAACTCCTAACCTCTAACTCTTAACGTTTTAAATTACTTTTTTGCTTCTTTTGGGCGTTTAGCACCATACTTAGATCTTCTTTGCGTTCTTCCTGCTACTCCTGACGTATCAAGCGCACCACGAACGATGTGATATCTAACTCCTGGTAAATCTTTTACCCTTCCACCCCTAACTAATACTATCGAGTGCTCTTGTAGATTGTGACCTTCACCAGGGATGTAAGCATTCACTTCATTACCATTTGTCAAACGTACACGCGCTACTTTACGCATCGCAGAGTTTGGTTTTTTTGGTGTAGTAGTGTAAACACGCGTACAAACACCTCTTCGTTGAGGGCAAGAATCTAAAGCAACCGATTTACTCTTCTTAGTTATCTGAGTTCTTCCTGTTCTTACTAATTGTTGAATTGTTGGCATAATTAATACTAAAAATTATTATGTAAATATAAATCCCGCTTTTTACGGGGTTGCAAATGTATAAATTATTTTTTACTCTACAAATGTTAATTCATTAATTTTCAACAAGATTATCTTCTTTACAATTTTAACAAACAAACTCCAGTTCCTAATCTTTTACAATTAAAACACCTAAACAGAAAAAGAACCCCGAAAAATTAGGTTATTTAACACATTTTTAAGATTTTTGTAACAAGAACCCAAATCTTTAAAAATGAAATCAAAACTCAAAGTAATATTATTGCTAGCATTAGCAATAATAACACAGCTTTCCTACTCACAGGAAAGACTTGTAACAGGTATTGTTTCAGACAACTCAGGAATACCTCTACCTGGCGTTAGCGTTTTAATAAAAGGAACGCAATCTGGAACACAAACCGATTTTGATGGTAAATTTAGCATTAAAGCTACTCCATCTCAGATTCTGATATTTAGCTATATTGGAATGAAAACACAAGAAAAACCAGCTAATTTATCAACACTTTCAGTAAAACTCTTAGGAGAATCTATAGAACTTGAAGGTGTTGTTGTTACAGCACTGGGTATAAAAAGAAAACCTAAGGACTTAGGATATTCTGTTAGCACAATAAAACCTGCTGAGATTACCGAAAATTCAGAACCGGATTTACTACGTGCCATCAACGGTAAAGTAGCCGGGGTAAACATAAACGTTTCTTCTGGGGTAGCTGGAGCTGCTAATCAAATCACTATTAGAGGTATCAACTCATTCACAAAAGACACGCAACCTTTAATAATTGTTGATGGAGTAAAATACAACAATACTTCAGTGGCCACTTCAAACCAAACCAATAGTGGCGGTGGATACGAATCGGCGTTATCGAGCTTAGACCCTAACAATATTGCTTCTATTAACATTCTAAAAAGTGCCGCAGCCTCAGCATTATATGGTTCAAGAGCAGTTAATGGGGTTATTGTAATCACAACCAAAACAGGTTCAACAACTGCTAATAAAAACAATAAACTTAGTGTAAACGTATCTACAGGAGCTTACACCGACAATATTGCTAACCTACCTGATTACCAAAACAAATATGGCGCCGGATCAAATTTCAAATACGGCCCTTCATCCAATGGATCATGGGGACCTGCATTTGGAAAAGCTGGTAGTGCCTATGGATTAAATGATGACGGAACCATCCCAACTTGGCCAACTGTTTTAGAAGTAGCTCCAGAACTTGGCTCTACAGTTCCTTATGTAGCCAAACCTAACAATGTTAAAGACCTGTTTAGAACTGGTACTGTTTATGATAATTCTATTGGTTTTAATTATGCAGGCCAAGATGGTAATTTTAACGCCACTATCTCCAACTTAAACCAAAACGGCTACATTCCTTTTAACAGCTACGACAGAACATCTGTTGCCATAGGTGGTAATTTTAAATTAGCAAATAAGTTAACAATGGGAGCCAATATGAGTTACGCGAAAACAGCTCAAAATGGAGGTTTTTTTGGCGACCATCAATCTTCAGATGAGTCATCTTCATCTTCTTTTGCAAGAACCCTTTTTATCGCAAGAAACTGGGATTTAAACTTGCCATATGAGAATCCCGAAACTGGAGCATCTGTAACACCTAACGGAAATCAATTCGACCACCCTTTATGGTCATGGAAACATGATAAAATCATTTCTAAAACAAACAGAACAGTCGCTGGAGTAAATTTAGATTACGCAATAAATGACAATATTTCAGCATCCTATCGATTTGGATTTAACAGATATACCTTAGACAGAAAAGAAATTAGAGATAAAAATTCTATCGCATACGGAGGAGTTGGCTATCTTGTAACTGACAACTTCACTAACGAAGATATTGAATCTACTTTTTTAGTAAATTTTAACTACAAGTTAAATGAAGATATAAATCTTACCGCAATTGCGGGTAACAACATTTTACAAACGAACACTTCACGAATTGCTTTTGCTGGAAGAGAAATCATAACTCCCAACCTATTTACATTAAGAAATTTCAAAAACATAGCCAGCTTAGTTGACGAAGGAACTCGATACAGAAACGTTGGTATTTTTGCTGATATTACTTTAGGATATAAAAACTACTTATTTCTAAATGCGACTGGAAGAAACGATTATTCATCTTCATTACCAGTAAACAATAATTCGTATTTCTATCCTTCAGTTAACACCTCTTTAATCATAACAGATGCTTTTAACATTAAAAGTAACATCTTGACATTTGCAAAATTAAGAGCTAGCTATGCTAAAGTTGGTAATGATGCTCCGGCAGAATTTTTAAGTTCTTCTTTTATTTTAGGAGATGCTTTCAATAGTAACCCAGTAATAGGTAATAGTACATCATTAGCTGATCAACAAATTAAACCTGAATTTACTAACGAATACGAAATTGGTACCGAATTAGAATTTTACAACAGAAGAATAGCCTTAGATTTAAGTTTATACACCAAAACAACAACAGACTTAATTACAGCCATTACTACCCCAACATCGACAGGTTACGATACTTACAACACAAATATTGGTGAAATGAACAACAAAGGAATTGAAGTTGCATTGACCCTAGTTCCTATAAAAAATAATAATTTTAATTGGACATCTACTACCACATTCACCAAAAATAAAAACAAAGTTATCGAAATTGCAGAAGGCATTGAACGTACCGAAATAAATGCCAGCAATGGAGGAGCGAAAACCGAAGGAGGATTAGCTCAAGTAGGATACATCATAAAAGATCAACCTTACGGAATTTTTTACGGAACAAAATTTGCAAAAGACAACAACGGTAACTACTTAATAGATCCAGGATCCGGAGGAATTCTTGCAGACACTGAAGCCGGAATTATCGGTGATCCAAATGCAGATTTTAAAATGAGTTTTACAAACACATTTAGCTACAAAGGATTTTCATTAAGAGCCCAATTCGACTGGAAACAAGGTGGTGATTTCAAATCATCAACACTAGAGCAATTATTAGGACGTGGTGTAACTAAAGACACCGAAGACAGAGAACATACCTATATTATTCCAGGATATTACGGACAAATAGATACTAACAGTGGAAAAGTAGTTCCTATTACCGATACGAACAACAACCCTGTCCCTAACACTACCCAAATTACTGCAAATGATCTCTATTTCTCTCCTTCGACAAATGGAAACACATTTGCGATCAATAGTGTTGACGAAGCAACTGTGTATGACGGAACTGTTTTTCGTTTAAGAGAAATTAGTTTAACCTATGATTTACCTTCTGAAATTTTGAAAAAAACTGCTTTTGGAAAAGTAAGTTTTAGTCTACTAGGAAGTAACCTATGGTACTTAGCACCAAACGTTCCTAAATACACTAATTTCGATCCTGAAATTGCAAGTTTTGGTTCCGGAAGACTACAAGGAATTGAAATTACAGCAGCACCAACCTCAAAAAGACTTGGTTTCAAAATTAATTTAACATTCTAAAACTAACAGTATGAAACTTATAAAAACATTGAAACATAATAATACAATATTTGCATTATTATTATCATCAATACTCCTAGTAAGTTGTAACGGTTATCTTGATGTTGATACTGACACTGACAATCCTACAATTGCCCCTCTCAATTATTTACTGACAAGTACTCAAGTCGCTTTAGGAAAAACAACCGGTTTTCAAGATTATTCTGGAGATGTATTACAGGTGTACACTCATCAAATGACCGTAAAAGAAGAACAAGATCAATATGGAACAAAAGTAAATAACATAACTGTTCAAAATGATTGGGATAATTCATACCTAACCTTAACCGATATTGAAAGTTTAATCAAACAAAGTTCCGAAAGTGGCGATTTAATATATCTAGGAATTGCACAACTAGAAAAAGCCTATTTAATGTCAGTAGCCGTTGATTTATGGGGAGATGTACCTTATAGCGAAGCTACAAAACTGAAAGTCGGTACTGTAGGTCCGAAATTTGATGATCAAAAAGAAATTTACAAATCAATTTTAACTTTAATTGAAACTGCTAAAACCAATTTAAAAACAAACACAGGATTAAAACCTAGTGCCGATGATTTGTTTTATGGTGGGGACACCGTTAAATGGATACGTTTTGCAAACACATTCAAGTTAAAACTATACAATCAAATGCGTTTATCGTCAGAATTTGATCAAACTGGTTTTAATGCTTTGATTGCTGAAAATAATTTCTTCACATCTATCGATGATGATTTTCAATTTCTTCATACTGGAAATTCCTCACCATCAGACGAAAGAAATACTTTATTCTTAGAATCTTATAATAGCTCACAATTCACCACATATATGAGCCCTTGGTTTTATGAAATAATGATGGGGATGAATCCTAATATTCATAATGGAAATAAAGACCCTAGAATTAGTTATTATTTCTTTAAGCAACTTACAGCAGGACAATTTCCTCCTGATTTAGGAGATACAAACACTGGAAATCCAAAAGCTGACTATTGGGACAAAACCACCGGCTTTTTTAGTATCCGATTTGGCAGCCAAGGACCTTGGAGCAGTTTTAGCACCGAAAACTCAAACACCTACCCTGGTATTTTTCCTTGCGGAGGAAGATACGATGATGGTAACGGAGGTGTAGCCGACGTTGACTCTGGAACTGGAATTGCCCCACATAGAATATTAACCTATGATGAGTTTTTATATATTCAAGCAGAATTAATCCAAGCAGGAAAATTAACAGGCAATGTTACCACAAAACTACAACAAGCTATGCAAGCTAGTTTTGCAAAAGTAGATCAGGTTGTTGCTAATAGCGGAACAAAACAAACAGGAATACCCAAACTAGTTGGTTCCTCAAATGTTACGACTTTCATCAACAAAATCATCACTGAATTTACCGCTGTAAACAGCACTAAGAAACTAGAAATCATTATGACTCAAAAATGGGTAGCCACTTTTGGAGACCCAATGGATCAATATACTGATTACAGAAGAACTGGTTTCCCAATTTTAGCAAACCCTAATTCAACTTCAAAAGAATACCAATTAAATAACGGAGATGGATTCCCAATTGATGATTCAGAAACAGTCTTGAAAAACCCATACCAATTATCTTTATATTGGCCTCTTTCTGAGTTAAATTTAAACAAAAATGCTCCTGCACAGAAAAACCCGGCAACATACAAAATATTTTGGGATAACTAATAAATGAAAATATATCATGAAAAATATAAGAAAAATATTCGCTATATTAACATTATTAATGTTAGTACTCTCCTGTGAAAATGATGGTGGTGACTCAAAAATAGACACACAATATGGTGCTGTAATCGACATCCAAAAATCATCTTCGTCAGAGACATATATTAATTTAGTTGCATTACAAAACGGAGGAGATATCAATCTTGGTTTTACAATTGACAAAGCCGTTGGCGATATAGCTTCAATAGACGTTGTGGGATTATACATTAAATCTGACGGAACAACAATATTCAAAGGAAAGTTTTCTACAGCTATAAAAACATTCCCTTATACTTTAAACATTAATAAACAAAAGATATATGATGCCTTTTCCCAACTAAATTCATCAGATGATTTTGAAACAGGTGATCAGTTAACTATTAGCGCTGAATTAACCTTAAAAGATGGAACAGTTTTAAAACTTATTAATGATGATGGCAGCAATAATTTTAGCCCTAATATAGCCACTTCCAGCACTTACAAAGTTTTCCAAGCATACAATGTTTCTTGTCCTTCTTCTCTAGGCGGTACTTATCAATTCACTACCACAAATACCAGTGCTCCTACTGGAGAATTTGCTGCCGGACCTTTAACAGGAACAGTTGTTTTTGAGGATTTAGGCGGAGGTGTCTACAATATATCTGATGCTTCTTTCGGTGGATGGGCAGGCTTATATGGGCCTGGTAATATTGCCCAAAAAGTGCAACTTAAAGATATTTGCAACAAAATTTCTTACCTAGGTACTGACCAATATGGAGAAGTATTTACATTTTCTAACTTAGTGGTCAATGGGGATAAAATTTCTTTTCACTGGGAAAATGATTATGGTGAATTCGGTAATACTACTTTAAAAAGAACCGATGGTTCCAACTGGCCTAGTTTAACATTATAAAAAAATAAAAACAACTACAAAATCCATCCTAAATCGGGATGGATTTTTTTTATATATTTGCGCCATGGAAAAAGAACATCAAATATTCGGGATTAGAGCCATTATTGAAGCGATTCAAGCTGGTACAACAATAGACAAAGTGTACATTCAAAAAGAAGCCTCTGGCGAATTGATGAAAGACTTGATGAAAGTCATGAAGCGTGCTAATGTAAATTTTTCGTATGTTCCTGTTGAAAAACTAAACAAACTTACTCCTAACAACCATCAAGGTGCTGTAGCTACCATCTCTCCTATTTCTTTTTTTGATTTAGAAACTTTGATTGAAACGGTAATCGAAAATGGAAAAAAACCATTGTTTTTGATATTGGATCAAATTTCTGATGCCCGTAATTTTGGCGCTATTATTAGAACTGCTGAATGTACTGGAGTAAACGGAATAATCATTCAAAAATCAGGTTCAGCTCCTGTAAATGGAGATACTGTTAAAACATCGGCTGGTGCGGTTTTTAATATTCCAATTTGTAAAGTAGAACACATTAAAGATGCTATTTTCCTTTTACAAGGAAGCGGTATCAAAACCGTTGCAGCTACTGAAAAAACAGACGACACGATTTACAACGTTAATCTAAACGAAGGGGTAGCGATTATCATGGGTTCAGAAGATCGTGGAGTAAATCCTTCAGTATTAAAAATTGTAGACGAAAAAGCTAAACTACCCATGTTTGGAACAATTGGTTCTTTGAACGTATCTGTTGCTTGTGGTGCATTTTTATACGAAGCGGTAAGACAGAGAAGTTAATAATCCCATCCCCAACCCTTTCCTTTGGGAAGGTGGTTAAAAAAATATAAACGAATTAAGACTCTGGTTTTGATTCGTTTTTTTCGTTATCTACAATATCGTAATTGACATCAAAATTGGATAAGTAATAAGATTGTATTTCCTCA
The DNA here is from genome assembly GCF_009909155.2 of Flavobacterium undicola. Lineage (GTDB taxonomy): Bacteria > Bacteroidota > Bacteroidia > Flavobacteriales > Flavobacteriaceae > Flavobacterium > Flavobacterium undicola. The sequence continues at coordinate 74,175 of NZ_JAAAPM020000019.1, forward strand.
TCAGGATCAATTATTGGAGGATTTACAAAATTGCCGTTTTCATCAAATCGTTGCATGAATTTATCTTCTGCTGGATTATAATCGGGCATTTCCCATTCGTATTTAGGCACTTTTTTAAACTCAGGCGTTTGATACAAAACCGCTAAAGCAAAACCGGTAATCAAACCTGCCAAATGCCCTTCCCAGGAAATAGCCTCATCCACTTTTGGGAACACATACCAAATCATTCCACCATACATTGTAATTACCGCCAAAGACAAAGCCACCAAACGGTAGTATTTAGTCATTATTCCTTTGAAAAAAATAAAAGCGAACAACACATAAATCAATCCGCTTGCGCCAATATGATAACTTTCTCTTCCAATCAACCAAGTTAAAACCCCCGAAAACAAAATACCATAGCAAACCACTTGAAAAGACAGTTTCGAATAAAAAAACTGTAAAGCAGCTAATAATACTAAAAGCGGAATGGAATTATTGTAAAGATGATTCAAATCAGAATGGATAAAAGGACTGAAAATCACGCCTTGCAATCCTGAAAAAGTACGAGGATAAATTCCGTTTTCTACAAAGTCAAAATCAAAACGAATTTCTAACCAATACACAAACCATAGGAACAACACAAAAAAAAGTGGGAGTCCTATAACCGCGTTTGTAAATTTGAAATGTTTATCCATTTTATTGCTTTAAAACAATGCAATCAATTATGTAACCAAATACAATATAATGCTATTTTGTCATACTTATAAAAGAAAAAACAGAAAATAGAGAATAGAAAACAGAGATGTTCCTTCAAATAAAAACAGTAATTTTACCAAAGTTATTTTTGATTTCAGATTGAAGAATAACGACTTTTGATCTCAGATTTAAAAAAATGGAAGCACCACTAGCAGAACGCATACGCCCACAAAAATTAGACGAATACATCAGTCAATCGCATTTGGTTGGCCCAAACGGCTCTTTGACGCAACAAATTGCCAGAGGAATTATTCCGTCGTTAATATTTTGGGGGCCGCCAGGAACAGGAAAAACTACTTTAGCACAAATTATTGCGCAAGAATCGCAACGCCCGTTTTTTATCTTAAGCGCCATCAATTCTGGAGTCAAAGATATTCGTGACGTAATAGAAAAAGCCAAACAAAGCGGAGGACTTTTCACTGCCAAAAATCCAATTTTGTTTATTGATGAGATTCATCGTTTTAGCAAATCACAGCAAGATTCCTTATTGGCTGCAGTCGAAAAAGGTTGGATTACACTCATTGGTGCTACAACCGAAAATCCAAGTTTTGAAGTTATTCCCGCATTGCTTTCGCGTTGTCAAGTCTATACTTTAAATGCATTTACCAAAGCAGATTTAGAATCTCTTTTGGCTCGCGCGATGAAAACAGACACTTATTTAAAGACTAAGGATATCCAATTAGAAGAAACGGAAGCCCTACTGCGACTTTCGGGCGGCGATGGACGCAAACTATTAAATATTTTCGAATTGGTCGTAAACGCTTCGGCTGAAGACGAAATTGTAATTACAAACCATCGTGTCCTTGAATTGGTGCAACAAAACACCGTTTTGTATGACAAAAGTGGTGAACAACATTATGACATTATTTCGGCTTTTATCAAATCCATTCGTGGAAGTGATCCTAATGGCGCAGTTTATTGGTTGGCTCGAATGATTGAAGGTGGCGAAGATGTCAAATTCATTGCTAGAAGATTACTTATTTCAGCTAGTGAAGATATTGGAAATGCTAATCCTACCGCCTTGATAATGGCCAATAATACATTTCAAGCGGTAACAACTATTGGTTATCCCGAAAGCCGAATTTTACTGAGTCAATGTGCTATTTATTTAGCAACTTCACCTAAAAGTAATGCTTCTTATATGGCTATTAATACGGCACAACAAATTGTGAAGCAAACAGGGGATTTATCGGTTCCAATCCATTTACGCAATGCCCCAACTAAGTTAATGAAAGAATTAGGATATGGCGAAGAGTATAAATATTCGCATGAATATGCTAATAATTTTGCCGAGCAGGAATATTTACCCGAAGAAATTAAAAACACACCCATATATGTTCCCGGTGATAATTCCAGAGAAAAAACAACTCGGGAATTTCTCAAAAACCGATGGAAAGACAAATATGGTTATTGAAGAGGTTAGAAGTTAGAAGTAAAAAAAACGGCTTCCAAATTTAATTTGAAAGCCGTTTTTTAGGATTAAAACTTAACGTTTATTTTTTCGGAAACTAATTTATCATCTTGATAATATTCAAAAAACCATTGGTTTTCTTTTTTAATCAATATTCCTTGTTGATTTCCTTTTTGAGCTAAGAAAGAATTAGCATCTGAAGTTTTATAAATTTTTATTACCACACTTGGCTTGCTATCAATTAGCTGATAATTTCCACCTGCAAGAGGCTGCGCATAAAGTAATTCGTTTGGATCAAGACTCTTATTAACCACAACAGTAGCTGGTATCGATTGTTTTACTTCTTCAACTTTCTCTACTCTCTCTACTCTCTCTATTTTTTCAACTTTTTCTCTCTTTTCTGGCTTTTCCCTCTTTTCTGGTTTTTCTTCTAAAGCAACATTAGTACCACCGTTGTATTGATATTCTAATTCATAAAGTGATGCAAATGCTTTATTCAAAGCATCAGTATAAGCCAATTGAAAATCTTTTTCTCTACTCAATCCAATTTGGGATTGATACACGATTTTACCGTAACAATCTTTAAAAGTGATGTGTAGTTTTGTTGTTAAAAATCCACTCTCTTTAACGATATCATAATTCAAAACAGCACATCTGTTAATATCGTCTGGAACAACCTGATTAGAATAATAAACATCAAAACCTACTTTGTTCAAATTAAATTTAGACAAAGTAGCGATTCTATATTGGTTTTCTGATTTTAAGAATTCAAATTTCAAAGGTACAACTACGGTTTTATAGTCGTTTAAGGATTGTGCAATTCCAAAACTGGAAACAAGCAATAAAAGAAATAGAAATTGTTTTTTCATATAGGTAAAATTTATTTGTTGTGATTATAATATAGACTGCCTTTTAGCAAATTAGTTGCTTGCGAGACTTCAATATTAATGCAATAATAATTATAAATAGTTTTTAAGTTCCAGTAAATGACTAATTTGTTTAATATTATCATCCACATCCTGCTTACTTTCGTTAAAATAAATAGCATCTATTCCCGCATCTAGTGCGCCTAAAACATCTGCTTCTATTGAATCGCCAATCATGATACTTGTTTCTTTTTTGGCTTTAGCCAAATCCAAAGCGTATTCAAAAATAATAGGATTCGGTTTTTTAACTCCTGCCATTTCGGAATTTGTAATTGTCGAAAAATAAGCGTTTAAATTAGCATTTGTAAGCTTCTTAACTTGTACATGAGCAAAACCATTGGTAATAACATGCAACTTATATTTTCCAATTAAATAATCTAAAATCTCAAAAGCCCCATCAAAAAGATGATTGTTCTCTGTAAGCAAATCGATATACTCTTGTGAAATGATTTCAATCTCAGCATCTGAAATTTCATAATTAATAGCATCAAAAGACAATTTCAATCGATCGTAACGCAACTGCTGATGTGTAATTTTATCGTATTGGTACAATTTCCAGCAGGCCTGATTGATAGGAATATAATGAGCAATAAATGAATCTATGGCAACTTCGGGATGCTTTCGGGCAAAAATAGTCTCAAAAGTAATTTTAGAATTTTTATCAAAATCCCAAAGGGTATGATCTAAATCAAAAAACACATCTTTTATATTATCAATTCTCATTTTCGCTTTTAAAAAATTCCTTCATCCACAAAACTAAAATATTTTGTCTCTGTTACAATCAAATGATCCAAAACTTTAACATCTAAGCTATCCCCTGCCAACTTTAATTTCTTAGTAATTTGTTTATCGGCATCACTTGGGACCAAAGTCCCTGATGGATGATTATGACACAATATTAAAGCTGTTGCTCCTTTTTCGAGTGCCATTTTAAATACTAAACGCACATCTACAATTGTTCCCGTAATACCACCAACGCTAATTTGTGCTTTCGAAATCACCTTATTGGAATTATTCAAATACAAAATCCAAAATTCCTCATGTGGCAATTCACCAATAATAGGTTGCATAATTTCAAAAACCGACTTACTTGAAGTGATTTTAGTTAATTCGACTGCTTCCTCTGCTCTCCTTCGTCTTCCCAACTCCATTGCAGCAATTAACGAAATGGCCTTAGCCTCACCTATTCCCTTAAATTCCATCAATTGCGCCATAGACATTTTGCCCAGGCTATTCAAGTTATTAGCTACTTTAGCTAAAATCCTTTTGCTTAAATCAACCGCCGATTCGTTCCTGCTTCCGGAACCAATCAAAATAGCTATTAACTCGGCATCACTTAAAGCACTTTTACCTTTGAGCATTAATTTCTCTCTGGGCTTATCGTCTTCAGACCAATTGGTAATGGGGAAATGATTGTTTTCCATAGCAAAAGATTCAGTTAGTAATAACTTGCATTACGTAAATATAACGCTAAATCTTTTAAACTAAAATATCTTTTTCTTACATTAAAAAAAGATATTGCAATCTTAATTAAGCAATTAAGCCTTTCACCTCATCAAAATTCAATCCACCATAATTTCCTGAACTCATCAATAATAAAGCTGAATTATCCAGATTCAAATTGAAAAGATATTCCTTGAACTCAGCAGGATTAGTATAAATAATCAAATCTTCGCGATTGAAGGCTTTGGCAATTTGCTCATAAGTTACTTCTTCTAACTGTTTAATTTTTACTGCATCTGGCGAATAAAAAACAACCGCTGTATCGGCATAAGCCAATGCGCCTTCGTATTCTTTTAAAAATTCGGCATTCAAACTGCTGTAAGTATGCAACTCTAAACAAGCCACTACCGTTCTATCCGGATATTGTTCTTTCACTGCTTTTGTGGTTGCCGAAACCTTAGATGGCGAATGTGCAAAATCTTTGTAAGCTACTTTTGTTTTGCTTTCAGCAATTTTTTCCAAACGCTTTGAAGCTCCTTTAAAACTCGCAATAGCTTCATAAAAATCAGCTTCATCTACACCCATATTTTGGCAAATCCATTTGGCTCCAGCCAGATTATTCAAATTGTGCGCTCCAAAAACCTCAATTGGCATATCACCTTCCGGAGTTTCTAATAAGGTTGTTCCGTTTTCTACTTTATAATTTGGCGTATGATACGCTATTTTTCGAATCGGATTAGTCGCTGCTTCAGCCACACGTTTTACTTCCGAATCATTTTCGTTATAAACTAAAATTCCACCATTGGTAATTTTATCAATAAAAATTTCAAACTGCTCCACATAATTCTCATACGTTGGAAACACATTGATATGATCCCAGGCAATTCCAGAAATTAATGCAATATTAGGTTGGTACAAATGAAATTTTGGTCGTCTGTCAATTGGCGAAGACAAATATTCATCGCCTTCCAGAACCATAAAATCATTTTCTTCGGTAAGATGCACCATGGTGTCAAAACCTTCTAATTGAGCGCCCACCATATAATCTACTTCAATATCGTGGTAATGCATGACATGTAAAATCATTGAAGTAATGGTTGTTTTTCCATGAGAACCACCAATAACTACACGGGTTTTGTTTTTAGATTGTTCGTATAAAAACTCAGGATACGAATAAATTTTCAAGCCCAATTCCTGCGCTTTCAACAATTCAGGATTATCAGCTTTGGCGTGCATTCCTAAAATTACCGCCTCAATATCAGCAGTGATTTTTTCAGGAAACCAACCTAATTCAGCCGGTAAAATTCCTTTTTTATCTAAACGTGATTTCGAAGGTTCAAAGATAGCATCATCACTTCCTGTTACCTGACATCCTTTATTGTGTAGCGCTAAAGCCAGATTGTGCATGGCACTTCCTCCAATAGCTATAAAATGTGTTTTCATATTAGATATTCGCTTATGCGTAAGTTTATTTTCCTTAATTAATTGTCGTTTTTCTTTTTAAATTCTTCTAAAACCGCTTGTGCTTTTTCGGGCGATTTCATTTTATTGGCATACAAATTAGCCAATTTTTGATAGGTTTTTTTTGAATTCCCCACAGCTATGGCTTTTTTATAATGTTGTTCAGCCTTGGTATATCTTTTAAAATATTCATCAATATGACCTCTGGACAAATAACCGTCAACAGGTGAAATTTGCGCCAACTCATTTGAATATTGAATGGCTTTTTTCTCGCTACCTCCCAAAATTCCCGGCAATTGAAGATTCAATTCTATCAAAGCCCATCTGGCTTCAATGTGTTTTGGATTTAGCTGTATTGCTTTTTCAAAATTCGTTCGCACATCATCAATCATTCCTAATGCCTTAAATTTACTACCTTCCAAAGCTTTCATTCCTAAAACCCCACCGTATTTAAAATAAAAATTGGCTTCCGAAGGTTTTGCTTTCTTTAATTTCCCGTAGTACAACAGCGCATCATCCCAGTCTTTACTTCGTCCTGCAATGTCTCCTAAATATTCCATGATTTTTATATTGGATGGATTTTTTTTCAAGAGCACTTCAAACATGGGCTTGGCCTGTTCGATTTTACCCTCTTCAAATAACTGTTGGGCTTTCTCCAAATTTGCCTGAGAAAAAACCAATATTGGAAATAAAAAAAATACAATTAGAATGTGTTTCATTTTCCAAAAATAAGGAAATTAAAAAGGATTATAAAAACTTTATATCTTATAAAAAGCATAAATAATAACCTAATAGAAATCTTAAAACAACCTTATAATAACATCTCCGATTTACTTTCGTAAATGAAAAACGGGATCCATGCTGATTTGTTTTTCAAAACAAACAAAAATGTTGATTCGTACATTTTAAGTCACAAATATGAAAATATTCTATGCCATTCAGGCAACAGGAAATGGGCACATTAGTAGAGCAACACAATTGTATCCTTATCTACAAAAATTTGGAACTGTCGATTTCTTTTTAAGTGGAAACAATGCTACTTTAGACATTAAATTACCTATAAAATACAAAAGCAAAGGTTGCAGTTTACATTACAGTAAATGTGGCGGATTAGACTATTGGGACATTGTCAAAAACATCAAACTGCGCCAAATATACAAAGATGCCGATGCGCTTCCGTTAAAAAATTATGATGTTATCATCAATGATTTTGACTCCATTACTTCGCTTGCTTGCAAGATGCAAAAAGTACATTCGGTTCAGCTAGGACATCAGGCGAGTTTTATTTCGGCAAACACTCCAAGACCCGAAAAAAAGAGCATAATGGGCGAAATGATTCTGAAACATTATGCGCCTTCTCCTAAAAATATTGGCTTGCATTTTGAAAAATACGATTCTTTTATACTTCCTCCCATCATCAAAGATGAGATTATTCAAGCTGAACCAACCAACTTAAAACACATCACAGTTTACTTGCCTTCTTTCGATAAAGATTGCCTTGAAAAAGCCTTTAACAAAGTAAAAGACATACAATTTCATTGGTTTTTACAAGGAATTGAGTTCAAGCACACAATTGGAAATATTACCTATTTTCCGGTAAATCAAAAAAAATTCAACCAGAGTTTAATTTCTTGTGAAGGAATCATCACGGGCGGTGGTTTTGAAACTCCAGCTGAAGCTTTGCACTTGGGTAAAAAAATCCTCTCTATTCCTATCAAAAAACATTACGAACAAGAATGTAATGCAGCTGCATTAAAAAGAATGGGCGTTCCTGTAGTTTATGAAGTCGGGAAAAACTTTGAAACAATTATAGAAAACTGGCTCAACCATGATATTATCTATCCAAAAATGCAAGCCAATAATATTCCTGAAACTTTACAATATTTGTTTGATACTTATAGAGAATAATATGTTTTATAAAAAAAACCTAGTTTCTCAATGGCTTTAATTGAATAAAATTCTTACTATTGCATTTGTAAAAACATTCGTAATGAAAAACGCAATCTTAACAATCTTATTTTTCACAACTTTTATAAATATAACTTATAGCCAGAAAAAATTTGTAAATAAAGAATATGGATTTCAAATTCAAGAGCCAAAAAATTGGATGCAGACAAGCAATAAAGAAATACTGAAAAATCTTGAAAAATTTGAAATTTCTGACAAAAATCTAAGTAAATTTTTATCCGATCATAAAGGTTCTATTCTACTAACTTCATTTTATAAATATAACCCAAAAACTCACGCTGGTGTAGTTCCAACAATACAAGTAAATGTAAGAGCAAAAGCAAATAAGAATTTTGAAAGTTTCAAAAATACAATAATAGAAAGTGCAAAAGGACTAAAAATATATTTTCCAGATTTTGAATATATTAAAGAACCAACTGACATACAAATATCTGGAATAAAGAGCATTTATTTTATTTCCAAATTTTCTATGGTAACCCAAAATGGTCAATTAATGAATGTTAGAAGTAGAACATATGCTATTCCATATAAAAATTATTGAGTTAGTCATTTAGTTTCTGTATTTTTATGTCTTTAAAAACAGTCGTTATGGAAGTATTTGAAGGACAAAGCATACTAAACTTTATAAAAGAATTGCCAAATGATGAAGCTTGCAAAGCTT
>NZ_JAAAPM020000002.1 GCF_009909155.2 Flavobacterium undicola
AAAGCAGATATAACTTATGTTGATTCACAAGACGCTACAAAAGCAGATAAAACTTATGTTGATTCACAAGACGCTACAAAAGCAGATAAAACTTATGTTGATTCACAAGACGCTACAAAAGCAGATATAACTTATGTTGATTCACAAGACGCTACAAAAGCAGATATAACTTATGTTGATTCACAAGACGCTACAAAAGCAGATAAAACTTATGTTGATTCACAAGACGCTTTAAGAGCAAACATATCAGGTCAAGTATTTACGGGAGCCATTTCTGCAACTAATTTAAGCGGAAGCAACACTGGTGACCAAGTTTTACCAACTTTAGCAAGTCTTGGAGCAGCTCCATTAGCTTCACCTACTTTTACAGGAACGCCAACATTACCTACAGGTACTATTGCAACTACTCAAACAGCAGGAAATAGTACAACAGCTTTAGCAACTACAGCATTTGTAACAGCTGCAGATGCTTTAAAAGCGAATATATCAGGTCAAGTATTTACGGGAGCCATTTCTGCAACTAATTTAAGTGGAACAAACACAGGTGATCAAGTTTTACCGACTTTAGCAAGTCTTGGAGCAGCTCCATTGGCATCGCCAACATTTACAGGAACAGTGACTATTCCAAGTGGAGCTGTACTAGGTACACCAGCATCTGGAGTGGCTACTAATTTGACAGGCTTGCCTTTAACGACTGGGGTTACAGGTGTATTGCCTGTTGCAAATGGAGGGACAAATTCTACAGCGACTCCTACTAATGGAGGAGTTGGTTACGGAACTGGTAGTGCACACGCATATACAGCAGCTGGCACATCAGGACAGTATTTAAGAAGTACTGGGACAGGAGCCCCTGTATGGGGAACCTCAGGACCTGCAAGTGTGCAAGTATTAACTTCTGGAAGTGGTACTTATACTACGCCAGCTGGGGTAACGGCAATTATCGTTGAATTAGTTGGTGGTGGTGGTGCCGGTGGCGGTGCAGCTTCTGCAAGTAGTAGTAATGGTACTGGTTCTGCTGGTGGTGGTGGTGGTGGTGGTGCTTATACCCGCAAGTTAATAGTAAGTCCTACCTCAAGTTACACTTACTCTGTAGGGGTAGGAGGTAGTGCTGCTTCTGGGACAACAGGTGGTAATGGAGCAGCTTCTACCTTCAATGGAGGCAGTATAACAGCACCAGGAGGTTTAGGAGGTGGTGCTTCTTCTAGTTCTGATTACACGTTTGCAGCAGGTGGTAGTGGTGGTAGCGGTGGTACAGGCGGAGATTTTATGTCAACAGGCCAACCAGGAGGACATGGTAATTTCATTGTAGGGATATCGGTTAGCGGTATAGGAGGATCTTCAATTTTTGGAGGAGGTGCAAATAATGTAGGATTAATGGCGAATAATTCTACTGCAGGTAGTCCCGGTCGTAATTACGGTGCGGGCGGTTCCGGGGGTACAACTTGTAGAATTAGCAATAGTACTAATACGGCAAATAGTGGTGGTGTTGGAGCACCTGGTATTATTGTTATTTACGAATTTAAGTAGATGCATGATGATTTTAAAAAATAAAAAAATGAAAAATAGAATCATATTATTTGCATTACTGGCAATTGTCAGTAATGCAAATGCCCAAAGCATTAGCCGCAAGCTCGTCTCCAATGCCGGAGGAACCTTAACGGGAGGAAACAGTCAAATCACCTTTAGTATTGGTGAAACGATTATTCCTTCGCTGAATACTGCTTCTGCAATGATAACGCAGGGTTTTCAACAGCCCGGTGAGCAAATAAAGACAGGTAGTGTGAGTACTGTTGTATGTGCTGGAAGCAGTTTTAATCTTCCGTATACTGCCACTGATATCGGGGGAGGGAATACTTTTACGGCTCAATTAAGTAACGCTCTCGGAAGTTTTGCAAGTCCTGTAAACATTGGTACATTGTCTGGCAATGCGTCAGTGGGTGTAATTAATGTAACGATTCCTTCTAATACGGTGGCAGGTAGCGGATATAAAATACGCATAACGAGTAGTTCACCAGCTTTTGTTGGTACTGATAATGGTGCTGATGTTGCAATAAATGCAGGACCAATAGTGAATATCAGTTATAGTGGCAGTCCTTATTGCTCAACCGGTACTGCTTTTGTAACAAGGACTGGACCGGCAGGAGGTGTTTATTCGTCATCTGCCGGATTGAGCATTAACAGTTCAACCGGATCAATTGATCTTGGAGCCAGTTTGGCCGGTACCTATTCCGTGACCTACAACTTCAGCAGTGGTGGATGTTCTGGGACAGCAACTACCAACGTAGTTATTTTGGTTCCAACAGTAGCTGTTGTTGCAACACAAAACTTCTGTAATTCAGCAACTGTTGCTTCACTGCCCAATGGTGGTGGGGCATATAAATGGTATGCTAAAGCAAATAACGGCACGGAACTTAGCAGTTCTACTATTTTAAGCACAGGTACCTACTATGTAAGCAATACATCAGGTGGTTGTGAAAGTGCAAGAACAGCGGTAAATGTTACTATAACAACAGTAACTGCTCCATCAGTAGCAGCACAGAACTTCTGTAGTTCAGCAACAGTGGCATCATTGCCAAATGGTAGTGGTATCTATAAATGGTATGATACAGTAAGTGGAGGAGCTGCATTGACAAGTTCCACTGTATTGAGTTCTAAAACTTATTATGTAAGTACTACCTCGGGCGCTTGTGAAAGTGCAAGAACAGCAGTAAGTGTAACGGTAAGTCCTAATGTTACCGCAGGAACAGTAAGTGGTACTACATCACTTTGTAAAGGAGTAACAGCTACCTACACAAGTAGTGGTACTACAGGAGGAAGCTGGAGTAGTACAAATACAGCTGTAGCAACTGTGAATGCAAGTACAGGGGTAGTAACAGCGGTGAATGCAGGAACTACATTTATTAGATATACTGTAACTACAGGTTGTGGTAGTCCTGTTATGTCATCATCAGGAACTTTAACGGTAAGTGTATTACCAACAACAAGCATCAGTTATAGTGGTAGTCCGTTCTGTAAATCGGGTTCAGTAAATGTAACAAGGACAGGTCAGGAAAGTGGTACTTATACTTCATCTCCATCTGGTTTGAGTATCAATCCTTCAACAGGAAGTATCAATCTTGAAACCAGTTCAACGGGAACATATACGGTGACCTATAGTTTCAGCAATGGTACTTGCTCTGGTATAGCCACTACTACACTAAAGATTAAAAATTGTAATAATCGCATAGATGATGTTAGTACTATTGCTCAGAAATCATCTCTAGAGGTAACAGTTGATAAATTTGATGTTATTGCTTATCCTAATCCATCAAATTATCAGTTTACATTGTCAGTTGATAGTGATAGTAATGAAAAAATAGATGTAGTAATTTATGATATATCAGGTAAAATGCTGAGACATATTCAAAAAAATAAAGAGGAATCCATTATTTTTGGAAAAGAATTCCCAACAGGAGTATATGTCGTGGTAATTAATCAAGGTATTAATAAAAAAACAATCAAATTAATCAAAGAATAAGTTCTACTTATAATTAATTTTAACACAAAGCCAACCCATTCTATTTGGGTTGGTTTTCTTTTTCAATTAAAAACGGTTTGCTGAAAATTTTTAAGGAAAAAATATTAACTTAGAGCGAGTTAAAAAAAAATTCGAAGTGTATAATTTTAAATATTAAAATAAACTATGAAAAGAAATGCGACCGCAGTCTGGAAAGGTTCTCTAAAAGAAGGAACTGGAGTTCTTACAACCCAAAGTAAAACATTAGAAAATACACAATATTCCTTTCATTCCCGTTTTGAAGAAGGAGTAGGGACAAACCCTGAAGAATTGGTTGCAGCGGCACATTCGGGTTGTTTTACGATGCAATTATCGGCTTATATTACAGAAGCAGGATTTGATATTGAAAGTATAGAAACCAAATGTGTTATTAATTTAGTAGAGGGTACAATTACAGAATCTAATTTGACTGTAAGTGCTAAGATAAAAGGAATTTCGGATGCTGTTTTTCAAGAATTGGTGACTAAAGCAGAACATAATTGTCCGATTTCTAAATTATTCAACACCACAATTACAACATCGGCTGCGTTAGTTTAAAGATGTTTTTTGAACTAAAAGGCTCGTTTTTTATTTAAAACGAGCCTTTTTTATGAATTTATACCAAACGGCATTATATAAGAATTAATCAAATAAATCAGAAGATAAATAACGATCTCCTCTGTCGCAAATAATAGCAACAATGACACCTGATTCTAATTCTTCGGCTAATTTCACAGCTACGGCAACAGCACCACCGCTACTCATTCCTGCAAAAACGCCTTCTTCTAAAGCCAATCGTTTGGTCATTTCACGAGCTTCTTTTTCACTTACATCAATAGTACGATCTACTTTCGAAGCATTAAAAATTTTAGGCAAATATTCTTGTGGCCATTTACGAATACCCGGAATTTGAGAACCATCGCTTGGTTGCGCTCCAATAATTTGAATAGCAGGATTTTTTTCTTTTAAGTAGGTTGAAGTTCCCATTATAGTTCCTGTTGTCCCCATGGCTGAAACAAAATGCGTTACACTACCTTCGGTATCGTTCCAAATTTCAGGACCAGTTGTGAGGTAATGGGCTTTCCAGTTGTCGTCATTAGCAAATTGATTCAACATGATATAACCACCTTCGGCTACTTTTTTATCCGCATAATCTCTGGAGCCAATGATTCCTTCTTTAGCAGAAGTCAAAATCACGGTTGCACCATAGGCACGCATGGTTTGGGTGCGTTCTTTGGTAGAGTCTTCAGGAAGGACTAATTCTATTTCGATTCCTAGTAATTGTGCAATCATGGCTAAAGCAATACCTGTGTTTCCACTGGTAGCTTCAATTAATTTGTCTCCTTTTTTGATTTCACCGCGATCTAATGCGCCTTTAATCATATAATAAGCGGCTCTGTCTTTGACACTGCCACCGGGATTGTTTCCTTCTAGTTTTAAAAGTAGTTTTACGTTCTTATTTTGGACTAAATTGACTGTTTCTACAAGCGGAGTATTTCCTATTAAGTCAACTAATTTTTGAGGCTTCATATTATTTAATTTCTTTTACTTTTACTTCAGTAGTTGTGGTGTTCATGACAATCGATTTTGCAGGAACCGACTTGGTTACCCAGGCATTTCCTCCTACAATACTATCCTTCCCGATAATGGTTTCGCCTCCCAGAATAGTAGCATTGGCATAAATACAAACATTTTTCTCTACTGTAGGATGTCTTTTGACGTTTTTCATGTCTTTACTTACACTCAAAGCTCCAAGCGTAACTCCCTGGTATATTTTTACGTTTTTTTCAATAACAGTGGTTTCTCCTATAACAATTCCAGTGGCATGATCAATAAAAAAAGGCGAATCAATTTGAGCTCCCGCATTAATATCGGTTCCTGTTGTTTTATGTGCATATTCACTCATTAATCTCGAAAAAAGCATTAAATCCAGATTGTAGAGTTCGTGACTTAGACGATAAATGGCAATAGCATAAAACCCTGGATAAGCTAAATATACTTCTTCAATGCTATTGGATGCAGGGTCGTTTTCTAAGATATAAGCAGCGTCTTGATTTAATTTTTCAAGCACAGCGGGTAATTTTTCGAGGAAACTATCCCACATAGATTCACAAGTAACTTCTGGTTTTTTGCAGGCTACTCTTGAAATATCTTTAAATAAACCTTCGAGTTCATCAATGCTTTCTGTCAATGAAGCATTCATGTCAAATAAAGTATAGAATAATTTTTCAGTGAATTTTTCTATTTTAGTTTTTATTCCGTAACTGATGGATAAATGGCTTTTTAAAGAGTCAATATTTTTTATAATTAGATCCTTTGTCATGACTTTTGGATTGTATTGTTAGTAGAAAAAACACTACTTGATTCTAATGGTGTTGCTAATTTTAAACAAATATATTGAACTATTTTGAATAAAAGGACAAGAACAGCCATGCTTTCATGCTGTAGTTCTATTTTTTGTAAAATGTTTTTTATGGTTTTCGAAGTTGATTTTGTCGAATTACAATCCACTTTATTAAAACGACAATTTTAAATTTCTTACTTTTGAAAGCTGATACCATTAAAAATGAAAAAAATAGTTATTCCGATAATGCTAGTTGCTATTGCAGTTGCTTTTTATGAGCAAACAGCAGCTGATAAAAATGTTTATGTTACTGTAATTGCAATGGCTGTTTTTATGTTTGGAATGATGCAATTAAGTGCTAAAACACCAAGTAAGAATCAAGAAAAAGAAGAAGAAGATGTTTAGTAAAGGAGATAAAGTTTCGGTACTCGATGATGCTATCAATGGAGTAGTATTGGCTGTAAAAGACAAAGAGGTTACTATTGAAACCGATGAAGGTTTTGTAATGAATTTTTCAGCAAATGAGTTGGTTAAGCTAAACGATACCAGTAATTTAATGGATTCTATTAGAAGGATTAATATAGACGAAATTAAGAAGGAAAAAGCAGTTCCAAAGCCAAGAAGTTTTGTGAAAGAGAAAAAAGACAAACATGAAATGGGCGTTCCGGAATTTGATTTACACATTGAAAAATTAGTCAAAAATAAAAACGGAATGTCTAATTATGATATTTTGACCTTACAGGCTGAAACGGCACAAAGGCATATTGAATTTGCCATTAGAAATCGCATTCCTAAAATTGTTTTTATACATGGTGTTGGAGAAGGCATATTGAAAGCGGAACTTGATTTTTTATTAGGGCGTTATGAAAATATTGATTTTCAAGAAGCCAATTATCAAAAATACGGTCAGGGAGCCACCGAGGTTTTTATCAAGCAAAGTAAGAAGTAGAAAAAAGTTAAGCTATACAAAAACGCTCATTTGAATGTTCAAATGAGCGTTTTTGTATTTAAGATTCTTTCTTTAGTCAAATTCTAATTAGTTGTAAATAGCTCTCCGTAAGTAAAACTATCTCCAAGAGTAAAATTGCTATTTCCTTTTTGTAAAGAAACTTTTTTAAGCACTATGGTGTGTTTAAAACTATTTGGTCCATTGGTAGTTGTGGTAACTTCAATAATTCCGCTTACGCCACTCACTCCCGTTACACCATTCCATTCTTGGGTAACAGCAGGTGTTGTAGGTGTGGTGCTGTTGCAAAAATAAGCAGAGGTTAATAAATTTGAAAATAAGCGATAGGTGAATGCATTTGTACTGGTTCCTATAAGTCCTGTTCTTGGGCTATTGAGTGCTGTTGCCTGATTTAAAATTAAATTAGGATCGATTTTTAAGATTAAAGCTTCACTTGTATTAAAGTTATATACATCATTAGAAGTAGTACACTTTTCAAGGGTTGCATCAAAATTAAAAGGCAAATTAGTAGCCGGAGTAGTGTAATCGCCAAAAGGGAAAGTTTCATACACCTGCGTTCCATTGGCTTTTGCAAAAGTTACGTTTTTAAAAACAATATTATGATTGTATCCTGTAATTTTAGTACTGTTAGTTGTGGCATCAGTCGTTTTAATAGCTGTAGTTACAATTTGTATTTTACCATCGGTAGCCGTCCATTGGTCAGTAATACCAGGAGTTGCAGGAGCTATAGTTTCGCAAATGTTATCAGTTGCTACAGTTCCGTTGTAAAAACGATAAACCACTCTGTTACTAGTTGTACTGATATTTAATTCGATAGGAGCATCAACAGCAGTAGGTTCGCTGGTAAAAGTACTTTCTGGAATTTCAAGAAGTAAGGCTTCTTTTTCTTTTAGTTTGTAGATAATATGATTGGTGCTACAACTTTGAGTAGCCACTTTGTCGAAGCTAATATCTTCCTGAGTAAGGTTTCCATCATCACAGGCATTCAATAATGCTAATAAAACCAGTAGGCTTAAGGCTTTTTTCATCTTAAAAATTTTGACAAAAATAGGCAAAAAATGACAAATGGTATTAGGCTTTTGATAATTGATATTTTATAACTTTGCAACAATGAAAAAAATATACCTCGATAACGCATCTACTACCGCAATCCGACCTGAAGTTATTCAAGAAATGACTAAAGTTATGACGGAAGATTATGGAAATCCTTCTTCAACCCACAGTTTTGGTCGAAATGCTAAAAATAGACTCGAACTTTCCCGAAAATCCATTGCCAAGCAACTGAATGTTAGCGCTCAGGAAATTATTTTTACCTCGGGAGGAACTGAAGCTAACAACTGGATTTTGCGTTCGGCGGTTCAGGATTTAAAAGTAAAAAGAATCATTAGTAGTAAGATTGAGCATCACGCCGTTTTATTCGCGATTACTGCCTTGCAAAGAGAATTTTCAATCCAGATAGATTATGTGGATTTGTTACCTAATGGAGAAATTAATTTGACTCATTTATCGACTTTACTTTCAGAAGATGTAAAAACATTGGTGAGTTTGATGCACGTTAATAACGAGATAGGGACCGTTTTAGACCTTGAACGGGTAGGTGTAATTTGCAAACAATATAATGCTTTATTCCATTCGGATACGGTGCAATCGATGGGGAAAATGAAACTGGATTTACAAGCTATAGCTGTTGACTTTGTTTTGGCTAGTGCGCATAAATTTCACGGACCTAAAGGTGTAGGATTTGCTTTTGTTCGAAAAAATTCGGGCTTGCAACCCCTATTTTTTGGTGGCGAACAAGAAAAAGGATTGCGCGCAGGAACCGAAGCCGTACATCAAATTGCTGGAATGGCAAAGGCTTTAGAGATTTCTTGTGCCAATTTAGAGCAAGAAAAAGAGCATATTACTGCTATCAAAAACTATTTGATTGAGCAATTAGAAAAAAACTTTCCAGGTTTTGAAATCAATGGAACTAGTGATGGTTTTTATAATATTGTGAATGTGTTGTTGCCTTTTTCGGAAGAAAAAACAGCTATGATTTTATTTCATTTGGATATGCGCGGAATAGCAGTTTCCAGAGGAAGTGCTTGCCAGAGTGGAAGTATCAGACCTTCGCATGTATTAGCCGAAATACTTTCGGATGATTTGGTCAGAAAACCAAGTTTGCGTATTTCTTTTAGTCATTATAATAGCAAAGAAGATATTGATGGCTTAGTTGAAGCTTTGAAAACGGTATAAGACAGTATCTTTCCTTTATTTTAATTAGTCGGGTTACATTTAGATTGGTTTTTCAAAAGTAAGTAGATTGGTTTTGGGTAATCGATATAAAATAATTTTAAGAAATAATATACCGTTCGGTATTTTTACGTATCTTTGTCCAATAAATTAGTATTATTATCTTTTTAAAATGTCAAAAGCAGAACAAACACGTCAATTCATCATAGAAAAAACAGCTTCCCTTTTTAATAAAAATGGATATGCCGGAACGTCTCTATCTGATATTACAGCTGCAACTGGCCTTACAAAAGGAAGTATATATGGGAATTTTAAAAATAAAGAAGAGGTTGTTATTGCAGTATTCAAGTATAGTTCAGGAGAATTAGCAAAGAAGGTAGATGCGGCTATTTCAGCTGAAAATAATGCTTACAAGCAACTTATTGCGTTTACTGATTTTTATCGAAATAATTGGTCTTCAATGTTCGAAAAAGGAGGATGTCCATTACTTAATTCTGCTACTGAAGTAGATGATGCGTTGCCTTATATGAAAACCACAGTGCAACATTCGTTTGTGCATTGGGCTAAAAAAGTGGAAAAAATAATTAAATTAGGAATTGAAAAAAAAGAGTTTAACAACGGAATTAATCCTAACGATTACGCTAATACATTTATAATGCTGATTGAAGGTGGTATTTTGCTTTCTAAAATGGCAAACAAACCGGATAATTTGTATTTGGCTTTAGACAGAATCGTTAAAATTATAAATGAAGAAATAGTAAAATAAAATTTTTTAATCAAAAATATACCAACCGGTATATTTTAAAACAGTTAATAAAATGAAAACAACAAACAACACCGTTTTAATTTCAGGAGGAAGCGCAGGTATTGGCTTTGAAATTGCCAAATTATTATCTGAAAAAGGAAACCACGTCATCATTACAGGACGTAATGAAGAACGCCTCAATCAAGCTGCGGCAAAGCTAAAAAATGTAACTGCCATTGTATCGGATGTAAGTAATTCTGAAGATGTGGAGCGTCTGGTAGAACAAATCAACAGCGATTTTCCAAACCTCAATATGATAATCAACAATGCCGGTCGTGCTTTGGTATATGACATAGCAGCCGAAAATGCAAATGCTTATGATAAAGCAGAAGATGAAATGCTAACCAATTATCTTTCTGTTATTCGATTAAATGAAAAACTACTGCCGCTGTTGAAAAAACAGGAAGCAGCTGCTATCGTAAATGTATCTTCTGTTGTAGCATTTGTTCCGGGAAGTTTGGTTACTTATTCTGCCAGTAAAGCCGCTTTACATTCTTATACACAATCCTTGCGTCTGGCATTGCAACAGGAAACAAATGTAGCAGTTTTTGAATTGATGCCACCTTTGGTAGATACTGAGTTTTCTGCACCTATTGGAGGTAAAAACGGTATTTCGCCTCTCGCAGTAGCGGAACAGTTTATTGCAGGACTAGAACAAAATGAATATGAAATCAGGGTTGGACAAACCGAAGATATGTATCGTTTGTACCTGTCTTCGCCAGAAGATGCGCTTCAATTAATGAACCAGACAAGAACTCAGGAAATAAATTCATAACACAAAAATCAAGTATTTAAAAACACAATCTTATGAAACAGAAAATCACATTTGCATTGATAATGGGCATCGTTACAACGGGAATTATTTCTTTCTCTTTGATAACAGTAAACCTTGGGTGGGCTCATCTGCACTTAGCTATTTGGCTAAAATCATGGCTGATTGCTTATTTAATTGTTATTCCGGCCATTTTAATTATTTCACCATTTGTTGAAAAATTAGTACACCTTTTAATTTCAAAAAAATAAAATGAAACGAGTTGTAATTACAGGTTTAGGAACTATCAATCCGTTGGGAAATGATGTGGCTACTTTTTGGAAAAATAGCCTTGAAGGGAAAAGCAGTACGGGTATCATCACCCGTTTTGATGCTTCAAAATTTCGTACTCAAATTGCTGCCGAAATAAAGGATTTTGAACCTCAAAAATATCTGGATCGAAATGAAATAAAACGCAGTGATTTGTTTACACAATATGCGTTGTACAGTGCATCACAGGCTTTGGAAGATTCTGGGCTAGATATTTCCACAATGGATCCTTTCGATATTGGCGTAATTTGGGGAGTGGGACAAGGCGGAATGGAAACTTTTGAGTCTGAAGTTGAAAATTATGTAACTGGAAATTACATTCCACGGTTCAGTCCGTTTTTTGTACCCCGATTGATTGTGAATATGGCTTCCGGAATGATTTCTATGAAATTTGGTTTGCAAGGGATTAATTATACCACGGTTTCTGCTTGCGCTACTTCCAATACCGCCATTATGGATGCCTTTAATTATATCCGTCTTGGCAAAGCCAAAGTATTTGTAACCGGTGGTTCAGAAGCACCTATTACTGCGGCATCGGTTGGTGGTTTTTCTGCGATGAAAGCAATGTCAGCCAGAAATAATGATCCGCTTACAGCCAGTCGTCCTTTTGATAGAGACCGTGATGGCTTTGTGATGGGAGAAGGTGCTGGAGCATTGATTTTGGAAGAATATGAACACGCCAAAAAACGTGGTGCTAAAATTTATGCCGAATTAGCCGGAGCGGCAATGACTGCAGATGCCTATCATATGACATCACCACATCCTGAAGGTTTGGGTGCTGCCAAAGCGATGCAGCTGGCTCTCGAAGAAGCAAAACTTAATATTTCACAATTGGATTATTTGAATTTACATGCCACTTCAACCCCCGTTGGAGATATTGCCGAATTGAAAGCGGTTGATAAAACCTTCAAAGGGTCAAAAAATTTGTGGGTAAGTTCCAGTAAATCGATGACGGGACATTTGCTGGGAGCAGCAGGAGCCATCGAAGCGATTTTGGCAATAAAATCAATAAACGAAAATATAATTCCACCCACCATCAACATCGAAAATATTGATTCCGAAATTCCTAAAAATATTCAAATCGTCATCAATGAACCTTTACAGAAAAACATACATACAGCGATGAGCAATGCTTTTGGCTTTGGCGGACATAATTCTACTGTGGTTTTTAGGGAAATATGAGCATGATTTCTTTATTAATTTTCCCCCACTGATGTTCCCAGATTTATTTTCGCGAATATTTGTAGGCTAATTTTATTTAGTTGTCAGTTATTTTTTGATGATATTAATTCGGTCTTTTTGTATTGGAGAATAATCCGTTTTAGTTTGCCCGTTTACTTGAAGAGTATCAAAATAGCATTTAATTCCTATAGCCGTATTCATGTCTTCTATATTTTGTAGGTGAAAATGCAAATGAGCTTCTGTGGAATTTCCAGAATTCCCACATAATCCCAGTAATTGTCCTTGTTTGATTTTTTGCCCTTGTTTGACAACGATTGAATGTTGTTTGAAATGTGCAAAAAACAAGAATTCATTATTTGGTGATTTAATAATTACAGTATTTCCAGGAAGATAAACTGGATTTAAAACTCCGGGAATATTGTCTTTTACACCATCAACAACCAGAACAATTTCGCCATCACAGGGAGCAATTAAATCTTTTCCAAAAGCGTAATAATCTTCATTTGTTTTTCCGTCAGTTTTAAATGATTTTCCTTTATCGTTTGTAATTAGCATGTCAAAAGCATTTTTTTGAGCCTGGTTTTCAACGTGATAATTCAACTCTTTTGTATCGCCACCCCATAATACCGTCCATTGCTCTCTAAAAGGTAAGATAAGTTTGGTTTTGTTTCGTTCTATGTTGGGCAAAGTGCTGTTTTCAAAAGGCTTTAAAAAGAGCCCATTAATTTTAGAATTGTTGTCTACCGAAATATTAAGTATGAATAAGGCTTTTTCAAAATTGGTTTTATACGAAGCATAGCTTTGTTCGTATTTCAGAAATTCTCTTTGGGTAATTTTTCCGGCTTGTTGTTTTAATCCTAACAAGAAATCCTTTGTTTTGTCAAGAGGTAAGGCGTTTTGCATTTCGACTGAAAATCCTGAAAAAACAGCTTCATAATTATCTGAATTGTAGTTTTTTTCGAAGTCGTTTACGGCTGTTTTATAAAAAGGTTTTTCGGTTTGTGCAAAGCTAATCGCAGTCAAAAGTAAAAAAAATAAGATAGATAAGATTTTATTCATTTTGGTTGTTTTTTGGTTTGATTGTTTATGTTGTTGGTCTTTATAGCGAATATCTGTTGTCGTAGTTATCATAATCATATTTTGAATCTTCTGTTTCAGCTTCCAGTTGAATGGTCATTTTAGAATCTAACTCTATGGAAATAGCTATTCTTCGTCCTATAAAAAACGCCTCATTCAAAATTTTGATAATACAATCCTCGAATGTTATTCCAGCTTCTGTAAGTTGGGATTGCTTATCTCTAGTCATTTCAAACATTTCTGTAAACATCTCTCTGATGATATAAATTTTGCTTTCGGCAATTTTTCTAATCTCATTTGGTAATCCTTTCAATCCATTGCTGGTCATACAATCATCAAAATTATAAGCTATTCTTTCTAAAGGCTCCCCAATCATATAGGCAAGAGTAAACTCAAATCCTTTTCCATAGGTATATACAAATGCTCTTATGAATAAATTTTCCTGGCTAAAGAAATGTTCTAAGGTTGAGAATTTGGATAAATCGTATGCTTGAGTTTTTATAAACGCTTTTAGCTTGTCTTCATCATGCGGGATTGTGTAGTTTTCGGCTAAGTCTAAAAGACCATTCGCTTTAGCGATTGTTAATCCTTTAGTTGTGATTTGTTCTAAAATGTCCATAATGGATACTATTGATTGTCTTTAAACCCGATTAGCACTAAAAATACAAATTATTAATTTAGAATATTAGAGATCTAAAATAACTATTTTAATTTTACGTTTTTGACACTTGCGCTAGCGGAGTTGGATTGTTTTTTAGGATGCTAGCGCAAGCGTCTCGCTTGTGCCCACAATCTGTTATTAGCTTTTCTTTGTTCTTAAACTTGATAGTAGTCGTCTAAAGTCTGCGTTAATGTTATTATGGTTATCTTTTATGTTTAGCGGTGGATTGAACAGGTTTATTAGTTTTATTTCAATGTTGTTAAAGTTTGCTGTTGGCAAGAAAAACATAATAAGGTTTGTAAGCATCCATTCAGATAATTCTTGTTCATCTTTCATGTTAAATTTTGTCTTGCCTGTATTAGGTTCTTTGTCTCTTGGTATAAGTTTGTAGCCAAACAAAACTCCTAAGCTTTTTCTTAAAGTAGAACGTCCAGCATTATTGCCTTTGAAATGTTGTTTAAAGTCACGTGTTCTTAGGCTACTGCCAGCAATTCCTGTGTAAATTACATTTAGTCCTTCGAATTTTGTCAAAGTTGGTGAAATGGGAATGGTTGGAAGCTTTGCATTTTTACGTAAACAGAGAATGTAATTACCCGGATTATCATCAATTTTAACTTCTGAATCAAGTTTGGGGTCAAAACAATTAGCTTTAAAACTTTCAAGGATTTTGTCAATGTTGGTTGAACTTTTCGGAGAAGATTTTGGTGTTTTAGGTTTTGCTGTCGGAATTGGTTTTGTAACTATTGTTGATGCAGAACTAGGTTTAAAATTTTCACTAATAATTTTTATTAGTCCTGTTTTAATCAGCGAATGAAGGTCGCTAATTTGAAAATTAGTTATACCCCAATCGTCTTTTCCGTAAAAGCCAAGATTTCGCATTTTTTGTCGAATTGATTTTTGTCCAGAAGGCGGAGTTTTGATGCGAAGGGTGATTAAATCCTCAAGCTTTTTAATTGTGTCTGCTGTAAACTCGTTTTTACCTTTTAGCTCTTTCATCGTTGTCTATTGTGTGTCGTTTATAATGGCATATAAATAACTAGTTTATAGGTTTGAATAAGTCTGACTTATCAATCCAATTTTTGGTAAATAAGTCTGAAAAAATCTCTTTTAGTTAGAATTCAAATATATAGAAAAAAACTACAAAAAAACATAGAAGTAATTATGGGAATAATGCGTTTTTCCCTAGCCCCGATAGCAGCGAAAATCCTTTGCTGTGGCGATAGCCAACAGCAAAGATTGTAGCGGATAGCGGGAGGGAAGTTTTTATGGAAATAAAATTATCTGCTCCAAAAAAATAAAAAAAAGTTGTATAACAAAGCACGCAAAGAACCACACCAAGATTCTCTAAGTCTTAAGAGAAATTGGTGTGAATCTGTTTTATTCGTTAAATCAGTGTGCTAAAAAAGCTAAACCTGAATCACACCCAGATTGAATGCTTTTTCAATAGGAGCGTGGTTAGCGGCTTCGATACCCATAGAAATCCATTTTCGGGTATCTAATGGATCGATGATGGCATCAGTCCACAAGCGGGAAGCGGCATAATAAGGAGAGGTTTGTTCGTCATAGCGTGCTTTTATTTTGGCAAATAATTCGGCTTCTTTGGCTTCATCAACGATTTCTCCTTTGGCTTTCATCGAAGAAGCTTCTATTTGTGCCAATACTTTCGCTGCTTGAGTGCCACCCATAACAGCTAATTCGGCACTTGGCCAGGCTACAATTAATCTAGGATCATAGGCTTTGCCACACATGGCGTAGTTACCGGCGCCATAGGAATTCCCAACAATCACGGTAAATTTTGGAACGACTGAGTTACTCACAGCATTGACCATTTTAGCGCCGTCTTTGATGATTCCGCCTTGTTCTGACTTAGAACCCACCATAAATCCGGTAACGTCTTGGAGGAAAACCAAAGGGATTTTTTTCTGGTTGCAGTTGGCAATAAAACGAGTGGCTTTATCGGCACTATCGGAGTAGATGACACCGCCAAATTGCATTTCACCTTTTTTGGTTTTGATTACTTTGCGTTGGTTGGCTACGATTCCCACTGCCCAGCCGTCAATGCGTGCGTACCCCGTGATAATGGTTTGTCCGTAACCGTCTTTGTAGGCTTCAAATTCAGAATTATCCACCATACGATTGATGATTTCCATCATATCGTATTGTTCGGTGCGGGCTTTTGGCAATAAGCCGTATATTTCTTTTTCGTCTAAGGTTGGTTTTACAGCTTTGATGCGGTTGAATCCCGCTTTGGTGTAATCCCCAATTTTATCGACGATGTTTTTTATTTTGTCTAAGGCGTCTTTGTCGTCTTTGGCTTTATAATCAGTCACACCTGAGATTTCGCAATGTGTAGTTGCTCCACCCAGGGTTTCGTTATCTATATTTTCGCCAATGGCCGCTTTTACCAAATAGCTTCCGGCCAAAAAGATACTCCCCGTTTTGTCAACAATTATGGCTTCGTCACTCATGATAGGCAGATAAGCACCACCGGCAACACAACTACCCATAATAGCCGAAATTTGGGTAATTCCCATGCTGCTCATAATAGCATTATTTCTAAAAATACGCCCAAAATGTTCTTTGTCCGGGAAAATTTCGTCTTGCAACGGCAAATAAACTCCGGCACTGTCTACCAAATAAATAATGGGAATTTTGTTTTCCATCGCGATTTCCTGTGCGCGTAGGTTTTTCTTAGCGGTAATAGGAAACCAGGCACCCGCTTTTACAGTAGCATCATTGGCAACAACAATACATTGTTTCCCTTTGATATAACCTATTTTCACCACAACACCTCCCGAAGGACAACCGCCGTGTTCCTTGTACATTCCTTCTCCTACGAGTGCACCAATTTCAATACTTTCGGCTTTGGTATCCAATAAATAATCGATACGTTCACGAGCAGTCATTTTGCCTTCGCTATGCAATTTTTGAATGCGTTTTTCGCCTCCTCCTAATTTTATTTTAGAGAATTTTTGTCTCAAATCAGAAAGTAAAAGTTTATTGTGATCTTCGTTTTTGTTGAAGTTTAAATCCATGGTATTTGTAATTGCAAGAAAATTGATGGCTAAAATACAAAACCATTAATCCATTTTTATAGGAAAAAGAAATATTTTTTATGCTTAATACGACAGTTGGGTATTATTTGGAACACGGACCTGTCTGCCGACAAGCAGATGAAACAGATTTAGCCAATTAACGCCGATTAAACATTAAAAAAAACATTGTGAAACTTAGTGTGTCATCCTGAGCTTGTCGAAGGATTTTGAGAAGCTAAGTGTAAGTGAAGATGATAAAAAAAGAACCGCAGATTCACAAAGTTTTAAATTTGCGAATCTGCGGTAAAAAAAAATAAAAATAAAAAAAAATTATTTCTTAGAATCGTTAACGAGTCTTTTTAGAATTGCCCATTGTTTTAATGCATCACGGGCTTCAACAGCAGGGTAGCCTAACATGGTTTTTCCGGCAGGAATATCACAAGTAACTCCTGAACCAGCACCAACAATAGCACCGTCTCCAATAGTAGTATGATCTTTTATCGAAGCACTTCCTCCAATGATAACACCATTTCCTAGAGTTACAGAACCTGCTAAACCGCTGTTTCCAGCCATAATACAAAACTTTCCTAGCTTACTGTTGTGTCCTATTTGAACTAAATTGTCAATTTTGCAACCATCACCTAAAACCGTAGAACTGAATTTTCCTCTGTCAATACAACTGTTTGCACCAATTTCGACATTATTTCCAATGATTACATTTCCAATTTGTGGAATTTTTACCAAGCCTTTTTCAGGACAAGGACGGAATCCAAAACCATCTGCTCCAATGGTAGCATTAGGATGGATAATACACGCATTACCAATATGACAACGTTCTCTTACTACCGTTCCCGACCAAATTATGGTGTTTTTTCCAATAGTAGATTCGTCAAGAATAGTCACATTAGGATAAATAGTGCTGTTTTCTCCAATTTTTACATTAGGACCAATATAAGTTCCTGAACCAATTTTTGTTCCCGCACCAATACTAGCTGTTTTATCAACAACTGCATTGGGATGAATATCTACAAAAAATTGAGGCAGAGGTGGCGCAAAAAGTTCTAATATTTGCGACATCGCTAAATCGGCATTTTTTACTTTTATGAAAGCTCTATTCTCGCCTGGTTCAATGGATATATCTTCATTAACAACTGCAACACTGGCTTTAGATGTAGCCCAAAGTTTTTCGTATTTTTTGTTTCCAATAAAAGAAATTTCAGAATCAGAAGCAGCTTCAAGTTGCTCAGCAGCAGTGATTTTTTGCGATGTATTGCCAGAAATAACGCCTTTAAGGACCTCGTTTATTTCTTGTATAGAATAGGATTTCATATAGTGGTTATAAGTTAGTTCTAATAGAGGGCTCAAATAAAGTGATTCTATAGAGATAATCCTAATATTTTAAGAATAGTGGACTGAAGATTTAACACAGACTTTTTTTTAAGAGTCATTTGTATTCTTTTTTTAACTAATTGACGTTTTTATTACACCCAATAGCTAGTATGAAGAAGTCTATAAAACAATAAAACTACCTGAAAAAGTAGTTTTATTGTTCTTACGATGTTGTGGTTTTATATTTTAACCTTGATAACGATTTTTTTAATTTTCCCATTGCTAATCATAGCTGCATGAACATCTTCAGGAAACAAGATGGTGAATTGTTTCGGATTTAACTCAAAAAACATATCGGGTTGGTCAAAGAAAAAACGAACGTCTTTTTCGTCACTATAGTCACCATTTGGGCTCACACATTTTTCTCTAGGTTTCCAGGCATAAGTTTCTGGTCCCGCCACACAAACCTGTATGTCGATATTTTTATCATGACATTCAAAATGAACTAAACTTTGTTCTTTTGAATTTCCATTTCCAGAATTAACGATAATTTTTAAATCATCTGAATATTGGGTTACGCCATCAGCCAGATTAGCTAAGTCGTTTTCATTTAAAAATTGAAATGCCTTTTCGAATGCAGGGTGTAAACCATAGTATTTCGCAGCATTATTTAATGAATCTACAATCATTTTAAAGTTGTTTTAATTTTATTGGTAAAAGTATAATTGCTTTTTTTGAAACAAAAAATAAAAGTACATTTTTAAATTTAATAGCCTAATGAAATTTGTATAAAAAAGGTTCTCGATACATTTTTGTTTTACTACACAAAAAAACACTACCATTGACGTTTTTATTAAAAGTGAAAAATTAGATTTACTAATTTTCTTTTTTGCTTGATCAAAAAAGAAACAAAAAAATATTCATGCGTTCTTATTGTTTTTCGGTATTCATGAATCTTCGATTTCAAGTCTTACGCTTCCTCGTCGGTCAAATTAGTTTTCGAATTAGCTTCGCTCTGTTCGCCTTTGGCTCGAGTCTAAAAGAAAATAACTCTCCGCCGCGGCGGATCAAACAGATTTTCTTTTTACGCATTCTTCAAACATTTGACAGTCGACTGCGGAAGCTAAGGACGGTTGAGTCACGGAAATAGCAGCATTTTGAATTAGAGTTTTGTACATTTGTTCTTATTCGAAATGGAATAAAACTTTATTTTTGAAGAAATTATATCCGTTATAAAGCTTAAACAAATAAAAACTACAGATGACTCATTTTCTTAAAACGATTACACTATTGCTTTTTTTAGTTGTATTTGTATCCTGTAAATCACAAAGTTCAGTAGCTGTTGCTAAGAAAGAAAATGCTGTAGTGCTTGATGATACTACCTTTGTAAATCTAAAAAACTACAGTTCTGATTTTGTGTATGACATGAAATATGCCACCGATGACAATTTCCTGAAAGCTAAAGTTTATGATTGTGCCGAATGCTACCTGCGATTAAAAACTGTTAAAGCTTTAGTTGTAGCGAATCAGGAATTTATAAAAAAAGGCTACCGAATTAAGCTTTTCGATTGTTATCGTCCGTTAGATATTCAAAAAAAGATGTGGGCAATAGTTTCTAATCCAGAATATGTGGCTGATCCTGCCAAAGGTTCCATTCATAATCGGGGAGGAGCAGTAGATATTACATTGGTAAACAAAAGAGGAAGAGAATTAGATATGGGAACTAAATTTGATTTTTTCGGAATCGAAGCCAGTCATGCCTATGAAAATCTATCTCAAAAAGTAAAAGATAATCGAATTCTACTTAAAAGTATTATGATAGAAAACGGCTTTAATTCTTTTGATTCAGAATGGTGGCATTATAATTTGAAATCGGCTTTGACGGATAAGGTTGCCAATGAAAAATGGAAGTGTAATTAGTTCTGATGCCATAATTCTCAGATTAAATTCTTTGAATAAAATAGCTCGCTCCGCTGGAGCTTTTTTTGACAATCCATTTTTTCTACAAACAGTATTTCCCGACGGGACTAAAACAGCTCCGTTAGGAGCGAAATGTTTGTAGAAGACGGTGATTATTAGTTAAAATAAAGCTCCAGCGGAGCGACCTATCATTAAACGCTATAAATATTGGGTTAAGGCTTATTTTTTAAGGGACAATAATGTTTTAATATAAAAAAAGTCAACACTTTCAGTTTATTAGAGACTAATTAAACTTTGAAAGTGTTGACTTTTTATGATAAATCAAATAAAAAACAGTCGACTATTGGTTTAGTTTTCGATGCATTTTAAATTATTGATAAAATAAGTTTCCGGTTGATAGGTTTTTCCAGTTAATTCCGAAACCAGTTGTTTTTTGATAATATAATCTTCGGTATCCGATAAATATTTTATTCGCATTAATGAAAGTGGGGAACTTTTTAAGTCTTCCAATGTGCCTTTCATGAACATGAAGTTTCCAACAATTACGCGGTTATCAAACCCTTTTTCGTCTCTGATCATGCTACCACAATATTCCAGAGTAGTATGCACCAGAGTGATTACTTTTCCGTTGTTTAGCTGTAAATATAATTTAGAGTTTTTATCAAAACAATTGGCTTTAATAAAACCTTTACTTTTTTGGATGAGTTGTACATTAAGCGTTGGTAGACCATCAGTCATAGACAAAGTGTAAAAAATATAGCTGGATGTACCTGCAAAAATTTTCTCAGAAATAAGATATTCCTTGGTTATTTTATAAGTTCCAATAGAATCAGTTACGTTAGTGGCATAGTCGCAAGAAGTTTGCGCAAAAGTAGATAGGGATAATAAGAATAAGGCAGTAAGTAATAGTTTTTTCATTTTAGTTTATTTTGGCGCAAATTAATACTATTTTATTATTATTTACATCAGTAGTGAAAAAAGTATAAAGATTTCCTCCTTCTTTTATTTTCCATTTTTTCCGGATGTTTTCAACTGTTGCAGGGAAATTCCGAGTAGTTATATTGGCTTGTTTTCCACTTAAAAAGTTTTTCATTTCGATTTTGTTGTACGGAAAAGCAGCTTTGATTTCGAAAATTCTACCCGGAAACGATAGGATTTCATCAGCGGTGTACAAATGCGAATGTTTGTGAAGTTTACTAATATTATAATTTACGGATACTTCGTCAAATCCGCCCGATTTCATGATGGCACTATTGGGTTCGTACAAATATTTTTTAGGTAAACTATAATCAGGAAATACCGATTCTTGATTCATTAAAAATTCAAAAGTATCAATAACACCTTTGTTGATGTTGACTGTTTTCAAAGTGATTTCGCCCGCATAATCTTTGTGCAATTCCCATAGAAGCTCTTTTACTTCGTTTTCCAGAGCTACAATATGAATGGATTTTACGTTTTTCAGTTCGGATAATCCTGCCGAAAGATCTAATAAAGGAGCGGTTTTGATTAAGATAGCATCCGAATTTTCGAAATAAAAATTTAGATTTTCGGGAACATTAGGCAAACAATCTTTGAGCATAAAAACTTTACCTTTGGCATCATTTCGTCTCGAAGGATCAATGTAAATCCAATCCCATTTTCGGTGGAGTGTTTTTAAGGTTTCAAAGCTGTCACCAGCATGGCATTCGATATTTTTAATATTCAGCTGTTCGAAATTGTGTTTTACAATTTCAGATAGTTCAGGATTAATTTCGCAATGGACTACCGATTTGATTTTGGCAGCAAAAAAAGAATCATCCACGCCAAAACCGCCAGTGAGATCGATTAAGGATTCTCCAGAAAGAATGCTGGTTTTGTATAAAGCCGTTGGTTCGGAAGAGGTTTGTTCGACCGAAATTTTACTGGGATAAATAATATTTCTAGTGTTAAACCAAGTAGGTAATTTGTCTTTAGCTTTTGTTTTCGCTTCAATTTGATTCAAAATCCGAATCCATTCGATATCAGGAAATGGATTTTTTTGGAGGGCTAATTTCGAAATGGAGTTCCCTATTTGGTTTTCAATAAATTCTTGAATTTGGGGTTGTAAAATTGTAAAATCCAAACCTAAATATCTTTAGTTAGCAATTGAATGATTTTGTTTTCTGGAAGGAATTCTTTTCCTATCACTTTCAGAATTGTGTACAACGGAACAGCAATAATCATCCCTAATATTCCCGAAAGAAAGCCCGCAATTAAAATTACAAGAAAGATTTCCAAAGGATGAGAACTGACACTTTTTGAGAAAATAACGGGTTGCGAAACATTATTGTCTACAATTTGAACAATCCAAAAACCGATTAATACATAAATAGTTGTAGGTAAAATTTCAGATTGGAAGTCATTTCCTAAGTTACTCAACATGGTCAATAAAGCCGCCAATACAGAAGCAATCAATGGACCGATGTAAGGAATGATATTCAATACGGCGCATAAAAAAGCAATAATAAGTGCATTGGGAATTCCAAAAATGATTAAAACAATCAGATATAAAACGAATACAATAAACAATTGCAATAATAATCCAATGAAATAACGGGAAAGTAAATCGTTGATTTTTTCGAAAGAGTTTAAAAATTGCTCTTCATAACTATCCGGGATTAGTTTTTTAGCTCCACGTAAAAAGAGTACTCTGTCTTTTAAAAAGAAAAAAGTAATAAATAATACCGAACCTAAGCCCACACCAAGGCTACTAATTGTTCCTAAAATGCTATTCAAAAAATCAGGGATAAAAGTAAAGTTGATCTTTGAGGAAATATTAGCTTCTTTTAATACTTTGGAAGAATCTATATTATGAGAATCTAGAAAGACCTTGATTTGGTTCACTAATTCGGTAATGTTTTTTTCTATTGCAGCGGTATTAAGCAGCGATAAATTTTGTCCTTGCGAAGAAACCAAAGGAACAAACATCAAAATAAATCCAAGAATAATCAATACAAAAATAAATATTGTAGTTACTGTAGCGAGGATATGGCTGAATTTTAATCGCTTTTTAAAGAAATTTAAAATAGGTTTTCCAATCATAGTAAGAATCATTGAAACTACCAAATAAGTTAGAACTGTGCTGATTTGATATAGAAAAAGCGAAATTAAACCGACAATAACTACGGTTAGTAAAGCGCGAAGGATTCCGTTGGATATCGTTTTTGATGTAATCATAGCAGTGTTTTAGTTTATAAAGATAAAGAAACTCAAATCATTTTTGAAGTAAATTCATAAAGCGCAATGCTTGCAGCCTGAACTACATTCATACTGCTGTTTTGACCAAACATGTTGATGTGTACAATTTGGTTTGAAATTGCCAAAAGAGCTTCGTTTACGCCATTGATTTCGCTTCCAATTACAAGTGCTATTTTTTTATTGGAAGGTAATACAACTTCTTTTAATGCTTTGCTGGTTGCAGCTATTTCTAACGAAATTATTTCATAATTATTCTCTTGTAAGTAATTAATCAAAACGTCGTTTTCTTCAATTACGGTATAAGGAACATGTAAATGGGTACTTCTGGACGTTTTATTTATTTTTCGGGGATTTAGAGGGATGTCTTTTCCTAAGAAAATAATTTTCTCAATTCCGAAAGCTTCTCCAATTCTGAAAAGCGAACCAATGTTTTGTTGGAAATAGATATTGTCACAAACGAGCGTAATAGGAAACTGCGTTTGTTTAAACTGATTTTCTTCGTGTTTTAGTTGCACTTGAATTAGTTATTAAAAATATAGTTTATAATATTAGCCCCCATTTTCAATGCTTTTTCGCGTACTTCGATGGGATCGTTATGGACTTCTGGATCCTCCCAGCCATCACCTAAATCACATTCATAAGTATATAAAAGCACTAATCTATTGTCTGCGAAAATGCCAAAAGCTTGTGGACGTTTGCCATCGTGTTCGTGAATTTTTGGTAAACCATTGGTGAAAAGATAGGGTTTTAGAAAGATAGCATGACTAGCAGGGATTTCAATCAATTCCTTGTTAGGGAATATTTTTTTAATTTCTTTTCGAATGTATTGATCCATTCCGTAATTGTCATCAATATGTAAAAAACCACCGCCTTTTAAATATTTTTGAAGATTACTCACATCCGATTCACTAAAAACAACATTTCCGTGTCCTGTCATGTGAATAAAAGGATAGGAAAATAAATCAGGACTACTGGGTTCTACCGTGGCGGGTTTTGGATTAATAGTCGTGTTGATATGGTTGTTGCAAAAACGAATTAAATTGGGCAGCGAAGTAGGATTGGCATACCAATCGCCACCACCGCTGTATTTTACCAAGGCAATTTCCTGGGAAAAAGAAGCGAAAGAAATCAATAGTAAAACAAGATATATTTTTTTCATTTTTTAGTCCTTAGTGATTAGTCCTTAGTCCCATGCTGTGTTTAGTCATTGCGAGGAACGAAGCAATCTCATTTGTTTTTAATATCGTAAGATTGCTTCGTTCCTCGCAATGACTTATTCATTAAAAAATACCACACTATGGCAAGCTACTAACGCTGCTGTTTCAGTTCTTAATCTGGTGTTGCCTAAAGAAACAGGAATATAATTGTTCTCTAATGCCAATGCGATTTCTTTAACTGAAAAATCGCCTTCGGGTCCAATAAGCAAAGTAATGTCTTCGTTGGCTTTTAAAACCGATTTTAATGTTTTTTTATCGGTTTCTTCACAATGGGCAATTAATAATGTGCCTTTGTTTTTTTGAGTTACAAATTCTTTAAAACTAACTGCTTCGTTCAATTTTGGTAAGTAAGGTTCGTTGCACTGTTTCAATGCAGACAGGATAATTTTTTCAAATCGTTCTTTGTTAATAACCTTTCTTTCGGAACGATCACAAATGATGGGCGTGATTTCCTGAACACCAATTTCGGTTGCTTTTTCTAAAAACCATTCGTAGCGGTCGTTCATTTTTGTTGGAGCAACGGCTAGATGCAAATGAAATTTTGGGGTTTCTTTTTTCTCAAAAGCATTAATCTTTACCGTGCATTTATTATCTGAAGCTAAGGTGATTTCGCATTCAAAAATGTAGCCTAAGCCATTGGTTACAAATAAAATATCACCGTCTTTTTTTCGTAAGACTTTGATAATGTGTTTGCTTTCTTCTTTGTCAAAGAAAAAGATTTCAGTTTGTTCGTCAATATTTGGATTGTAAAATAATTGCATAGTTTAGAATTGAATTCGTGCTTTAGAAACTACTGAAGCGTTTTCGAAATTTTGGGATAAGAACTTTTGATAACCTACAATTCCTATCATGGCAGCATTATCGGTGGTGTATTCAAATTTAGGGACAAATGTTTTCCAACCGTATTTTTGTTCGGCTTCTTTGAGGGTATTTCTAATTCCGGAATTAGCTGAAACACCTCCACCGATGGCAATTTGTTTAATTCCCGTTTCTTGTACCGCTAATTTTAATTTATCCATTAATATTTGAATAATGGTATATTGGATAGAAGCGCAAATATCGTTGATGTTTTCATCAATAAAATTCGGATTCTCTATTTTTTTCTTTTGAATGAAATATAAGATTGCCGTTTTTAGACCTGAAAAACTAAAATCCAGTCCCGGAACTTTTGGTTTGGTAAAAGGGAAGGCTTTTGGATTTCCTAATTGAGCATATTTATCTACTAAAGGACCGCCAGGGTAGGGAAGTCCCAGGATTTTAGCGCTTTTGTCAAAAGCTTCTCCTACGGCATCATCAGTAGTTTCTCCAATTATTTGCATGTCAAAAAAATCGTTGACTTTTACAATTTGAGTATGTCCACCGCTAATAGTCAAGGCTAAAAAAGGAAATTCTGGTTTTTCAAAACCTTCTTCGTCAATAAAATGGGCTAAAATGTGGGCGTGCATGTGGTTTACTGCAATAAGCGGAATTCCTAAAGCCAATGCTGTCGATTTAGCAAAAGAGCTTCCCACAAGCAAAGACCCCATTAAGCCGGGACCTTGCGTAAAAGCAATGGCTGACAACTGTTCTTTTTGGATATTGGCTTTTTTCAAAGCGGCATCAATTACGGGGACAATATTTTGCTGATGAGCACGCGAAGCTAATTCAGGAACGACTCCGCCATATTGTGTGTGAATTAATTGATTTGCCACAACATTTGAAAGCACTTTGTCGTTACATAAAACAGCTGCTGCAGTATCATCGCAGGAACTTTCAATAGCAAGAATAAAAACCTCTGGATTTAGCATAAAAAGGCACAAATTTTGAATTATCTTTAGAAACCGATTATATTTTATTTAATTTTACGGCGCAGCCAAAATTAAAGAATTTTTATTAAAGGTACTGCCGTTTCACCAGTAAAATAGTTTTTTAAGAAAAAGAATATAACAGTAAAAGATATCAAAAAAGTCAGCAAAATAATTTTACATTTCCTATTTAAACTAATCCTACTTTTATTAGTGCTAGGAATACTTTTCTCATTGCCTTTTGTTCAGAGCGAAATAACAGTATTTGCTGAGGCAATATTTATAGTTTGTTGCTGCATGCTATTTTTTGGGTTAAAACCTAAATACTTCCTACTTGGACTAATCCTATTATTATTAGTGCTTGGTATTGCTTTATCATTACCTACAGTCCAGACTAAAGTGGGTAAGTATTTGATGAATCGTGTTAATAATGATTTTGGCACTAATATCAATATTGATAAGGCTAAGATATCTGTTTTTGGTGGTGTTAAAATTCAAAATGTATTGATTTTAGATCATCACAAGGATACTTTGATTTATTCCAAAATTTTGAATACCAATATTTTTGATCTTAACGGATTTTTAAATGGCGATTTGTTGTTTAATACCGTTCGTTTGGATGGCGTTTTATTTGATTTAAAAACATACAAAAACGAAAAGAAAACTAATATTGATATTTTTATTGATGCTTTTGGCTCTGATAAACCGTCGGCTACAGGAAAACATTTTCTATTAAAATCAGACAAGGCTTATATCGCCCACGGACATTTTATAATGACTGATGAAAATAAAGCCAATCCTAAAGATGTTGATTTTAAAAATGTAAATATCGAATTGACTGATTTTAAGCTGCATGGTCCAGATGTTAATGCAACAATAAATAAATTATCACTTTTAGACCATAGAGGTTTGTTTATTGAAGACTTAAGCGCTGTTTTTAGTTATACCAAGAAAAAAATAAAACTTGAAAATTTAGATTTAAAAACACCTGAATCTAAAATTAAAGCTGAGGTTACGATGAATTATAAAATTCAGGATTTTGCTCGTTTTAATGATAGAGTAAAGTTTGATGTTAAGCTCCATTCCGCTTCGATTGCAACAAATGATATTCGCTATTTTTATAAAGGCTTAGGTGTTAATCAGTTTTTTTACATTAATAGTACTGATATAAAAGGAACGTTGAATGATTTATATATAAGTAATTTAAAACTTGTTGATTCCAGAAAATCACGTATGTATGGTGCTATTAATTTCAAAAATATTTTTGGAAAAGACCATCAACGATTTTATATGGATGGCGATTTTACGAGAATCAATTCCAGTTATGATAATCTGGTGGTTATGCTACCCAATGTTCTTGGAAAGAAATTACCTGTAGAATTAAAAACGCTAGGCAATTTTTCGATAAAAGGAAATACCCAACTTACAGCAACGACCATTGATACCGATTTGAATGTAATTTCACAATTAGGAAAATTGCAATCAAAATTTGAAATGACTAATATTGATGTTATTGATAAGGCGGCTTATACCGGAAATGTTGTTTTAGAAAATTTTGATATTGGAACTTTTTTAAGTCGTGATGATTTAGGAAGGGTAAGTATGGATATTGATGTAGATGGAAAAGGATTTACTGAGAAATATTTGAATACGCAATTGAATGGAGTTATAAGTAAAATGGATTATAAAAATTATACTTATAATAATATTACTGTAAATGGGAATTTTAAATTGCCTTATTATAAAGGACAAATTTCAGTAGTTGATTCTAATTTAGAAATGGATTTTGATGGGTTGGTCGATTTAAGTGCCAAAGAAAATAAATACGATTTCCATATTAATGTAGCTCATGCTGATTTGAGTAAATTGAAATTAGTAAAAGATAGTGTTTCTCATTTTAAAGGAGATGTACTAGTACAAGTTACAGGAAATTCGATTGAAAATTTACAAGGAAATGTTTATATAAAACAGACATCTTATCAAAATGTAAAAGATACCTATAGTTTTGATGATTTCAATATCAATTCGACTTTTGATGAAAATAGAATTCGTACGTTAACCATAAATTCTCCTGATATCATCGATGGAAAAGTTGTAGGGCGTTTTCAGTTTAGTCAATTGGGCAAATTGACAAGAAACTCGTTGGGTAGTTTGTACACCAATTTTAAACCGGAAAAGGTAAATAAAGGACAGTTTTTAAAATTTAATTTCACGGTTTACAGCAAGATAGTTGAAATTTTATTTCCTGAAATAGCTCTGGCAACTAATACGGTTTTGAAAGGAAATATCAAATCGGATAATCAGGAATTTAAGATGAATTTTAATTCGCCTAAAATTGTATATGCTAAAAATACCTTCGATAATATTAGGGTTGCTATTGATAACAAAAACCCATTGTTTAATGCTTTTGTTGAGTTAGATAGTATCAAAACGCCTTATTATAAAATTCACGATTTTAGTTTGATTAATATTACCACAAAGGATACTTTACTATTTCGTTCAGAGTTTAAAGGAGGCGAAAAAGGGGAGGATTATTTCAACCTGAACTTATTTCACACTATTGATAAGAATAATAACAATGTGGTGGGTATCAGTAAATCGGAGATGAAATTCAAAGAAAACTTATGGTATTTGAATCAAAAAGACAGTTATGATAATAAAATAGTTTTTGATAAAATCTTTAAGAATTTCAATTTTGATAATATCGTATTGTCTCATGAAAACCAATCGGTGGCTTTAAATGGAACAATCAAGGATAATTTAAATAAGGATTTAGAGCTCAGTTTTAAAGATGTCGATTTGTATAAGATTACGCCTTTAAGCAGCAAGTTTGTTTTTAGGGGAAATGTAAATGGTGCCATTAATTTTAAACAAAATAACCAAGTCTATAAACCTACAGCTTCATTAGTAATTGATAAATTGAATATCAATAAAACCGATTTAGGGGTTTTAAAATTCAATATCGAAGGAAATCAAAGTCTGGATAAATTTACGATTGATTCTTATTTGCAAAATGACAATTTGGAATCTTTTAATGCTAACGGAAGTTTTGAAATCGTTAATAAAAAGACTATTCTTGACTTAAAGCTGAAATTAGATAAATTTAATCTGGGAGTTTTTGGTTCTTTAGGAGGCAATGTTTTGTCTAATGTTCGAGGTTTTGTAACAGGAAATTCGATTGTAACTGGCGATGTAAATAAGCCTAAAATAAGTGGTCGATTATTTGTAGACAAAGCAGGATTGACTATTCCGTATTTAAATGTCGATTATCAATTGAGTGATCGTTCAATAGTTGATTTAGTTGATGAGACGTTTTTGTTTAGAAATAATACCATTACCGATTCGAAATTCAATACCAAAGGTTTGTTGAACGGTAGTATTCAACACAATAATTTTTCAGATTGGAAATTAGATTTTGCAATTGCTTCAAGAAGATTAGTTGCTTTAGATACCAAAGATTCTGAAGATGCAGCTTATTATGGAACGGCATTTATCAATGGAAATGCTACTATCAAAGGTCCTACAAACTCATTATTTATAAAAATAGATGCGAAATCAGAAAAAGGAACTGATGTTAAAATTCCAATTAATTATGCTGAGAGCGTAGGTGAAAATTCATTTATCCATTTTGTTACACCTAAAGAAAAGTATAATAAAAAAATGGGTATTGTTGAAAATAGCCGAAAATATAACGGACTCGAATTAGAATTTGATTTAGACATTACGCCTGATGCTGAAGTAGAAGTAATATTAGATCGAAATTCAGGTCATGGAATGCGCGGTAGAGGTTATGGTTCGCTTTTGTTTAAAATTAACACCTTAGGAAAGTTTCAAATGTGGGGAGATTTCCAGGCATATGAAGGAACCTATAATTTTAAATACGGCGGATTAATTGATAAGAAGTTTGACGTTAAAAAAGGAGGTTCTATTTCTTGGGAAGGGAATCCAATGCGAGCACAGTTGAACTTGCAGGCCGTTTATAAAACCATTGCTAATCCAGCCGTTTTATTGGATAACTCTTCATTTAACAGAAAAGTGCCGGTGAATGTAATTATTGGAATTCAAGGAGATTTGGCCAGTCCGGATCCGGATTTTAATATTGAGTTCCCAACGGTGAGTAATGTTTTAAAATCAGAAATTCAATATAAATTATACGATAAAGATGTAAGGCAAACACAGGCCTTGTATTTACTTTCTTCAGGAGGGTTCTTAAGTCCGGAAGGGGTGAATCAATCTGATTTTTCAGGAAGTTTATTTGAAACCGCTTCTAGTTTGTTAGGAGATATCCTAAAAACAGATAATGATAGATTTAAGGTAGGTTTGAATTATGTTTCTCCAGATAAAAGAATTGGTAAGGAAACGGATGGTAGAGTAGTGGCCACTATTTCGTCAAAAATCAATGAGCGAATTACAATTAATGGAAAAGTGGGGGTTCCATTTGGAGGAATTAATGAATCGGCAGTTGTTGGGGATGTTGAGGTTCAATATAGAGTGAACCAGGACGGAACGATGAATTTAAGGCTGTTTAACAGAGAAAACGATATTAATTATATTGGGCAAGGAATTGGTTACACCCAAGGATTAGGGGTTACTTATGAAGTTGATTTTGATACTTTTAGAGAATTGGTTAATAAAATATTTAAGAAATATAAAATTCAAAAAGTAGACACTACAAATGAATATTTCCAAGATTCTAATGTAGCACCAGAATACATTAATTTCAATAAAAGCAAATCTCCTAAAAAAGAAGATTCAAAAAATAATACTGAAGCCATAAAAACGGATGAAGATTAATTTTTGAGGAATCGAATACTCTTAACTTAAAAGTACTTTTTTAGAATCTGAACTTGTTTCGTATAATTGTTATTTTAACGTCAATAATAAGTTATTCTTAGTTAAATTCTCTAAAAATCGATTTCTGTCAAAAAAAAACTGTGTTTTTTTGTTTTTTGTGAAACTTATTAACGAAAACGTTTGAATTTTAGGCAATTAGTTAAAATAACAAGGCATACCCTTTTAAAGTGATTAATGTTTCTTAATTTTACCTTTCAAAACTAAAAACAATGCAAAAACTAATAAAAAAAATAGGTGTTCTTACCTCTGGTGGAGATTCCCCGGGGATGAATGCTGCCATACGCTCAGTTGTTCGAACTTGTGCTTATCATAATATAGAATGTGTTGGGATTTACAGAGGATACCAAGGAATGATTGAAGGTGACTTCATTGAAATGGGACCTAGAAGCGTAAATAATATTATCAATAAAGGAGGAACAATTTTAAAATCGGCACGTTCAGCAGAATTTAGAACTCCTGAAGGTAGAAAAAAAGCTCATGAGAATTTAGTTAAAGAAGGAATTGAAGCCTTAGTAGTTATCGGAGGAGATGGAAGTTTTACAGGAGCTTTGATGTTTAATGCCGAATATAATTTCCCGGTAATGGGAATTCCAGGAACTATCGATAATGATATTTACGGTACAAGCCATACACTAGGTTATGATACTGCTTTAAATACAGTTGTAGATTGTATTGATAAAATTAGAGATACAGCCAGTTCTCACAACCGTTTATTCTTTGTTGAGGTAATGGGTAGAGATGCCGGTCATATTGCTTTGAATGCCGGAATTGGAGCTGGAGCAGAAGAAATATTGATTCCTGAAGAAGATTTAGGATTAGACCGTTTGTTAGAATCACTTCAAAAAAGTAAGGCTTCCGGAAAATCATCAAGTATAGTGGTTATTGCCGAAGGCGATAAAATTGGTAAAAACGTATTTGAATTAAAGGATTATGTAGAGAGTAATTTACCTGAATACGATGTTCGTGTATCGGTATTAGGGCACATGCAACGTGGTGGTTCACCTTCTTGCTTTGATAGAGTTTTGGCTAGCCGTTTAGGTGTTAAAGCAGTAGAGTCTTTATTAGATGGAGTTTCAAATTTCATGGTAGGATTGAAAAATGATACCGTAAATCTTACTCCATTAGTACAAGCTATAAAAGGAAAGTCAGAAATTGATAGAGAATTATTAAGGGTTTCTGATATTATAACAACTTAAAAAAAATTGTAGTAGAATTAATCATTAAATTTGCGAAAATTTTTCAAAT
Organism: Flavobacterium undicola; assembly: GCF_009909155.2. GTDB lineage: Bacteria > Bacteroidota > Bacteroidia > Flavobacteriales > Flavobacteriaceae > Flavobacterium > Flavobacterium undicola. The sequence goes on from NZ_JAAAPM020000002.1 coordinate 32,485, forward strand.
CGAATAATAAACAATAAATAAATAAAGAAAAGAAATGTCAAAAGTAAAATTAGGAATAAACGGTTTCGGTAGAATCGGAAGAATTGTTTTTAGAGAGTCTTTCAACAGAGACAATGTAGAAGTAGTTGCAATCAACGACTTATTAGATGTAGATCACTTAGCTTACTTATTAAAATATGATTCTGTTCACGGTCGTTTTGATGGAGATGTTGAAGTAAAAGAAGGAAAATTATACGTAAACGGAAGAAACATTCGTATCACTGCTGAAAGAAATCCAGCTGATTTGAAATGGAACGAAGTTGATGTTGATGTAGTTGCTGAATGTACTGGTATCTTCACAACTATTGAAACTGCTAATGAGCACATCAAAGGTGGTGCTAAAAAAGTAATTATCTCTGCTCCTTCTGCTGATGCTCCAATGTTTGTAATGGGAGTAAACCACGAAACTGCAAAAGCTTCTGATTTAGTTGTTTCTAACGCATCTTGTACTACAAACTGTTTAGCTCCTTTAGCTAAAGTTATTCACGATAATTTTGGAATTGTTGAAGCTTTAATGACTACTGTTCACGCTACAACTTCAACTCAAATGACTGCTGATGGTCCTTCTAGAAAAGACTGGAGAGGTGGACGTGCTGCTAGCATCAACATCATCCCATCTTCTACAGGTGCTGCAAAAGCGGTTGGAAAAGTTATTCCTGACTTGAATGGAAAATTAACAGGTATGGCTTTCCGTGTTCCTACTGCTGACGTTTCTACAGTAGATTTAACTGTAAAAGTAGCTAAAGAAACTTCTTATGAAGAAATTATGGCTGTTTTGAAAAATGCTTCTGAAACTACAATGAAAGGAATTATGGGATATACTGAAGATGCTGTTGTATCTCAAGATTTTATCTCTGACAAAAGAACTTCAATCATTGATGCTACTGCAGGAATTGGTTTGAATTCAACTTTCTTCAAATTGGTATCTTGGTATGATAATGAGTATGGATACTCTAGTAAATTAATTGATTTATCTGTGCATATCGCTGGATTGAAATAATATTTTATAATTTTAGAAAATCCCGTTATTTCAAAGTAACGGGATTTTCTTATTTTATTACCTCTTTGATTAATGTGAAAACCACATTTTAAATTAAAGAAAAACTAATCTAAAAACTGAAACAAAATGAAATTAATAGTTGATAGTGGTTCTACCAAAGCCGATTGGATTGCGATAGACGATGAAGGAAAAATATTGTTTACTACACAAACCTTAGGTTTGAATCCGGAAATCCTTGAAGGAGATCAAATTATTGCACGTTTGGACGATCGTTTTGATATCCAACAAAGCAAAAAGACAGCTACTCATTTGTTTTTTTACGGTGCTGGTTGCGGAACTGATAGAATGAAAATTAATTTGACTACCGTTTTTCAAGATTATTTTCCTAATGCAAAAATTGTAGTGGAAGAAGATACTTATGCAGCTGTTTATGCAACTACTCCAAAAGATCAAAAAGCTATTGTTTGTATTTTAGGTACAGGTTCTAACTGTAGTTATTTTGACGGAACTCAATTGCACCAAAAAGTACAATCATTAGGTTATATTGTAATGGATGATTCTAGTGGTAATGTTTACGGAAAAGAGTTAATTAGAAAGTATTATTTTAATAAAATGCCTAAGGAATTAGCGGTTGAATTTGAAAAAGAATTTAGTGTAGACCCTGATTTTATCAAAAATAAATTATACAAAGAAGATAATCCGAATGCTTATTTAGCCACTTTTGCTAAGTTTCTGATTCAACATAAGGAAACTGAATTTTGTCAAAAAATTATTCGCAAAGGGATGAAGTCTTTTGTGAAAAATTATGTAATGCAATATGATAATTGCAAAGAAGTACCTGTGCATTTTGTAGGTTCGATTGCTTATTATTTAAAAGATGAATTGCAACATGCTTTTGATAAATACAACTTGCAATTAGGAAACGTTTTGAGAAGACCTATAGATGGTCTTATTTCTTATCATGTTGCTAATAAATAAGATTATGGAAATAGCTATTATTGCCCATGATGGAAAAAAAGTAGATATGGTTCAATTCTTGAACAAGAACATTGAACTGTTGAGACAAGAAAAAATCAAGCTTATTGCTACAGGAACTACTGGAGGAAAAGCCGAGAAAGCGGGTTTTAAAGTAAAAAAAATGCTTTCAGGTCCTATGGGAGGTGATGCGCAAATTGCAGCCCGTGTAGCAGAAGGAAAAACCAAAATGGTTTTATTCTTTAAAGATCCATTGGCTAGCCATGCACATGAAGTAGATATTAATATGTTGCTTCGTGTATGTGATGTGCACAATGTGCCAATAGCCACTAACGAAGCTTCGGCACAATTGTTATTGAGTGCTATAACACTGCTACCATAGAAATCTCAACATTTACATTTTTTGGCAAGCATGCCACTTGAACCGTTTCACGTGCTGGAGCGGTTTTTTCGTTAAAATAAGATCCGTAAATGGTATTGATATTTCCAAAATCATTCATGTTCATGATGAAAATAGTTGATTTTACAACGTTTTCAAATGTCATTCCCGCGGCTTCTAGCACTGCTTTTAGGTTTTCCATAACCTGCGTTGTTTCGGCTTCTATACTAGTTGTAATTAAAGTTCCGTCAGCTGGATTGATAGCAATTTGTCCTGAAGTGTATAAGGTGTTTCCTGTAAGTATGGCTTGGTTATAAGGTCCGATAGGAGCTGGTGCTTTTTCTGTAAAAATTACTTTCTTCATGTTGCTGTAAATTTAAGATGAAACAAAAAAATGTGTAAATAAAAATATTAACGATTCGGATAATTACGTTTTTCCCATTTGATATCACTTAGGATACCGGATTTAATTCCGATGAAGAAATTCCAGTTGGCATTGTTACCGAAAGGCATCCAGTTTAAGGACATTCTCCAACTTGATAAATCACGTTCAAATCGCAATTGGGTGTAAGTAACTCCTTTTTGTACAAAATCATATCCTGTAGAAACGCCTACTTTCCATTTAGGAGTCAAATCAGTATTAGCCGATATCATTATAGAGTTTCCTGTAATTTGCTTTTCCCGATTGTTATTTCCGTAGGTAAAAGAATAAGCAAAAGTCATGTCCCAGGGAATTTTTGAATTGAAAAACTCAGAAATAGTATCTTCGCCTTCTTCTTCGCTACCATCAAATTGACTCTTTCTGTTGTCATTTATATCGCTGCCAGTTCCAAAAAGGTCATCTTCCCGACCTCCGTTCCTCGTGGTTTGTGTGTCTTTGGTTTTGTTCTTCTTGTCATCTTTGTCTTTGCTGGACAGCGCGTAGTTTAAAGTAATGTTGGCACTTGTCATTCTAAACAAGCTTCCACCATTGTTAATGTTGTATTTGTTGATTCTTTGCCCTGAATTATCAATGGCATAAGGATCTAAGGTAGTAGCAAAGTTGGCATTCAATTTATTTTCGAAAAATTGCGCTCCGGTACTTACTCTCACAGGAGACCAAGCCAGTGCTGTAACTCCATCGGCATCAAGATTGTAGCTTGTAGATAGATTTAAGTTGTTTAACAGCATTACTTTCTTCGGTTCTGTTTTTGTAGAATCGGCATCTCTTACTTTGGCTTCAAAGGTATTGCTGATGCTGATTCCCATTGTGTTCGAATTACTCAAACCCGGTGAACCAAACATACCGCCTTCAAAACGAGTATATTGTTTGTCCATTCTTCCACTTGCGTCAGAGGAGTAGGTGTCGTAATATTTTTCAAAACTTGGAGTATAGCCATAAGAAATCGATGGTCTCATGACGTGCCTGATAGCCTGTATTTTTTTATCGTCACCAAAATTGAAAGTTCCATAAATGGTAGTTCCTAAACTGGCAGATAAATTATAAGTTCTAAAAGCATCAAATCCGTTTACAGTTTGATCCACTACAGCACTTTTTTCAGTATCATAAGCTCTTTTGATGGTTTTTAAATACCAAATCTCTTCGTAATTTACCGATGTTGAAGCACTAAAATATTTGAATAATTTAAAGTTAGTACTTAAAGGAATACTATGTTGGAAACCAACTTGAGCATCTTTAAACATTCCGGGTTTGAAAAATAAAGAATCCGTTGTGTTGATGTAATTTCTACCGTTCAGATTGTATTGTAAATTGATGTTTTTAAAGAATCCTTTTTTTACACCATCTTTTCCAACAAATGGATATATTCTGTCCAAGCTAAATTGCAAAGTAGGCAAGGTCATATTGATGGACTCTGTTTGTGTATTTTGCGAATGAGTTGCAGACAATGACAAACGCGCTTGAGGAATGATATTAAATGTTTTTGAATAAGAAACAGAAGAACTCAGGGTGTTGTTTAGAGTTGAACCATTATTAGATTGGTTGATAGACTGCTTGAAATACTTACTACTCCCTAAGTTAACCGATGCCGAGAAACTCGAATTAGGATTGGCTTTAGAGTCTCTTGAGTGCGACCATTGAATGTTGTAAATGTTTTGTCTCGAATAGTCAGGATATCCCCTTTCACTATTGATTAGGTTTTCAAAACGAAAGTTTACATTTCCTCTAAATTTATAGCGAGTAGCATAAGCGGATTCAAATCGCATTCCGTAACTACCATTGGTATAATAATCTCCTAATACCGTTAAGTCATAATGATCGCTCAAAGCAAAATAATATCCTCCGTTTTGCAACGAAAAACCTCTGGTATTCGAATCATTATAGCTGGGTAAAATCAATCCTGATACACTTGTTTCTTTGCTCATTGGAAAAAAAGCAAAAGGAAGTGCAATAGGAGTAGGAACGTCAGCAATAACTAAATGTGTTAATCCTGTGATTACTTTTTTGCCAGGAATAAATTTCACTTTACTCGTTTGGAAATAATATTCTGGATTTTCTTTATTGGTAGATGTTGTAAAACGAGCACCTTTTAAAAAGTAAACCGAATCGTTTTCTTTTTTTGTAATAGCTGCTTTTACATTAAATTCACCTTGATCGGTTCTGGAATTCCAAATCAACGCTTTTTTTGTTTTAAAATTAAAACGAATCGAGTCCGGTTCTATAACATTGGTACCTTGCTTGAAGTTCGGATATTGAGTGAATTTCCCGGTTGAATCTTTAATTCTTCCAGCGTAAACCTCGTTTTTTTCGTAGTCCAATACAATTTTACCTGATTTTAATTCGATATCCTGGTAATAAAGTTCTGCATTGTCATACAAGGTGATTAATTTCTTCTTTTGGTCAATCTTAGCATATTGATCGGCCTTATATTTAACTTTTCCTTCCAGAAATGCTTTTTTAGGTTTTATGCTATCTGTTTTTATACTGTCATTTTCTTTTTTTAGAGTATCAGTAACAGTAGTTTTAGCCTCTTTTTTTGATGGCTTAGCCGAGATAGTTTTCGTTTTTTTAGAGATATCTTGTGAATATATGTTAGACATCCCAAATGTTAGGAAAAATGATAATAAAACGATATGAAATAAGTTTGTATGCAAAGGTATAAATGCTATTTTTGTAAAATTATGGCTTGTTTTTTGAAGTGTCAAACTTACAGATTATTTTTCGTCAAAAATAGTCAAATACAAAATTTCTAAGCATAGTGTTTTTAATTAAATTAACTTTTAAAAATGAAATCCAATTATAAGAACTTTGTTTTAATGGCAATTTTAATGTTGTTTGGATTTAGTTCAGTTTTTTCCCAGAATAATAAGGTTTTTAAAGTCATTCTCGATGCAGGTCACGGAGGAAAAGATCCCGGGAATTCTTATCACGGCTTTGTGGAAAAAGAAATCGCGCTTAAAACAGTTTTAAAGGTTGGAGAATTTTTAGAAAAAGCACATGGTGTAAAAGTCATATACACCCGAACTTCAGATGTATTTATCGAATTAGTGGATAGACCTAAAGTTGCTAATAAAGCCAATGCCGATTTATTTGTATCTATACATTGCAATTCAGTTAAAAATGAAGGGCCAAATGGTACAGAAACTTTTGTTATGGGTTTGTCCAGACATGACATGAATTTAGAAGTAGCTAAAAAAGAGAATTCGGTTATTTTGCTAGAGAAAGATTATAAGACAAAATATCAGGGTTTTGACCCTAAAAAGCCAGAAACATTGATAGGATTGACTATGATTCAGGAAGAAAATCTAAATAACAGTATTGCTTTGGCATCAAGAATTCAAGGTAATTTTACAAAAAAAATAAAAAGAGGATCAAGAGGAGTGAAGCAACAGCCTTTATGGGTATTGGATGCAGCTTATATGCCTAGTGTTTTGATTGAATTGGGGTTTTTGTCTAATAAATCGGAAGGAAGCTTTTTGGATTCGGAAGAAGGACAAACAAAAATGGCAGAACAAATTGCTGATGCTATTTTAGATTATAAAAGCCAATATTTTGAAACTAGTGATTCAAAATATGATTATAAAGAGAAAAAAGATTCAACTAAGAAAAAAACTAATGAAGTATCAGTAAAAAAAACTGATTCAGCTGATTTAATCTATAAAGTACAGCTTTTGGCAAGTCCGAAAAAAATAAAATTACAACCGAGTAATTTTAAAGGCTTAGAAAATGTATCTTATGTTTTTTTAAATAACCTTTATAGATATATGTATGGAGGAACTTCAAGTTTTGAGGAAGCTAAAAAAAAGCAGTTAGAAGCCAGGAGTGCAGGATATTTAAAAGCATTTATTGTTAATACTAATGAAGAATAGCTTTAGGAATAACGATGATGTTGTTTAGGAATTTAATGAGTAAAAAATAAAAATATTTTGGAATTAATAGATAAAATTAGAAAAACAACTACAGTATTATCATTCTTAGTAATGGTAGTTTGTAATTCAGCTTACAGTCAATCGGATGTTTTTAAGGTAACTCTTGATGCAGGTCATGGTGCGCACGATTTTGGAGCTAATTATAATGGACATGTCGAAAAAAATATTGCCTTGGCTGTGGTTTTAAAAGTGGGGAAAATTTTAGAAGCAAATTCTAAAATAGAGGTTATATATACCCGAAAAACAGATGTTTTTATTGATTTGGTCGAAAGAGCCAATATTGCCAATAGAGCTAATGCTAATATTTTTGTTTCTATTCACTGTAATGCTAATAGAAACACAGTTGCAGACGGAACCGAGACTTATGTGATGGGGATGACTAAAGTGGCTTCAAACTTAGAAGCGGCTAAAAAGGAGAACTCAGTAATTACTTTGGAGAAAGATTATAAAACAAAATACGAAGGTTTTGATCCCAATTCACCGGAAACCATGATTGGTTTTACGTTGATGCAAGAAGAGTATTTGGATAATAGTATTTCTTTGGCTAGTAAGGTAGAAGATCAATTTGCTACTTTAGGAAAAAAAATAAGAGGCGGCGGAGTAAAGCAAGCACCTTATATGGTATTGCATAAAGCTTATATGCCAAGGGTTTTGATAGAAATGGGATTTATATCTAATTATGATGAAGGGAATATTTTAGATTCTGAAGAAGGTCAAAATGATATTGCCAGAGCTATTGCCAGTGCGATTGTTAGTTATAAAAACGAATATTTTGGGGGTGAATCAGGTGTGGATGTAAAACCTTCACAAAGAATGATTGAAAAAACAGAAGATGCTGCTAAAGAAAAATTAGATTCTGATGAACCTAAAAGTCAAGCGAATTCAGATGTCGTTTTTAAGGTTCAACTTGCAGTTACGGCTAAAAAATTAGACTTGGATTCTAAAAGATTCAAAGGTTTAAAAAATGTGTCTATGGAGCCTGCAGGTGGAAATTATAAGTATTTTTATGGGGAAACCACTGATTATGAGGTTTCCAAAAAACTTTTAGATGAGGCTAAAGCCAAAGGCTTTAATTCTGCTTTTTTAGTTGCTTATAAAAACGGTAATAAAATCGATGTTCAAGACGCAATTAAATAACGCCAAGTTCTAATATTTATACTAAATTTGCACTAAATACTTATATTTTGAAATTAACAAGAGAGATTAAAACTGCGATTTTAGTAATTGCATCGATATTATTATTTATTTGGGGCTATAGTTTTTTAAAAGGAAAGGACCTTTTTAACAGTTATACCACATTATATGTAGAATATGATAGTGTAGAAGGTTTAGCACCATCTGCTCCTGTAACTTTAAACGGTTTGGTTATTGGTAAAATCGAAAAAATCAGCATCAATCCTAATACGGGTAGCTTATTAGTTGAATTGCAAATCAATACCGATTTTCCAATTGCAAAATCAAGTGTTGCGACTATCTACGAACCGGGATTTATAGGTGGAAAACAAATTGCTATTCTACCTAATTTTTCAGACAAGAATATTGTAGAACAAGGAGATCATCTAAAAGCAAATGTGCAATTAGGAATGACCGAATCGTTAAGTAAAAAATTAGTTCCCCTTCAGGATAAAATAGAAAAAGTATTAGCTAATGCCGACAACCTTATTAGTGGTATTAATAATGTCCTTAATAAAAAAACTCAGGAAGATTTAAAGAAAAGTTTGGCTGAATTGAGCAAAACAATGGAGCAATTTCATCAGGCTTCTGCTGGGGTAAACTCAATGTTGGCAGATAACAAAGCTCAAATTAACGGGGCTGTTTCTAATTTTAATAAGGTATCAAGTAACTTTTCAAAAATCTCAGATTCTTTAAACAAAGCCGATTTAGGAAAAACAGTTAAAAGTTTAAATACTACTTTGACAAAAGTAAACGGAATTATGACTGGTTTAGAAGCAGGAAATGGAAGTATGGGTAAATTATTAAAAGACGATGTGTTTTATAATAATTTATCAAAAACTTCTAAAGAGTTAGAATTACTGCTTCAAGATGTTCGTTTGTATCCTACAAGATATGTTAATGTTTCTCTTTTTGGAAAGAAAAACAAGCCCTATAAAACACCTAATGACAGCATTTCAAAAGTTAAAAAATAACATGATATGAGTTATTTAGATAATATATTATTTGCAATCGTTTTAATTATTGGTTTTGGATATTTCATTTCCAATATCAAAAAAATCTACAGAAATATCAATTTAGGTATTGATGTAAATCGAAAAGACAATCCAAATCAAAGATGGAAAAATATGGCTATGATTGCTTTGGGGCAATCAAAAATGGTTAGAAGACCTATAGCTGGTGTGCTTCACATCATTGTTTATGCAGGTTTTATAATTATCAATATCGAATTACTGGAAATCATCATCGATGGATTATTTGGTACACATCGAATTTTTGCTCCTTTTTTAGGTGGTTTTTACAATGTATTAATTGCTTCTTTCGAAATATTAGCTTTATTGGTTATTGTTGCGGTAACCGTATTTTGGATTAGAAGGAATATAGTAAAACTAAAGCGTTTTATAAATTCTGATTTGAATGGATTTCCTAAAAAGGATGCTAACTATATCCTGTATTTTGAAACCACATTAATGTTCTTGTTTCTGTTTATGAATGCTTCCGATTTGCATTTGCAAAATGTTCCCGGAGGTTACTCCCATTTTATAACAGCAGGTTCTTTTCCTGTAAGCCAGTTTCTGGAACCTTTATTTAATGGAACAAACAGTAATTTGGTAGCCTTGTTTTACGAAATTTTTTGGTGGTTGCATATTGCTGGGATTTTAGTATTCATGAACTATTTGTACTTCTCAAAGCACCTTCATATTTTATTAGCTTTCCCAAATACTTATTTTGCTAATTTAAATCCGCTGGGAGAGTTTGATAATTTAGCTTCTGTTACCAAAGAAGTTAAAATGATGATGGATCCTAATGTAGATCCATTTGCTGCTCCTGCTGCTCCGGAAGGAGAAGTTCATGCAAAATTTGGAGCCAGTGATATACAAGACTTAAATTGGGTACAATTGCTTAATGCTTATACTTGTACTGAATGTGGAAGATGTACCTCTGTTTGCCCGGCTAATGTAACGGGTAAGAAATTATCACCTCGAAAAATTATGATGGATACCCGTGACAGAATGGAGGAAGTGGGTAAAAATATTGATACCAATAAAGGTGTTTTTGTACCGGATAATAAGTCATTATTGAATGATTATATTACTCCCGAAGAACTTTGGGCATGTACTTCTTGTAATGCATGTGTTGAGGAATGTCCGGTTAGTATTAGTCCGTTGTCTATTATTATGGATATGCGTCGTTATTTAGTAATGGAGCAAAGTGCTGCACCAATGCCTTTGAATTCCATGATGACTAATGTAGAAAACAATGGAGCACCTTGGCCATACAATCAGCAAGATCGATTGAATTGGAAGAACGAAAACTAATCTAATTGTTGATTTAGTTTAATAAAATGAATAACACTTACAAATTGCTTTTTAGCTTTTTGAAAAAAAGATAAAACAATGTCAGAAAATTTGATAGTACCTACAATGGCAGAAATGCTGGCTCAAGGAAAGCAACCGGAAGTTTTATTTTGGGTAGGTTGTGCAGGAAGTTTTGATGATAGAGCCAAAAAAATTACCAAAGCATTTGTACGTATACTAAATAGTGCCAATGTTTCGTTTGCAGTTTTAGGTACCGAAGAAAGTTGTACTGGAGATCCCGCAAAAAGAGCTGGAAATGAGTTTTTGTTTCAAATGCAAGCCATGATGAATATCGAAGTGCTTAATGCTTATGAAGCTAAAAAAATTGTTACCGCTTGTCCACATTGTTTTAATACATTAAAAAACGAATATCCTGAATTAGGCGGCAAATATGAAGTGGTTCATCATACAGAGTTTTTAAAATCCTTATTGGATGACGGAAGATTAAGTATTGAAGGTGGTCAGTTTAAAGGGAAAAAAATAACTTTTCATGATCCTTGTTATTTAGGAAGAGCCAATAAAGTATATGAAGCACCTCGTGATTTAATTGAAAAATTAGATGTAGAATTGGTCGAAATGAAACGTTCTAAAGCTAATGGTTTGTGCTGTGGAGCAGGAGGAGCTCAGATGTTTAAAGATGCTGAAAAAGGAGATAAAGAAATAAACATCGAAAGAACCGAAGATGCCCTTGCTAGTCAATCGGAAATTATAGCTACTGCTTGTCCGTTTTGCAATACGATGATGACGGATGGGATTAAGAATAAAGAAAAAGAAGGCGAAGTAAAAGTGATGGATATCGCTGAACTGATTGCTAATGCACAGGATTTGTAGATTTGGTCTCTAATTAAAGAACTAAAAATGATTTTAAAAAAATCTGTTTTCTTTTTACTATTACTTTTGAGTTTTGTTATGCGAGCTCAAATTAATTCTGATGAAAAAAAAGCAGATACTTTAGAGATAAAACCTAAGGAACAATTACAATTCAATAAGAAACAATTAATTATTCCTGCGGTATTTATTACTTACGGAGTAATAGGTCTTGGAAGTGATTTTTTAAAATCTGTCAATTCAGAAATTAGAGAAGAGGTTAATGAAAATATTGATAAAAAGTTTACTATAGATGACTTTACTCTGTATTTACCTGTAGCATCCATATATGGTTTAAGTGCTTTGGGAATCAAGGGAAAAAATAATCTTAGAGACAAAACAATTATTCTTGCCACTTCCAGTTTAATTATGGGGATAACCGTAGGGACTCTAAAAAAGACAACTAAGGTAGAAAGACCTGATGGTTCCAGTTTTGATTCTTTTCCTTCAGGACATACAGCAGTAGCCTTTATGGGGGCTGAATTAATGTACCAGGAATACAAAGATGTTTCACCATGGTATGGAATTGCAGGATATGGCGTTGCAGCTGGAACAGGAGCTTTTAGAATCTATAATAATCGCCATTGGTTAACTGATGTTGTAGCAGGAGCAGGTATTGGAATTCTTAGCGCAAAAGCAGCTTATTGGTTGTATCCTACCGTAAACGAATTGTTCTCATCTAAAAAACATAAAAATAGAAAATCAGTATTTCTTCCTTATTATGATGGAAAACAACTAGGATTTGGTATGGTTTCCTCATTTTAAGTTTAATAAAAATAAAATAATATATTATGTACGTTCCATTTGAAAATTTACCGGAAGAATCCAGAATTTGGATTTATCAATCAAATAGAAAATTTTCGGATGCCGAATTTTCTGAAATCGAAGCCGACTTAGAATCGTTTCTTAATGGGTGGGCTGCACACGGTACCAGTTTAGAAGCTTCGTGTCAATTAAAATACAATCGTTTTATAATTATTGCCGTAAATCAAGAAGTTCAGGCTGCTACAGGTTGTTCTATTGATGCTTCGGTAGTTTTTATTCAAAAATTAGAACAAAAGTACCAGGTTGATTTATTGGATAAAATGAATGTAACTTTTAAATTAGGAGAACATATTGCTCATAAACCATTGATTGATTTCAAAAAAATGGTAAAAGACAAAGCAGTTACTGAAAATACGATTGTTTTTAATAACTTGATTAACAATATTCAAGAATACAACGAGTCTTGGGAAGTACCAGCAATGGACAGCTGGCACAGTCGTTTCTTTTAAAAATAAAATATTCTTTATGAAAAATATAGACATCAGGATTTTACTTCTTTATGTCTTATTTTTTTTTGTAGCTGCCTGTAGTACAACAAAAAAGAATAAGCAGGCAGTCACTGTGTCTAAAAATTCCCTAACTACCAAGGCTGTAACTGATGAATTTCAAGTACCACATTTGTCTGTTGACGAATTAAATCAGTTGTGTGAAAACTTGAATACAGCAAAAACGGAAGCTTTACAATATGAATGGTGTGAAAATACAATTGCGGTTTTAAAAAATGCCAATTCGGTTTTACCATTAAAAAATCTTCAAAATCAGAAAATCGCTTATGTGAAATTAGGAGATGCTTCTAATGATTCTTTTGTAGAAACACTTAGAAAATATACCGAAATAACCGAATTTAATGATGAAAAATTAAACAGTTTACAGGCAAAATTAAAAGGATTTTCAACTGTAATTATTGGTTATCATTCTTCGAATACTTTATGGACTGAACAAAAGTTATCTGAAGAAGAATTAAATAAAATTGCATTTTTAGCTCAAAACAATCAGGTCATTTTAGATGTATTTGCATCGCCTTCTTCTTTATTGTCTATCAAGGATTTTAGTGCTATAAAAGGATTAATTGTTTCTTATCAAAATAGTGCTGTTGCCCAAGTCGTTTCAGCTGAATTGATTTTTGGAGCTATAGCTGCCAAAGGAAAGTTACCTGTAACTGCTTATTCTGGTGATAAAGAAAATTTTGGATTAACAACCGAAAAATTAAATGTTTTGGGTTTTACTGCACCAGAAAATGTCGGAATGAATCCATCGATTTTATCTAAAATAGATGCTATTGCACAAAAAGCAATCAACGGGAGAATGACTCCCGGAATGCAAATTCTTGTAGCTAGAAAAGGAAAGGTGATTTATCAAAAATCATTTGGTTATCATACCTATGACAAAGAAATAAAAGTTTCTAATTCAGATATTTATGATTTGGCTTCGTTGTCTAAAATTATAGGAACATTACCGAATGTAATGATAGCATATGATGAGAAAAAGTTGAATATGGCAACTACCTTAGATTCGATGTTGCCTGTTTTTAAGAATTCGAATAAAAAAGATATTTATTTTAAAGAGCTGTTGTCGCATTACGCCCGATTGCAAGCCTGGTATCCATTTTATAAAAATACCATTGATAAAAACGGAAATCCATTAGATAAATATTATAGTAAAGTAAGCAGCGAAAATTTCTCTATAAAAATTGCAGATAGTTTATACCTAAGAACAGATTATCAGGATACTATTTTAAAAATTATTGTTGATAGTAAATTGTTACCCAAGAAGGAATATAAGTACAGTGATTTTACTTTCATGATTTTAAAAGCTTATTTAGAGCATGAAACAGGAAAAAAACTGGATGTTCTGGGCTATGAAAATTTCTTTAAACCGTTGGCTTTAAATAATACCATGTACAATCCAATAGGGAAAATAGATAAAAACAAAATTGTTCCTACGGAAGTGGATACTTATTTCAGACACCAAATCGTTCAAGGTTATGTGCATGATTTGGGAGCTGCCATGCAAGGTGGAATTGGTGGACATGCAGGATTATTTTCGAATAGTATGGATGTGGCTAAAATGATGCAGTTGTATTTGCAAAAAGGAAATTATGGCGGGAAAGAATATTTCTCTGAAAAGACATTTAACGATTTTAATAACTGCTATTATTGTTCACAGGGAAATAGGAGAGGCATTGGGTTTGATAAACCACAATTAGGGGATTCAGGTCCTACTTGCGGCTGTGCATCAATGACTAGTTTTGGTCATACGGGGTTTACAGGAACGATGGCTTGGGCTGATCCGGACAAGGAAATTGTATATGTTTTTCTTTCAAATAGAACCTTTCCGAATGAATCGGCCAATAAATTATCAAAAGAAAATATTCGGGAAGATATTCAATCCGTTATTTATGAGGCGATTGAAGACACTACAGCAACAAGTAAATAGGAAGCCAGTTTTAGTTTTCTTTTAAGAAAAGACAATCTTATTTTTATTAATTTAGTCGTATTAAAAATTACAGATGAAAATAGCAATTGTTTGTTATCCAACCTTTGGAGGAAGTGGTGTTGTCGCTACGGAATTAGGTTTAGAATTGGCTCGTTTAGGACATGAAGTTCACTTTATCACTTATAGCCAACCGGTGCGTTTGGCATTATTAAATCCTAATGTGCATTATCACGAAGTAAATGTTCCTGAATATCCATTGTTTCATTATCAACCTTATGAATTAGCCTTGTCGAGCAAACTAGTCGATATGGTAAAACTCTATAAAATAGATTTGTTGCACGTACACTATGCAATTCCTCATGCTTATGCTGGTTACATGGCTAAGCAAATGCTCAAAGATGAAGGAATTGAGATTCCTATGATTACAACACTGCATGGTACGGATATCACTTTGGTAGGAAATCATCCACACTACAAACCTGCAGTTAGTTTTAGCATTAACAAATCAGATGTGGTGACTTCAGTATCTCAAAGTTTAAAAGACGATACTTATAATTTATTCAAAATTAAGAGAGACATTCATGTTATCCCGAACTTTATTGAGTTAGATAAAAATGTGAAAGACTTTAATATGCCTTGTCAGCGTTCGCTTATTGCTAAAAATGAAGAGCGAATCATAACTCATATTAGTAATTTTAGAAAAGTAAAACGAATTCCGGATATTATTAAAATATTTTATAAAATTCAACAAGAAATCCCAGCCAAATTATTAATGGTAGGAGATGGACCAGAGAAGGAAAAAGCGGAATTGTTATGCCACGAATTAGGTATATTAGATAAGGTGATTTTCTTTGGAAACAGTAATGAAATTGATAAGATTTTAAGTAATTCTGATTTGTTTTTATTGCCATCAGAAACCGAGAGTTTTGGATTAGCTGCTCTGGAAGCTATGGCTTGGGGAGTTCCGGTTATTTCAAGTAATTCAGGAGGATTGCCTGAAGTAAATTTTGAAGGAGTTTCAGGTTATTTAAGTGCAGTAGGTAATATTGATGAAATGGCCGAAAACGCATTGAAAATCCTGAAAGACGATACTGTTTTGGCTCAATTCAAAGAGAATGCTCTATCAGTAGCTAAAAAGTTCGATATTAAACATATTTTGCCTTTGTATATCGATATTTACGACAAAGCGATTAAGAAATACACCAAAAAAGCCAAACATTTGAATAAACCTCATAATGATTAAATTCTTAATTGACATTTGTAAAAAAATGAAAAAAAGCATCCTTTCATTAGTGATAGTTTTAGTGCTTTTTTCTTGTAGTACAACACAGAAAGGAAGTACTAATAAACCATTGTATGAAGTTTTATTACAGCAAAATGATGGTGGAGCCAATATTAATTTCTATGAAATTCTTTCAGAACCTAAAGAAATTAAAATGTTGCTTAATGATGAAAAGTTAAAAGGTAAAATAAGCACTAATGATGTTCAGCAATCTAATTTTATAGTATTGAATATGGGCGAAAAACCCACAGGAGGTTATGGAATAACGGTTGATAGTGTTGTAGAAACCGAAAAAAACATTGTAATTAAAGTAAAAGAAATCACACCCGAAGCAGGAGCTATGCTAACACAAAGTATTACGTATCCTTATAGTGTAGTTAAGATTAATTCGAAAAAAGAAATAATTGTAAAATAGAAAATGCCACTAGAAATAGTGGCATTTTTTTATGTACTCTTTTTAAATTTAGAATTGGTATCTAATTCCTAAAGCGATATCCGGACCAAAGTTGTCATTTCTAAAATTATCATTAGAGTTGAAATACAATTCAGGTCTGATGTCTAAAGAAAGTAAAATAGGAACTTCGTCAAAACCGTATTCGATACCAAGGTCACCTGCTACAAAAGCAAAAGTTCCGCTATCACTTACGTTGTTGTATTTATAGTTCCAGTTTCCTAAACCTCCACCAACACCAGCGTACCAGTTGAAGCCTCCGTCAATGTTCCAAACCCATTGGTAAATACCTGTTAATTTGAAAGCATCAACATTGTTGTTGTTTCTCCATCCTAAATCTAATTCTAAACGGTTGTTGTCAGACAATCCTCTTTGGTATGAAATCTCACCCCCAAAACCGTCATTGTCTCCTAAACGCAAACCTAAAGCATTTTTTGAAATTTCTTGTGCTTGTGTGCTGAATGCTAATCCCATTAGCATAAAAGCTGATAAAATGATTTTTTTCATAAATAAAGTTTTGTTGTTTTACAAATCTACAACTTATATCAAACGGAAAGTTTACTATATAATTATATATTTTTATATAATTCCCACATTTTATCAAATGTAAGACACTTAATCTCCTTTATTTTGAAAGGATGATAGAGGCAATTAGTTGTTCTCCAGTAAGTTCTTCTTTCTCTTCAAGATTTTCGGTTTCTATGTATTTTGATTCTTGATAACGAAATAATTTCCATTTTTTTCTATTGTATTCTAAAGCAGTTAAATTTTCTACCCAATCTCCAGAATTCAAATAGATAGTCGAACCATTTTTATTCTCTTTTTTGATGATTTTTGGTTCGTGAATATGACCACATAATACATAATCGTATTTGTTTTCGATGGCTAATTCGGTAGCGGTTTCTTCAAAATCCGAAATATGCTTCACCGCTTTTTTAACGCTGGCTTTTATTTTTTTAGAAAATGAATAAGGTTCCCGGCCTATTTTTTTTAGACACCAGTTAAAGAAACGGTTAATCAGAATTAAATAATCATAACCTAAACCACCTAATTTTGCAATCCATTTGGCATGATTTACTGATGCATCAAAAACATCACCGTGGAAAATCCAAGCTTTCTTATCGTCCAGTTCTAAGACCACTTTATTGGCTAAGACTAAATTCCCCATATTCATTTCGGTAAATTTTCGAAGCATCTCATCGTGATTTCCGGTAATGTAATAGACTTTAGTTCCCTTAGAAGCAAAGCTTATTATTTTTTGGATTACTTTTAAATGAGATTTTGGGAAATAGGATTTTCTAAATTGCCAAATATCAATAATATCGCCATTCAATACTAAAATTTCAGGTTTTATAGACGATAGATAGTTGTATAATTCTTTGGCATGACTTCCATAAGTTCCCAGGTGAACATCGGAGATTACAACTACTTCAACTTTTCTTTTTTTCAATTGATTTACTAATTTGTTGTTTTGCAAATTAAGTCTTTCAGTGTGAATTCATCTTAAAGATAAGGTTAACAAATGAGTTGTTGTTTGTAAACAAAGTGGCTATTTTTCAGCTAAGATTGAAATCTTTAAATCATTAATTTTTAAAGCTAAAACTAAAATGGTACTTTTGTTCAAAATTAATTATAATGGCGGGAAATAGCTACGGAACACTATTTAGAATAACTACTTTTGGAGAATCACATGGTGAAGCTTTAGGAGGAATAATTGATGGTTGCCCATCGGGAATTGCATTGGATTTTGATGCCATTCAACTAGAAATGTCAAGAAGAAAACCGGGACAATCAGCTATAGTTACCCAACGAAAAGAACCAGATGATGTACAGTTTTTATCTGGAATTTTTGAAGGAAAAACTACAGGAACTCCTATTGGTTTTATCATTCCAAATACCAATCAAAAGTCAGACGATTATTCGCATATAAAAGATAATTACAGACCTAGTCATGCTGATTATGTGTATGATCAAAAATACGGTTTTAGAGATTATCGCGGTGGTGGAAGAAGTTCAGCTCGTGAAACGGCAAGTAGAGTAGTAGCGGGAGCAATTGCAAAACAAATGCTATCTGAAATCAAGATAAATGCCTATGTTTCGGCTGTAGGTCCTCTTTCTTTGGATACGCCTTATCAGGAATTGGATTTTTCTAAAATAGAAAGTAATCCGGTGCGTTGTCCTGATGAAGAAATGGCAGCGACAATGGAAGATTACATTAAACAAATTCGTAAAGAAGGAGATACTGTAGGTGGTGTAGTTACTTGTGTGATTCAAAATGTACCTGTAGGACTTGGAGAACCAGTTTTTGATAAATTACATGCCGAATTAGGAAAAGCAATGCTTTCTATCAATGCGGTAAAAGGTTTTGAATTTGGAAGTGGATTTGAGGGTTCTAAAATGAAAGGAAGCCAGCATAATGATTTATACAATGCTGATGGTACTACAAGAACTAATCTTTCTGGTGGAATCCAAGGAGGAATAAGCAACGGAATGGATATTTATTTTCGTGTAGCTTTTAAACCTGTGGCTACTATCATGCAAAAACAAGAATCATTAGATAATAAAGGAAATATTACCGAGATGACAGGTAAAGGTCGTCATGATCCTTGTGTGGTGCCTCGCGCAGTGCCAATTGTTGAAGCTATGGCAGCAATTGTATTAGCTGATTTTTATTTGATAAATAAAACATATTAATAAGCGATATTATCGAAATAATCATATTGTTTTTTAACAATATAATAATTATAAAAAGGTGAAGTATTAATTTTTATTATACTCACCTTTTTTTTGTACATTTTGTCCAGATTTTAACTTTAAAGCCAGATAAAATGACGCAAAACAGAACCCCAAAACCATCACTTTTAGGAAATCTTACTTTCCAAATTTTAATTGCAATGCTTTGTGGTGCCGTTTTAGGAGTTATTATTCACAATTCAATTGCGGCAGATGCGGCTCAATCATTCAGCAGCAAAATAAAAATGCTGGCTACCATTTTTATTCGGTTGGTTCAAATGATTATTTCTCCTTTGGTTTTTACCACCTTGGTTGTTGGAATTGCAAAATTAGGTGATGTTAAGGCGGTTGGGCGAATTGGAGTAAAATCGTTAGCGTGGTTTTTTACGGCCTCATTCCTGTCTTTATTATTGGGAATGTTTTTTGTAAACGTACTCCAACCCGGAGTAGGACTTAATTTGTCAAACATTGATTTGGCTTCTGTTTCAGAAGTAACCGCAAAAACACAAAATATATCTTTCGAAAATTTTATAGAGCATATTGTGCCTAAAAGTATTTTTGAAGCAATGGCTACCAATGAAATTTTACAAATTGTTATTTTCTCTATTTTCTTTGGTTTAGCTGCGGCATCTTTGGGAGACTATGTAAAACCGGTTGTCAGTGCATTAGATAAAACCTCCCATATTGTACTGAAGATGGTCAACTACGTCATGAAGTTTGCTCCAATAGGTGTTTTTGGTGCTATTACAGGTGTATTTGCTGTGAGGGATTTTCAGGAATTAGCAATTACTTATTTTAAGTTTTTTGGTTCTTTCTTAATTGGTATTTCTTCTATTTGGATTGTATTGATAGTAGTTGGCTATGTTTTTCTCAAAAGTAGAATGACAATTTTACTTAAAAGAATTATTGGACCTTTGATAATTGCCTTTGGAACTACAAGTAGTGAGGCTGTTTTTCCTAAGCTTACAGAAGAACTAGAACGTTTTGGTGTAAAAGACAGGATTGTTTCATTCATGTTACCGTTGGGCTATTCTTTTAATCTGGATGGAAGCATGATGTATATGACCTTTGCAAGTATTTTTATTGCTCAGGCTTATGGCATTCATTTGGATTTAGGAACTCAAATGACGATGCTTTTAGTGTTGATGCTTACCAGCAAAGGAATCGCAGGAGTGCCAAGAGCGAGCTTGGTGGTTGTGGCTGCAACCTGCGGAATGTTTGATATTCCGATTGAGGGAATTGCTTTGATATTACCAATTGATCATTTTTGTGATATGTTTCGCAGTGCTACAAATGTTTTAGGGAATGCCTTGGCGGCATCGGTAATAGGGAAATGGGAAGAGCAGGATGAAGAAGTTATATTGGAATAACAGAATAATTTAAAAACAGTTTAACTTTTTAGGCAGGAGATTGTTAATTGCTTTTTTAGTTGAGTAATAGTAAAAAGATTTTTTTGTAATTTAACTTACAAAATGATTGATAATCGATTATTTTTTTTCTTATATTTGGTAAGAATATTATGATTATGTATTGGATACGTATTGTTTTTTTATTACTAACCTTACCTCTTTTGAGTCAGCCAACGATTGAAAAAAATCAGGCTTCAAAGAAAGAGATGTTGTTGTTGTCAAAACAAGCCTCTCAATATTTGCGTGACTATAAATATGACTCATCCTTAACCAAGGCTCGTCTTGTTTTACACTATGCTTTTAATATTAATGATTATGTTTTAGTAGCTAAATCTTATAATACTATTGCAGAGAATTACGAGGAACTTAACGAAATTAAAAAAGCAATATTTTATTATAAAAAAGGGCTTATTTATGCCACTAAAACAGCTAACGATACCATAAAATATTGGCTATACAACAACTTAGGAAATGTTTATTGTTTTGAAAAAAAGGAATTTGATAAAGGGATATTTTATTATCAAAAGTCATTAGGATTAAGTGAGAAAAAAGCTGATTTAAAGCAGGTTTACAGGACTAAGTTAAATTTGGCCTGGGCTTATTTTGATAATAACGAATTTCAAAAAGGAAAAACTTATTTGAATTTTGTCAATAAAAATCAAGAGTTTGACAATCAGCCTAATTTAGTGATTTTGAATATGCTTAACGGCATATATTATAATTATTTATCCGATTTTAAGAAAGCGGAATCTTGTTTTTTGAAAGCCTTAGCGTTAGGGAAATCAGCTAGTAACAAGTCGGATTATTCGTGTGCTATTGAAGAGTATTCTCAGTTTTTATTTAAAAAGGGCGATTATAAAAACGCTTATACTAATTTAAATTTATATCATAAAGTCAAACACGAGATTGATGACGCAGTAAAGTTGAACAAAGCTAATATTGCTGGGATTAATATAGAAATTGATGAATATAAAAGAAAAATTGATGAAATTGAATCAGAAAATGATTTTCAATCTCAGGTTTTAGTAAAAACCAAAACCATTTCTGTTTTGTTGATTATTAGTTTAATTATATTGTTGCTTTTAATTTATTCACTTTATCGAAATTATAATTTTAAGAAAGCAATAAATTTTGAATTAGTAAATAAAAACCAAGAGTTAGTACTTGCAAAAGAAAAAGCAGAAGTTGCCTCAAAGTTAAAATCCCAGTTTGTATCTACCATTACTCATGAATTGAGAACACCATTGTATGGAGTAATTGGAATTACTAATATGATAGTGGATGAACATAAAGAATTAACTGATAGTCCGCATTTAAAATCACTTAAGTTTTCTGCAAAATACTTATTAGCATTAGTAAATGATGTTTTGCAAATTAATAAAATTGAAGAGAACAGAATTGTTCTTGAAAAAATGACTTTTAATGTTGGTGATGAAATTGATCTGATTCAAAATTCATTATCATTTTTGGCTAAAAAACACAATAATACCATTGATGTCATAATAGATCCCAACATTCCGGAATACTTGATAGGGGATAAATTACGGTTTTCTCAAATTATTATTAATTTGGTTAGTAATGCCTTGAAGTTTACACATGATGGAGAAGTAACTATTCAGGCTGATTTGGTTGACGTTAAAGACAAACTTTATTTTATTGAATTTAGCATAAAGGATACCGGTGTTGGTATTGCAGAAGAAAATCAAGATAAAATATTCGAAAAATTTGTTCAAGTTAGTCGAAAAGAAATTGATTATCAGGGTACAGGACTTGGTTTGTCTATTGTAAAACAGCTTTTGCAATTGTTTAATAGTGCCATTTATCTAAAAAGTGAATTAGGAAAAGGAACTACTTTTAATTTTACTATTGCTTTTGAAAATGATATAGTAAAAACAAATTCATTAATCAATAATATTAAGGTCGATATGTCTTCGGGTCAGTTTTTTAAAATTTTAGTTGTGGATGATAATACGATTAATCTTTTGATTACCCGAAAGACAATTGAAAAATTTAATTATAAATGTTCAACTGCAACTTCTGGAAAAGAAGCTTTAGAAATGTTAGATTCAGAAACTTTTGATGTGGTATTAATGGATATTAATATGCCCGGTATGAATGGTTTTGAAACCACGCGATTAATTCGTGAAAGAGAAATAAAAACAGCTATAATAGCTTTAACAGCTTTTGATAAAGAGGAAGTGACCGAAGAAGCAATCTCAGCAGGTTTTGATGATATTATTAGTAAGCCTTTTGATTCTAAACAATTATTCAAGACTATAAATGAGGTTGTTCTTCTTAAAGAATCAGTTTTGATGTAAAAAAAACAATCGTAAAATAGTTTTTAGAACCAGTTTACGATTGAAATAAAATTTTTAAAAAACGTTGGTTGTTAATACCAACGTTTTTTATTTTGTTTAGAAGCTTCAGATTTTCTCGATTTATGAGCAGCACCACTTCTATTTGAATTTTTAGGTTTTTCCTCAATTTTATCGGGGCTTCCAGCGTGCCACGGATAAGGATGATCAGTAATGGTTTTTACATCGACCTTGATTAGTTTTTGGATATCTTTCCAGTAACCATGTTCGTCTTTGCTACAAAAAGAGATCGCAATTCCTCCATTTCCGGCACGTCCTGTTCTTCCTATTCGGTGTACGTAAGTTTCTGGGATGTTAGGTAAATCAAAATTGATAACATAAGGCAATTGGTCAATATCAATACCACGGGCAGCAATATCTGTCGCAACAAGAACGCCTACTTCTTTGTTTTTAAAAGCATCCAGAACTCTTTGTCTGGCATTTTGCGATTTGTCTCCGTGAATGGCTTCGGCAGCAATGTTTTTCTTGCGTAATGCTTTCACCACATTATCCGCTCCGTGTTTAGTTCTCGAAAACACTAAAACATCACTAAGATTTTCATTTTGCAGTAAAGTATAAAGTAAGTTTCTCTTTTCGCCTTTTTCTACAAAATAAACGTGTTGTTCTACCTTTTCTGCTGTTGATGAAACAGGAGAAACAGTTACGGTTTCAGGATTAGTCAAAAACATTTCGGCTAATTCTCTGATGGCAATTGGCATTGTTGCCGAGAAAAATAAAGTTTGTCTGTTTTTAGGAGTCAACTTCACAATTTTCTTTACATCGTTTACAAATCCCATATCCAGCATTTGATCCGCTTCGTCTAAAACTAATGTATGTAAATGGTCTAAATCAATGAATCCTTGTTTGTGTAAATCCAATAATCTTCCTGGTGTAGCAATTAAAATATCGATACCCTTTTTAAGTGTGTCCACTTGCGGATTTTGTGAAACACCACCAAAAATGGTTAACTGTGTAAGGTTAGTATATTTGGCATAAGTTTCAAAACTTTGACCTATTTGTACTGCTAATTCTCTTGTAGGAGTAACTACTAAGGCACGAATTTGTTTTGGTTTTTTTGATGAACCAACAATGCGGTGCAATTGATGGATTATTGGAATAGCAAAAGCGGCTGTTTTTCCGGTTCCTGTTTGTGCGCAGCCTATTAAATCATTTCCTGCTAATACTAGTGGAATGGCTTGTTCTTGAATTGGAGTAGGGTTAGTATAGCCTTCTTCAAATACGGCTTTTTGGATACTTTTTGAAAGTGATAAATCTTCGAATAACATAAGTTTGGTATTAATTATCCTGTAATAGTTACAGCGATAAGTGGTGCAAAGATAGTATTATTATTCTTGATGCTAATTTATTGCTTGTATTGGGTGTCGATAAAAGATGTTTTATAAAATTATATCCGGTTTAAATGCTATTTTTATTTGAATTTGATTTTATAAAATCAGTAATAAGGTAACCAATCAATTTTCCTATTAGATGGTTGTTTTTGTCTACGTCTAAATCAGGTGCTCCTTCGCAAATGTGTAAATAACTGGCATTTTTATTTTTAGCAAAAAAGGAAACAAATTGGCGTAACTCTTCTACCGAAAAACCGCTTAGTGTCATAGCGCTACTGGCAATATTGGGAATGGCATCTAAATCGACTTCAATTCCAAAAGACTCCATTTTGATGAATTCTAAGGCGTCAATCATTTCTTGATTGAAGTTCTTTTCTTTTCGAATATTGATGCTGTCATAGGTGTTATAACGAACTCGGTCTTCGGTTTTTTTGATAATATCTAAAACACTTTTGGAAGTGTAATTTTCGTGTAGTCCAAAGACAAAATATTTTTTCAAAAAACCTTCTTCATAAGCATACGAAAAACCATTACCGCTATGACGTCCTTCTAAAATTCTAAAATCAGAATGCGCATCAAAGTTAATGGCGTTTATGGGTTTTCCTTTGGCAAGTGCCGTTCCTTTTATATTTCCATAAGCATTGTTGTGCCCGCCACCAATGATAATTGGAATTTTACCCAGTTTAACGATACTAAAAATAATATGCGAAACATCTTTGTCTATTTTTTGAACTAATTGGCTTAGCTTAACCCGGTCATCAATATTGTGAAAGTCTAGATTTTCTACTTCTTTCATCTCTTCTATGACATTGATTTGTCCTAAAACGACAATTTGGTTTCCTTTACAAAAACGATTGTGCTGAATGTTGGCAATGCTTTTGATGGCTTCGTTCCAGGCAGAAGCAGCACCCGGTCTTCCAAAATTGGCTCTGATTCCAATATCTTCAGGAATTCCTAGTAAAACATATTTAGCCTCAGTGTTTTTGATATATGAGATAGGATTAGCTCCAACAGGAACTGTGAGCATCTTTTCTCCAAATTTTATTTCTCCACTTCTATGGTTGGTGACTTTAGCGAGATCGTTTATTGTGAACGGGAGAAATTTTTCCATAAAAGAAAATTTTTTCACCAAAAATAATATAATTTCCTTAGTTACGTTATATGTTAAAAATATATTGTTAAATTTGGTATTATTAAAATTGAAAAAACGTTAAAAAAATGGAAAACAAACAAAGTAGTTCAAGTCTAAAGGCAGTTATTGCTGTATTGGCAGTTTTATTGATTGGGAGTTTAGTTTATATTTTCAAATTATCTTCGGATACAGATAAAGTGCAAACTGTTTTAAAAACAACCGAAACGGAAAAGGAATCCGTATTGAAAGACTTGGAGCAATTAAAAACAACTTATGATGCAGCGATTGCGGAGAATACTTCAATGTCTGACGAGTTAATTCAGGAAAGAGACAAAGTCGTAAGTTTGATGACTGAGGTAAAAAAATCTAAAGGAGATGTTTCAGCTTTCAAGAATCAGCTTAATTTTTTACAAAACAAAATGAAGGCTATGATGGCTGAAAATGATGGTTTGAAAAAACAAAATACTAAGTTAACATCGCAACGTGATAGTACAGTAGTAGTTTTGACTGAGTCTAAAAAAAATAATGAAGCTTTAGTAGGGCAAAATAGCGAATTGGCTAAAGTTGTTGAAAAAGGTTCTAAACTAACGGTTTTGAATATTCAGAGTTCAGCTTATAGAGTGAAAAGTTCTGGAAAAGAAATTGCAACTGAAAAGGCCAGAAGAACTAATATGCTTAAAATTAGTTTTACTATTGCGGGTAATGAAATTGCACAGTCAGGAGATAAAACTTATTATGTGCAAGTTATTGATAGTAAAAACAATGTTCTTGGTGAAAAGAAAAACGAAACTTTTGATGGTAAAGATTTGACTTATAGCTTTACTAGTACTGTAAAATATGAAAATAAAACAGTTCAGGTTTCAGAAAATTTACCAGGGAAAAATTTTGAACCAGGGACTTATTATGTAAATGTTTTTGATAAAGGAGAATTGGCTTCTAAATCAAGTTTTACTTTAAAATAATTTTTAGAGTTTTCTAGATATAAAAAAAAGAGGAGCATTTGCTCCTCTTTTTTGTGTTTAAGAGTATTAGAATTTATTCTGAGACTGTTATTTCAAACATTTTGTCCCAATTTTTTCCTGTTACAAAAATGGTTTTGTTTTTTGGATTATAAGCAATTCCGTTTAATACATCGTCTGGAGTTGCTTTAATCAATTTTCTTAAACCTGACATGTTGATAATTCCTTCAACTGCTCCAGTGCTTGGATTTACAACAGCAATAGCGTCTTTTTGCCAAATGTTAGCGTAGAATTTGCCATTAATAAGTTCTAATTCGTTTACTGATTTAATTTTAGAACTTCCTGAATATACATTCACATAATCTATCATTTTTTGAGTAGCAGGATCCATTTTCCAGATTTTCTCTGTCCCATCCGATTGATAAATGTATTTTCCATCATTAGTCATTCCCCAGCCTTCAATTTCTTTGGTAAAAGCAAAAGTTTTTTCCAGTTTTAACGTATTGGCATTATAGATAAAACCTGTTTTTTCTTGCCAGGTTAGTTGAACTAATTTTCCGTTGATAAAAGTGATGCCTTCGCCAAAGTATTTAGCATCCAAATCAATTTGCTTAAAAACTTTGCCTGTTCTATAATCGTATTTTCTTAAATAAGATTTTTCTTTTTGTCCTGTGCTTTCATATAAGGTGTCTTTGTAAAACTCTAATCCTTCGGTAAAAGAGTTTGTATCGTGAGCAAAGGTGTTTACTATTTTATATTTTAATAATTTAGGAGTCACATTTGAAACAACTTCTATTCTAGTTGTGGTTTCTGCATTTTCACCTTCAAAATACACTAAGGCTTTGATGTTTTGGTAGCCTAGTTTTTGGTTTTTTAAATCAAAAGAAAGCTTTTCCAGTCCTTTTACCGTTTTAATTTTAGCATCGTTAATGTAGTACACAATACTATCGACTTGTTTCGATTTTGGGTTTAAAATAGTCAAGTCAAGAGTCTCTTGAGGTTGGTATTGTGCCGAAATTTTAGAAGAATCAAAATTAAATATAGTATTTTCTCTATTTTTTGTATCTCCACAATTAGAAAGTAGTGTTCCTAATAAAATGAAAGATAGTAAGTTATGTTTTTTCATGTTGTAAATTTTAAAAGTCCTAATATACAATGTTATTTTAAGCATACAAAAGGGCTTGCAAAAATATAAAAAGATTGTATATTTGCACCGGCAAGTCCTACACGACCAGCTCCTGCAGACTCCCCCAGGATGGGAACATAGCAAGGGTACGTGGTTGAGCGGTGCGATGTAGGTCGCTTGCCTTTTTTTATTTCATCTGTTCGCGAGGCGAATTAGATTCTTTTTTCAGAATTAAAACAAAAGTAGTCTTCCTTCGGGAGGATTTTTTTATTTTTGACCTTTTGGGAAGTGTAGGAGTTGGAAGTTAGGAGTTAGGTGTATGCACATAACCCATAACCCATAACTCACACCCCATAACCTATAACTAAAAAATAAAATGAGCAAAGTAGTATTGATTACTGGAGGTTCTTCAGGAATAGGAAAATCTATTGGGGAATTTTTACATCATAAAGGCTTTATTGTTTATGGAACCAGCAGAAATCCGCAAACTGTTTTGAATTCTGTTTTTCCATTGGTCTCTTTAGATGTTCGAAATGTAGAAAGTATTCAGGCTGCTGTTGCCAAAATAATTGCTACAACTGGAAGAATAGATGTGGTGATTAACAATGCGGGAGTAGGGATTACAGGTCCATTGGAAGAAATTCCAACTGCGGAAATCAAAAATAATTTCGAGACTAATTTTTTCGGTCCTATCGAAGTGATGAAAGCGGTGTTACCACAAATGCGCCAACAAAAATCAGGATTAATTATCAATGTTACTTCAATTGCCGGCTATATGGGTTTGCCGTATAGAAGTGTTTATTCGGCATCTAAAGGAGCTTTAGAGTTGATAACTGAAGCGTCGAACATGGAAGTGAAATCTTTTGGAATTAATATTACTAATGTGGCTCCTGGTGATTTTGCTACTAATATAGCTTCGGGACGTTTTCATGCACCATTAATAAAAGGTTCGGCTTATGAAGTTCCTTATGGAATGACTCTAAAAATGATGGATGAACATGTGGATAGTGGAAGCAATCCAGATGAAATGGCTGTAGCGGTTTATAACATCATTCAGGCAAAGAATCCTAGAATCCATTATAAGGTGGGTGCGTTTATGCAAAAGTTCTCTATTGTATTAAAACGTATATTAGCAGATAAAGTATATGAAAAAATGCTGATGAATCATTATAAATTGTAATTATGAAAGATATTGAAGATTTAAAAGAAATTATTATTCCTATATTGTTTATGGTTGTTTTGTGGTTTATAATCCGCAGAATATTAAAAGCGATAAGTGATAAAATTAATAATGCTGAAGTTCATAGAGATGATTTATTAAATGTTCTGGAAGAAATTCGTGATGAATTAAAAGATTTAAATAAAAAGAACGCTATTAAATAATTATAAATTGTAAATTTGCAAACGTTTAATAAAAATTAAGTGTTAAAAAAACACTTTTAATAATGAACTAAAAACAATTAAATATATAAATTATGAAATTTTTTATTGACACGGCTAATTTAGCTCAAATTAAAGAAGCACAATCTTTAGGTGTATTAGATGGTGTAACTACAAACCCATCTTTGATGGCTAAAGAAGGTATCACAGGAAAAGATAGCATCTTAAAACATTATGTTGACATTTGTAATCTTGTTGATGGTGATGTAAGTGCTGAGGTAAATGCTTTGGACTTTGACGGAATGGTAAGAGAAGGTGAAGAATTAGCTGAATTACACGAGCAAATCGTAGTTAAATTGCCTATGACTAAAGAAGGAGTTCAGGCTGCTAAATATTTTTCTGATAAAGGAATCAAAACTAACGTAACTTTAGTGTTCTCTGCTGGTCAAGCTTTATTAGCTGCTAAAGCGGGTGCTACTTATGTTTCTCCATTCTTAGGAAGATTAGATGATGTTTCTACTGATGGATTGAACTTGATCCAGGAAATTAGAGATATCTATGATAACTATGGTTACGAAACTCAAATTCTTGCAGCTTCTATTCGTCATACTATGCATATTGTAAACTGTGCTAAAATTGGTGCAGATGTTATGACAGGACCTCTTTCTGCAATTTATGGTTTGTTGAAACACCCATTAACTGATATCGGATTAGCTCAATTTATTGCTGATTTCGAAAAAGGAAACAAGTAATATTTTACTTTTATCCCAATAAAAAAGTCCCGTTTGTTAATTCAGACGGGACTTTTTTCATGTTAGTTGTTTGTTTATTTTCTTACGAATGGAGGAAGTAATTTACTGGAAACTTCTCCAAAACCAATACGAACCTGGCTGTTTTCGCAAAAGCCTTTCAAGGTAATAGTATCGTTGTCATTGATAAATTTACGTTCGCTACCATCATTCAGTTTCAGCGGTTTTTCTCCTCCCCAAGTCAATTCTAGCATCGAACCATAACTATCTTCGGTAGGGCCGGAAATAGCTCCAGAACCCATCATATCACCTGAATTCACTCGGCAACCATTAGAGGTGTGGTGAGTTAATTGCTGGTTCATAGTCCAATACATGTGTTTGAAATTGGATTTAGAAACTATAGTCGGCTCGGCATTTTCAGGCTGTATGCTAACTTCAAGATTGATATCAAAAGTATGTCTTCCTTTTTGTTGTAAATAAGGAAGCGGACTCGGATTCTGTTTTGGACTGGCTACTCTAAATGGCTCTAAAGCATCCATAGTTACAATCCATGGCGATATAGAAGTGGCAAAGTTTTTAGATAAAAAAGGGCCTAAAGGCATGTATTCCCATTTTTGAATGTCGCGTGCAGTCCAATCGTTTAACAAAACCATTCCGAAAATATAATCTTCGGCTTCGCTAATAGGAATCATTTCTCCCATTACATTAGCATCGGTAGTGATGAAAGCAGTTTCTAATTCGAAATCTATCAAACGTGATGCGCCAAAAACCGGTGTAGATCCTTCAAAGGGTAAACTTTGTCCAATAGGTCTGTGAACCGGAATTCCAGATGGGATTATTGTTGAACTTCTTCCGTGATAACCAATAGGCATTTGAGGCCAGTTAGGTAACAAAGCATTTTCTTCGTTGCGAATCATCTTTCCAACATTCGATGCATGGATTTTACTCGAATAAAAATCGGTATAATCACCTATTAATACAGGCAATTGCATTTCTACGTCATCGATCTTAAATATAAGGATGTCTTTATGAGCAGCGTTGTCACGCAAACTTGGATTGTTTTCGTCAAAAATATCAGCGATACGATTGCGAACTAATCGCCATGTTTTTTTTCCGTCAGAAATAAAATCATTCAAGGTATCTTGTATGAACATATCATCTGTTAATTCAATACCCGAAAAGTATCCCAATTGGTGTAATGCACCTAAATCAATAGCCGAATCGCCAATGCGGGTTCCTACCGTTACGACGTTTTCTTTCGTTAAGAATACACCAAAAGGAATGTTTTGGATCGGGAAATCACTGTTTTTAGGAACTTCTATCCAAGATTTTCTCTTAGTGTCGTTGGCTGATATTGGCATGTTTTGTTAATTTTTTGTTGAAAATTATATATCAAATATATCATAATCTAACTGTTTAGCAAACGTTTTTTTGTATTTTTGCGCTAAATTATTTAAAATCTAAAAAATGCAACGCGACAAACAAATTTTTGAACTTATTCTTGAGGAACAAGATAGACAAATACATGGCTTAGAACTTATTGCTTCTGAGAACTTTGTAAGTGATGAAGTAATAGAAGCTGCTGGTTCAGTTTTGACAAACAAATATGCAGAAGGATATCCAGGTAAAAGATACTACGGAGGTTGTGAAGTGGTAGATGTTATTGAGCAAATTGCAATTGATAGAGCTAAAGAATTGTTTGGAGCTGTGTATGCTAACGTTCAACCACACTCTGGTTCTCAGGCTAACGCGTCAGTGTTTCACGCTTGTTTGAAACCTGGTGACAAAATTTTAGGTTTTGATTTATCTCACGGTGGTCACTTGACTCACGGTTCTCCTGTAAACTTCTCAGGACGTGTTTACAACCCGGTTTTTTACGGTGTTGACAAAGAAACAGGTCGTTTGAACTATGATAAAATTCAAGAAATTGCTACTAAAGAGCAGCCAAAATTAATCATCGCTGGAGCTTCGGCTTATTCTCGTGATATGGATTTTGCTCGTTTTAGAGTAATTGCTGATAGCGTAGGTGCAATTTTAATGGCTGATATTTCTCACCCAGCAGGTTTAATTGCTAAAGGATTAATGAACGATCCAATTCCTCACTGTCATATTGTAACTACTACAACTCACAAAACTTT
This sequence comes from Flavobacterium undicola, assembly GCF_009909155.2. GTDB lineage: Bacteria > Bacteroidota > Bacteroidia > Flavobacteriales > Flavobacteriaceae > Flavobacterium > Flavobacterium undicola. Next base: position 63,966 of record NZ_JAAAPM020000002.1, read on the forward strand.
ACGTGGACCACGTGGTGGTTTGATTTTGATGGGGAAAGATTTCGAAAACCCATGGGGATTAACTACTCCAAAAGGTGAAATCAGAATGATGTCTTCTTTATTAGACTTAGCTGTTTTTCCTGGAAATCAAGGTGGACCTTTAATGCACATTATTGCTGCTAAAGCGGTTGCTTTTGGTGAAGCTTTACAAGATGAGTTCTTTACTTACGCACGTCAATTGCAAAAGAATGCTAATGCAATGGCTGATGCTTTTGTAAAAAGAGGATACGATATTATCTCTGGAGGTACTGATAACCACATGATGTTAATTGACTTAAGAAACAAAGGCATTTCTGGAAAAGATGCTGAAAATGCTTTGGTAAAAGCAGAAATCACTGTAAATAAAAACATGGTTCCATTTGACGATAAATCTCCATTTGTTACTTCTGGTATCCGTGTAGGAACTGCTGCAGTTACAACTCGTGGTTTGTTAGAAGAAGATATGGAAACTATTGTTGCTATGATTGATAAAGTATTGACAAATCATACTAACGAAGATATTATCGAAGAAGTAGCTGAAGAAGTAAACGAAATGATGAGCGAAAGAGCGATTTTTGTTTTCTAATAAAATAAGTTACCAAATTTTTAAAGTCGAAAGTCGAAAGTATAATTTTTGACTTTCGACTTTTGCTTTTCAGGACTTTTAACCTTAAGACTAAAAACATGGGCGTATTACGATTACAATTGCCAACCGACCCAAGATGGGTGAATATTGTAGAGAAAAACATAGAAGAAATCTTGACCGATCATGCTTGGTGTGAGCAAAAAGCAGCGACCAACGCGATTACCATTATCACTAATAATTCAGAACACCAGGATTTGGTTAAAGATTTATTGGCTCTAGCCAAAGAAGAAATCGATCATTTCGAACAAGTACATAACATCATCATCAAACGCGGATTAAAGTTAGGTCGCGAACGAAAAGACGATTATGTAAACGAATTGTACCAATACATGAAAAGAAGCGGAAACGGAAGCCGTGTTTCTGGTTTGGTCGAAAGATTGCTTTTTTCGGCAATGATTGAAGCCAGAAGTTGCGAACGTTTTAAAGTGCTTTCAGAAAACATTCAGGACGAAGAATTAGCTATTTTTTATAGAGAATTAATGGAAAGCGAAGCAGGACATTACACTACTTTTATTACTTATGCCCGAAAATATGGCGAAGGAATTGATGTAGAAAAACGTTGGAGAGAATGGCTGGAATTCGAAGAATCCATTATTTCTAATTATGGAAAAAACGAAACCATTCACGGATAGTTTTTAGTGATCAGTGTTCCGTTTTTAGTGTTCAGTCTTAGTTTTTAACGTCGAGTAAAGTTAAAAAGCGTAAAATTAGAAAGCTTGGTGAATCTCTGTGGGATCTTAGTGAATCTTTGCGAAATTTTTTAGAATTCGTCTCATTAGTGTTCAATATTTTTCAGGTTTAATAATCTAAAATCGCTATATTTGAAAGTAACCAAAATTCAAGGCTATGCGAATAGAAACCGATCTAAAATTAGGCTTTAAAGATGTAATGATTAGACCCAAACGTTCTACATTAAAAAGTAGGGCTGAGGTTTCTTTAGAAAGGGAATTTAAGTTTTTGCACAGTACCGCGAAGTGGAATGGCATTCCTATTATGGCTGCGAATATGGATACGGTAGGAACTTTTCAAATGGCTAGCGAATTAGCTAAACACAAATTATTCACTGCTATTCATAAGCATTATTCGGTTTCAGAATGGAATGCATTTCTTGAAGATGTTTCGCCTGATTTTTATGATTATATAGCGGTTAGTACAGGAACTGGAAAAAATGATTTCAAAAAAGTAATCGAAATTGTTGCTGCTAATCCCTTATTGAAATTCATTTGTATTGATGTTGCCAATGGGTATTCGGAGCATTTTGTGAACTTCTTAAAACAAACCCGAAAACAATTTCCTGATAAGGTAATCATTGCAGGGAATGTGGTTACTGGCGAAATGGTAGAAGAATTACTTTTGGCCGGTGCCGATATTATAAAAGTCGGAATTGGTCCAGGTTCGGTTTGTACTACCCGAATAAAAACAGGTGTGGGGTATCCGCAACTTTCGGCAATTATCGAATGTGCCGATGCAGCTCACGGATTAGGAGGTCACATTATTAGTGATGGTGGTTGTACCACTCCGGGAGATGTAGCCAAAGCCTTTGGTGCCGGTTCTGATTTTGTCATGTTGGGCGGAATGCTCGCTGGTCATACCGAAAGTGGAGGAGAACTACTGGAAATGAATGGTAGAAAATTCAAACAGTTTTACGGCATGAGTTCTACCACAGCTATGAACAAACACGTAGGTGGCGTTGCCGAATACAGAGCCAGTGAAGGAAAGGCAGTGAAAATTCCTTTTAAAGGCGATGTAGTAGATACCGTTTTAGATATTTTGGGTGGTTTGCGCAGCAGCTGTACTTATGTAGGTGCGTCCCGACTAAAAGAATTGACTAAAAGAACTACTTTTATACGTGTAAGCGAACAGGAAAATAGAGTTTTTACGAATGAATAACAAATGATACGTATTGTTAAAGCTACCGTTGCCGATTTAAAAAGTATTACTGAAATAGCTCATAAAACCTGGCCGCTTACGTATGGCGAAATTTTATCTCCAGCGCAATTAGAGTACATGCTCAACGCTTTTTATTCGGATGCAGCCTTGCGAGCCAATATAGAAAATGGGCATGAATTCATATTTGCTAAAGAAGCGGATACTATTTTAGGTTTTGCTTCTTTCGAACATCATTATGAAGATGGAAATACTACAAAAATCCATAAAATTTATATTCTTCCCGAAACTCAAGGAAAAGGAATCGGTAAGCTATTGATTGATTCTGTAGCTCAATTTGCAAAAGAAAACAATGCTACTACACTTTTATTAAATGTCAACCGGTTCAATAAGGCTTTGACTTTCTATCAAAAATTAGGTTTCGAAATCATTGAAGCAATCGATATTGAGTTAGAATATGGTTATTTAATGGAAGATTATGTTATGGAGAAGAGGATTTGATTTTGGTATTGAGTAAGGTACCCGCAATTTTGTCATTCCGAAGAATGAGTACATGAGCGATAGCGAACTGGCGAAGCAATCTCATCCAGTAATTCGGCAAAGTATTTCTATTTACTCATTTTTGTGGGCACGGATTACAAATCCGCGCTATGGGGTAGTGGGGGGCGTGCTTTTTGTTTGTATAACTGCAAGTAGTTAGTTTTGAAAAACTTCTGCTGCAAATGGATTGTCCACTAACCATAACCAAATTCCTTCGTCGTTTTTCTTCATCATACAACTTGTTGCACCATCCATTTCAACAGGATTTCCATCGGGCATTATTGCATTTAGGGACCATTTATCAACCCAAATAGCAAGGTCTCCTACAATTGTAACCCTGTGTTTACTTCCTGTTATTTTAGGTTTCCAAGTACAAAGATGTTCCATTGATTTTGCAATATTGTCTAAGCCTGTAATTTCTTGTCCGTCTCTCTCAATGTATGTTGCATCTTTGTCAAAACAACTTAATGCTCCTTGTAAGTCACCGTTTACAATGCAACTGCGAAAATATTTTACTGCATCAGCTGGAATTGTCCTATCAAATTTATCTGTCATTGTTTTGTTTTTTATTGTTTAATGATTGGCTGTTGTGGATTAAATAAACATAAACTTTCGATTTTTACTGACTTCAAAGACACAAAACCAAGTTTTTATTAAGACAATTACCTAAATCCGCTGTAGTGTCTGTTTAGCAACACTTATTTAATTATTTCTAGTTTATGATGATTGGGCTGTCTTGAATACCATCGAATTGCTTGTGAACTTGCTTCTTTCATAAATTCATTTAGATCATTGATTTCTTCCACATCTATTTCATCGCCAGTCAAGTTGAAATTTGATTTTGCGTGTACAACTTTATTCCTAGTTTTGTATATGATTTTTGCAGCAATATTACTTGCAGTATTTATATTTTGTTTGTCAAGTGAGTAAGTGATTTCAGTTATATTTAGATGTTTTTTTATTTTCTTTTTAATTGATAGGGGTAATTTTTTAAATAATCCAACAAAATCAATGCAGGAAATAAATGAAGCCTTAATTAAGTCTTCATCATTGGATTTATCACGCATAGAATTAGCAAGCTCAAATACTGATCTTATAAAGTCCCCATCTTCAAATGAACTTTTTGGTGCATCAAGTTTTTTTCTCATTAATTCATTTGCTTCAATATTTACAGCGATTGGTGCGAAATGCTCTAAAACCTTATAAAAATTAAGGAATTTTAATTCTGAATCCTTTATTTGTACCGCAGAAACAAAAAGCTTCATACCTTCGTTAAACGGTTCTAGTTCTCTAAGTGTTTGAGTTAGTTTTTCTGTTTCGTCATATTCATAATAATCATCTATAGGATTTCTAATTTCAGAAAAATTTAATGCAATGCCTGTGCTATCAGCAACTTCAAAGATAAAGGAATTTAAAAGGTCAATTTCTTTTTCTTTAGTCAAAACATTTTCTACATAATCATAAATAATTTCAATTGAAATATACTGGCTAAATGTACCCCAGTAATCTCTGTCATATTCTCCTAGTTTTGTTGCTGCTAAACCAACAATTATAGATTCAGTTAAGATGTTTATTCTAGTTCCATTTGATGCAGTTGTTTTAATATCACTATATTCACTCAAAACATGGTTTTCTTCTGAATCTGTTGCCGCAACTATATAGTAACTGCGTTGGTTAGTTTTGATATAATTCTTATTAATTATTTTGATTGATTTAATTTCATTTCCAAGTTCTAAGAATTGTGATGTTTCAATCGAAACAATATCGTGTTCACCAGGAAAACTAATATCAATGCTTTCAATGTCTTCTTTCTCGTCAAGTATTTCTTGTATTCTTTTTTCCGAAAAAAGTAATTCCTCTTCATAATCAGCAAAATAATCAGCAAATCCAATAATAACCCTATTTATTTCGTTTATTTCAAGTAATTGTTCTTTTGTAAGTTTCATTTTTTATAATTGTTGCTAACTCGTTTATATGTATGACCATGTCACCCGTTTTTGGGTAGATATGGATGACAACTGTTATACATTATTTCTCAAATATATAAATAAATCTTACAAAAATTAAGATTCCAAATTGGCTTTATCCAAAAAATAAAATAAAGTTTTGGCTAAAGCCTCATTATATTCAAATTCTAATCATCTGGCTAAAGCCAGACGTAATTGATGTTGATGTAAAAAAATAAAAATTAACAGCATGATGCTTGTGTAGCAATTAAGCTTATGTTGATATTAGTCGTTTAACTGCTTTTTCTGCATTGTTAACGAGTTAATCAATATTTTTCTTTAACAAAATCATAAAATTGATTTTTAATTTCAATGTTTGTTTACATTTGCAGAAGAAATGAGAGCAACTGTATTTTTTATTTTTCTGTGTTCATTATTCCTTTTCAATGGAACACATAGCGTTATCAATCATGCGCAGCCTTACTGTGTATGCGCTTCGTCATCTCATAGCCAAAGCATAGAACAACCTTGTTCTTTAGGCAATTCAGTTGATACTAACAGGATTTTTGAAGATGCTGATTTCGATTCGGCAGAAGAAAATAACAATGACATAGATAAATCAAATAAAATTTCTTCACTTACCAATGATTTAGTTAATCAATGGCAATTAGAATTTTTAGGTTTAGTTATTTTAAAAAATAATTTTAAAGGCTTCAAAAACTTCAAGTCTTATTTTACTTATTCACAACCTCTTTACATTTTACAAAGCGTTTTAAGAATTTGATAACCACCTCTTTTCGGTTGTAAATACATTATTTATTGGCGCTTACGTAAATAAACCATTCCATTGAGTGTAATTGTTTTGATGATCATTTTTTGTTAGTTTGACTAATTCGTCGCGGCGTTTTGTCCTTCGCTTTCATCTATGATGACAAAACGAGATTGATTAATGCAATTTCCAGTAGCAAAGTATATGGAGAAGCTTTGTTTGGTTTTGCTACGCAAAAAAACATTCGGATTACCATTTTTGATAATCAACTCAACGGATTAAATTAATAATTTTTACGAAAGCAGTCTTAAGCTTTGTATGGTCTTTCATGGCCTTTTTTAACAGTAAATATTCCAAATACTAAATATCAATTATTCAATTTCTTTAAAAAAATTATGAAGAGAATTGCCATTTTATCCGGGCTTATCGCCCTTGTGTGCTTAACGAGTTGTAACTCTAAGAAAGAAGAAAAAGAAGAAGCTGAAAAATTCACGGTAACCAATCCTGTTCGAGTTGATACTTCTTTTACGAAAGAATATGTTTCACAGATAAGATCTGTTAGAAACATCGAAGTGAGAGCTCTTGAAAAAGGGTTTTTACAAAAAATATATGTTGACGAAGGTCAATATGTGAGAGAAGGTCAAGTATTATTCCAAATTTTACCAACTATGTATGAGGCTGAATACCAAAAGTCGAAAGCAGAAGTGAGAACTGCCGAAATTGAACTTCAGAATACAAAAAGCCTTTCTGATAAAAATGTGGTTTCTAAAAATGAATTGGCTCTAGCGCAAACTAAATTAGATCAGGCTAGAGCTGAAATGGCTATGGCTAAATTCCATTTGTCTGCCACAGTAATCAAAGCACCATTTTCGGGAACTATTGATAGACTTCCAAAAAAATTAGGAAGCCTTATTGACGAAGGAGAACTGTTAACCAGCCTTTCTGATAACTCTCAGATGTATGCTTATTTTAATGTTTCTGAACCGGAATATTTAGACTATGAAACCAATATTAAAAACAGAGCTGATAGCAAGGTGAGCTTACTTTTAGCTAATGGTACCCGTTTGAAATACAAAGGAAATGTAGAAGTTATCGAAAGTGAATTTGATAGCGAAACAGGAAACATTGCTTTCAGATCCCGATTCCCTAATCCTGATAAATTGCTTAAACACGGCGAAACAGGAAAAGTATTGATGGAAGTTCCTCTTCATAATGTGATTGTGATTCCACAAAAAGCGACTTATGAAATTCAGGATAAAAAATATGTTTTTGTCGTGGGTAAAAATGATGTAGTAAGTTCTAAAGAAATCACAATAAAAGGTGAAATCCCTGATTTGTATATGATTGATGGAGGAATAACAGAGAACGACAAAATTTTATTGGAAGGAGTTCAGAAAGTAAAAGAGAATGATAAAATTCAATATAAATACATAGCACCTCAGGAAGTTATTACTCATTTGCGATTAAAAGCAGAATAAATTCAAGTAATCAGTTTTCAGTATTTAGTTTTCAGTAGTTGTTTGAACTTAAAAAAGTAAATAGAACCAAGCTGATACCATTAAATTCCAGTTTGGTTTAATCATAAAAAATAGAAACAAATGTTTAATAAATTTATTCAAAGACCAGTTTTGTCGATAGTAATATCGCTCATTATTGTCTTTTTAGGGGTTTTGTCGGTAATGAATTTACCTATTACGCAATTCCCTTCGATATCACCGCCAATGGTGAATATTACCGCAGATTATCCGGGATCTAATGGAGAATTGATGATCAAATCGGTTGTTATTCCTTTAGAAAGAGCTTTAAATGGAGTTCCGGGAATGAAATACATGACTTCAGATGCGGGAAATGACGGTGAAGCAAGTATCCAAGTAGTTTTTAACTTAGGTACTGATCCTAACCAGGCTGCCATTAACGTACAAAACCGTGTGGCTTCTGTGGTTAATAAATTACCGCCATTAGTGGTAAGAGAGGGTGTGAAAATTACCCGTGAGGTTCCAAGTATGTTGATGTATGTCAACCTTTTTAGTACTGATAAAAATACCGATCAAAAGTTCTTGTACAATTATGCCGATATCAACGTTTTATCTGAATTGAAAAGGGTAAATGGTGTTGGATCCGGAGATATTTTGGGAACACGTGAATATGCTATGCGTATTTGGCTGAAGCCTGATCGTATGCTGGCTTATAAAATTTCTGCCGAAGAGGTAATGGAAGCTTTATCAAGTCAGAGTTTAGAAGCTTCACCAGGTAAAACAGGGGAGGCATCAGGAAAACGTTCGCAAGCATTTGAGTATGTATTGAAATATTCAGGTCGTTTTACAACTAAAGAACAGTATGGTAATATTGTACTAAGATCTAGTGCGGATGGGGAAATTCTACGTTTGAAAGATGTAGCCAATGTTGAATTTGGTAGCTCGATGTATGATATCTATTCGAATTTAAATGGAAGACCATCGGCGGCAATTGTATTAAAACAATCTTTTGGTAGTAATGCCAATCAGGTTATTGAAGATTTGAAAGCCAAATTAGAAACCATCAAGAAAAAATTCCCAAAAGGAATGGATTATGAAATTTCGTATGACGTTTCTAAATTCTTAGATGCTTCTATCGAAAAAGTAATTCACACCTTAATTGAAGCCTTTATTTTGGTGGGATTGGTTGTGTTTATTTTCTTGGGCGATTGGCGTTCGACTGTTATCCCGGCTATTGCAGTACCTGTATCGTTGATTGGAACTTTTGTATTCATGACATTTTTTGATATTTCATTGAACTTAATTACGTTATTTGCTTTGGTTTTGGCTATTGGAGTCGTTGTCGATGATGCCATTGTGGTTATCGAGGCCGTCCATGCCAAGATGGAGGAAGAACATCTTTCGGCTTTAAAGGCTACTAAAAAAGCCATGCATGAGATTGCAGGAGCTATTATTGCTATTACGTTCCTGATGGCTGCGGTATTTCTTCCGGTTGCGTTTATGTCAGGTCCGGTTGGGGTATTCTACCGCCAATTTTCGATTACAATGGCAACAGCAATTATCCTTTCGGGAATTGTAGCATTGACATTAACGCCTGCACTTTGTGCAATGATGTTGAAAAACAATCATGGTCAAGCCAAAAAGAAGACGCCTATCAATATGTTTTTGGATGGTTTTAACAACAAGTTCAACATTGCACAAGGGAAATATCAAAACTTATTAGCAAAGATTGTCAGCAGAAGAGCAGTGACTTTTATAACCTTAATTGCTTTTTGTGCCGGAATATGGATTACCAGTAGTACGGTTCCTTCAGGATTTATTCCAAACGAGGATCAAGGGATGTTTTATGCGATTATTCAAACGCCTCCGGGATCATCATTAGAAAGAACCAATAATATTGCCGAAAAACTGCAAAAAATTGCTGAAGGTGTAGAAGGAGTAAAATCGGTTTCTTCATTAGCAGGTTATGAAATTTTGACTGAAGGTACTGGTTCAAATGCAGGAACCTGTTTGATCAACCTTAAGGATTGGAATGATAGAAAGCAATCTGTTCAGGAGATTATGACTGAATTAGAAGAAAAATCTAAAGACATTTCAGGTGCCAATATCGAATTTTTCCAACCACCAGCGGTACCAGGATATGGAGCAGCAGGAGGATTCGAACTTCGCTTATTGGATAAAACAGGGACTAGTGATTTCAAAAAACTGGAAGCTGTCAATAAAGAGTTTGTGGAAGAATTGAACAAACGTCCTGAATTAACTAACGTGTTTAGTTTCTTTAGTGCGAGTTTCCCTCAGTTTATGATGAAGGTCGACAATGATTTGGCTCAGCAAAAAGGCGTTTCTATCGAAAATGCGATGAACACTTTGTCAACTCTTGTGGGAAGTAACTACGAAATCAGTTTTATTAAGTACGGAATTAACTATAAGGTAATCGTTCAGGCAGCTCCTGAATATCGTGCCTTGCCAGAGGATATTTTAAAGCTTTATGTGAAAAACAACCGTGATGAAATGGTTCCTTTTTCGGCCTTTATGAAATTAGAAAAGGTGTACGGACTATCAGAAATTACCAGACATAACATGTACACTTCTACTGAAATTAGTGGTGGTGCAGCTCCGGGATACAGTAGTGGAACGGCCATTAAAGTGATTCAACAAGTGGCTGCTGAGAAATTACCTAGAGGGTATGACATTGACTGGGCTGGTATCTCTGCCGATGAGGTGGCACAAGGAAATCAAGCCATTTGGGTTTTCCTTATCTGTTTAGCCTTCGTTTATTTGGTTTTGGCGGCGCAATACGAAAGTTTTATTCTGCCATTATCAGTAATTCTGTCTTTACCTGCGGGAATCTTTGGAGCGTTCATTTTATTGAAATTTACGGGTCTGGAAAACAATATCTATGCACAGGTTGCCATGGTAATGTTGATAGGGTTACTAGGTAAAAATGCCGTTTTGATTGTTGAATTTGCAATCCAGCGACACGTTGCAGGAAAAACGGTATTGGAAGCGGCTATGGAAGGTGCTAAGGCGAGATTCCGTCCTATTTTAATGACTTCATTTGCGTTTATTGCCGGTTTGATTCCGTTAGTTTTTGCTTCCGGACCAGGTAAAATTGGAAACAGAACCATCGGTACAGCCGCAGCGGGAGGAATGCTTATAGGAACAATTTGTGGGGTATTTATTATTCCGGGCTTGTACTATATATTCGCCAGAATCTCAGAGAAATACAAGATGATAAAAAATGAAAATGAAAATCCATTAACTGAAGAAATTGATAACAATCATGTACAAAGTCCATCTAAATCTAAAGAATCTAAATAAATACTTTGTTGCACTTGGTTTAAGTGCACTGGTAGTAGGATGTAAGGCGCCATCAGTTATGGAAACTACTGCTAAAACAGTGGTTCCGGAAGCATATAATTCGAGTAAAGACACTACCAATACCGCTACGGTACAATGGAGAAATTTCTTTACCGATAACAATTTGCAAAACTTAATTGATACTGCGCTACAAAACAATCAGGAGTTGATGATTACCTTACAGGAAATCGAAATTGCTAAAAACGAAGTCCGTCTTAAAAAGGCGGCTTTGTTTCCAACTGTAGGCCTGCGTGCTGGTTCTGGAATTGAAAAAGTAGGTCGCTATACCAGCCAGGGTGCAGGTGATGCTTCTACCGAAATCACACCAGGAAAAGAAATGCCGGATCCATTGAGTGATTTTATCGTTGGAGCTTATGCGAATTGGGAAGTGGATATTTGGCACAAACTCCACAACTCTAAAAAAGCAGCCTTAACGAGGTATTTAGCAACCGTAGAAGGTAAAAACTTTGTGTTGACTAATTTAGTTGCCGAAGTTGCTAATTCGTATTATGAATTGCAAGCCTTGGATAACCAATTGCTGATTGTACAACAAAATATAGCCATTCAAAAGAATGCTTTAGAAATTGTACAATGGCAAAAAGAGGCGGCAAAAGAAACTGAATTAGCAGTACAAAAATTCAAAGCCGAAGTCTTGAAATCAAGAAGTTTGGAATTTGATATTCGTCAAAATATTAAAGAGACTGAAAATAAAATCAACTTTTTGTTAGGGCGTTATCCACAAGAAATTCCTAGAGATAAGGCTTCTGTTTTGAGTATTGTTCCTAAAGCAATTGCAGCGGGAATTCCGTCTCAGTTGTTGAGCAATCGTCCGGATATTAAACAAGCCGAATTAGAATTGGTAGCTGCCAAAATAGATGTGAAAGTAGCCAGAGCAGAATTTTTTCCTTCTTTGGAAATTTCGGCAGGAGTAGGATTCAATGCGTTCAAACCTTCGTATTTGTTTAGAACACCAGAATCGTTATTGTACAATTTGGTAGGGGATTTAGCTGCCCCTTTGATTAACAGAAATGCTATCAAAGCCGAATTTAATTCTGCCAATGCGAGACAACTTCAAGCTCTGTACAACTATGAAAAAACGGTTTTGAATGCTTATTTAGAAGTTTCAAACCAACTTTCGAAGATTGATAATCTGGAAAAAAGTTATGATTTAAAATCGCAACAAGTAGCTGCTTTAGATCAATCGATTAATGTTTCGAATGATTTATTTAAATCGGCGAGAGTGGATTATTTAGAAGTTTTGCTAACGCAGCGCGATGCTTTAGAAACGAAACTGGAATTAATTGATACTAAAAGAGACCAATTGAATGCCGTGGTTAATGTGTACAAAAACCTTGGTGGAGGTTGGAAGTAACAACATTTCCCATTTTTATAAACGAAGAGCCGAACGTGATGTTCGGCTCTTTTTTTTGTAATTCTATTTATTTTGTGTTCTTTATAAAAGCAATAATTTGTTTGAAAATCAGTTCTGTTTTTATGGATTTGCCTTGCAAGCGTTCCGTATTTATGTGTAAATTAGTAACGGCTATTCGCACAATTATTAATTAAATATTACCTACATGAAAAATCTAAGTCTATTTTGTTTGCTGTTGACTTGCATTGGATTCCAAAGCTGTAAAAATGATCAAAACTCAAACGATGTTAAAGCTACTCTGGCCAAGGCAGAAAAGCCCATAAGCGTAAGCTGTTATAAAGCATTGTATGAAACAGATACTATTGAGTTAAAAATTAACACCTTAAAAGATGGGAAAATTTCCGGAAATATGGTGATGAAATTTTATGCTATGCCAAAAAAAGTTGGAGAAATCACTGGCGAATTTCATGGAGATACTTTATTTGCAGACTACTCATTTTTTGAAGGAAAGAATGAAAAAAGAATATACAAAAATCCGTTGGCAATGCTAAAAAAGGGTGATACACTTGTTTTAGGTAATGGCGTAATAGAAACTTATTTAGGGCGTTCCTATTTTGCTAAAGGCAAACCTATAGATTTTGATAGAGTGAAATATAAATTTTTAACTGTTGACTGCGTTGATAAATAATTGGTCGGTTACTGTACTCGATGCAATCATTGAACTAAGTTATTTTAACAAAAAGCCTCTAAAACAATTGTTCTAGAGGCTTTTTGCTTGATTAATAGATGCTAAAATTTATAATTGTATCCTAAACGGATCACTTGGGTTTCATAATAATCATTACTGCTATAGTGAAAACCGGCACCCTGAATTTCTTTTTTAGGAACCATGGTATTGAGTACATCAGTTGCGTTGATAAAGAATTCCCCTTTGCCGTTTTGAACCGTTTTTTTGATTCCAAAATCTACCGAAAAGCGTGATTTTATTTTTCCTTGCGGAATAATATCAGGTGCTAAATAAATTGCGGTTAATTGTGCATCTATTTTTTTAGCAAAATGAAAGCTGTTATTCCATTTTAGATTTCCGGAAACCATAACTTCTTTTGGAGCAGAAAATAAATGCGAACTCGGATATTTATTCTCTACCGTAAAAGCATCAATCTGGTTGCGATAGGTATTCATGTTGAGATTAAAGGAATACAGTTTGCTAACGTCTTGGGATAATACCATTTCGATACCTGAATTGTAACTTTTGTTTACGTTTTGAAAAGTAGCATAAATAATTTCACTCCCCGGAACAGTACTGGAGATTCGGGTAATGGTGGCATCGGCAAATCGGTGGTAAAGGGCTGCGTATAAATTTCCTTTTTCCCAATTCTTTTTATAACCCAATTCCAATGAATTGGTAAATTGAGGTTTCAGCATGGGATTCCCCACTTTAATAATTTCGGCATCATCATATTTTGGAAAAATTCGAATGTCAACTTCATTAGGTCTGTCGACTCTTCGGTTAAAAAAGAGGGATAATTTATTGTTTTCATTGAATTTATATGCTAGTCGCATATTAGGAAAGGGTTGCGTATAGTTGTAACCATTACTTTTATAGGTATTGTGATTTGGATTTACCTCGTAATTCAAATCGACATATTCAACACGTAAACCTAGTTCGGCTTCCCATTTTTGATTTTCAAAAACATAATTTCCATAGATGGCAGGAATGAGTTCTTTGTAAGTAGCAGGTCCACCTGCATTAGCATCTATAACCGAATTTTGTCCGGGTTTGAAATCCATATTGGTAGGAATGTCTCTTTTACGTAATTTGATTCCTGTTTCAATACGGCCTTGTTTTAAAGGTTCGATATAATCAAAATTCAAATCATAGACTTTTTCGTCCGATAACAATTTGAAGGCATCAGTTCCCGAGGAACTAGGGAGGATGTTGTCGTAAAAATATTTCTCGTCTTCTCTGTGAAAAGTATAATTAAAACCGACATTCAACAAACGCCCCGGTTCTTTAAATTTGTGCTGGTAAGCCGCTGTTGCCATTACCGTTGTTTTTAATTCGTCTTCCAAAAATTGCCACAATCTTCTTCTTTCTGATAAATCAGCATTAAAAAAAGGCTGATCCCCTCGATCAATGATTTTTTCACTGCCAAATAATCCCGAAATAGTTAAGGTATTTTGGTCGTCGATAGTCCAGTCAAAGCCTGATTTTATTGTGGTGAAATGCGTGTTTCGGTTTCGCTTTAACTGGGAATTAATAATGTCGCCATTGTCGTAATATCGGGTAACAAATTCGTTTTTATTTAAAGTTTCGGTATATAAATAATCGCCCTGGAAAAACGCATTGATTTTATTTTTACGGTAATTCAATGAAAGTGACGGATTGATTTTTGGCGTCAAAGTATATTGCGGACGTATCGTAGGCAGGTTTTCTTTTCGAATCCATAGAGAACCCAAACCCGTTGTTAAACCTGCTTTTCCATTAAAACCTTCTTTTTTATTTTTTTTATAAATGATATTGATGATACCCGCATTTCCATTGGCATCATATTTCGAAGAAGGATTATTGATGATTTCGATTTTTTCAATAGCTGATGCCGGAATATTATCCAAACCGCTTTGGCTGCCAAACCCCGTTAAAGTCGTTTGTTTGCCATCAATCAAAACCATTACTTTATCATTTCCTCTCAATTGCACTTTACCGTCTTGCACCGTTACACTGGGAAGGTTTTGCATGGCTTGTAAAACAGAGCTTCCTGATTGTGTAATATTATCAGCAATTGAGAAGGATTTTTTATCCATTTTAGAGTTAATAGTCGAAGTGGGAGCGTTAACAACCACTTCATCCAGTGCATTTACATTTTCGGTCAATTCGATTGCTTTTAAGTCTAAATAATCAGATAAATTACCAATGTATAGTTCTTGTTCGTGTGTTGCATATCCTAATGAGGAAATTTCAAGAATATAATTTCCTGATTTGATATTCGTCAAAGTAAACCGGCCACTTTCGTTTGTGATGGTTCCTGCTGCAAATGTTTTTTGACTGGCCGTTTTTAAAACCACATTGGCAAAAGATAAAGAGGTGTTGGTTTTATTCTCTTTCACCAATCCCGAAACCGTTACTTGCTTGCTTTGTGCCCATAATTGGGTTGTAAGTAAGCAAAAAAGGAGGAGTATATTTAAAAAAAATATTTTCATGAGTTTTATTATTTTACATTCAAAATCATTCCAACTCCCAGTTGAGAGCCATTATAAAAGGGCGAAATGATTCCAATATTGTTTTTATTTTTCTTTTTTAATAAGGTATTGATGTAAGGAAATGTCCAATAGGCAATTTTGGTAGAAAGGATTCCTATACCAGCTCCCATGACCACATCAGTCAGCCAATGGCGATCGTTGTATATTCGGAAAGCTCCCGTTCCAGCAGCTACCAGATAGCCCGAAATTCCATACCAAATGGAAACATCTTTGTATTCCTGCCATAAAAATTCAGCTCCGGCAAATGCGGTTGCTGTATGACCGGAAGGAAAAGAGTTGTTTGAACTACCGTCAGGGCGTTCAACTTTGGTTATGGATTTTAAAGGCAAAACGGTTGCTGACATAATCAAATAAGATGTCGCCAATATAATGGAACGGTCTCTCAGGTTGTTTTTACCTTTTATTCCAATATTGTTAAGCGCATAAACAGCTACAGCTGGGGCGTATTGAGAAAAATCATCAATGGTTATCTTCTTATCGATATTTTCTTCAACCTCTTCTTTAATTTCAGAATTAATGGATTTCAGGGCATCACTTTTGATACCAATGATACCATAACCCATCAAACTCACCGGAAGGATTAATTGTTTGTAATTGAATTTTAGATTTTTATCTTTTACAAAAACAGTAGTGTCCTTTGGTGCTAATTCTTGTGCGCTCAGATTTAGCCCTACTGCAATAAGCAGTAAAGCAATATAAAAATTTGTCTTTTGCATAGTTATTTAATTCAAATAAGTAATAGATATAATCTTGAGAATTATATCAAAAAAAATACGAATTAAGAATTAAACTATCGGAGGTCGAAAAATAGAAAAATTAGGATTGTATAAATAAATCTGATTTTTGAATTCAATGGCTTCTATTTGGTAGGAAGCAACAAAAGGATTGTTGTTTTTGAATTCGAATACAGTTATTTTTTGAGCTAATTGTGTTACTTGATTTAGAGATACGAAGTCTACAGTCTGATGGGGTTTATCGTCATCTTCTTCACTTTCATGAGCTTCAAAAATTCCGTCTAAATTCATCAGATGTTCCCCTATAAAATCACAAAGATTTAAATCAGGATCTTCTGTTTCTTTGCAATGGCTATACATTTCAGGTAAATGTACCAGGGTCGAAAAATCCCCCATTGGTAAACAAATTATACCTAAAGTATAGTATGCGAATAAAAAGAAGTTAAAAAGATGTCTCAAAATTGTATGAAAATAGAACCCAAATATAACTTATTTATAGCGATTGACTGTTTATAAAAAGTTAATTGTCTAAAAAAACTTAAGCTGTTTTTTCCAACTCATAAAACATAGATGTTCGAATCTATTTCCACAATTTTGACTTCCCAACGATAGGAGGACTCGAGCCTTTACTTTGTGTTAGAGGCTGTTGTTTTGTCAATCGTTGTTATGTAAATTGAGTTTCATTACAACTAAATTTCTGTCTCCCATTGCAAGACGTTCAACTGCTGTCCATCCAAGCCGTTTGTAAAGTTGTTCTGCTGTGTCAGTAAACAAATGTAGTGTGTTAAGTTCCAAAGTTTTTGAATGGTCTTGAATGAATTTACAAATCAATGCTCCATAGCCTTTATTTCTTTGGTCGGGAATGGTGTAGACAAGTGCCAGCCAGTTTTTGTGAATTTTAAATTTTGGCTCTTTGTCAAGTAGTCCAACATGGTTGTAAACTCCGCCAGTCGAAACAGGAATATTGTCAAGTGTCATTAAAACCTGAAACTGAGATTTGTCAGCCGTTATCGTTTTGAGCCTTTGAATTGTTTTATCCGTTGGGATTTTCCACTCACTTAAATACCAATTGGCTATAAGTTGAAATGTCTCTTGGTCGTCGGGGTAAACAATGTGAAATTCTAATTTTGCCATTAAAAACTTAAATATTGTATTAAATCTGCATTTCTTGAAATAGGGATTTATTTTATTTTAACTTTTGGTATGTTTGTTTTAGTGATCGTTTCAATCATTTTGTTTTCATTATTCTTGACATAGTTCATAAACTTTGTCACATCTTCTTTAGTGGAAACATAATTTCTATACGAATAGGCATATAGAATAATCATGTTTTCATTTTCAATTTGCTGTTGTTGGTATCGATACACATTCCATTCAAGAATATTTCCTCCACTAATGGTAAACGAAATGATTTTGTCGTTTTGATTGGATACTTGTACTTGTTTGAAATTGACTATAGGATTGACTTTTTTTATGTTATCAAGCTCATTGATTTTCATTTGGCTCGCCTTTTCAGGATTCAAAGTGGTTTTAATAGCTTCTACGAGAATCATTTTTTCGTATTTCTCCAGTTTGTCTGATTTTCGTAAATATTCTTGTTTGAAATAAGTTGCGTTTGGATGCGAACTCCAGGCTAAATCATACTTTTCATTATTGAAACTCAATTCAGAGCCTGTTGATAGATAATCAATAATAGCATTCATTGTAAAGGACATCATTGTAAAGCAGCAAAATCCAATTATTAAAATTAAGTTCTTTTTCATGTTTTTTTTTATGTTTTAATGATTCGCGTTGCAAACGCTATGATTTAATTAGGTACTCGATGTAATCGAACAGCAGAGGACTTGCATTCAAGTTATTGAAGTATCTATCTACTTGACCAAATCGCTGTTATATGCCACTTTCTCTCCATCATCAATTTTGTATAATAGCACTCCGATTAAAGCACCACTTAAAAGTCCACCAATATGCGCTGCGTTGTCAATACCGCCTGTCAATCCCCATACTAGATTTATTGCCACATAAGTCCCAATCATTATCAAAATTCCTTTTTTACCGCCTTTAGGAAAAGCGTTTGTCAAAAGCAGTCCTAATATTGCCCCATATAGTCCGAAAATTGCTCCAGATGCTCCAACGCTAATTGTATTAGGATACCAATAAATACTAGCAAGGCTACCACAAAGTCCAGACAATAGGTATAAAATGAAATATTTTTTTCGTCCAAGTAATGGCTCAACAAAAATGGCTGCTATCACAAGACCAGAAATGTTCAAGACCAGATGCATAATACCACCGTGTAAAAATATACTAGTAAGTAATCGCCACCATTCACCATCTGTCGTTTCAAATCGTCTATTTGCACCCCATTGAAGTAATTCCTGTCCGTTTGGTGAAATGATATTAATACCCGAAAAAAGCATCAATAAAAAGACAATAATATTTAGGTCTAAAATTATTGAAGTTGCAAAATGATCGCCTTTTGGAATTAGATAATTAAGCATATTAATCAAATCGTCTTGCTTTGGTTTTTTACCAGCTAAAAATCTTTTTCTTTCTATTTCACTATATCCTGGCCAAATTAATGAGAATAGTAAAATACCAAGTCCAATACCAAATGAACCGAAAATCCAAGCAAACTTGTTTCCGTTTCTGTCTTCGTATTTTTCTTTGATAGGCTCTAAAACAATAAAATTATTGTCTGCTGTTTGTTTTGTTCTTGCTTCAATGGCTTTTAAATAATTTTGTCTGTCGTCCGATGTTGGTTTTCTCTCAAAGTGGTCTAAAGAATGAAATTCATACCGATTCATTTTTTCAATGCAATCATCATAAAAAGCTTGATACTTTTTTTCTTTTTCGTTACTATTAATTTTGTTACTAATTTGCTCTTTGAAATTTACCCCATACCAGTATTTAGGAATTTCATTAATCCTTTCGGATTTTTTAGCCAAAATTGGTGTAACAAAATAGATGTCGAAATTTAAGTGTTGATTGTATTTTCCACTTGTTCTAAAGTCAGTATAAGTTCCACCATAATAATTAGCCACAGAAAAGTTTGTCAACTTATAATAGCGTGATTTTTCTACTTTTTCAATATCACTAATTGTCGAAAGCTTTTGAAGTTTGCCTGTTGCTGTCGTTAAATAATTTTGAGAAACCAAAAGACAAGCAATAATTGTCCCAGCTGATAAAAACTGGTAGAAAAAGCGCCCATTGTCATTGTCCTTTTTGAATGTTAGTATTCTAAATCTTGGGCGTAACCAAATTAAAAGTGGTATCCAAGGTAAAGCCATCGGTAACCAGAAACACCAAACTTCTTCTTTAATATCTATAATGTCAAATTGAATAACAAAGAGCCAACGAAAAAGTAAAAGTCCAAGAATTGTTGATGTGGCAATTATGAAAAAAGTAGGAAGAATGTGTTTAAGTTTCGTGATGTATGTTTCCAATGTTATGTCGTTATTGTTGTTGGAGGACTTCTTTTTAAATTATTTATGTTTTAGTGATTCGCGTTGCAAACGCTACGATTGGTTTTCTCATTTAAGTAGGTACTCGATGCAATCGAGCACCAGAGGTGGGATACCCGCAATATTGTCATTCCGAAGATGAGGACACGAGCGATAGCGAACTGGCGAAGCAATCTTATCCAGTAACTCGGCAAAGTATATCTATTTGCTCATCTTTGTGGGAACGGATTACAAATCCGAGCTATCGGGATCAGTGGAGGTGATTACGAATATATCTACCGATACAAACCTTGCAAGCGGGCTAAAATGTATCCTAACCGCCTAAGGTTCTTATGTTTTATGAGCTGTTGGGTGCTGCTTATTTATTTAGTATATCATCGGAATGAGTCTTTTAGTTCGTTCTTGATAATCCAAATATTTTTGTCCCATTTGCTCAATAAGAAATATCTCCTCTACTCTAATCCGATTTAAATATCCAATTAAAACTGGAAGCATCATTAAAATCATTGAAATCCAGTTCGAAAAAGCAATTGAAATACCAAAGAAAATAATCAATTGTCCCAAATATCCGGGATGTCTAATGTTTTTATATAATCCTGTATCTATCAATTCATGATTATCAATTTTTGTCACCGTATAAGTGAAATGTTGCTTAAGTGTCAAAATTGAAATAATCCGGATCAATAATCCAATTATTGCTAAAATCGCCCCAATTGCAAAAAAAGAATCCCAATTGTAAATCCTACCAATTCTTGTAAATCCAATCATAAATGAAAGGAAATAACCAATCCCAATAAAAATGAAAAGAATCCATATACTTGATTTATCGCCTGATTTGACTATATCCTGTTTTCGCTTTAGTCTTTGTCTCACACTCATGAAAATCTCAAAGAATCCATATAAATATGAGAAATAAATAATCGTTTGAAGTTTTATATCCATGTCAAATCCGTTTCTTTAAGTTGCGCCCAACTAGTGTTATGTTAACCATATAATGATGCGATAAAAATACATATCAAATTGACTGCTTGAATATCTCAATGATAAATAAGGCTTAACTTGACACTAGTTTATGTATGACAAAATCATTCAAAGCCACCCATTTCCAGGTAGATATGTATAACAACTATCATATAATATTTTTTCAAATATATTAAAATATTCTTACAAATTACAAAATAGACCTTTTGTTTATTTGAAATTTTTCACACATATTTAATTAGGGGATTTGAGTCTTCGTTTGAGTTCTTCTGATATTTATCAAAAAATAGTACACCGCTGGAAAAATAGAGGTGATTGGCTAGTTTTAATTTACAAAAAATGTAAATTATTTACAATTATTGTAAATTTTAATGTATATTAGCGTATGCAAAAAATTACTCATTTAGAAACTTCTGCAAAAAAAGATATTGTAATAGAATTGGTTTCAGAGGAAGATTTTAAATCGATTACAAAAGCAAAATATTTTTTTGATTGGAAAAAAGAAAAGGAAAATTTAATTTATAAGTTAAGAATTGATGGTGCTGATGAGATTTTAGGGTTGATGGCAATTAAACATTTTGAACAAGAAGAAAGGTGTGAAATAAAACTGTTATCTGTGTCTAAAGAGAATAGGGGACAGAATAAAAAATATAAAGATATAGCAGAGAATTTAATTGCATTTGCTTGTCGGGAGGCTGTTAAAAATTATGCTGAAAATGCATGTGTTTCATTGTTTCCTAAGACAGAATTAAAGAGTCATTATATAGAGAAATATGGAATGCTAGATGCTGGAAAGCAAGTTTTTTTAGAAGGTATTTCGTTGTTTAGATTATTAAAAAAAAATGAATTATGAGAAGAGAAAAATTAAATGAGAAATATTCAAAAGAGGAGCAAGTTGATGCGTTTGTTTTTAGAACTAAACTTTCGGAAAAACAAATTCAAGAAGCTGATAATGAATTGTTTTTAGCACGTAAAAAAGCGAAAGAACAATTAAATGAGAATCAAATTTTATATGCTAAAGTTCAACAATTAAAATTTTTGATTGAAGATTATGCAAAATCAAATACTTATAATAAAGACTTTTCTTTTGCCTATTTTTTAAGAAAGTATATTAAACTTAATTATAAAATAAATAAGAATTTTGCAAAAGATATTGAGCTAGCTGAAACTGAACTAAGTTCAATTTTAAATAAAGGGCGTACTCCAAATAAAAAAACTATTGTGCGATTAGAGTTGCATTCAAATAATACCATATCTGCGGTAAGTTGGTATAAACTATTAGAAAAACAAAAAGAATATGAATTGCAAACCGATAAAGAGTCAAGACTAAAGGAAAGCAAACATGTGAAAAATTGTTTAGTATTTGACATTTAAAATGTCAATAGCAATGTCAAAAATCAATTTCAATTTTAGAAAAATAACTTTATTGAGAACTTTAGACTAGAAAAAAGCTACAAAAAAAACGGCTAAAGATCACTCCATAGCCGTTTGTATTATTTTGTTTTGAAAGTTTATCCTAAAAAGGCTTTCAATTCATCATAAGTTTTAATTTTAGTACTTACTTTTTCTTTGTTCAGTACACTTTCAATTTGAGTTGGAATAGGTAATGTTACTCCTAAAGCCGGTTCTACTACATCTAAAAACTTGATTGGATGAGCAGTTTCTAAGAAAACACCAATAGCGTTCGGGTAGTTTTGCAATTCTTTTTTCAAACCTAAATAACCTACGGCTCCGTGTGGCTCAGCAATGTAACCATCGGTATTGTATATGTTTTTTAGCGCTACTAGAGTTTCTTCGTCAGTATATGTATAAGAAGAAAAATCTTTTTTAAACTGCGCTAAATCGTTTCCATACATTTCCTGAATACGGATAAAGTTACTTGGATTTCCTACGTCCATTGCATTCGAAATCGTTGCAATAGATGGTTTTGGATCGTAAATTCCGTTTACTAAGAATCTTGGAACCGTATCATTTACATTGGTAGCAGCTACAAAATGTTCGATGTTTAATCCCATTTTCTTAGCGATAATACCCGCGCAAATATTTCCGAAATTCCCACTTGGGCAAGAAAATACTAAAGGTTTGTTTTGTGACTTCAATGCTTTGTAAGCAAAGAAGAAATAAAACATTTGTGGCAACCAACGAGCAATATTAATCGAGTTAGCCGAAGTTAGGTTTTTGTGTTTCAAGCTTTCGTCCAAAAAAGCTTTTTTAACCATGTCCTGGCAATCGTCAAAAACACCATCCACTTCAAGCGCTTTGATGTTTTGTCCCAACGTAGTTAATTGTCTTTCCTGAATGTCGCTTACTTTTCCGGAAGGATAAAGAATGATTACTTCAACTCCTTGAACCCCAAGAAAACCGCTGGCAACAGCACCTCCTGTATCTCCGGAAGTAGCCACTAAAACAGTATTGGTATTGTCTTTTTTGTCTTTGTTAAAATAACCCAGACAACGTGACATGAAACGCGCTCCAACGTCCTTAAACGCCATAGTAGGACCGTGGAATAATTCCAGAGAATAGATTCCGTTTTCTACAGGAACCACAGGAAAATCAAAGCATAAAGTCTCTGAAATGATTTGTTTTAGGGTTTCTGTTGGAATTTCGTCACCAACAAATTGCTGAATCGCTTCAAAAGCAATTTCCTCATGACTTAAGTTTTCAATATTGTCAAAAAAAGATTGAGGAAGGGCAGTGATGCTTTCCGGAAAATACAATCCTTTATCGGCTGCTAATCCTTGAATTACGGCTTCTTGAAAAGAAACTTTTGGTGCGTTATGGTTTAAACTGTAATATTTCATTTATGCTATACTTTAGAATCCCCACCCCAGCCCTCCCCAAAGGGGAGGGAGGTAGAACCGGGAATATTAATTTTAATAATTTTGCATCGTTAAGAAGCCCCTCCTTTGGAGGGGTGGGGAGGATTTTTAAATAACTCTCATTCCCGTATCATTCACTTTACACACATGAATTTCATAAGGTAAATTCATCGTATCGTAAACGGCACTCATGCCTTGGGCAATTTTATCTGCGGTTGCTTTTCCTCTGCTTAATGCAAAAATAGAAGGACCGGAACCTGAAATTCCTGAACCTAAAGCTCCATTTTCTAAAGCCGATTGTTTGATTAAATCAAAACCGGGAATCAATACGCTTCGCAACGGTTCTACTATTTCGTCATGCAACGAACGTCCGATTAAATCGTAGTCCTGAGTGTACAATCCAGCGATTAATCCACCTACATTTCCCCATTGCGTAATCGCGCTTTTTAGAGAAACTGTTTGTTTTAATACCGAACGTGCATCAGATGTTTTTAGTTCAATTTGTGGGTGAATTACGGTTGCAAACAATTCGTCAGGACTATCAATTTTGATGATATCCAAAGGATTTGAACTTCTAACCAACGTAAATCCACCTAAAAGGGCAGGGGCAACGTTGTCAGCATGTGCATTTCCGGAAGCTAATTTTTCGCCTTGCATTGCAAATTTCACTAACTCTTTTCTGGTAAATGGATTGCCTAATAATTCATTGGCAGCAAAAACTGCTCCCGCCGAACTGGCAGCCGAACTACCAATACCGCTTCCGGCTTTGATGTGTTTGTAAATTTCGATTTCGAAACCAAAATCGGCATCTACTTCTTCCAGCATGGCTAATAAAGCGACTCCCGCAACGTTTTTTTCGGTTTCCAATGGTAAATTAGCACCCTCAATTTTGGTGATGCGAATGCCTTTTTCAGCCGTTTTTCGAACAATCATTTCGTCTCCTACATTGTCTAAACACAATCCCAGAACGTCAAATCCACAGGAAAGGTTGGCAATAGTTGCAGGGCAAAATACTTTTACTTCATTCATTTTTTATGAGTTTCTGAGGGACTAAGTTTCTGAGATTCTAAGTTTAAAGACTTAGTACCTTAGTTGCTTAGCAACTTGTTTTTAAAAGCTTTTAAGTTCCTGAGTCGCTAAGATTTTATTCTTAGAGCCTTAGCAACTTAGTATCTTAGTGACTTATTCTAAACATTTCCAATTCTAATTACATCGGCAAAAATTCCCGAAGCCGTAACCGCTGCTCCGGCGCCAGCACCTTTTATCAATAAAGGTTGGTCTACATAACGGTCAGTGAAGAATAAAACAATATTGTCTTTTCCTTCTAAGTTGTAGAAAGGGTGGTCTTTTGGAATGAATTGCAAACCTACGCTCGCTTTTCCATTTTCAAATTGAGCCACAAATTTCAATCTACTGTCTTTTTGTATGGCTTCCGCCAAAATACCTTCGAAATGGCTGTTGTACGTAATTAACGATTTGAAAAACTCCTCGTTATTAGCTGTATCCATACATTCTTTTGGTAAGAAAGCCTGGTTTTCAATATCTTCAATTTCCATTTTGTAACCGCTTTCGCGAATTAGAATCAGGATTTTTCTGGCAACGTCAATTCCGCTTAAGTCAATTTTTGGATCAGGCTCAGTAAATCCTTGAACTCCTGCTTCTTTAACCACATCGTGGAATGAATTATTTTTGTCGAAATTGTTAAAGATAAAGTTCAAACTTCCTGATAAAACCGCCTGGATTTTATGCACTTTATCACCAGATGCGATTAGGTTTTTAACTGTGTCAATAATTGGTAATCCCGCACCAACATTGGTTTCAAACAAGAAAGGTGCGTTGTATTGTCTTGATAATTTTTTCAGGTTTTTGTAATTGTCATAAGCCGAAGCACAGGCAATTTTGTTACAAGTTACCACACCCACACTTTGTTTTAAGAAGTGTTCGTAAGTAGCAGCCACATCGGCATTAGCCGTGATATCTACAAAAATAGAGTTACGTAAGTTTAATGTTGTAACTTTTTCAATAAACAATTCTCTGTTAGCCGCTTCTCCGTTTTCAAGAGCCGCTTGCCAAGAGTCTAAATCGATTCCGTCTTCGTCAAAATACATTTTTCTTGAATTTGACAAAGCCGTAACGCGTACGTTTATTTTTAGATTTTCTTTTAGGAATTTCTTTTGTTGGTGGATTTGCTCAATGAATTTCTCACCTACATTTCCAACACCCATCACGAATAAATTCAGCTGTTTGGTGTTTTCCTCAAAGAAGTTTTCGTGCAAAGTATTCAAGGCTTTCTTAACGTCTCTTTCGTTAATTACTGCCGAGATATTTCTCTCTGAAGCACCTTGAGCAATCGCTCTGATGTTTACGTTATTTTTACCCAAAGTACTAAACATTCTTCCGCTTAGTCCCTGGTGGTTTTTCATGTTTTCGCCCACTAATGCAATGATGCATAAGTTTTTCTCCACAATGCATGGATCGATTTTGTTTTGAGCAATTTCGATTTCAAATGCTTTGTTGATAGCATTTTCGGCAACTTCGGCATCAGAATTCAAGATTCCAATACAAATTGAGTGCTCAGAAGAAGCCTGAGTGATGAAAATTACATTGATACTTTCATTCGACAACACTTCGAAAAGTCTTTTTGAAGAACCGGAAACTCCGATCATTCCAGGACCTTCCAGTGTAATCAAAGTAATGTTGTCAATATGACTAATTCCTCTTACCGGATTTCCATTCGAAGTAGAAACATCAGAAATGTAAGTTCCTTCAGCTTCCGGTTCGAAAGTGTTTTTGATATGAATTGGAATATTCTTTCTTAAAACCGGTTGAATTGTTGGTGGATATAAAACTTTGGCACCAAAATGTGACAACTCCATTGCTTCCTGATACGAGATAGTTGCAATAGGTTGGGCTTGTTTTACAATTTTAGGATTAGCAGTAAACATTCCGTTTACGTCAGTCCAAATTTCCAATTCGCTGGCGTTTAATGCTCCGGCAATAATAGCTGCAGTGTAATCTGATCCGCCGCGACCTAGAGTAGTATTGATTTCGTCTAAAGAAGAAGCTATAAAACCAGGCATAACCACTACCTGAGAGTCATTCGCACTAAAAAATGCAGTAGTCAGCAAGTTAGTTACTTCGAAGTTTACGGCAGCTTTTCCGTAATTGTTGTTGGTTTTAATCAACTCACGGCTGTCTTTGTAGCTGCTGTTTTTTAAATTTTGCTTTAAAGATTCGGCAATGATGTAAGATGAAAGTAATTCGCCAAAACTTAAAATAGTATCAGATGTTCTCGCAGATAATTCGCCAAGAAGGAAACAGCCATCTAAAATAGTTTCAAGATGATTGATGATTCTTTTAATGTGGCTTAATAAGCTGCTTTGTTCGCTTACAGGAATTAATTCTTTTAAAGCGTCTAAGTGTTTTTTCTCAATTTCGGCAACGATGTCTTTGTAACTTTCATCATTAGAAGCTGCTTTTGAAGCTGCTAATTGCAATAAATCGGTTACTTTGCTAAGGGCAGAAACAATAACAATTAGTTTGTCTTTTTTAGCTTTGTTGAGAACGATATCTAAAACTAGTTTTATATTTTTTGCATTGGCTACCGAAGTTCCGCCAAATTTTAATACTTTCATTTTGTTTGTTTTATTTTAAAAATGCAATACTTTATATACACCCAACACCTTTCTTCTAATAAAAAAAGTATGTATCAATCAGGATTATATGTAATGATGAATACCCCTAAGGGGTAGTAGTAGTTGTAACAGAAATTGAAACCCAAATTTGAGTTTTTATCGAAGAGTGATATGTAGTTCTGCTGTTTGTCATAATAGTTCCCAAAAATACAGTTTTTTATAAAAAGCAAAAACCTTTATTGGGTTTTTGTGAATAATTTTAAAAAAAGAGCAAATATATGTTTTTACAGTCTTTAATTATAGCTATTCGGCTTTAAATTTTCTGAAATAGCCTGTTTTTTGTGAAAATAATTGATGTAGAATGTGTTTTAGAACTTTGGATTTAATTGCTTGAAGTTTGAAAAGAAGTCCATGGCTTGGTTTGATGCTGTTAAGTTAAGCTGTTAATGAAATTCTTAAAAACGGTTCTCGATACAAATTTTCAGAAAAAGCTGTTCGCATTATCATTTAAAATTGTATCGAGAAGCTTTTTTGAAAAAAAAGTTATTGATATTACTTAATCAAAATCGGTAGATTCGAACTGACGAGACAATAAAGTTTCACGATTTAGGAGTATTAATTTTTAAAATAACTTTAACATGAAATAAAAAAAAGTATTTTTGCTATCTAAAAAATAAAGTAAAAAATGTCAATAAACAGTATTTTCCAATTTTTAGTACCAAAGGATAAAAAATTCTTTCCACTTTTTGAAGAAGCTTCTAGTAATTTGATTGAGTTGGCTTCTAATTTACACGAAGCTGTAAACCTACCTTTGAAAGAGAGAGAAGTTCTTTTTCATAAAATTGATGAATTAGAGCAAAGGGGAGAAGACATTACACGTCAGACGAACTTAGAATTGAGTAGAAACTTTATTACTCCGTTTGATAGAGAAGACATCCACTCTTTGGTTACTTCTATTGATAATGTTGCCGATCGTTTGCACGGTGCTTCAAGTATTATGCGTTTGTACCAGGTGGATAAGATTACTAAATCAATTCGAAAATTGACAGAAATTAATCTTGAAGCTTGTCAAAATATCGATGTTGCGGTAAAAGAATTGAGAGATTTTAAAAATGCACATAAAATTAAAGCGGCTTGTGCTAAAATTTCTAAGTTAGAAAACAAATCTGATAATGTTTATAACAAAGCGGTTTTTGAAATTTTCGAAAACGAAACAGACGCTAAGAACATCATTAAATACAAAGAAGTATTATCTATTCTGGAATCGGCTACAGACAAATGTAAGAGTGTAGCGAGCGTTTTAGAATCTATTTCGGTTAAACATTCTTAATTTAATTTATTTTTTGAAGTAATTAACGTATGACTTTACTTATCACAATTATAGTTTTAGCACTTATTTTTGATTACATAAATGGTTTTCATGATGCTGCTAATGCTATTGCAACAGTAGTTGCTACAAAAGTATTGACTCCTTTTCAGGCAGTTGTTTGGGCTGCTTTTTTTAATTTTTTAGCCTATTGGGTTTTTGGTTTTGGAGTAGCTGATACAGTAGCAAAAACAGCTCACACCATGGAGATTAATCTGGTTGTGATTCTGGCTGGTGTTATTGCTGCCATTTGTTGGAATTTATTGACCTGGTGGTTAGGAATTCCTTCGAGTTCTTCCCATACTTTAATTGGAGGTTTTGCAGGAGCAGCAGTTGCTCATGCTATAGCAGTACATGGTTTTTCAGCTTATATAGGCGAAGATGGCGCTACACATTACTGGTACGAAATTGTAAGTTGGTACAAGGCAGGAAAAGACGGTGGGATGCCTTCAGGGGTTATTATCATTATTGCTTTTATTGTTTTGGCACCTTTGTTAGGAGTGTTTGCTTCTTATTTAATATCGATTTGGTTGTTAAATGCTTCACGCAAAGTTATTGGTCCTAAAATATTTACAGTAGCTTTAATGATTGCAACTATTTGGTTTGTTAGTGCTCAGATGGTTTCATTTGATGCTATTGAAAAACCTCGTTTTGAATCTCATTTTTGGAGTGTAATTTTTGATTCACACAACATTAAATGGTTTTTAGTTGCCTTTATTATATTGACCGTTAGTTTGTTTTGTTTGATATTCAGTAGTTTGAATCTTCATCAGGCTGAGGGGGCATTAAAGAAAATGCAATTGTTATCATCTGCGGCTTTTAGTTTAGGACACGGTGGAAATGATTCACAAAAGGTTATGGGTATTATTGCTGCGGCTGTAGCAGTATATATCAATACAAATCCGGGTGTTCACATGGATTCTTGGTTAGATGTTGTTTTGCCTAATGAGGATTTAGGGGTAAAAGGAGTAATGCCAGGATGGATTCCGCTTGCTTGTTATACTGCTATTGCAGCGGGTACTTTAAGTGGTGGTTGGAAAATTGTAAAAACAATGGGGTCTAAAATTACCAAAGTAACTTCTTTTGAAGGAGTTGCAGCTGAAACAGCTGGGGCTTTGACCTTGTATTTTACGGAACATTTAAAAATTCCAGTATCTACAACTCATACAATTACCGGTTCTATTATTGGAGTTGGATTAACAAAAAGAGTTTCTGCAGTACGATGGGGAGTGACGGTTAGTTTGATTTGGGCTTGGGTTTTAACCATACCAATTTCGGCACTTTTAGCAGCCATTTGTTACTATGCATTAAGTCTTTTCTTGTAAAAATATTTTATAAAACACAAAAGCCATCCGACGCGTCGGATGGCTTTTGTGTTTTGTGCCTTTAAAGTTAGTTTTATGTTGTATTTGTTATTGAGTATTATATGTAGTGTTTCGGTAGGAGTGATTTTTAAAATAGCTCGTAAATGGTCTACCAATGCAAAGCAAATCGTTTTGTTTAATTACTTTTTTGCTTTACTACTATGTTATTTTACTTTCTCTCCAGATGTGCAAACAATCACTGCAGAAGCTCCATTTCTGCTCTTTATAAGTTTAGGGATTTTGTTGCCGGTTGTTTTTCTGTTTTTAATTGCTTCTATCAAAAATATCGGAATTGTAAAAACCGATGCAGCTCAACGATTATCGTTGTTTGTGTCTATTGTGGCAGCTTGGTTGCTTTTTAAAGAGGTGTTTTCGATTGCTAAATTAATCGGAATTACAATTGGTTTTCTGGCTTTGTTTTGTGTTTTGAATAAAACAGCTGATAACACAAAAAAGGATTTGAAATATCCTGTTTTAGTGTTTTTGGGTTTTGGTATTATTGATATTTTGTTCAAAAAAGTAGCTGCTTTTACTGCAATTCCTTATACGACTTCTTTATTTTTGATTTTTAGTATTGCTTTCTTTTGTATGATTTGTGCGGTGTTGTACGAAATGATAGTGAAAAAGAAACCTTTCGAACTTAATAATTTACTTTTTGGTTTCCTGGTGGGCTGTTTTAACTTCGGAAATATTTTGTTTTATTTGAAAGCACATCAAGCTTTCTCGACAAATCCATCCACTGTATTTGCGGGAATGAATATAGGAGTTATCTTGCTGGGAAGTATAGTAGGTATAGTTGTTTTTAAAGAAAAATTATCAAAACTAAACTATTTAGGGCTTGTTTTAGCCCTGTTTTCAATAGTGTTTATAGTGGTTTCAGCTTAGAGTTTTGTTGTTTCTATTTTGAAATTTTTTTCGATAGCCTTGATCATTTCGCCTGCGATATCTTTGTTAGTTGCTGTTTCGATTCCTTCAAGACCAGGAGAAGAGTTAACTTCGAGTAATAGAGGGCCTTTTGAAGAGCGAATAATGTCTACACCAGCTACTTTTAAATCCATGGCTTTAGCGGCCTTAATAGCGATTCTTTTTTCGTCTGCAGTTGCTTTTATAACTGATGCTGTTCCGCCAAGATGAATATTAGCTCTAAATTCTCCAGGCATAGCTTCACGCTGGATAGTAGCTACTACTTTTCCATCTACCACAAACAGACGTAAGTCTTTTCCATTGGCTTCTTTGATGAATTCTTGTACAAGTATATTAGCATTTAAACTTTTGAAAGCGTTAATAACACTTTCAGCCGCTTTTTTAGTTTCGGCTAATACTACTCCTTTTCCTTGAGTTCCTTCAAGTAATTTGATGATTAAAGGCGAACCTCCAACCATTTTTATTAAATCGTCAGTGTCTAAAGGGGAATTAGCAAAACCAGTTGTCGGAATATCAATTCCGCTATTCAGAAGTAATTGTAGTGAATATAATTTATCTCGTGATTGTGTTATAGCTGTAGCAGAATTTAAGCAAAACACCTTCAGAGCTTCAAATTGTCGTGTTAAAGCACAGCCGTAAAAGGTGATACTTGGTCGAATTCTAGGGATAATGGCGTCAAATTGATTTAATATTTTTCCTCCACGATAATGGATCTCAGGGGTTTTAGCATCCAGTTTGATGTAGCATTCTTTGATGTTTAAAAAGTGCATTTCATGACCGCGCATTTCGCCTGCTTCCATGATTCTTTTGTTGCTGTACAATTCAGGATTACTGGCTAGTAAACCAATGCGTAATCCACTAGGTGCTTTTTCTGAATTTTTATAAATTTCTTTTAAGCTGTCTGAAGTGGGTTGTCCCAATAAAAATCGTTGCTCCGGATCAACAAGAATTCTTCCGCTCATAGCTTCACGACCTAAAAGCATACGGAAACCCATAGTGTCTCTATTGGTCAAAGTCATTTCTATAGGCCATATTGTGTCGCCAATTTTCAGATTGGTTTGAATAACATAGCGTTGTTCTCTGAATCCGCTAGAGCTTTTTACGATTCTTTTGTCTACTAAAGGAGCTTCGCAATGAATAATTGTCTTAGAGTTGTTTTGGATAGGATTAATATCAAATTTAACCCAATTCGATTCGTTTTTGATAAAGGGCGCAATGTTAATAGCGTGTAGGGCAGAGGTTTTTGCTCCCGAATCTACTCTGGCTTTTATTGTTGGAATTCCTAATTCCGGGAAAGAACACCACTCTTCGCTACCTACGACAACTTTATTCATTGTGATTTTTTATTGAAATTTAGACTGTTTTGTTAAAACGCCAAATGTAGTTATTTGTTCTGAAAATAAACGCCAATTGTGTTAAAAGAATAAACCCGTTAAGTTATGAAAACGTAACGGGTTTATGTTGTATTGTGAAGGGCTTGGGATTATAAATTAGTAGCCTCTCCGGTTTTGTGAATTTTCACATTTAATTCTTGAGAGCCGTCTTCTATGTCCATGAAGATTTCGTCGCCAGCAGTAATTTTTGAAGTAATAATTTCTTCGGCAAGTGTGTCTTCAACATATTTTTGAATCGCTCTTTTTAAAGGTCTTGCGCCAAATTGTTTGTCGAAACCTTTTTCAGCGATAAATGCTTTGGCTTTGTCTGAAAGATTTAAAGTGTATCCTAATTCAGCTATTCGAGCATATAATTTTTTCAATTCGATTTCGATAATCAAATCAATATCATGTTTTTCTAAAGCATTAAATACAATTACATCGTCAATTCTATTTAAGAATTCAGGTGCAAATGTTTTCTTTAAAGCATTTTCAATAATACTTTTCGAATTATCATCTGCCTGAGCTACTTTGGCAGCAGTTCCAAAACCTACTCCTTGACCAAAATCTTTTAATTGTCTTGCTCCAACATTTGAAGTCATGATAATAATAGTGTTTTTGAAATCAATTTTTCGACCTAAACTATCTGTTAAGTATCCGTCGTCTAAAACTTGTAACAACATGTTGAAAACATCCGGATGTGCTTTTTCGATTTCGTCTAAAAGAACAACGCAATACGGTTTTCTTCTTACTTTTTCAGTTAATTGTCCACCTTCTTCATAACCTACGTATCCCGGAGGCGCACCAATTAAACGAGAGATGGCAAATTTCTCCATGTATTCACTCATGTCAATTCGTACCAAGGCATCTTCAGAATCGAATAATTCTTTAGCTAAAACTTTAGCTAATTGCGTTTTCCCAACTCCTGTTTGTCCTAAGAAAATAAACGAACCAATAGGACGGTTAGGATCTTTCAATCCAGCGCGATTTCTTTGAATAGAACGGGCAATTTTAATTACAGCTTCACTTTGACCAATAACTTTACTTTCGATAAGTTGTGGTAGTTTAGCTAGTTTGTTGCTTTCTGTTTGCGCAATACGATTTACAGGGATTCCTGTCATCATAGAAACCACATCAGCTACGTTGTCCTCAGTTACTTGGATTCGGTTGCTTTTAGCATCTTCTTCCCATTGTTCCTGAGCAATTGCTAAATCTTTTTCAATGCGTTTTTCATCATCGCGAAGTTTAGCAGCTTCTTCGTATTTTTGTTTTTTAACTACCGCATTTTTTAATTCTCTAATTTCTTCTAATTGACGTTCCAGGTCAAGGATTTTTTTAGGAACTTCAATGTTGGTAATGTGAACACGTGAACCTGCCTCATCTAATGCATCGATAGCTTTGTCTGGTAAAAAACGTTCCGACATATATCGGTTTGTTAATTTTACACAGGCTTCAATTGCTTCCGGTGTGTAGGTAACATTATGATGATCTTCGTATTTGTTTTTAACATTGTTCAAAATGGTAATTGTTTCTTCTACCGAGGTAGGTTCTACAATAATTTTTTGAAAACGTCTTTCTAAAGCACCATCTTTTTCAATGTATTGTCTATACTCATCAAGAGTTGTAGCACCAATACATTGTATTTCACCTCTGGCTAAAGCAGGCTTGAACATGTTAGATGCGTCTAGCGAACCTGTAGCACCACCAGCTCCTACGATAGTGTGAATTTCGTCAATGAAAAGAATAATGTCGTCATTTTTTTCTAATTCGTTCATTACAGCTTTCATGCGTTCTTCAAACTGACCGCGGTATTTGGTACCAGCAACTAAGCTTGCTAAATCTAAAGTAACAACTCGTTTATTGAATAAAATTCGGGAAACTTTCTTTTGGATAATACGTAAAGCTAAGCCTTCGGCAATAGCTGATTTTCCAACTCCCGGTTCACCAATCAATAAAGGGTTGTTTTTTTTACGACGGCTTAGGATTTGGCAAACACGTTCAATTTCTTTCTCGCGTCCTACAACAGGATCCAGTTTTCCTTCTTCGGCCATATCAGTTAAATCTCTACCAAAGTTGTCTAAAACAGGCGTTTTAGATTTCTTGTTAGACTTGTTGGCTGGATTATTGAAATTGCCTTCTTTTAAACTGTCATCTTGTCCTAAATCGTCATTGTAAGAGTCTGTGGCTCTTGGTAAATTTTCTAAGAATTCTTCTTCGCTTGGTGTCATATTTAAATATTGTTCTTTAGCTACGTCATAATCTATTTTTAGTTTATTTAGTAGCTTGGTTGTAGGATCGTTTTCGTTTCTTAATATGCATAGTAACAAATGAGCCGTACTAACTGAGGGACTCTGAAAAACTTTGGCTTCTAGAAAAGTTGTTTTTAATGCACGCTCCGCCTGACGAGTCAAATGCAGGTTTTTCTTTTCTAAATTACTATCTATTCCTGGGATAGCAGGGCTTAGGATTTCTACCTTTCTGCGTAAATGATCTAAATCAATAGATAAACTGTTTAATATCTGTATTGCTTTACCATTACCATCTCTAAGGATACCAAGCATCAAGTGTTCTGTCCCAATGAAGTCATGACCCAGTCGTAAAGCCTCTTCTTTACTGTAGGTAATAACGTCTTTTACTCTTGGTGAAAAATTATCATCCATAATATTTATTTCTAGTATGTGTAAATTTAGTGAATTACTAATTGAAAAACAAAAACCGTACCTAAGTACTTATGTCAGCTAATAGACAAAAAAAAAGGCAGAAAAGCTTGAATTTGTTTTTAATTTATTAAACAAAAGCCAATGTTAAGTTGTTAATAAATCATTGAAATTAGTGTATTGAAAAGCTTTTAAAAATTTCAGAAATCCGTATATTGGCACGTTTTGAAATGAATATAATTATTTAATATAACAACTTATGTCTGAAGGAGAAAAGTTAATTCCTATTAACATAGAAGATGAAATGAAATCAGCTTACATTGATTATTCAATGTCGGTAATTGTATCAAGAGCACTTCCAGATGTTAGAGATGGTTTGAAACCAGTACATCGAAGAGTACTTTATGGAATGTATGATTTGGGAGTAACTTCAAGATCTGCTCATAAAAAATCCGCAAGAATTGTCGGGGAAGTTTTAGGAAAGTACCATCCACATGGAGATACTTCGGTTTACGACGCTATGGTGCGTATGGCACAAGAGTGGAGTATGCGTTATTTATTAGTTGACGGTCAAGGTAACTTTGGTTCTGTAGATGGTGATAGTCCTGCAGCAATGCGTTATACTGAGGCTAGAATGCGTAAGATTTCAGAAGAAATAATGGCTGATATCGAAAAAGAAACAGTTGATTTTCAATTGAACTTTGATGATACATTGTATGAGCCAAAAGTAATGCCTACAAGAGTTCCTACCTTATTAATTAATGGAGCTACTGGTATTGCAGTAGGTATGGCTACTAATATGCCACCACATAATTTAACGGAAGTTATTAATGGTACATTGGCTTATCTTGATAATAATGATATTGAAATAGACGAATTAATGACGCATATTAAAGCTCCGGATTTTCCAACTGGAGGGATAATATATGGTTATGAAGGAGTTCGTGAAGCATTTAAAACGGGTAGAGGACGTATTGTAATGCGTGCTAAAGTTGGTTTTGAAGAAGTGGATGGAAGAGAATCTATTATTGTTACTGAGATACCTTATCAAGTCAATAAAGCTGACATGATTAAACGTACAGCTGATTTGGTTAACGAAAAGAAAATTGAAGGAATTGCTAATATTCGAGATGAATCGGATAGAAATGGTATGCGTATCGTTTATATCCTGAAACGTGATGCTACTCCAAACGTAGTTTTGAATACCTTATATAAATTCACATCATTACAATCTTCTTTTAGTGTAAACAATATTGCATTAGTAAAAGGCCGCCCACAAATGTTGAATCTGAAAGATATGATTCATTATTTTATTGAGCACCGTCATGATGTAGTGGTTAGAAGAACACAGTTTGAATTGCGTAAAGCAGAAGAAAGAGCTCATATTTTAGAAGGTTTAATTATTGCTTCGGATAATATTGATGAAGTGATTACGTTGATTAGAGGTTCTAAAAATACGGAGGAAGCTCGTGAGAAATTAATCGAAAGATTCAAATTGTCTGATATTCAGGCTCGTGCTATTGTTGAGATGCGTTTACGTCAGTTAACAGGTTTGGAACAAGACAAGTTAAGAGCGGAATATGACGAATTGATGAAGTTAATCGAGCATTTGAAAGCTTTATTGGCAGATGTAAACCTGAGAACGAATTTAATTAAAGAAGAATTAGAAGAAATTCGTGAGAAATACGGAGATGAGCGTCGTTCTCAAATTGAATATTCTGGTGGAGATGTAAGTATCGAAGATTTAATTGCTGATGAGAATGTGGTTATTACTATTTCGCATGCGGGTTATATCAAACGTACGAACCTTACTGAATACAAAACTCAAAATAGAGGTGGAGTTGGTCAAAAAAGTGCAGGAACAAGAGATCAGGATTTCTTAGAGCACATGTTTGTGGCAACAAATCACCAATATATGATGTTCTTTACGCAAAAAGGAAAATGTTTCTGGATGCGTGTTTATGAAATACCGGAAGGAAGTAAAACTGCTAAAGGTAGAGCGATTCAGAATTTGATCAATATCGAAAGTGATGATAAGGTAAAAGCATTTATTTGTACTCAGGATTTAAAAGATCAGGATTACATCAAAACGCATAACCTGGTTATGGTAACTAAGCAGGGACAGGTTAAGAAAACGTCTTTAGAGAAATATTCTAAACCTCGTGTAAATGGTGTTGCTGCAATTACTATTAAAGAAGGAGATGAGTTATTAGGCGCTGAGTTGACTAATGGTGAAAGCCAAATTATCCTGGCTGTTAAGTCTGGTAAGTTAGTACGTTTTGAAGAAACTAAGACGCGTCCAATGGGAAGAACAGCTTCCGGAGTACGTGGAATTACATTAAAAGATGATACCGATGAAGTAATTGGTATGGTTACTGTAGATAAAAATGATATTAACGATTCGCAAATTTTAGTGGTAACTGAAAATGGATACGGAAAACGTACCAAATTAGTTGACGAAGATGGTGAAGATGTTTACAGAATTACGAATCGTGGTGGAAAAGGGGTTAAAACGCTTAATATCACAGAAAAAACAGGAAATCTAATTTCGATAAGTGCTGTTACTGATGCTGATGATTTAATGATTATCAATAAATCAGGATTGACTATCAGAATGGCTATTGAAGATTTACGTGTTATGGGACGTGCTACGCAAGGGGTTCGATTGATTAATCTAAAAGGGAAAGATTCTATCGCTGCCGTTACAAAAGTAATGAAAGATGATGTTGCTGAAGTTATCGTTGATGAAGAAGGTAATGTTATTGAAACTGTAGCCATCGAAAGAGTAAAACCGGATTTAGAAGTTCTTGAAGATGATGGGGTGTTAGAAGATGACGATGATGACGATGATTCTGATGAAGAAGAATTAACAGATGAAGATGATTCTGAGGATGACGAAGAATAAACTACAATCAAAATAAACTATAAATATTAAAAAATGTTTTTATGAAAGGTAAATATGTAATGTTGGCATCAGCTTTATTGCTGTCGGTAGCTACTTTTGCTCAGAAAAATGAATTGAAAGCTGCTGAAAAAGCAGTGAAAAAGGGCGATATGGCCGAAGTGTTGACAATTTTAAAAGGAGCAGAGTCAGTAATGGCTAATGCTTCGGCTGAAGAAAAAGCACAGTATTTCTTTTTAAAAGGAAATGCTCATATGGATTTAGTTGATAAAAAAATTGATAAGGATGCTAATATGGCTTTGGCTGCAGAGGCGTATAAAGAATTGATTGCTACTGAAAAAACATCGGGGAAATTAAAGTATTCTGCGCAAGCGGCAACTTCTATTACCATGATTAAAAATTTA
Source organism: Flavobacterium undicola (assembly GCF_009909155.2). Taxonomy (GTDB): domain Bacteria; phylum Bacteroidota; class Bacteroidia; order Flavobacteriales; family Flavobacteriaceae; genus Flavobacterium; species Flavobacterium undicola. Next base: position 101,863 of record NZ_JAAAPM020000002.1, read on the forward strand.
TTAATCAATAGTGGTGTTGAGGCTACTAAAGCTAATAATAATTTAGATGGAGCTAAAAAGTTATACGAAGCTTATCAATTGGATAAAAAAGACACTATTAACTTGTATTACGCAGCTTCAACTTATGTAAGTGCTAAAGATTATGATAAGGCGATGGAGTTGTATAGTGAGTTGAAGCGTTTGAATTATTCAGGAAAAGCAACTGAATATTTAGCTACAAGTAAGGTAAATGGTCAAGAGGTTGGATTTGCTTCTGTTGCTGAAAGAGATAGGGCGGTAAAATTAGGAACTCATGAAAAACCAAGAACTGAAGAGGTGCCTTCTAAAAGAGGAGAGATTTACAAAAACATGGCTTTAATTTTAGTGGATAAAGGACAAATTGCTGAAGCTAAAAAAGCAGTTGCTGATGCTAGAACTGCAAATCCAGATGATTCTTCATTGATGTTAACTGAGGCTAACTTGTATTTGCAAACTAAAGATTTTGATAGATACAAACAGATTATTACTGAAGTGTTAGCGAAAAATCCTAATGATGCCGGATTAGTTTATAATTTAGGTGTTATTTCAGCTAATGCAAATGATAATGCAGAGGCTGAGAAATATTATAAGAGAGCGGTTGAAATCAAACCTGATTATACAAATGCTTATATCAATTTAGCGGTTTTAAAATTACAAAACGAGAAAGTGCTGATTGAGGAAATGAACAAATTGGGTACTTCTGATAAAGATATGAAACGCTATGATGTCTTGAAAAAGAAAAGAGAGGAATTGTTTAAAAGTACTTTGCCTTACTTGAAAAAAGCCTATGAGTTAGATCCTGAGAATATGGATGTTGCAAAAACACTTTCAGGAGTTTATGGAGCATTAGAAATGACTGAAGAGAAAAATGCTTTAAAAGCTAAAATGAAAAAATAAGCTTTAATAAAAAAGTGCTAAAAAAAATCCTCTTTAAAATAATTTTAAAGAGGATTTTTTTTTAGATAATTTTTTTTATGACTCTAAGTTTGTGTGTGTGTTTATTGGTCTCGGCATTGAAAATACCTAAATGATCAATCCTGTCAATTCTAACTTTGCCACTGGCATGAATGATGTAGTTGTTTTCCATGATAATGCCCACATGGATGATGTTACCTTCTTCGTTATCAAAAAAAGCTAAATCACCGGGTTCACTTTCTTCAATAAAACTTAAAGCTTCTCCTTGTGTTGCTTGTTGCGAAGCGTCTCTTAAAAGTTTGTAACCGTTAAGTTTGTAGACCATTTGTGTAAAACCGGAACAATCAATTCCAAAAGGTGTTTTTCCACCCCATAAATAAGGAGCGTTTAAGTATAGGTAAGAGGTATTGATGATATTTTTTTTGTCTTTAATCCCATTTACTTTTGTGCCTTCAAACTCATAATTCTGAGTGTTGATTTCGTTATTGTTCAAGAATGACAAAGAAGCCCCTAGAGGAATAGGAATTAATGTATTAGAAGTTCCTGTAATGTATTCGATTAAATCGGAATTTAATATCAGGGTTTCTTTTGATAATTGCTCGTAATTTGATTCGGAAATTTCTTGATATTGTTTAGAATCTACCCAACCTTCATAGTCGTCATATTGTAATTTAATACGAGACCATTGTTTGTGTTTTTCTAATATTTTAAAATGTTCGCCAAATAAGACTTGAGAAACAATTTCACTTTTGTCACTAGGTTCAAACCGAAGTGGGATAATAGCTAGATTACATATTCCAAACATTAATTATATTTTTTTAGATTCTTTCAATAACAATTGCTGAAGCGCCGCCACCTCCGTTGCATATTGCAGCAGCTCCTATTTTTGCATTATTCTGTTCTAAAACATTTAGTAAGCTTACAATAATTCGAGCGCCAGAACAGCCTAGCGGATGACCTAAGGCAACAGCTCCGCCATTAATGTTAACTTTATTACTGTCTAAACCAAGGATTTTAATATTGGCTAAGCCAACAACTGAAAAAGCTTCATTGAATTCGAAAAAATCGACATCGTTGATTGTGATACCTGCTTTCTCTAAGGCTTTAGGTAAGGCCTTAGCAGGGCTTGTAGTGAACCATTTTGGTTCTTGTGCAGCATCGGCATAACCTTTAATGTAAGCCAATGGTTTGAGTTTTAATTGGGCGGCTTTTTCTTCGCTCATTAATACTAAAGCAGCAGCTCCATCATTTATAGTAGAAGCATTCGCTGCGGTTACAGTGCCGTCTTTTGAAAAAACAGGATTTAAAGTGGAGATTTTGTCTAATTTGATATTGGTAAATTCTTCATCTTTTGCAATAACAATTGGTCCACCACGTCTTTGTGGTACTTCAACAGGAACAACTTCATTATTAAATTTACCCAATTCCCAAGCTTCAGCAGAACGTCTGTAAGATTCGATAGCATAATTATCTTGTTCTTCTCTACTTATCTTGTATTCGGTAGCACAGAGGTCAGCATATACTCCCATAGCTTGGTTGTCGTAAGCATCCATTAGTCCGTCTTTTTGCATTCCGTCAATAAGAGTGGTAGGGCCAAATTTAGTTCCGTTTCTTAAATGGGTATAATGGGGAATTAAGCTCATGTTTTCCATGCCGCCAGCCACGATAATTTCGGCATCGCCTGCTTGAATAGCTTGAGCGGCCATCATTACTGATTTCATTCCTGATGCACAAACTTTATTTATAGTAGTACAAGGAACTGTAGTGTTTAATCCAGCATAAATAGCAGCTTGACGAGCGGGTGCTTGTCCAACACCGGCTTGGATAACATTACCCATGAGTACTTCGTCAACCAGAGTAGGATCTAGATTAATTTTATCTAAAGCTCCTTTTATTGCTATAGCGCCAAGTTTAGGGGCTGGAATATCTGATAATGCTCCCATAAAACTTCCGATAGGTGTTCTAACAGCAGAAACGATAACAACTCTTTTGCTCATGACTTAAATAATGTTTGAATGTATACTTGTAGCAAATTTACTCTTTTTTGTATAAAATTTAGATTTTCATTAGTTGATTCTATTTTTATAAAAATAGTTTTATTTTTGTTTGAATCTATGTGTTTGATTGTGAGTGGATTTAAAATAAAGTAAAAAAAATAATAAAAATAATGCCGAAAATAGTTGTGAGTAATGGGATGATGTGTTACATTTGCAACCGCAAAACAAGACACGTTCTTTGAGCTTGGAGAGGTGCCAGAGCGGTAATGGAGCAGTTTGCTAAACTGTCGACTGGTAACGGTCGCCAGGGTTCGAGTCCCTGTCTCTCCGCTTAATATTTTTGCTTCGGGGTGTAGCGTAGCCCGGTTATCGCGCCTGCTTTGGGAGCAGGAGGCCGCAGGTTCGAATCCTGCCACCCCGACAAAACTTTACCATTAAGTTAAAAAAAAATGGACGCATAGCTCAGTTGGATAGAGCACCTGCCTTCTAAGCAGGCGGTCGAAGGTTCGAATCCTTCTGCGTTCACCACGAAACCCACTGTATTCAGTGGGTTTTTTGCGTTTTGTACCTTTTCGTGTTTTTTAATTCCTTACATTTAGCACAACAAAACACCTCTTTTTAGTACATTTTTACATATTTTTCACACATGAAGATCTATGTTAAATTGGTTGGTAATGAAGATTTTAATGCTACACGGATACCGAAGAAGGAAAACGTTTAGTCAATTCAGGGCCAACATTAGAACTGGTATTGTTATAAATTAAAGAAACTATTTTTTAAAAGTTGAGAGGCATTTTTTAAATAGTTATTTTTATATGGGTTAATAATTATTACACAATCAAAAGACAAATTAGAATTAAGATTTATTAAATTTTATAATTGAATTTATGAGTAAAGAAAAATTAAGAAGAGACGCCTTATTATACCATTCAGAACCACAACCTGGAAAAATCAAAATAGTACCTACAAAACCTTATGCCACACAACGTGATTTAGGATTGGCCTATTCTCCGGGAGTAGCTGAACCTTGTTTAGAAATTGCCAAAGATGTCAATAATGTCTATAAATATACTGCCAAAGGAAATCTGGTAGCGGTAATTTCAAACGGAACTGCGGTTTTAGGATTGGGAGATATTGGTCCGGAAGCTTCTAAACCGGTAATGGAAGGAAAGTCGTTATTGTTTAAAATTTTTGCTGATATTGACAGTATTGACATTGAATTAGACACTAAAGATGTGGATAAATTCATTGAAACGGTAAAAATAATGGCGCCTACTTTTGGAGGAATCAATCTGGAAGACATTAAAGCGCCAGAAGCATTTGAAATCGAAAGAAGATTAAAAGAAGAATTGGATATTCCGGTGATGCATGATGATCAGCATGGAACGGCAATTATTTCGGCGGCAGCCTTATTGAATGCATTGGAAATTACCAATAAAAAAATAGAAGAAGTACGTATTGTAGTAAGTGGAGCGGGAGCTGCGGCTGTTTCTTGTACTAAATTATATAAAGCTTTTGGTGCCCGTGCTGAAAACATTGTGATGTTAGACAGTAAAGGCGTAATTAGAAGTGACAGAGAAAATTTATCTGGTGAGAAATTAGAATTTGCTTCAGATAGAAAGATTGATACTCTGGAAGAAGCGATGGTCGATGCCGATGTTTTCATTGGATTATCTATTGCCGATGTTGTTAATGCTGAGATGTTACTCACAATGGCAAAAGATCCAATTGTTTTTGCAATGGCAAATCCAGATCCTGAAATTGGTTATGAATTAGCGGTGCAAACCAGAAAAGATATTATCATGGCAACAGGACGTTCAGATCATCCTAATCAGGTGAATAACGTTTTGGGATTCCCCTATATTTTTAGAGGTGCACTGGATGTTAGAGCTACAAAAATTAACGAAGCTATGAAAATGGCTGCCGTTAAAGCTTTAGCCGAATTAGCAAAAGAATCTGTTCCTGAGCAGGTAAATATTGCCTATGGCGAAACGCGTCTGGCTTTTGGTAGAGATTACATTATCCCTAAACCTTTTGATCCAAGATTGATTTATTCAGTTCCTCCGGCTGTTGCTAAAGCGGCAATGGATTCAGGTGTAGCCCGAATTGCAATTGAAGATTGGGATAATTATAAAGAAGAATTGTTATTGCGTTCAGGTAATGATAATAAAGTAGTTCGTATGCTTCACAATAGAGCAAAAACAAATCCTAAGAAGATTGTATTTGCCGAAGCAGATCAACTAGATGTTCTAAAAGCTGCCCAAATTGTTTTTGAAGAAGGTATTGCTATACCGATTTTATCAGGTAATAAAGAAACTATTTTAGAACTTAAAAAAGAGTTAGATTTTAATGCAGATGTGGTAATTATTGATTCTAAAGATGCTGAATCTAAGGAAAAAAGGACACAATATGCTGAGAAATATTGGAACAACAGAAAAAGAAGCGGAGCCACCTTATACAGTTCTCAGTCAAAAATGAGAGAGCGTAATTATTTTGGAGCGATGATGGTTCTGGAAGGTGACGCTGACGGAATGATTTCGGGTTATACCAGAGCGTATCCAACGGTGGTGAAACCTATTTTTGAAGTGATTGGAAGAGCTGCTAATGTGAAAAAAGTGGCTACGGTTAATATTTTGACCACAGAAAGAGGCCCGATGTTTTTAGCTGATACTGCTATTAATATTGACCCAACAGCAGAAGAATTAGCAGATATTGCCCAAATGACGGCAAATGTTGCGACCACTTTTGGGTTTGATTCTGTTATTGCAATGCTTTCGTATTCTAATTTTGGTTCATCAACACATCCTAATGCTGCTAAAGTTAGAAAAGCAGTTAGCATTTTGCATGAAAACAATCCGGAATTAGTAGTGGATGGAGACATTCAAACTGATTTTGCTTTAAATACCGAATTATTGCAAAAGACTTTTCCTTTTTCAAAATTGGCAGGTAAAAAAGTAAATACACTTGTTTTTCCAAATTTAGAATCAGCTAATATCACTTATAAATTGTTGAAGGAATTGAATAAGTCTGAATCAATTGGGCCTATCATGATGGGACTGGCTGAGCCGGTTCATATTCTTCAACTGGGTGCAAGTGTGAATGAAATTGTAAACATGACTGCCGTAGCTGTAATTGATGCTCAGGAGCGTGAAAAAAAAAGAAAAGCTTAATATAGACTTTTGCCAGAGGCAATGGTGTAAAATCTAAAACAGCTGCCGATTTTGATACCTTTGTTTATACTAGTAATAATTCAAAATAATCGTTGAAGAATAATCGCTTTAGTTCTTAAAACGGAATTGTCATAAATTTCAAAAAGGCGAGCCCAATTTTGTAAAGAAATTGGGTTCGCTTTTTATTTGTAGCTTAATTTTTAGACTGATTTTATAATACCGATTATGTATTCAATATATCCCTCCAAAAAAAGAGGACTATTTTCATACTATATCGGCATTATACCAGAACGTCATGGATTAAAAAATAAATACAATTGGTATAATTTGTAATTTTGCCGACGAAAATTTGATGGATTTTAGTTTAAAGTCCTTTAGCATACAATAAATCAACCCATACCGATGATAGCAATAAATCAAATCCATAAATATTCACTAGATAATGTCCTTTTTGTATTTGCATTAGAAATGGAAGCAGGCGAAGTTTTTCATGCTCAAAACAAGTTGTTCACCGGAATAGGGAAGGTGAATGCTACTTATGAATTGACTAAGGCTATTCATCAAAAAAAGCCTGATTTAATTGTAAATTTAGGTTCTGCCGGAAGCAGTCAATTCAGTAAAGGAGATGTTGTTTGTTGTACGCAGTTTGTACAACGCGATATGGATGTAAGAGGTTTGGGCTTCGAACTTTATCAAACACCTTTTTCGGACGTGCCATCGTTATTGCAATATGGTTTGCCAATGGAAAGTCTTCCTGAAGGAATTTGTGGTACGGGAGATAGTTTTGAAATGGGACATACCGAAACTAAATACGATGTTGTTGATATGGAAGCTTATGCTCTGGCAACTATTGCTATGAAAGAAAAGATTCCGTTTTTATGTCTTAAATACATTTCAGATGGTGCCGATGATAACGCAGCCGATGACTGGACAGTTTTAGTTCACAAAGCCTCTGTTGCTTTTGGTGAAATTCTTCAAATTAAGAACTAGTTTATTTAATAAGTAATGAAGGTGGAAGTTTTAAAAACAATAGAAAAAATAATTGAAACTCCATTTGTCGAAGATGAATTTGAGGTTGGTTCCGTTTGTTTTGCCAATGACGAAGATCTAAGAGCCGATTTTAAGCTCCAGTTCAGCACTTATGATGTGGTCAATTATGTCTATGGTATTTATCAATTGCTTTGGGAAGAAAATGAAAAAATAGAAATTTCGCTTTTGAAAATTCCTTATCCCATTAGCGCTTCTTCTTTCTGGCAATATAGTAGCATTGGAAAGAAATTCCGTCAAGAACATCCTATTCAAGAAATGGAATTTATTGTTGTTTCCGAATTAAATTGGGAAAGCGTTTAAAATGCTTAAATAACTATTGTTTTTTATGGCTTTATGATTCAAATCATAAAATAGAATTAGCACTCAAACTTAGCTTTGTGGTAAATTAAAAAACAATATTATGAATAATAATCAGAAAGCATTAATCAAAGCTACAATCCCCATTTTACAATCATCAGGCGAAGTCTTAACTGACTATTTTTATAAAAGAATGTTTGAATACAATCCCGAGTTAAAATCTGTTTTTAATATGGGAAATCAGGCTAATGGCAAACAAAAGCATGCCCTTGCAGGAGCTATTTTGGCTTATGCAGAGCACATTGATAATCCTTCGGTATTGATTAATGTTCTGAAAGGAATTGGAAACAAACACGTAAGTTTAAATATTCAAGCCGAAGATTATGCCATTGTAGGAGGGCATTTAATAGCTTCGATACAAGAAGTTTTAGGAGATGTAGCCACACCGGAATTAGTAGATGCCTGGACTGTTGCGTATAATGAATTGGCAGAAATAATGATCGGTATTGAAGCCGAATTCTATCTTAAAAATACAGAAAAAACAGGAGCCTGGAACGGTTGGAGAAATTTTACCATCAAAGAAATCGTTAGCGAATCAGATGAAATCAAATCATTTTATTTGTATCCAACGGATGGAAAAGAAATTGCAACTTATATTGCAGGGCAATATTTAAGTGTGCAGGTTTTTGTTGAACAATTGGGATTGTTACAACCAAGGCAGTACAGTCTTTCTAGTGCATTTCATCCAAATTATTATAGGATATCTGTCAAAAAAGAAACTGCTTTGGAAACTCAGCCAGAAGGTATGGTTTCGAATACTTTACACCAAATGAAAGAAGACGACACAGTAAATGTATCGGCTCCTGCGGGGAATTTTTCATTACAAAGTATTGATGCACCCATAGTTTTAATAAGTGGTGGAGTGGGAGTGACTCCATTGTTGAGTATGTTAGAAACCAATCAAAAAGCAAATAAAAATAAAACGGTTTGGATTCATGGTTGCCGCAACTCATCAGTTCATGCTTTCAAAGAAGTAATTGATACGATGGAAGAAGAATCAGACTGGTTAGAAACCTTTTTGTTTAATGAAGACATAGAACAAAATGTGGAATCAGGTGTTATCGAAGGAAGAGTCGATTTGAAAAAATGCAAAGAAGCTATTTTATTAGAAAATGCCCGCTATTATTTATGCGGTCCAGCGCCTTTTATCAAAGCTCACTACGAATCATTAGTTGGTTTTAATGTTGATAAATCAAATATTTTCTATGAAGAATTTGGTCCTCAGTCTGTTTCTTTAAATTAAAGTTTAGGTGGTAGTTTTAAATGAGTAAAAATTAACCCTTTCAAAGTTTTGAATTCTGAAAGGGTTAAAATGCTTTTGTGTTTGATATTGCGTAAAGTAGGGCAAGTGAAGAAATCTTGGCTATAAGGATTGAATTTATATTGTTTATTTAGCGTGTGTAACGAAGTCTGGAAACTTAGTAGAGAATTGGTATAAAAAAAAGCGACTAAAATAAGTCGCTGTGGGTTCCTGTATTGATAAATAAAAGAGTAAGTTCATTATCGTTTTGTAACCAAACTAAAAGCCAGTCGCCTTTAATATGGCATTCCCAGCAATTATCATAATTACCCGATAATTTATGTGGTTTGTATTTTTGAGGTAGAGTTCCTTTTTTTTCTAAAATAGAAATTACAGCTTCTAGTTTAGACATGTCGTAACCTCTTTTTTTGCAAAGTTTATAATCTTTTTTAAATTTATTTGAAAATGAAATTTTATACATTTAAGAATTTAGTTTTTCAAATAAATCTTCAACGTTTTTTACTTTAATTACTCCAATTCCGTTTTTTGCATCTTGTATTGCTTTCTCGGTTTTAGCGTTGTAACGTGGTTTTTCGGCATTTTTAAAAACGCCCAACGAGAGTATATATGCAATAGTTTTTTTTGCGATAACGTTACGAGCATCATAAGATAATGTTATTGTGGCCATAAGATAAATTTTTAATACTACAAAGATATAAAATATTCCAAATTAAAAATCTTAACAAAAGCAAAATTAGTATAAGCTTCGGCTGTTGTTGTGGCTTTGTTGTAAAAACAGTTTGTGGTTCATAACTCCTGATGATTTCTCTTTATTTCCAATTTGTAAATCCCTAATTTGCGCCCTCAAATTAGCAAGAAAAAATGAAGGTCTGTATTGCCGAAAAACCAAGTGTAGCACGTGAAATTGCATCCGTTTTAGGAGCGAATACCAAACACGATGGGTATTATGAAGGTAATGGCTATGCTGTAACTTACACTTTTGGTCACTTATGTACCTTAAAAGAACCCAACGATTACAGACCGTATTGGAAAAGTTGGGATTTGAATAATCTTCCGATGCTTCCCGAAAAATTTGAAACTAAAGTAGTGGAGAATGCAGGGATTCAGAAGCAATTTAGAATTATAAAAAGTTTATTTGATAAAGCCGAATTGGTTATAAACTGCGGGGATGCCGGGCAGGAAGGAGAGCTGATTCAGCGTTGGGTTATGAATGAAGCCAATTATAAAGGAGAGGTAAAACGCCTGTGGATATCTTCGTTAACTACCGAAGCCATAAGAGAAGGTTTTGAAAACTTAAAACCATCCGCCAACTACGATAATTTATATTATGCCGGTTTTTCCAGAGCCATTGGCGACTGGTTATTGGGTATGAATGCCACCCGTTTGTACACTGTAAAACATGGCGGTTACAAACAAGTATTGTCTATTGGACGTGTTCAAACGCCAACATTGGCAATGGTTGTGGATCGTTTTAAAGAAATCGAGAATTTCAAGCCGCAACCATATTGGGAGTTGCAAACCTTATATAGAGAAACCCTTTTTAGTTATGAAGAAGGACGTTTTCTAAAAAAGGAAGACGGAGCAATTTTAGCCGATAAAGTCAAGGAAAGTGATTTCGAAATTGTTTCTGTCGAAAAAAAGAATGGAAATGAATTTGCTCCTAAGCTATTTGATTTAACAGGTTTGCAGGTGTATTGTAATACCAAGTTTGGGTTTTCGGCTGATGAAACACTTAAAATAGTTCAAACTTTATACGAACAAAAAGTAGTTACCTATCCTAGAGTAGATACTACTTTTTTACCAAGTGATATTTACCCTAAAGTACCGGATATTCTTCAAAAACTGACTAATTATGCTTCATTGACAGAAGTGCTTTTAGGAAAGAAAATAAAAAAATCGCCTAAGGTTTTCAATGATAAAAAAGTCACCGATCACCATGCAATAATCCCTACGGGTGTACAATCTAATTTACAGTACAATCAGCAACAGGTGTATGATATCATTGTAAAGCGTTTTATTGCTGTTTTTTATGATGATTGCGTGGTTGCCAATACCACAGTAATTGGTAAAGCAGCCGATGTAATGTTCAAAACTACGGGAAAAGAAATCTTGAAAAAAGGATTCCGAGTTGTTTTTGAAGACCCAAATGCCAAAGAAAAAGAAGCGGATATATTACCCAGTTTTGTTGTGGGGGAAAAAGGTCCACACGAACCTTCATTTTTAGAAAAAGAAACCAAAGCGCCTAATCAGTTTACCGAGGCTTCTTTATTAAGAGCAATGGAAACAGCAGGTAAGCAGGTGGATGATGAGGATTTACGGGAATTGATGAAAGAAAACGGTATTGGACGACCATCTACAAGGGCTAATATTATTGAAACGCTTTTTAAACGCCAATACATTGTTCGAAATAAAAAACAAGTTTTGCCTACGCCAACAGGAATTCAGCTTATTGATATCATTCAGAATGAATTGATAAAGTCGGCTGAGTTGACGGGTTCCTGGGAAAAGCAGTTAAAGGATATTGAAAAAGGAACTTTTACTGCTGCTGCGTTTATTAATAACATGAAACGCATGGTAGATGCTTTGGTATATGAAGTACGGAGTGAAACTACCCGTGCCAATATTTCGCATGCCGGAAGTATTCAAAAAGAAGTGGCTGCTGTTGAGAAAAAGAAAGCGGCGGGAATGGAAGCTGAATCCTGTCCGAAATGTAAAAAAGCCACATTAATAAAAGGGAAATCAGCCTATGGTTGTGCTGATTATAAAGCCGGTTGCGATTTTCTATTGCCTTTTACTTTTGGAACCAAAAAAATATCGGAGAACCAATACTTGCGATTGCTCCAAAAAGGCTCTACAGTCAATTTAAAAGACTTTAAAATTGATGATGATATAGTGGAAGGTTTGCTTCGTTTTGATGAGAATTTCAAACTTAAATTAGAGCCTAAGAAAACAGCACCGAAGACAATATCTGCACCAACATCAGATGAATTAGCTTGCCCAAAATGTCAAAAAGGAACCATTATAAAAGGCAAAACCGCCTATGGTTGTAGTGATTATAAATCAGGTTGTGACTTTAAAGTTACTTTTGAAGTAGTTAGAGAAAAATTAAAAGATCAAAAACCAACTAAAGAACTGGTTTATGCTATTTTGAAGGAAGGAGTCTAAGAAGCATTTTTCTTAAGCTTTGAACCAAATAGTTACACTTTTGTATGAATCTATTTCAGGACAAGACAATTCATTAAAACAATGCATTGTATAAAAATTGCTGTAGGGTGGTGAGAATCATTGATGTACTTTTTCCAACCTGACCCTTATTCCTAACCTTATAGTAATTTTTCACATTTAGAATGTTAAATCACCTAATTCAAACTTTGCTCTCTGAATATATTCGGTGTGATTCCAACCTCTTTTTTAAACAAACGGGAAAAATAAGTAGGATTTTCAAATCCTAGAGAAACAGAAATTTCAGTAATATTCATTTTTCCCTCTTTCAATAAATTTTTTGCTTCTGAAATCAAGTAGAGATGAATAAGTTCCAAGGCAGTTTTGCCTGTTTCCTGTTTTAGCATATCACTCAAATAACGTGAAGAAATATTCAGTTTTTCCGCTAAATAACTAACAGTAGGGAGTCCCAAATCATTATTTTTTCTATTTTCAAAATACTCTGAAAGCAAATCATTAAACTTTGTAAATGTTGCCCCGGATAATTCCTCGCGATTGATAAACTGTCGTTTGTAAAAGCGCTGTGCATATTTAAGCATCGTATCAAGATGACTAAGAATAATGGTCTTGCTGTAATCATCAACGTTATTGTGGTATTCTTTTTCCATCGCATACACCAGATTCCAAACCGTCTCTTCTTCACTGGGCGAAAGGTGTAACGCTTCATTTACTTCGTATTCAAAATAAGCATATTTCTTGATTTCATTATGCAAAGTTGTTCCTGATAAAAAATCCTCGTGAATAAGAATTATAAAACAATCTTCCTCTAAACGAATGTTTTTGCATCCGGTAATCTGTCTCGGTTTAATGAATGACATTTTTCCCTGATTATGATCGTATTTTGTTTTTCCGTATTGTATGCTTCCAGATTCGATCTTTTTGAAAATAATGATATAAAAGTCAGCCGTAAATTCAGATTCCTTGCCAACACTGCAGCATTCCATATCGCCCCGAGCAATATAAAACAACGGATGCTCAGGAGCTTTAAGTCCGATAGCTTGGTTGTAACTACTTATTTTATCGAAATGATTCATTTGTTTAATTTTAAAAGAAAAGCAGAACCCGACGAATCGGATTCTGCAAATTTAAACTTTATTTTCCATGTGCCGCTTCAGAAACGTCCTGCCATTCTTCCCAGGTTTTCAAACGTTCGCCATAAGCATATTTAGTCCATTGTACACCAGCTTTGCCTAAAAGTAATCTTAATGGAGGATTTTCTGCATCTACCAGTTTTAAAACGGCTTCTGAAGTCGCTTCAGGCACGCCATTATCTTCTTCTTTGTTTCCTGCGAAAAGTGCTGTTCTTACGGCATCATACTGTGGCAAAGGTTTACTTTGTACTGCAGAAGATGCAGCAAAATCGGTTTCATAACCATTTGGTTCTACAAGAGTGACTTTGATTCCGAAACCTGCAACTTCTGCAGCCAGAGATTCAGTCAGACCTTCAACAGCAAATTTAGAAGCACTGTAAATCCCTAAAATAGGCAATGCAATAACACCCAAAACACTTGAAAGCTGAATAATATGACCCGATTTTTGTTCACGCATAATAGGAATAACTGCCTGTGTAAGCCAAATTAATCCAAGTACATTGGTCTCAAACTGTGTTCGGATTTCCTGTTCTTCCAATTCTTCAATGGCACCAAAATGTCCGTATCCTGCATTATTAATTAATACATCAATTGCGCCAAAATGGCTTTTTGCTTTTGAAACTGCTTCAAAGGATGCTTTTTTATCGGTTACATCTAATTGTAAGACCAATAAATTTTCCTGATATTCTGATGCCAAATCCTTTAATGATTCTGTATTTCTTACTGTTGCTACAACATTATCGCCACGTTTAAGAAAAGCTTCTGTCCAAATTTTTCCGAATCCTCGAGATGCACCTGTTATAAAAATTGTCTTTTTCATTATACTATATTTTATTGTTTTAATTATTGAGACAAATTTCCGTTAATTCCTATTTGTAATAATGATACAAAAGTGGGCAATAATGAAACGTTTTAACGAAACCGCATCAATTATTAAAGGTATTAGGATATACAAATAAAAACAGAGGATTAAGTTAAGCCCTATTATAAGTGTAATCACATTTTCTATTAAAAATTTGATCGGAATTTTAAAAGGGGATTTTAATAGAACTAACCGCCAGATTAGAACTTGCTTTAGCAACAACTCTGCTATTATTTTGATTTATTACTATCGCATTGAAATGAATAATTGTTTTTCCTAATTTGATTAATTCTGTTTTAACCAAAACGGTATCATTTTCAAAAGCAGGATTAAAAAAATCGACATTTAAATTAATGGTAGGATAGAAGTTCTCTAAACCGAGTATCATAAAATTAATCCCGATGCAATCATCAATCATACTTGAAATAACCCCTCCGTGAAGCATTCCGACAGGGTTTGTCATTTCTTTTCTAACTATAAACTTAAATTCTATTGATTTATCGTTTACAGAAACTACCGTCCCATTTAGCCATTTGGCAAATGGAGACGGACTTCCTGAAAATGGTTTACCAATAAAAGCTTTAAGTAATTGAAGTCTTTTATTTTCCATTTTTATTTATTTAGCTAAAAATTCTAATGCTCTTTTTACAAAATCTTCGTGGTTTTGGAATATTGAACCGTGACCTGCATCCTTGTAAATAATTATCTCTGAATTTTTTATGCGATTTTTTAATTCGTATGAATTACTGGCAGGAACCATTTTATCGTTGTCACCGTTTACAACTAAGACAGCTTGTGTAATTACTGATAAGTCTTGCGGAGCTTGCAATCCATAAGCCTTTATTGCTTCGAGCTGATGTGTCAGGTGTTTCATTTTTAATTTCTCGCCTCTATTTTCTTTTCTTTCTTTTATCCTTTTAAGATAACTTTTTGCCGCTTTGTGTCCATTAGCATTGCTGTTGAAGAACAAATAGAATTTTGGATTTCTGAAGGTAAAATTCCCTTTGATTACATCTTTGATAACTACGGGTGTCATTTTGCTGATACCAGCACCACCAGCAGGTCCAGTTCCGGCAAGAATTACTTTGCGTACAAGTTGCGGCTCACGAAGTAAAATTTCCTGTGAGATGAAACCACCTAATGAAAACCCGAAAAGGTCAACTTTTTGATAACCGAGTGCTTTTATAAAAGCTATTGCATCTGTAGCCATTTCTGCAACGTTTTTTGGAGTTACTCCTCCTGTAGAACCTATGCCTCGATTATCAAAGCCAATGATTGGATGTTCGGAAGCGAAGCCTTCCATAATTTTTGGGTCACAATCATCCATTGTAGCGGTTAAGTGATTTAGAAAAATTATTGGTAAACCTGGTTTATCTTCGCCAAGTTTGCGATAATAGAAATCTGTTCCTCCAACATTTATGGATTGTGTTTTTACATTTTTGAAGTTCATAATTGTAGTTTTTAGTGAATTATTATTTTAATTATTTGTTTGATTATGTGCAATATTAATCCCTATGAAGGACAAAAGCAGTAATAATTTTATTTTTTTATTTTTACAAAATTTTATTATATCTAACCCGTTGGGTGTAATTCATGAAATTTTTATTTAACACATAGAAACATAGATTTTACTTTAAAAAAGAATGCAAAAAAGAAATACATTTCTTTCACATAGTGCGCTATGTGTGTTTTAAAAAAGTAAAACGACTTCTTTCGACCTTACATAATCTATGTTTCTATGTGTTGAAAATAATTACACCCAACGGGTTATATCCAGGATTATTATATCATTTTTTCCTGGAAAGTTATTATTGATTTAAACACCTATACTTCTTCAATTGTTGGAGGAATCAATTTATACATCACTGGAGTAACAATTCTTGATAGTATGGTAGAGCTTATCAATCCTCCAATTAATACAATTGCCAACGGAGATATTTGAGGATTGGAATTTAATGCCAGAGGAATCAAACCACAGATTGCCGTAATTGATGTTAAAACTACTGGAAGAAAACGGGTTTCACCAGCAATAGCAATTGCTTCATCAATAGACTTACCTTCTTGTCTTAATTGGTTCGTAAAATCGACCAGAAGAAGGGAGTTTTTTACTTGAATTCCAGACAATCCAATGAAACCTATAATAGAAACCAACGACATTGGGTTTCCTGTTGCTAATAAAAACAATACACCTCCAAGAACTCCTAATGGAATGATGGATAGTACGATGATGATTCCTTTAAATGTTTTAAATTGTAGCAATAAAACAGCGATGAATAAAAACGTACTCAATATAATTACAGAAAGGAAATTGCCTCCCAATGCATCACCTTCTGATTCTTTTTCTCCTGATAGTTTGTAATAATATCCTTTTGGCATTTTTAATTTATCCAATTTCGGAATAATATCTACCAATAAATCATTGGCATAAAAGCCTTTTGCAGACATAGCCGAAACTTTTGAAAAGCGTGATTTGTTGAAGTGATTTATGGCTGTAGGTGCCGTTTCAAAAGTTATCGTTGCAATTTGATTAAGTGCAATTGGTGTTCCCTGAATATTATTTACATACAAATTTTTAAGTGCATCGAGATTAGAAAACTTATCTCTTGGGAGTGTAATTGTAACATTTCTTGCATCGCCACGGTCATCAATGTAATCTCCTACGGTTAGTCCTGCTACAGCAAGTCGAATTACTTTATCTGCCTCGCTTGTTAAAACCCCAAGCGTTCTTGCTTTTTCTTTATTAATTTTTACTTTGACATCGGTTTTATACGTATTCAACTCGTTGTTGATGTAAACCGTACCTTTCTGATTTCGCAAAATAGTTTCTACTTGAGAAGACAGTTTGCGCAAAACTTCCTGGTCTTCTCCAAATAACCGCACCACGATATTTGCTTCCAAAGGTGTTCCTTGTTCAAAATCTTTTACCTCTACCTTAGCATAAGGCATAGTTTTAAACTTATCACGTAATTTTTCGATTAAAGCCGTTTTTTCAGTAGGGGTAGCTTCGTCTTCCAACTGAACGAAAATTTGAGCAAAATCAGATTTTCTATCTTGTGGATGCACGTTGTAATAAATCTGCGGATTTCCTTTCCCCACATTTGAAGTGTAATACACAATATCTTTGTGGTTTTTCAATTCTGCTTCCACAATTTTTGTAACCCTGTCACTTTCTGAAATATTAGCTTGAAGTGGCATTTTAATATTGATAAGAAACATTGGTTTTTCTGAATTTGGAAACAATTTAAACCCGGTTACCTTGAGTAATCCAAAAGCGGTAATGCTCAACATTATAGATATAGCGATAGTTGTTCTAGGAAATTTTAATGCTTTAGGCATTATGTCCCTGTAACTTCTGGTAAGGAATTTTTGCAAATATTGAAGAAAAATGTTTCCTTCACCGTGTTCGTGTGTTTTTAGAAATCTACTCCCAAGGAATGGAACTAATGTCAAGGCTACAATCATAGAAGCCAATACACTTGTGATAACCGCCATAGGTAAACTTCGGATGAATTCACCTGCCATATCAGGAAGAAAAACCAGCGGTAAAAAGGCAATGACCAGAGTTACCGTACATCCAACAACAGCAATTCCTATTTGTTTTGTTCCCATTAGAACGGCTTCCATTTTTGTATGGCCTTCTCTTAGCCAGCGCTCAATGTTTTCGACAACCACAATACTATCATCGACCAACAATCCTAAAGCAACCACCAATCCAACAATACTTAATTGGTTTAAGGAATACCCTAAAGCATTCATTGCAATTAATCCTAAAGCCAATGATAAAGGTATGGATATCATAACGATAAGGGATGCTCTAGAACCTAATGGTACTAATGTGATAACAACCAAAAGAATGGCTAATCCAAAATCAAAACCTAAATGTCCCAAACGCTTTGATACCATATCGGCTTGATCAAAGTTCTTTATTAGTTTGATGTTAGCAGGCAAGTCTTTAGAGAATGCATCTACTAATGGTAAATATTCTTTCTGAACATCACTAATGTTTACATTGTCCTTCATTCCGGCAGTAACCAAAACGCATCGGTGTCCATTAATTCTTGTAATATGATTTACTACTTCAGATTTGTAACTTACTTCGGCTACATCTTTCAGATAGATGATTTTTCCATTTGCATTGTAAACAACCGTATTGGCAACATCATCAGCATTTTTGAATTTACCACTTGTTTTTACATTGAATACTTTGGTATCCAAATCAATACTTCCACCAGGAATATCAGCAGCTTCACTTTGTAAACTTCCCATTACTATATTCAATGGAATTTTTAATTGTGCCAATTTTTCTAAATTCAAATCCACTCGTATTTCCTGTTCTGGAATTCCAGCGTATTTTACATCCTTAAGATTGGTGATTTTTTCTATTTTTGTCTTTAGTTTATCCGCTTCATCACGGAGTTTTTTATCAGAGGCATTTTCGGAAACCAATGCTACCTGAAGAATTTTCACATCCGAAGACGAAATCTTCTCCGTCTTAATCATATAAATATCTTTTGGCAATTCACCACTTTTTAGGGCATTCATTTCGGTAGAGATTTCCTGATATTTATTATCAACATCAACTCCATATTTGAATTTTACCTGAAAAGCGGCAACACCATCTTCAACGGTAGTTAAGATTTTATCAATGTTTTCAAGTCCGTAAATTTTATTTTCGATAGGTTTTACGACTTGTTCCTCCATATCTTTTGGACTCGTACCAGGATAAATAACTGTAATCAAATATTGTGGCGGATGCGTTCCTGGGTCTTCTGCTCTAGGCATCGTGAATAAGGTAAGAACCCCTACTACAGCGACTAAAAGAGCTAGAATCAGTGTAAACTGATAATTCTTAACTGAAAAGTTTGTTATCTTCATAATGCTGATTATTTAATGATCTTGATCTTTGATTCTTCATTTAGATAGGCACTGTTAGAGATCACTATTTGATCTGTTTTTTGCAGGCCTTCTTTGATGTACACCGTTTTATTTTCAAATTTAAAAATGGTAACAGCTTGTCTTTTTACTTTGTTGTTTTCCACTATAAATACAAAGGCTTTATTGCCATCGGCTTCAATAAGTGAATTATAAGGGATGATGATAAAATCTTCTGCATTCTCTGCTTTAATTTCTGCTTTCCCAAACATACCAACTGCCGGTTTACTGTTTTTCATATTCAGTTTTAATTCTACCTGAAAAGAACCCAGTGCTGCATCTGCAGATTGTGACTTTCGAAAAACAAAAGCATCAAAGTGCTCTTCTGGATAGCCATCAAGAGTAACAACTGCTTTCTGACCAATTTTTGTTGATGCCCATTCTTTATCTGTCAAACCGATTTTTAATAAATAATTGTTATTTTGATTTGTTTCATTTATTGCCAGAATAGAAGAACCGGATTCAACGACTTCTCCTTCGTTAGCTATCTTACTGGCTACAAAACCATCGGCAGCAGCGTATATTTTAGCGTAACGTGCATTAAAAGCAACGGCATCTTTCTGTTTTTTGGCAATGTCAAGACCAGTTTTTGTGTTTTGAAGCTGTTCTAAAGTGTACACACTGTCTTTGTATAAATTGTTGGCACGGTTGTAATCACGTTCGTATTTTTTTACATTCAAATCCGTTTGATTTAAACCGGCATTAATTTCGGTTGCATCTAATGCTGCCAAAAGTTGGCCTTTTTTAAAAAACTGGCCTTCTTCTACATAAATTCGACTCACCACACCACCAATTTTAAAACCATAATTGGCTTGGTTTTCTGTGGTTACTAATCCAGATACACTTATATTATTTGTAAGTGCCAAAGATTGAACCGTTGCTGTTTTAATTGGAATAATATCAGCAGTTTCGAATGGTGTATGTTCTTTTTTTTCTTCTTTACAAGCATAAAAAAGAGGAAAGACAAGAAGGCATAGTATTATTGATTTTTTCATAATTATTATTATTTTGATTAATTAAAAGTAAAAGTTGCATTGGCTCTTTCTAATTCTGCAAAAGCGATCCAGGAATTATAAAGGGCAATATTGGTATTAAGCTGGGCATTTACCCATTGATTTTGAGCGTCCAGAAGTTCAATGTAAATGGCCTGACCTTCTTTGTATAATTTGGTTATATCTTCATTATATTTTTTGGCTGATTCTTTTTGATTTTTATCGGCGTAGAATTGCTCCAAAGCTGATTTCAAATTGTTTTGGGAAACCTGAAACTGAAGCAATAACTGCTGTTTTACATTATCGATCTGCGAACTGATTTTTTTACTGTCTTCTTCTGTTTGTTTAAGTTTGAATTTATTTTTGTTACCTGAAAAAATATTCCATTCCAAACCTACTCCTGCAAAATAGTAACGTGATTGTTTGTTTACTTCAAAATCAAAATCCTGAATTCCAAAATCAGCAAACCCGTTTACCTTTGGAAACCAATACGACTGGGTGAGCTTGCTTACATTATCGTTTATTTCTTTTACCTGGGTAAGTTTTTGCAGTTCTTCCCTGTTTTGGGTATTCTCTGAAACAGCGTCAATTGGTGGTGCTTCATTTTCATCGACTTCAATTACGGCATCCAGCTTTTCATTAAGCAAAAAATTAAAATAAGACCTGGCATTATTACTGTTTTGCTTTGCCGTTTCCAGATTTGCCTGTATACGTATTACCTCATTATCACTTCGTAAAACTGCCGTACGGTTTATCTTTTCATTTTTAAATAAAGATTTGTTTACTCGTTGGTTTTCCTTAACCAATGCTAAAGCATCCTCATAAATTTTAATTCCTTCAACCGATTGAAGGTATTTATAGTAAGCTGTTTTTATTTCCTTGACCAATTCCCTTTGATATATTTCCAGTTCTATTTTTTGTAATGAAGTCTGCTGGTTTTTAATTCTCTTGTTATAGATAATTTCAAAATTCAACAAAGGCATTGTGGTATGAATTTTAGCATCATAGAAATTATCCGGATTAATTAGAACAGACTGATTTTCTAAAGTTGGAAAAGCATTTGAATTTGTAATTTGATTCAGGGTATTGTATACCGGATTCAGCATATCCCCAATCGGAATATCAATTGTTCTTCCTCCTTCAGCCTTGGTATAACTTCCGTTTAAGGAAACGGTAGGGTAGAACAGGGAGCGCGCTTCTTTTAAAGCATACATACTTTTGTTAATATCAAAGTTGTGTTGCTTTATTACTTCGTTATTTTTTAGCCCGACTTCAATATAGCCGTCAAGCTTACTCTGTGAATATCCCAGATATCCAATTAAGACTAGTGTCAGAGTGAGTGTTTTTCTTATCATATTATACATTGTTTTTTAATTGAACGTTGTTCATTTTTTAGGCCAAAAAAATTTTAAAGTTTCTTTATTATTTTTAAATATTCGTTGTATCCGTCAAACAGAATTGTATCTGGATTAGAAAATTTCACACCTTTTGTTCTTTGTCTGATTTCAAGACAGCACATTCCGTGCACTAAGCTCCAAATCATAAATGAAAGTGGTTCTGACAAATGTCCTTCAAAATGACCTTTATTCATACAATCTTCCACAGTAGTCTTTAAAGCTCCAAAGGTATTAGCGCCTTCATTCCATCCTTCTTTTTCAGAGTTTTCAATAAATTCCATTGGCGCTTTAACATTAAACATTAAATCATACATCTCTGAATTTTCCATAGCAAATTTTATATAGGTAAGTCCCATTTTTATTAAGCGTTCCATTGGATTTTTGATCGCGAATAATTCTGTAAAATATCCTCCTAACTCCTGAAAACCAATAGAGTGCAAATCATGCAGAATGGCATTTTTATCCTTAAAGTAAACATATACGGTTCCCACGCTATAGTCAATTTCATCAGCAATATTTCTAATTGTTGTTTGCTCAATTCCTCTTTCTAAAAAGAGCTTTTTTGCTCCTTTTAAAATGAGTGATTTTAAGGCTTCTTTTTCGCGTGCTTTTCTTTCTGCTGTACTCATAAAAATAATATTCTTTTGCAAATGTATGTATATTTTTTGAACAACGTTCATTTTTTTTAATTTATTTAAAAAAAATATTTTTGATGTCAATAAAATTAAAACACAGCAACTATAAAAATTGCCGTGTTCTTGAAAATATTGCCTTATGCTATTTTTGGATTTTTAGGAAATAAGGAGCGATTGAAATCAACTATATCTTCATGAGATGGAGGTGAAGTTCGTTCCATTAATTTTGTAATGGCCAAGTCTCTTAGATAAGCTGCATCTTCTTTTATGCCAGTTGTGAGAGCTTGTTTAAGTTCTGTTACATTCAATTCTGTACAATAAGCAGGTGTGCCAGGTTGATGTCTCCATGAATCTGACAGCATTCCTGCGTCAACAGCATCAAAACCCGCATCATTAATTAAATCTGAAACCACTTTTTTAGAAGCCTCATCATTACCAGAAACAGCCATTGCAATTCGGTCTTCATGCCCTTTGTCTTTTCCGGCATGAGCAAGCGTATGAGCCAAAAGGTTATTGAATGCCTTGATGACCGGTCTTCCTAATTGCTCTGAAATCCATACACTTTCTACTTTTCCATTCTTCAGATCTCCAATTTCACCATCACGGAAAGGATAATAATTACTGGTATCAACAATAATGACATTCTTAGGTAAATAATTAAACAAACCTTTAGCCAGCTCTGTGATTGCTGTGGTAGGAACGGATATAATAATTACGGCTGCATCTTTTACCAATTCATCAATAGTTGATGGGATTGCTCCCAGTTCGTTAGCTTTCTCTGCTAATTTTTGTGGCTCGTCTGTATTGTTAACTTTTACTTCGTGACCTGCGTTTACAAGTTTTTTTGCAATGGTACTTCCTATAGCTCCTGTGCCGATAATTCCAATTTTCATATAATAGATATAAATGATTAATAGTATTTTCTGATTTAGCAGAATTCTTTGCAAAATTAAAAAATATTACTTTCCTTTGTATAGTGCTTTCCCAAAGGAAAGTGAAATATTGGATTTATAATACTATGGCACAGAAGAAAATACATTGTGATTGCCTTGATACAATAAAACCCGTTAGAGATGCTTTGGACGTAATAAGTGGAAAATGGAAACTGCCTATTATAATTTCAGTGGGAGTGGGCAATGATCGTTTTACAGATATACAAGAAAGTATTCCAGGTATTACACCAAAGGTACTGGCAAAAGAACTAAAAGACTTAGAGCAGCATAAATTGATTAAGCGTGTAGTAATAGAAGATTATCCTGTGAAGATTTCTTACAGGATAGAAGAATATGCTGATACTCTAACACCTATTATTTATTCGCTTAAAGACTGGGGAATAAACCATCGAAAGAAAATTTTTAAGAATGGTTAGAGTTCTAAGTAGAATTAAAATTATACCTCGAACTGACGAAAAATCATCATCAAAAACAAATTACACCCAACGGGTTAAAAGGAGAAAATGATTAGAAGATGAAAAGCTTCAGCAGGAAATAAATGTATCTCTTTTAACAGTTATTAATAAATAAGCAAGGCGAGTTGTTAATTATTTGTAATTCAATTCATTACGTTATTTACTGGCTGGCTATCTACAAATTGCTCAAAACTTACAATTTTGCTGTCTTTCAATTTCCAAATGTGAGCCACTCTGGCCGTGAATGATTTGCCTGTGATTTTATAAGTTCCAGTATATGTTCCGTAAGCCACGACTTTGCTATCATTGGCAACATAATCTTCTGGGGTAAATTTATAATCATTCCATTCGCTTCCCAATCGGCTAAAAACATTTTTAGTTATGTCTTTTAATCCAATATAAGTCCCTGCGTATGGAAAACCTTTGGCTTCAGTCCAGGAAATATTTTCAGCCGAATATTGTGCTAGATTTTTACCGTTTTCTTCCGAAGTTTTTCCTTCGTAAGTGCTTTTTATAATATCCAGATTTGTCATTGCCTTTTTATTTAAAGAACAGCCTGACAACACAAAAAGTATCGCCAGGCTGTAGAGGATTGATTTTACCATTTCATTTCTCCGGTATTTACTTTTGCACCTATCATCAAGGCAGTTTCAAAGGTAAGTGCTGGATATTTTGTTTTCAAAGCAGTAATTAAAGCTTCCGATGTTTTATTGGTTTTCAAAGCTTCTTCGTAGAATTGAATGTAGCTTTTTGTATGATTTATAGCAGCTATATCGAATGGCGAATTTGTATTGGCGTGAGCAGGAATTACAATTTCAGGTTTCAAAGCCGTAATTTTGTCTAAAACGGATATCCAGCTTTTGCGGGCATTTGCAGTTTGTGCATCTGCCATCCAAAGATGAAAAGTGGTTCCAAAAATATTGATTCCGCCTACAACCGCTTTGATAGAAGGAATCCAAACAAAAGTTTTATTCGGGAATTCTTCCAAACCAATGATTTCTAATTTCTGACCTTCCAATTTAATACTATTTCTTTTTAAAACCTGAGGTAAAATCACGTTTGATGTAATTGCAGAACCTAATCTTTCTCCCCAAACTTCTAATTTCTTTTGAGCAGTAGCCTTAATATGCTCTACTGTTGCAGGAGAAGCATAAGCGGTAACTTCAGGGAAATATTTTTTGAATACTTCCAGTCCAAAGTAAAAATCAGGATCACCGTGAGAAACAAAAATAGCACTTAGTTTTTTACCACTTGCTTTAATTTCCTGTGCCACTTTTTCGGCATCCGCCAAAGTAAATTGTGCGTCAATCAAAACCGCATCTGTTTTTCCGGATACAATTACAGATGCTACACCAAAACTGTTTTCTGATGCGTTATAAACCTGAAGTTTCAAATCTTTGGTTTCAATTGTTTTGAAACTTTGTGCTTGTGTTTCCATATTAAATAAAATTAAGGTTGTTAAAAATACTGTTGAGATACTGTTCTTCATTTTTTGTATTGATTAAATTAACACTACAAAGATGAAACGATATGCTATCTCAAAACATTAAACTAGTTTAAAAAATCAAAAGGAAATTCTTATTTTTTGGAGGCAATTTTCTTTCGAATATTACTCAGAAATACATTGGTAATTCCCAAATAGGCAGCTACCTGAATGTTAGAAAGGCGCTGAATAAGTTGTGGATATTTTTCTGCAAATTCGATGTAACGAGACTCGGCTGTTTTACTCAAATTATCAATCATTCTGCGTTGAAGAGCCACATGCGTTTTTTGAGTCATTACGCGAAATAGCTTTTCTATTTTAGGTAAATTGGCATAAGCAAATTCCTTATCTTTTTTAGAAATTAAAAGTACTTCACTATCTTCAATGGCTTCTATAAAAAGTTGCGATGGTGTTTCAGTAGTAAAGCTATCAATATCAGTAATCCACCAATTTTCAATAGCAAAATAGAGTACTTGTTCAAAACCATTTTTGTCAATATGATACACCCGAAAAAGCCCTTTGACAACAAAACCTTCAAATTTGCAAACTTCACCTTCCCGCAGTAAAAAACTTTTTTTGGGGATTGATTTTAGTTCAAACAAATTACAGAATTCTTCCATTTCAGTTTCTGAAAGAGAAGTATGTGCTGCAATATTTTGTTTAAGAAGTGCTGTCATTCCTGATGCTTTATTTTTATAATAATTCAAATATAGGAAAGATTACCCAAAGTGTTAATCCTTTAACGACGAGCGTATAGCCTTTTTAAAATAGGGCGAGTCATTCCAACTTATCTTCTTATAGTTGACAGTCTGTTTTAATTTTTGAGGTAAACAATCCCAAATGACTTCCCTTATTTTTTCAAGCAATACGTTTTTGGCAAATGTGTCTGAAACCACTAAACTGATTTCTCTTACTGGCTTTGGGTCTTCGAATGATTTATAGACGTTATTCGGTTCTTCATTAATTATAGATAGCTCTGGAAGAATTGCAAAACCCAAATCGGCTCGCACTAAATTTTTTAAAGTTTCAATCGAGTTGATGTTGTAGAAGAATTTTTCCTGTGCTTTTTTCTCGCTTTTTAAGTTACAAATATCCAACAATTGTGCATTAAAGCAGTATTCATCCTGAAGCAATAATAAATCGGCTTTATTACTTTCCGAAAGTTTGAAAAGAATGTCAGTATCTGAACCATATGATTTATTGATAAAAGCAACAAATGGTTCATAAAAAACAGGAAATTCTAACAATGAAGAATTCCCGGTCGGAGTTGCCATTATGGCAATATCAATAGCTCCTTCTTCCAAATCTTTCATTAAACCTACAGTAGTTTCTTCTTTAATAGTAAAGATTATTTTGGGCAACTTAGCTCTTAAATCCTTAATTAACATAGGGATTAAGTAAGGTGAAAGTGTTGAAATGATACCCAATTTTATTTCCCCTTCCAATATGTTTTTTTCATCAATTACAAAATCTCTAATTGAATCTACTTCTTTCAGTACTTTTTTAGCTTTTGCAATGATGGAAGCTCCTAATAAAGTTGGTTTTAGAGGAACAGTTGATCGGTCAAATATTTTTATTCCAATCTCTTCTTCCAAACTTTTTAGCTGTAATGTTAATCCTGGTTGTGATACAAAACAGGCTTCTGCTGCTCTTGCAAAGTGCCTTTCTTTATCTAATGCGATGATATATTTTAATTGCTGTAATGTCATTATTATATTTTTTATTTATAATATATAAAAATTATTAATTTGATTTATAACTACAAACATAACACCTTTGTACCGTTAAATAACTCAAAATAATTGAAAAATGAAATTAAAATTAAATTTGGCAACTCAAACAAAAATTTTGTTTACTGCTTTAGCATTATTTGCACTATCTATTTCGGCAATTGCTCAACAAAAAGCTTCATCAGCACGTGAAGAGTTCATTGAAGTAGAAAAGAATGTTCGTCTTCACGTTACAGATTGGGGAACAGGTAAAACGGTTGTATTAATTCACGGCTGGCCTTTAAGCGATGCAATGTATGAATACCAATATCAGGAATTAGTGGAAAAAGGATATCGAGTATTGGGTATTACACTTCGAGGTTTTGGTAAATCAGACAAACCTTATGGTAAATATGATTATGATGTATTTGGCAATGATATAAAAGTGGTACTGGATAAATTGAATATTCAAAATGCAACTTTAGGAGGTTTCTCGATGGGGGGTGCCATAGTGATACATTATGTTGCTAAATATAACAGCGCCCACGTAAGCAAACTGGCATTGTTTGGAGCAGCAGCACCGTTGTGGACTAAACGAAATGACTATTCTTATGGATTCTCTAAAGAAGACGTGAACGGTTTAATTGACTTGAGCAAAACAAATAGACCTCAACTTTTAGAAAACTTTGGGAAAATATTTGCTGCCAATGAAACAGCATTATCAAAAGGAATTGGTAATTGGTTAGGAGGAATAAATTTAGAAGCTTCACCTTATGCCACTACACAATGTTTGATAGCATTAAGAGATACCGATTTGCGTGCTGAATTATCCAAAATAAACATTCCAACTGCCATTTTTCACGGAACAAAAGATATAATATGTGAATTTGCTCTTGCGGAACAAATGCAAAAAGGAATTAAAAATTCGTATATCGTAAAATTTGAAAATAGCGGACACGGATTGTTTATTGAAGAGCTTGGAAAATTCAACTCAGAGCTAATCAAATTTTTAGAAAAATAATATTCAATAATCATTAAAATTAAAAAAAAATGAAATTTACAAGACAAGCAAATGCCAATTGGCAAGGAACAGGAATGGAAGGAAGAGGGACAATATCTACCCAAAGTACCACTTTAGACAAAGCACAATTATCCTTTAAAACCCGTTTTGAAGAAGGTGTGGGAACCAATCCAGAGGAACTTATTGCTGCGGCACATTCAGGATGTTTTAGTATGAAATTAAGTTTTGTGCTAACCGATATGGGTTTTGTACCTACAAGCATTGATACCATTGCGAAGGTGACTTTTGAAGATGGAAAAATAACGGGAATCCATTTAGATCTAAAGGCAAAAATTGACGGAATAAGTGAAGAACAGTTTCAAGAAGCGGCCATAAATGCAAAAGAAAACTGTCCGATTTCACAATTATTAAATGCAGAAATTACTTTGGCGGCAGAGCTTCTTTAAAACAAAGTCTTTATTAATTTAATAGCCACAAAGGTATCTTTTGTGGCTATTTTTATCCTTATAAAATGGAGCAAGGCTTTCAAACTTAACCTTCACGCAACAAAAAACTTTTTTTCTTAATCGTTTTATGTTGAAACAAATTGCAGAATTCCTCCATTTCAGTAGCTGAAAGTGAAATAGGTGCTGCAATATTTTGTTTAAGGAGTTCAGTCACTTTAAGTTGTATAAAATAATTCTAAAATTACTTAATTAGAGTTATTTGACAATACTTTAAAAATGTTATGTTTAGCATGAATAATAAAGAAAATCCTGTACCCCATAATGAGTTAGAACGTCTAGCAGCATTAAAACGCTATAATATCCTTGACACGCTACCGGAGTATGCTTTTGATGATGGGACAAAATTCAAATAAAAAAACATTTCAAATTAGCCTTGAGAAGTTTTTTGCTATATACTCATCAAGTAACCGATAAGATTTTCTTTTGTATCCAGCCCCATTTTTTTTCTTAAACGGTGACGGGCAACTTCTACACCTCCACTCGAAATATTCATGATTTCTATAATTTCTTTTGTTGACATATTCATTAGTAAATAGGTAGCCAAATCTAATTCTCGAGGTGAAATTGTCGGGTGTTTTTCTTTTAATCTTTTCAAAAAATCAAAATGGACATTCTTGATGTGTTTTTCTAAATCCTGCCAGCTTTTGTCTGCATTAACCTCTTTTACAATGCTTTTGTTTAATTTAGTAAATTGAGATTTAGTTGATTCATCAAATGATTCGGCATTAATATCTTTTAATTTATGGATGATTCCGTTTAGGATTTTGTTTTTCTTTACTACTTGCAATGAATTATTAACGAGCTCCTTGTCTTTTGCTAAAATCTTAGTTTTAAGCTTGTCCTTTTTTAGTTTTTCAATTTCTTTTTCCAGCTCGTATTGTTCCTGTCTGATTTTTGATTCTTTTTCCAGATAAAGTTTTCTTTGCTCAATGGTTTCGTAATATTTATTTCTTCTTATTTTCATTTTTGTTCTTTGTCTCATATAAAATATTGACACAACAGTAAGTAAAATGTAAACTAAATAAGCTAAAAAATGCCTATACCATGGTGGTGAAACTGTAAATAAAACAAATGCTTCTTTTGACTGAATTCCATAGCTGTTTCTCACTTTTAATTTCATTTCATAATTACCTTCTCTTAAATAAGTATATTCTTTAAATGAAATTGTTGACCAATTACTCCATTTATCATCAAAACCTTCCAATTTATAAGAGAATTCAACATTTTCAAGATTTTCATAAGTTGGGGATGAAAAGGTAAATTTTACATGATTTGAAGCATAAGGAATTAAATATTTGTCGGATACTTTTTTCTCGTTTCCAAAGATTAGTGTATCACTGGGAAAGGTAAAACTTCGAATAAAAACAGTGGGTTTAGTTACGGTGTTGTTTAATAATTGGGAATCATAATGTGCTAATCCGTCGATAAGTCCTATAAATATGTTTTGTGGATTGATGGTATTTACAGAAAGATAATCAGTAACTAAATTTCCCGTCAAATTTGAAAATGGAGCGACAATATTTGTATAGCTACCCTTGCTGTTTTTCAATAATTCGCCTAATGATTCATTATATACATACCAGAGGTTTCCATTGGTATCCTCAGTTAATGTTTTAATTTTGGGAATGTTTTTAAAGATCAAACTCATTTTTTTATCTTTATAAAACAAGTCTTGTCTTTTTGAATATTTGTAAAAATGATTGTTTGTTTGAAAGTAAATATTGTTTTCAATTTTCTGAATGCTTCCAAATCCTTTATCATTAGCAGACAAATGATGAATGGTTTTTATCGATTTAAATTTTTTCAAATCAGAAGACAGTTCCATTTGATATAATAATCCATCATTTTTTAGCCATAAATAGTTATTGTCCATTTCGAAAGATATAGAAGATTTATAAAGGCCTCCAATTTGATTTCTGAATTCTAAACCATTAGCTGTCTTTTCGAATATCGCAAACCCATTGCTATTATTTGATCCTATAACAAATTTTGGCTGACTAGGGATGGTTTGAAATCGAAAATAACCATTTTTATCTAGTACTTTTATCGTCTTCCCTCCTTCAATTACTAAAGCACCATTGTTGTGTGCGCATAATAATTGGTTTTCAATTACTTTAATATTCCAGGCTTGACCAGTTGTCCCTGCTACAAGAGTAAAACTACTTTCTTTGAAGTTTTTGTTCCAAGGGTGATAAAAAACACCTTGGTTTGTGGCCACATACAGATTTTCTTTATAAATGACTGATGCATAAACAGTGCCTAGATTATAGCTCAAACCAAAATAGCTAAAGGGAGAGTTTTCGTTTATAAATGCAATTCCACTATCTAAACCAAGCCAAAGATTATTCTTGTTGTCAATAAAAGAGGTTAGGACAGTATTATTCTGGAGTCCTTTGGCGCGATCAATATGTTGAATAATTTTTCCGTATAAATCACAAATAATTATTCCGTCTAAAACTGAATTGAGAACAATGAATTTATCTTTTATAGTTACGCCTCCAAGTGAACCATTCTTTTTGATGAAAACATTTGCTTCAGTATCCCATGGTATCATTTTATCATTGTTGTAAACAAAAAGTCCCTTATTTAAAGTAGCAACGAGCAACTTGTTATCAGGCATGGGAAAGATACCCCAGATTTCTGTATTATTTAAAATGACAGTATTTTTCAGCTGGAATAGTTTTCCGTTTTTGTATTCTACTATCCCGGCTGTCTTATCTTGAAAATACAAGTGGTTATTTACTTGGAATGAAAATTGGAACTTAGTGGGGGCTTCCAATAATCTAATTTTGTTGTTTTTAAAGATATAAGCCCTGTCAAAAGATTGAAAAATAACTTCCCCTTTATGAATAAGTATCTTCCAAATGAAACCAGTTAATTTAACTTTAGTTGTATTTACCATTTTAGATAAAGAAAAATATTCCAGTTTTCCTTTAGAATTAGGCTTGAAATAGCCAAAATCATCGGAGCCTCCAACAAATATTTTACCAGAATCATCAATTTTTACTGATCTAATAAGCGGAGAATTTGGTAAGATATATTTTCGCCATGACACACCGTCAAATTGAAATAGACCGTTATTGTTGGCAAAGTAAATATTCCCGTTTTTATCCTGATCAATATTCCAGTTTTGAGGCCCTCCTTTATAATCGGTTCTTTTATAATTTCGGATGTCAGGGACTCCAATATTTTTGATTTGACCAAAAAGTGGGATTACAAATAACAGAAAAAAAAGTGTGTTTAATTTTAGTTGACTCATGATTTAATTATAAAAATTAATCGATTTGTTTGAAAAAACAGTTTCTTTTTGAGTTGTAGTCAGTCAATTTTCATCTTTTTGTTTTAGGAAAATTTTATTTCAAAAAATAAATCTATTGTTTTTTTACAAATGTAGTTTTTATTTTTAAAAAACATTCTAATTTGTAACATAAGTTAATTTTAAGTAATTGTAAATCAATTTATTGTAATTTTTTTGATAAGGTTTTGTTTTGGTTTAAAATCAATTTTGATAAGGTTTTGTTTGGAGCTCTAATTCTGAATACTAGATTAATATTTTTAATATCGCACCAGATTATCAAATTAATTAACTAAAAATTAACTAAAAACTAACCAAAATTTAAGAAAAATGAAATTTACAAAATTGTTTAATTTTTGTGTTTTATCTATTCTATTCTCAGTTTACGGACAGGCACAGGATGTCACTGTGAACGGGAAAGTCTATGATCAAAACGGATTGCCTATTCCAGGAGTATCCATTTTAATTAAAGGAACTTCCAAATCTATTACATCAGATTTTGATGGAAATTATCAAATAAAGGCCACTTCAAAAGGTATTTTAGTATTTAGCTTTATAGGTTATAATACAGCACAGGAACCAATTAACGGAAGAAATCGAATTAATGTTAAACTTTCTCCTTCAACAGAAGCTTTAAAAGATGTTGTAGTTGTAGGTTATGGAACTCAGAAAAAAGCCTCAGTTGTAGGTGCAATCAGTACTATAAAGCCTTCTTTGTTACAGGTAGGAACTTCTCGGACGTTAGGGAACAACCTGGGAGGTCAAATTGCCGGAGTAATTGCAGTACAGCGATCTGGAGAGCCGGGTTATGATCAATCGGATATAAAGATTCGTGGAATCTCTACTTTTGCGGGATCAACTAATCCACTAGTACTGGTAGACGGAATCGAAAGAAATTTAAACGACCTTGATCCTTCAGAAATTGAGTCTTTCTCTGTTTTAAAAGATGCGGCAGCCAGTGCTGTTTATGGAGTTAGAGGTGCAAATGGTGTTATCTTAATAAATACCAAAAGAGGTTTTGTTGGTGCCCCAAGAATACAAATAAGGACTGAAAAATCATTTCAACAACCTACTAAATTACCTAAATTTATTAGTGCTGTACCCTATATGAATTTATTAAATGAATTATCTGGAACAGAACTCTATTCACAAGATCGCATTTCAAAAACAGCTAGTAAATATGACCCGGATTTATATCCGGATGTAAATTGGTTGGATGCAATAACCAAAGATTATGCTTCTACGTCAAGAACTAATTTGAATGTTGCCGGAGGATCAGAAATTTTGAGATATGCATTAACCGCTTCCTATTATAGCGAAAGAGGTATGCTTGTGACAGATCCTAAACAAAGTTATGACTCTGAAACACGTTTGAACAGGACTAATATTCGTACCAATGTGGATATTAATTTATCCAAATCAACTTTGTTAAGAGTCAATATTGGAGGTTATTTACAACGACTTCAGAAAGGCGACTTTAGTACGGATTATTTATTTAATTCTGCTTTCGAAACAACTCCTTTTGCCCACTCAGCCATCTATTCGGATGGAACTATTCCTAGAGTTTTAAATAGAGAAAATCCATGGGCTATTGCAACTCAATCAGGGTATTTCAGACAAGGTGACAGTAAGATAGAAAGTTTAGTCGCTCTGGAACAGGACTTTAGTTCCATTACTCCTGGGTTAAAAGCAAAATTCACATATTCCTTTGATTCCTTTTCTACAAATAAGGTACGTCGCGGTAAATCACCTGATTTCTATGATGTGGCCCAAGGCAGAGACCTTGGAGGAAATTTAATTCACTCTATTCAATCGTATGGTCAAGAATTTCTTGGGTATGCTACAGAAGCAGGGTTTGGAGACAGACGTGTTTATCTTGAAGCAAACACAACATACAGTCGCATCTTTGGGAAACATGACTTAAATGGTCTGTTATTATACAATCAAAGTAGTTATGACAATGGAGGTATTCAGCCATTTAGACATCAAGGATTAGCGGGACGGGCTTCTTATAGTTTTGATCGAAAATATGTAGGTGAATTTAATTTTGGGTACAACGGCTCAGAAAATTTTGCAAAAGGACAACGTTTTGGTTTTTTCCCATCTGTAGCATTGGGTTGGATTGTATCCGAAGAAAAATTCATGGAACCCTATAAAGACCTATTTAATAAAATTAAACTTCGTGGTTCTTATGGTTTGGTAGGAAATGATAACATTGGCGGAAATAGAAGGTTTGCCTATTTAACAACAATTAACACTAATGGACAAGGTTATAGCTGGGGTACCGGAACAGGTACTGGCCTAGTGGGTATTCAGGAAGGAGAAGTTGGAGTAAATAATTTGACTTGGGAAAAAGTGGCAAAAACAGATTTAGGGATAGAATTAGGGATATTGAATATGATTGATTTGACGGTAGATTTATTCAAAGAAAACAGAAAGGACATCTTTATCCAACGTTCTACTGTTCCAACTCAAGCAGGATTTCTTTCTACACCTTATGCAAATTATGGAAAAATGAAGAACAAAGGAATTGAAATTGCACTGGGTATAAGCAAACAAATAACTCCTGATTTCTTTATGAACTGGCGTGCCAATTTTACGTATGTAGAAAATAAAGTAATTGAAAGAGATGAGCCAGAAACTGTAAAAGGAACCTACCGTTCTGCAACAGCTATTCCCAATAATACATTATGGGGTTATACAGCAACAGGATTATATTCTGTCAATGATTTTGATGGTGCTGGAGCATTAAAATCAGGCTTACCAATGCCGCAATTAGGATCAACAGTACGTCCAGGGGATATTAAATATGAGGATAAAAATGCTGACGGAATTGTAAACTCATTGGATCAAGGTTTTATAGGTGGTACGAGAGATCCTCAAATTATTTTTGGTTTTGGAAGTACTTCAAAATACAAACAATTCGATTTAAGCTTTTTTATGCAAGGAGTAGCTAAAACATACGAAATAATAGGGCAAGGAGGAGCTGACGCTGCACGTTTTATACCAGGAAGCGGGACAGGGACTTTAGGAAATATTTACGCGAACTATGAAGATCGTTGGACTCCGGAAAATCCAAGTCAAGATGTTTTTTGGCCAAGATTAAGTTATGGTACCAATTTCAATAATGCAGCTCCATCTACTTGGTGGAAAAAAGACATGAGTTTTGTTCGTTTGAAGTCAGTTGAATTAGGCTACTCATTGAAAA
Source organism: Flavobacterium undicola (assembly GCF_009909155.2). GTDB lineage: Bacteria > Bacteroidota > Bacteroidia > Flavobacteriales > Flavobacteriaceae > Flavobacterium > Flavobacterium undicola. The sequence continues at coordinate 136,392 of NZ_JAAAPM020000002.1, forward strand.
AAGCTACGGCTGAGAAGATTAATTTGCAAGGATTAAGATTTTATGCCAGTGGAAATAATTTGTTTTACCTCTCAAAATTTAAACTTTGGGATCCAGAATTGGATACAAAAACAGGTTTGAGATACCCATCTACAAAATCAATTCTTTTTGGTTTAGAAATAAGTTTATAATAAAAAAACTACGAAAATGAAAAATTTATATATTAGGTCAATATTCCTTTTTTTAGGATTAATGTTAACGTATTCCTGTTCCGATTATTTAGATAAGGAGGATGATACTGAACTTACTTTGGAAGGCGTTTTTCAGAGTAAAACCAAAACAGAACAATGGCTAGCCGGGTGCTACTCCATGATTCCTGATCCTACTTGGGGATTTACGCGTGAATTGGGATGGGAAGTTCTAGGAGATGATATGACCCCATCAGAGCGATGGCGTAATTATGGCTGGGGGATAATACCATTTGCTCTTGGTGATTGGTCAACAGATTCAAATTGGTCTCCTAGCTATTGGAATGTGCTTCCTCAAAAAATAAGAGAATGCAACATTCTTATGCAAAATATTAAGGCAATTCCTGAACAACAATTTTCAGAAGATGAAGTTCAGAATATGATTGCTGAGTGTCGTTTCTTAAGAGCATATTATTACTCATTATTAATAAATACTTATGGACCGGTTCCTTTTAAACCAAAAGAAATTGCCCCTGTAAATTATAACCTTTCAGATTTATTAGTGGGGCAAACGCCGTATGATGAAATAGTAAGCTGGATTGATACAGAATTGCAAGATGTAGCTAAAATTTTACCTGCATCCTATTCAGAAGGCAGAAAATATGGCCGTGCCACATCGATTATGTGTAAGGCTGTTAGGGCTAGAATGTTGCTTTTTGCGGCAAGTCCGCTTGTTAATGGTAATACAGAATATATTGGTCATGTTACCAAAGAAGGCAAGCCATTATTTAGTACTACCTATGATGCCAATAAATGGAAAATAGCATCAGATGCCAGTAAAGATTTAATTCAAAGCGCAACAGCTGCTGGTCATAAATTGTATGTAGAATATAATGCTACTGGAGGAATTGATCCCTTTTTGTCTTGTCAAAATTTATTCTTAAAAGAAGCCAGTAAAGGAAATACCGAAGTACTATTTGCTCGTCCAAATTCTAATTATGTAGAATATGACAGACATACAGCACCTCGTGGAAGTGGAGGAAATGGAGGATATGGTGTAACACAATCTCTGGTAGATGCGTTTTTCACAGCCAATGGGTTGCCTATAACCGACCCTGCTTCCGGATATGTAGAAACAGGTTTCTCAACAGCAGATGGATATTGGACAAATGGATCGACAAAATGGAAAGAAGTAAAAAATGAAGGACAAGTCACTTTGACTGGTACTTATAATATGTATTGCAATCGTGAACCAAGATTTTATCTGGCGGTTAATTTTAACGGGCAATGGTATAGTAAAGATTCTAGAAAGCTTGAATTTTTTAACGGTGCAAAAGATAATAACAATACACATGATGCTCCACAGAATGGTTATTTAGCAAGAAAAAGGACAGATCCTTCACGTGATCCTATTAATAACTATTTTACGCCACGTCCTGGAATTGTATATAGATTAGGAGAGGTATATCTAAACTATGCAGAAGCACTTAATGAATCAGATCCAGGTAATCCTGACATCTTAATTTACCTCAATAAAATCAGAGAGAGAGCTGGTGTAAGAAGCTACACAACAGGAGCCACTGACGCTCAAAACATACATATAGATAATAACCAGGTAAAAGTAAGAGATCTAATTAGAGCGGAACGAAGAGTTGAACTTTGTACAGAGGGCATTCGTTATGATGATTTAAGAAGATGGAAACTGGCAGAAACTATCTTAAATAGACCTTTTTATGGAATGAACTTTTTTGGTCAAAATGCGACTGATTTTTATAAAAGAACAGCCTATCAAACGAGAGTGTATAGAAAATCTTTTTATTGGTTTCCGATAAACTTGACTGAAATCGAAAAGAATCCAAACTTAGTACAAAATCCTTTCTGGTAGTATATAACCAAAAACAAAATGAAAATGAAAAATATAAAAAATATCATCTTATTCATAATAATGAGTATAGTTTTAGTTGCTTGTGAGGACAAAGGACTTGAGAATTTGGATTGGCTTCAAAAACCAAATTTTGTAAAGCCAATGACTTTAACTCCTTCTAGTGAAAATGTTGAAATGAGTAGTGGTAATGATAATGCAACTGCAATAATCTTTACTTGGACAAAAGGAAATGATCGAGGTGCAGGAACTACTTTGACATACTTCTTTCTTATGGATATTGTAGGAAACAATTTCGGGGCTAACACTGTATTTAAGGAAGAAATTCCAGTAGGTATTTTTACAAAATCTTATACGGTAGGAGAATTAAATGCTTTATTAATTGAAAAATGGGGTTATCCGGGAGGTACTAAGGCGAAACTCGAAGTTAAAATAATAGCACGAGTAGATAACAGTCTTCAATTCCAAAAGCCAGAATTAGCATTTACTTCTTTTTCTGCTAAAACTTTTAGTCCGGGACCATTACCGTTATTTTTGGTTGGCGATGCTATAAGTGGGGGGTGGAACTACAGTACTGGCATGAATATTACCGAAATAATCGAAAGATCACAATACGCTTATACAGGAAATTTTTCAGTAGGAGCATTTAAAATCATCGAAAAGTCAGGTAACGAATTACCATCTTACGATCCTAATGGCGCAAATACTCTCGTTTATAACCAAACTGAACCGAGAACAGCCAGTAATGTTTTTAACGTAGTCACAGCAGGTCGCTATTCCTTGTATATGAACCGAACTAAATTGACTTATATTTTTGCCTATACACCTTATGAAAATGTATATATGCTTGGAAGTGCAACAGCAGTAGGCTGGAATATTGATACTCCAATAAAAATGATATGGAGTCAAACGAATCCTGAAGAGTTCACTTATACAGGGCCACTTACGCCTGGTGAGATGAAACTTCCTTTAGATCTGGGCAACTGGGGTGGTAGATTTATAATGCCTTTGGTAGGAGGTACAGAAATCAATGGTGATGGAACAGATGTTACAACATTCAAACTTTCACCAACTGGTTGGCCAGATGATAAATGGGTAATTAAAACAGCTGGAAATTATAAAATTACCCTTAATCAATCGAAAATGACTATTGTATTTAAAAAATTGTAATATAATAGACCAAATTACAAGTAAAATAGATTTTCGAGGGAACTAAAATTACCTATTCATGAAGTCAAAACTTTTCAATTTAAGTATTGGAAAGTTTTGACTTCTTTTTTGCGAAAAAATGTGGGTATGATTATATAACAATCATTACTGTTTCATTAATTCGTCTAATTTTTCTTTTTAAATACCGCAAATACATTGTAATTTAATCCTATAACAAATTTTACCGACTGGGATTGTTTGAAATCCAGAATAACTATTTTTATCCAGTACTTTTACTGTTACTTCCTTCAATTGACTTAAGCTCAGATTATTGTGTGCGTACAATAGCTGTTTTTTAATTATTTGAATACTTCAGGTGGGCTTTTTTAATTTCGTCAGGGACTCTAATGTTTTTGATTTGAGCAAAAAGGGCATTACAAATAATAGAAAAAAAGGGTGTTTAATTTTAAATATTAATTGATTTGTTTGAAAAAACAGTTTCTTTTTGAGTTGTAGCCAGTCAATTTCTTTCTTTTTTTGAGGGGAAATTTATTTCAAAAGTTGAATTTATCATTTTTTAGGAATGTAATTTTTTATTTTTTAAAAACATTTTTTTTGTAATGTAAAATTTAATTAAATTATTGAAAATCAGTATTTTAAAAAATTATTTGATAAGGTTTTGTTTTGGTCTATAATTGACTTTGATAAGGTTTTGTTTGGATGTAAAATTCCGAATAGCAAAAAAATACCTTTAATTTTACTTGAAATTACTAATTAATTAACCAAAAACTTAGAAAAATGAAATTAACAAAATCGTTTATTTTTTGCGTTTTATCAATTCTATTCTCCATTTACGGGCAGGCTCAAGACCTTCCTATAGACGGAAAAGTATATGATGAAAACGGACTGCCCATTCCAGGAGTATCCATTTTAATAAAGGGAACTTCCAAAGCTACTGTTTCGGATTTTGATGGGAATTATCAAATAAAGGCCGCTTCAAAAGGGACTTTAGTATTTAGCTTTATAGGGTATAGTATAGTTGAGGAGTCTATAAAAGGAAGAACTCATATTGAGGTTAAACTTAAATCTGAATCACAATCCTTAAATGAAGTTATTGTTGTCGGTTATGGTTCTCAAAAGAAGAGTGTTGTTACCGGAGCAATATCCAGTGTAAAAGCAAAAGATCTTGATAAGGTACCCAACGGACGTATTGAACAATCATTGCAGGGTAGAGTTTCGGGGGTTACCATTGCAGCCAGTTCTGGTCAACCAGGTTCAAATTCAACTGTTCGCGTTAGAGGGGTAACTACTTTTGCCGGTAACGACCCGTTGTGGGTTGTTGATGGTGTTGTTGTAGATGCGGGAGGAATTGGATTTCTTAATCAATCGGATATTGAATCTATTGAAGTACTTAAAGATGCCGCTTCAGCTGCGATTTATGGAACACGTGCTGCATCTGGGGTTATTTTGGTTACCACCAAAAAAGGGAAATCCGGAAAAATGACTGTAAACTACAACGGATTTATAGGGACTTCATCACCGGAAAAGACTTTGGATTTACTAAACGCAACTCAGTATGGTGCTTTAATAAATGAAAAATCAGTTGCCGCCGGAGGTGCTGTTGTGTTTCCTAATTTAGCTGCTTTAGGTGTTGGTACGGATTGGCAAAAAGCTATTTTTAATAATAATGCAACACGTTATTCACACGAATTAAGTATTAGTGGAGGAAATGATGTTTCCACTTTTTATACTTCTTTTGGAATTCAGGATCAAGAAGGAATCGTTACTTCTGAAAATTCGAAATATAACAAAAAGAATTTTCGTTTAAATTCGACTCATAAATTATCTAAGATTTTCACTTTTGGACAAACATTTGGGTTTGCACATGTTAAATCATCAGGTATTGATGCAAATAATGAATCCAATGGTCCATTAATTTCTGCAATCAACCTGGATCCAATTACTCCTCTGGTTGAGATGAATCCCACAAATGCCTATTCAAATCCAAATGTCATTCGAGATGCTAATGGAAATCCTTATGGAATTTCAAGTTTAGTTGGTCAAGGAATGGTTAACCCTTTAGCCTATACCCAAATTAGATTGGGTGCATTTGGAGAGTCAAATGATTTTGTTGGGAATACCTATTTAGAAGCTACAATAACCAAGCATATTAAAGCTAGATCAACTCTTGGAGGTAAATTAGGCTATTGGGATTCACAAATTTTCACACCTGTTTATTATTTAGGGGCTACTTATAGTGTGTCTAAAAACAGTTTCAGTAAAAGTCAAAACAAAAGTTTTGCATGGAATATTGAAAACATAGTAACCTATACCAATCAATTTGGGAATCACAACTTAACTGTTTTATTAGGACAAGGTTCTTATGTAGATAATATAGGAGGAGGATCTACATCTAAAATATATGGGTTGCCTATTACAAATTATCGTGATGCCTCTTTCAACTTTGATATTCCACAATCTAACAGAGAAAGTAGTACATACGATTTGACAGAACATAAATTAACTTCTTTATTCTCACGTATTAATTATGATTATAAAGAAAAATACTTATTCACTGGAATTATTCGTCGAGATGGTTCAAGCCGTTTTGGAACCAATAATAAATTTGGAGTATTTCCTTCGTTCAATTTAGGATGGGTAGTAACCAAAGAAGATTTTTGGAAACAAAATGATGTGCTTAATACTTTAAAAATTAGAGGAGGTTATGGTGTTGTTGGAAATGATAATATTGGTGAATTCAGATATCTTTCTTTAGTTAATGGAGGCTACAATTATTCTTTTGGAAATCAAGGGGCAATTTCCAGTGGTTATGCTAACCTTACACTTGATAATCCTGACTTAAGATGGGAGGAAACTTCTCAAGCGAATATTGGTTTTGAATCTACTTTTTTCAATTCGCTTAATCTTACGGTAGATTTATTTAAGAAAAAAACTTCTGGAATTTTACGTTATATCAATATACCCGGTTATGTTGGAGTTGCATCAAATCCTGCTGGAAATGTTGCTAATATGGACAATAAAGGTATTGAGGTTGAATTAGGATATAAAAAGAAATTAGGAGGAGTGAATTTATCTGTTAATGGTAATGTTTCTTATTTAGAAAATAAAGTTGTTTATATAGCTTCTGATTCGAATTATATCACAGGAGACGCAGGTTATCCAACAATAGGACAGGTTACAAGAACACAAGTAGGGCAATCCTACAATTCATTCTACGGATTTAAAACAGCAGGTATTTTTCAAAATCAAGCTGAAATTAATTCCTATACAAATACTTCAGGCGGATTAATTCAGCCAAATGCACGCCCAGGGGATTTTCGTTGGGTTGACACAGATGGTAATGGTTCTATAGATGATGCAGACAAACAATTTTTGGGAAGCAATATTCCAAAGTATACTTTCGGTTTTACCTTGAATTTAGATTATAAAAATTTCGACTTTATGGTTTTTACCCAAGGCGCTGCCGGGAATAAAATTTTTCAAGGATTGCGTAGATTAGATGTAGGTGATGCCAACTATCAAACTATTGCATTAAGCAGATGGACTGGAGAAGGAACATCAAATGATTACCCAAGACTTACAAATAATGACACCAATGGCAACTTTGGCAAAATGTCAGACTTTTATCTTGAAAAAGGAGATTATTTGAGATTAAAATTAGTTCAGTTAGGATATTCATTGCCAAGTGATATGATTAGCAAAATTGGAGCTAGTAAACTGCGTATGTATTTAACTGCTGAGAACCTATTTACTTTAACTAAATATACTGGATATGATCCTGAAATTGGTGGAGGGGTATTTGGAATAGACAAAGGAGTCTATCCGCAAGCAAGAACCTTTATGCTTGGAGTTAATTTACAATTTTAATACTAAATCAAGAATTATGAAAACGATAAAATTTAAATATTTATTTATTGTAATAGCAATGATTTCCTTAGGGTCTTGTTCTGAGGACTTTGTGGATATTACACCAAAGGGATCTTTCCTTTCCGATAATTATTATGCTGACGAAGCACAGGCAACATCCGCTCTTGTTGGAGTATATGATATAATCAGAAAAAATTCAGGCAGTTTTGAAAATATGATTGCCGTGATGAACGCAGGTTCAGATGATCATTACGCAGGTGGTGGTAGTGCTACAGACGGAGAGGGAATTCAAGCTTTCTCTAAACACAGACTAACTTCAATAAATGTACTAAGACCTTTTTGGACTGACCATTATCAAGGGATTTTCAGAGCTAACACTTTGCTTTTAAAGTTACCGAATGTTGCTATGTCTGATAATCTGAAAGCCAGATTTGCTGCTGAAGCAAAAGCATTACGCGCTATCTATTATTTTAATTTGGTACGAATCTTCAAAAATGTTCCATTACTATTGGATCCTTTGACTGCAACTAACATGTATAACGTAGAGCAGGCTGCTCCTGAAGCAGTTTATGCTCAAATAGAAAAAGATTTATTAGAAGCTATAGCTGTTTTACCAACAACTGTTCCCGTTGCAACAGATGGTGGACGTCTTACGAAATGTGCTGCTCAGGCAATGCTAGGAAAAGTGTATTTGTATGATGGCAAGAAGGCTGAAGCTGCCGCTGTTTTGGCTCAAGTAAATGGTACACCAAGACAAGCAAATCAATACGGTAATAAATTGTTGCCCAATTACAATGATTTATGGGTGTTTTCAAACAAATTTAATGCGGAGTCACTTTTAGAAGTATCTCATACAAATGCCAGTAATGCTGATTGGTGGTTTTGGGGTTCCGGTATGGATGAAGGAAATACATTGAATGTTATGGTAGGGGTTAGAAATTACTCAAGAACTTCAGGTTCTACAGCCGCAGATTTGGCACCAGGATGGAGTTTTGATGTTATCACACAAGATTTGTACGATGCCATTAAAACAGACCCAAGATTTGGAGCAACAGTATTTGACATGAAAGCAATAAAAGCAGCAGGTCAGGCAGATTATGTTGCAGGGTACCAAGATACAGGCTATTTCTTAAATAAATTTATGCCAAGAAATTCGGATAAAACTACTGGTGGTGGAGCGGTAGAGATAAATTACCAACAGAATTCATATATAATTAGACTTGCAGATACTTATTTAATGGAAGCTGAAGCATTGGGTTCCGGTGCAAGAGCACAGGCTTTATTGGATGCTGTAAGAGCAAGAGTTGGTTTGCCATCTGTTCCCGTTACACTTGCGGCTATTAAAAACGAAAGAAGATTGGAACTTGCAGGTGAAGGACATCGATTCTTTGATTTAGTAAGATGGGGAGATGCTGCAACTAAACTAGCAGACAGAGGATTTGTTAGTGGTAAAGATGAGATTTGGCCAATACCAACCAGTGAGCTTCAAGGAACTAAATTGAAACAAAATCCTGGATATAATTAGTAAAAGATAAAACCATGAAAAAAATAAAATCTATTTTCAGCTTTGTACTGCTACTGGCTGTTACTATAAGTTGTACTGTTGAAGGAATTAATAAAGATACCGCTCTTTTGGGGGCTGATTCGTCAGCGAATCTCAGTAAAATATTTGATATCAGTAATGATAATTCTGGAAATGTAAAGATAACTCCAACAGCTGAGGGAGCGACTTCGTTTCAGGTATTTTATGGAGAGGGTTCTGGATTGCCGGTTACAGTAGCTCCCGGATCAAGTACTACCCATGCTTATCCAGAAGGGAACTATACGGTAAAAATTATTGCCAATTCTCTTACTGGCGCTAAAACGGAACAAACATTTCCATTAAAGGTTGTCTATAGAGCACCTGAAAACTTAGATGTTACTACATCTTGGGAAGTGAGGGTAAAAGCTAAAGCATTATATGCTAAATCATTTTTAGTATATTATGGAGATGTAGCGAATGAAGTTGGTACACCAATGGCTATAGACCAAGAATTGCCACCTCATACTTACCCCGCAACTGGAGGGCCATTCGTCTTGAAAGTAATAGCTCAAAGTGGTGGTGCCGCAACTACCCAATGGACAAAAACATTATTTGGATTGCCTATAGATTTTGAAAGCGGTGCAGTAGATTACTTTTTTGGAACTTTTGGTGATGTGACTTTTTCTAAAGTGTCAAATCCAAACGCTAGCGGTTTAAATACAAGTGCTACTGTCGCTAAATATACTAAACCTATTGGAGCAGCTACATGGAGCGGTACTTATAGTCCATTGAATATCCCAGTCAATTTTGCTTATGGAAAAAAAATCAAAGTTTTGGCATACAATCCAAATCCGGCAAATATTGGTAAAAAATTAAATATTGAATTTGAATGGGCTGTAGATGGAACTCCTGGAAATGGGATTGCAGTACTAAAAGTGCCATTCACTACTTCTGGTGCTTGGGAAGAAATTGTATTTGATTATGGCACTATTTCAGGAATACCTGCAGGGGCTAAATTTACACAACTTGTTTTGCGCTACAATGATTCGGCTTCAGGAGTTGGGGAGGTTATTTACCTGGATAATATTAGATTAACAAATTAAAATAAAACTATGAAAACAAATATAAAATTCAATTTTGGAGTTTTCCTTGTGTTGCTTCTAACATTAAGTAGTTGTAGTAAGGAAGAGTATTCGTTAGGCGATTTAACCCCTCCGTCAAACATTGTTGTCAACACAGAAGTTATAGGACAGGATGCAACTCATCCAAACGGTGATGGTTCAGGGAGCGTAAAAATTTCTGTAACAGGAGATGATGCTCTTTGGTATAAAATAGATTATGATGCCAGTACAGCAGTAGATTTAGTGAATTTACCTAATAATGGTACCATAACCAAAAAATACTCAACTCTTGGAATAAATACTTATAGAATCACTGTGGTAGCTTACGGTAAAGGAGGTTCTTCTACAAATGTTACTAAAGAAGTTACGGTAAGAAGTGATTTTACTGTTGATCCCACAATTGTTACAAAATTAACGAACAATGCATCAAAAACATGGATTGTTGATAAAAGTGTACCGGGGCATTTTGCTACCGGGGCATTCGATGCAGAAACGTTTTATCCAAATTGGTGGTCTGCCGGAGTAAATCAAAAAGTGGGTGAAGCTGATTGTTTATATGCAACTACTTTTACTTTTTCTAAAGTCGCAGCTTCAGGAACGTATTCCTTACAAGTAGCCACACCACTAGGTGCATTTACACAAGGAGGCTCTTCGACAACTCTTCCTGGAATTCCATCGGGTGGTGAAGGATGTTATTCTTATGCAGGAGCTACATCTAGTTTTAGTTTCGTTCCAGCATCTTCAGGAGCACCTGTTGTTCCATCTAAATCTGAAAATTCCCCATCTACTCAGGTAAGTATTTTGTTAGCAGGTGTTAATACGTATATAGGAATTGGATCTTCTCAGAAAGAATATGAAATTCTGGTCTTAACACCAACGTATATGTATATCAGAGTAGGAGCAACAGAAGCTGGAAGGGCTTGGTATTTTAAATTAATACCGGCATCTTAAAAAACATAAATTATACCCAATACGAGCTACAAAAATTAACAATGATAATGCTCACACAAAACTTTGGTTGATAGTTTGGTTAAGTTTGTGTAGGTGGAATGGCCCATTCTCTTTTGATTATGGGTCATTTTTATAAAATAATTTTTTAATTAGAATAACAATATCACACAAAAAGCTAGTGTAATTAAACATTCACTCTTTAATCTTAATTAAGGATAAAATAGTGTTTTGGAGTACGGCTTTTTTATTTTTTTTAAATAACAAATAATAATACTGAAATTTATGTTTAGGAATATTTTAAAAAATAAATTATTAATAATAATTTATTGTACAATGACAGTGGTAACTGCTAATGCACAAGGTAGTAATAACTCAAAATCCATAGAAACTAAAATAGAAAGTATAATTTCCTCATTAACCATAGAGGAAAAAGTGGCAATGTGCCACGCGCAATCTAAATTTAGTACTCCGGGAGTCGAAAGACTTGGTATTCCCGAATTATGGATGTCTGACGGTCCTCATGGGGTTCGCGGAGAAATTAATTGGGATAATTGGGGATATGCCGGATGGACAAACGATTCTATAACTGCATTTCCTGCATTGACTTGTTTAGCAGCAACATTTAATCCTAATTTATCTAAAGATTATGGAATAAGTATTGGTGAAGAAGCTCGTTACAGAAAAAAAGAAGTGTTATTAGGACCAGGCGTAAATATGTATCGATCCCCTTTAAATGGTCGAAATTTTGAATATATGGGAGAGGATCCGTTTTTGGCTTCGAAAATGGTAGTTCCATACATTCAAGGTGTACAGCAAAATGGGGTTGCAGCTTGTGTAAAACATTATGCACTCAATAATCAGGAATTATGGAGAGGTCATATCAATGTTGAAGTAAGTGACAGAGCCTTACACGAAATTTATTTACCTGCATTTAGAGCTGCAGTTGAAGAAGGAAAGGTCTGGTCAATCATGGGATCTTATAACCAGTATAAAGGTCAGTTTTGTGGGCATAATAACATATTATTAAATACTATACTAAAGAAAGATTGGAATTTTGACGGCGTTGTAATATCCGATTGGGGTGGCGTACATGATACAAAACAAGCGGCTCTTAATGGTTTAGATATAGAAATGGGAACAGGTACAGATGGTTTAACATCATCTACGAAAAATGCTTATGATTCCTATTATCTGGCTGATCCTTTTTTAAAATTACTTAAAAGCGGCGAAATTAAGGAAGAAGTTGTAAACGATAAAGTTAGAAGAATTTTACGACTAATGTTTCGTACCAATATGAATCCGAATCGTCCTTTTGGAAGAATGAATAATCAGGAACATATAGATGTTGCCAGAAAAATTGCGGGTGAAGGCATTGTGTTATTAAAGAATGAGGCTTCATTTTTCCCAATTGACGCTTCAAAAAAAATAACAATTGCAGTTATTGGCGAGAATGCTACAAAACCAATGACAGTTGGTGGTGGTTCATCTGAATTGAAAGCCAAAATGGAAATATCTCCGTTAGATGGACTGAAAAACCGATATAAAAACGCAACTATAATTCATGCAATGGGTTATGCCTCTGGTCCTTCGGCCTATGACAGGGTTATTCCTTCAGAATTAGATTTAAATAAACTAAAACAAGAAGCTATTGAAGCAGCTTCAAAAGCAGATATTGTATTGTTTTTTGGCGGACTGAATAAAAACCATCTTCAAGATTGTGAAGGATCGGATAGAAAAGAGTATAAATTGCCGTTTGGACAAGACGAATTATTAAATGAAATTTTAAAAGTTAATCCAAATACAGGAGTTGTATTAATAAGTGGAAATGCTGTTGAAATGCCTTGGATTTCCAAGATCAAAGCCTTAATGCAAACTTGGTATTTGGGTAGTATTGCCGGTGATGCGATTGCTGATGTGATTAGTGGAGATGTAAATCCTTCAGGAAAACTGCCTTTTTCATTTCCTAAAAAATTAAGCGATAATGCGGCACATTCTTTTGGAGAATTGAGCTATCCCGGAGACAGTATCAATCAATACTACAAAGAAGATATTTTGGTTGGTTACAGATGGTTTGACACCAAGAAAATTAAGCCCTTATTTGCTTTTGGAGAAGGACAGTCTTATACAACGTTTGAACTTTCTAAATTGAATACAGACAAGAAAGAATATGTAAAAAACGAAGCCATTTTAATTTCAGGAAATGTTTCTAATACAGGAAAAAGAGATGGTTCAGAAGTAGTGCAAGTGTATATTGGAAAACTCAATTCTAAAGTTAAAAGAGCTGAAAAAGAGTTGAAAGGTTTCCAAAAGATCGCAGTTAAAAAAGGTTCAACCGCTGCTGTTTCAATTTCGATTGATGTAAATAGTTTGAGTTTTTATGATGAATCTATTTCAGATTGGAATCTGGAAAAAGGGGATTATTTAATTTATATAGGGAATTCATCAAATACTATTTCGAAAAAAATAAAAATAACAATCAAATAATTAAAGATAGCATATTGAATACTTACTTATTCCTTATGAGTTTTAAATAGTGTAGCATGAATCACAGGCAAAATGCAAAATATTATGTGACGGCACATTAAAAATAAAAATATAATATGAAAGCAACAATTTCCGTGCTGATTTTACTAATTTCATTTAGTATATATTCTCAGCAGAAAGGCAAAATACAATCGAAGCCCTTCTCAACAAAAGACAAAACAGTTAGTGTTTATACTACAGCAGATAACACAAAATTAAGATTGACACTCACAGATAAGTTAGTTCTCACAGCGTCTAAACAACCTTTAGAAAGTGAAGTTTCCGTTTTTGTTGAGCCTAAAAAAACCTTCCAAACCTTTTTGGGTATTGGAGGCGCAATCACCGATGCCAGTGCCGAGGTTTTTGCAAAATTGAGCAAAGACAAGCAACAAGAACTTGTTAATGCCTACTATGATAAAGAAAAAGGAATTGGTTATTCATTGTTAAGAACAACTATTCACAGTTCTGATTTTAGCAGTGAAAGTTATACTTATATCAAAGAGGGGGATGCTGCTTTGAAGACTTTCAATATCGACCATGACAGACAATATCGTATTCCAATGATTAAAGAAGCCATAAAAACTGCTGATAAAAAATTAACAATTTATGCATCACCATGGAGTCCACCTGCTTTTATGAAAAGTAATAAACATATGCTAAAAGGGGGAACATTACTACCGGAGTATTACCAGTCTTGGGCAAATTATTACACAAAATTTATCAAAGCGTATAAAAAAGAAGGAATCCCAATTTGGGGGCTTACCCTTCAAAATGAGCCTATGGCAGTTCAAACTTGGGAATCTTGTGTCTATACCGCTGAAGCTGAAAGAGATTTTTTAAAAAACTTCCTTGGGCCAACGATGAAAAAAGAAGATTTGGGAGATAAAAAAATTGTGGTTTGGGATCACAATCGTGATTTAATGAATCAGCGGGCAAATGTTATTTTTTCAGATCCGGAAGCTTCAAAATATGCCTGGGGAATGGGATTTCATTGGTATGAATCTTGGACAGGTGGAGCACCAATGTTTGAGAATGTCCGTAAAGTTAAGGAGGCTTATCCAACTAAAAATTTATTGTTCACTGAAGGTTGTGTTGAAAGTTTTGATGCCAAGAAATACCAATTTTGGGCAAACGGAGAACGATATGGAACTTCCATTATTAATGATTTCAATAATGGAACGGTGGGCTGGACGGATTGGAACATCCTTTTAGATCAAAACGGAGGTCCAAATCATGTGGGTAATTTTTGCTTTGCGCCAATTCATGCTGATATCAATTCAGGGGAATTGATTTATACACCTTCGTATTATTATATAGGTCATTTTTCGAAATTTATTCGTCCTGATGCTAAAAGAGTCAGTACAGCTGTGAGCAGAAGCAGTTTATTAAGTACTTCATTCCTGAATACAGACGGAAAAATGGCTACAGTAGTAATGAATCAATCTGATAAAGAGATTACGTATAATTTGATCATTGCTTCAGAGAAAACTGTGGTAGTAATTCCTGCACACGCTATTCAGACATTAGTTTATTAATCATTTTTTTTTTGATGGCTTTAGTCAGCACAGTTTTGAATGAAAATAATAAAATCTCCTTGTAAAAGCCAAAAGCATCAAATTCAAACCGCTATGGTCAATATTTAAACGAAAATTATATTATGATGAAAATTAATTTAAAAAATCCTAATAATCTAAGAACTGCTAAATTGATAGCTTTTAGTTTAGTCATCAATCTTTGCGCTTTTACAGGTTTTGGACAGCCTTATGCCAATACATATGTAAAAAACAACTTAGTTGAGCAGAATCTTTATATCGGGATGGCTATTGACACCTCTTCACCTCCCGACTTTGTTGAAGTAAAAGAACGATTGCCGGAGCCTTTTTGGAGTGTTAGACCTGATGTGATAAAATGCTATTGGAGAACATGGAAAATAGCTTTTTCAAATCTTAAACAGGTCAATAAAAGTAGTGGTTTTGTTTCACCATTTATTGATCCGGCCTTTAATGGGAATATTTTTATGTGGGACTGTAGTTTTATGACCATGTATGGCAAATACGCCAAGTCTGTATTTAATTTCCAAAATACATTAAATAACTTTTATGCAAAACAACATAGTGATGGGTTTATATGTCGTGAAATAAGAGGCAGTGACGGCAGCGATTGTTTCGAACGCTTTGACCCTTCCAGCACCGGTCCTAATATTATGCCATGGTCGGAATGGGAGTATTTTTTAAATTATAATGATACCGATAGATTGAAAAATGTTTTTCCAGTACTTCTGGCTTATTATGAATGGTTTCATACCTATCGTTCCTGGCCTGATGGAACCTATTATTCAAGCGGATGGGGTTGTGGAATGGATAACCAACACCGAATGGACAAAAACTTTAACGCAGCATGGAGTCACGGATTTTTGTCATGGATTGACACTTCATTTCAAGAAGTTTATTCGGCAAAAATACTTATCGAAATGGCCAAAGTACTGGGGCGTGAGAACGATGTTATTGAGATTAAAAATCAAACTGACAAACTCTCCAATCAAATAAATAATTATATGTGGGATGAAAAAGATAAATATTATTTTGACCGATTTAAAAATGGAGAGTTAAGTAAAACTAAAAGTATAGCATCCTATTGGGGATTATTAGCGGGTGCAGTTCCGGAAAATAGAATAGATGATTTTGTTAAACATCTTCAGGATACTACAATGTTTGCACGTAAACACATGATACCAACCCTATCAGCCGATGACGCAAATTTTGATCCCAACGGGGGGTATTGGAATGGATCCGTTTGGGCTCCTACCAATTATATGGTATTACGTGGTCTTACTAAATACGGTTTCGATTCGTTGGCCTACCAGATAGCCATTAATCACTTGAATAATGTTGTGGAAGTATTTGACAAGACTGATACTCTTTGGGAAAACTATGCCCCAGACAAAGTGCAAGGGAATGACCATTCAAATTTTGTTGGTTGGACTGGTTTAGTCCCAATTAATGTATTATTTGAATACGTATTTGGCATACGTCCTAATGTGCCAAATAATGAATTATTAATTGATGTGAACTTAACTGATGAATATGGGGTTAAGCATTATCCTTATGGTGAAAATGGAAACATTGACATACAATGCAAAAAACGAAAAAATACACTGGAGAAACCATCTATGATAATTACTTCAAATGTGCCACTTAAATTAATTGTAAAATGGTCGGGAGGGAAATTTGTTAAAGATATTAATGTGGGAAAAACAATTCTTAAATAATCTAAAAACAAGCATCAGGGCATAATTACAGCACATAAAGCATCCCTGGTGTAACATTAATATTTATCCAAATTAAAAAATATTTTCTCTAAAACACTCTCTATTATTAACTTATAATAATCTAAAAACGAATGACTTCTGAAAAATCAAAAACCCAATGGGGGCAATTTATCCCTTTAGCAACCGTGTTCTTCTTTTGGGGATTTGTTGCAGCGAGTAATGACATATTAATTCCCGTATTTAAAAAAGCATTTGATTTGACCCAAGGTCAAAGCCAATTTGTATCGATTGCATTTTATATTTCCTATACGGTAGGTTCCTTAATCTATATGGGAGTTTCTTTGTTACTTAAACAAGATTTAGTCAATAAAATTGGCTATAAAAATGGACTGGCATTGGGGTTGGCAATTTCTGCTCTTGGAACATTGTTATTTTATCCAGCTGCCAATATTGGTTCTTATCCTTTAATGCTTGCTGGTTTATTTATTGTTGGTTTGGGATTTTCTTTGCAACAAACCGTTGCCAATCCATTGGCAATTGCTTTGGGACCAATAAAAACAGGATCTCAACGATTGACATTGGCGGGAGGAATTAACAATTTCGGAACCACCATTGGCCCCTTAATAGTAAGTTTTGCTATTTTTGGTTCTTCTGTATCCGGAAATACTGAATTGAGTGTAGAAAGTATTAGAATACCTTACTTAATATTGGGATTAGCTTTCTTGATTGTGGCAGTTTTGCTGAAATTTTCATCCTTGCCGGAACACCCTGAAACAATTGAAGAATCTACAGCTGATGCTACTTCTTCCAAAAAATCCGCTTTATATTACCCTCAACTGCTTATGGGAATGATTGCCATTTTTCTTTATGTAGGCGTCGAAGTTTCCACAGCCAGTAATTTACCGGCTTATATGGAAACCGAATTGGGGTTTGCCATTGGTGATATCGCTCCTTATATTTCATTGTATTGGGCAAGCTTAATGATAGGCCGTTGGACGGGAGCTGTAGAAGCTTTTACTGATGTTGTTAGTGTTCAAAAAATGCTGCGGTTCATTGCCCCCTATTTGGCTTTTGGCGTTTTTTTAGTTGTAAATGCTATTGCTAATCATGATTTAACTCCATTTTACATTTACGGATTAATTATTCTGGTTTTGATTGCTGCCGATATGGCCAGTAATGGAAATCCTGCCCGAATGTTGCTGATTTTTTCTTCTCTGGGAATTGTAGCCTTGTTTACTGGAATAGGAACAACTGGAATGGTAAGTGTTTATGCATTCACAAGCGTTGGTTTGTTTTGTAGTACCCTATGGCCTTGTATTTTTACTTTAGCAGTAAGTGGATTGGGAAAACACACCAGCCAGGGAAGTAGTTTTCTTATTATGATGATTTGTGGTGGTGGAATTGTTAGTTGGTTGCAGGGTTTTGTATCTGATAGCATTGGTATTCAAGCTAGTTATATTGTTGGTGTTTTATGTTTTTCTTATTTGGGTTTTTATGCCTGGAAAGTAAGTGGGATTTTAAGACGTCAAGGCATCGATTTTGATGCCAAAATCAGGAGAGGGCATTAAGAAAACTTCAATTTACAGGAAATTCCCGGGGAATTTTTCTAATTTAGTGACCCTCTTTTTGCTAAAAAAGGCTGAAAAAAAACAGGGTCACTGTTCTTTGATATAATATGTGTTTTTTGACACATTGTAAAAAACAAAAAAGCCTTTAAATACTAGTATTTAAAGGCTTTTGACTTTTAAAGTTTCTTTTGAAACTTCTACTGGCGGAGAAAGAGGGATTCGAACAAAACCGTCACATCCCGCTTTTATACTGCATTTCTAATATTTTCTAACTGTTGCGCCACGATTCTGCCATCAGGATTTTCGCTATTTTTATAAATATTGAAAGTTCTAGATTGGTTTAAATCCGTTTAAATTGACGTTATAATTCTGAATTAATTTAAAGACAAAGGTACAATTTTTTAGGATAAATAGTTTTATGTACAACGATATTAACTATCACCGATACTTTTACTGCAGTGGGAGGTTTGCATTTTATGAGTTTAAGCGGCATAGGTCTGGGTGCTTCCTTTTTTCTGATTGCTGCTTATGGGAACAGGGCAGAACAGATAAAGAAAGCCTAGTAAACTAAATGCATCCCTCTCTTTTGTTGACTTATGGACAGTTAAATTTGATTGCTGTTTTTCAGCATCATTTTTCTTTTAGCTCAGCAATCTTTTTCTGGAACAAAGAAGCGTCGTTAATGTCATCTGTTGTAAAATAACCAACCAGTTCATATCCCGGACGCGCTTGTACTTCTTTTGATAATACATCAACAAAATAAAATTGTGGAAATTCGGTATTGTAAATTAAAGGATAGCCTACGCCTGATTGGGGGTTTTTGATATTTTTACTAAATAAAATAACTATTTGTTCAAAGTTATTTTCCTTGAAGAAATCACAGATTACAGAATTCATTGTCTTATATTTTTTGTTTTAAGTCTTTATCAGATTTCAAAGTAAAGACTTTTAATCATAACAATAAAAATCTTTTTAATCAAAGCTTACTGAAAAGCACAGAACATCATCTGCAGTATTAACTGTATAGATGAAAAGTCGCTTTCATGCCCTGATTTAATTATCTTTCTAAATACATCCTGGACATATGCTTTTTCGGAAAGTTCTCCCTGATATTTATTTTCTTTTTCAATGTATGCTTTCCAGCGGACGGGAATATATTTCCCTTCTTTAAGAAGTACGTTACTTCCGAGATACATTTCTATACCGCAGGCAAGTCCGTTAATATCCATTTTTTTTGTTCCAGCAGGACTAATTGTGGGATATTTTTTTACTGATTTTAAATCTGGGTACTTCAGGACTTTGAAATTAGCACCCAGTCTAACAGATAAAAGCCTTTTCATTTCCAGAATTCCGGTCGTGTCATTATCAAAAAGGACCAGTATGGGATGCTTAATATTGGATGCAGCAAGTGAAATGACAAATTTTACCAGAGCCGAAGCATTGCTTTCAACTTTGAAATCGTCAAAATTCATAAAATGATAGTAGTGGTACAGATGCGGATAAAGAAACTGAAGAGAGCTGCTAATGAACTCGACATCTGTCCTGCCTTCAGTCAGTACAATTATTTTTTCTATAGTGATATCAAGAGCCTGCGTTTCGTTTACCCATCCGTTACCAATAACCTCTGACAAATCGTATTCGACAATGGCATCATCCGGTATTACGCTTAAAATAGAGTATAATGATGAGGTATATGGCTGCCCGACTATAGAGAGTTCACCAGTTATAAGGCTGTCAGTAATATTGCCGTACAAGCCATTTACAATTACGTCTAAATCCCTATTTCTGCTGCTTATTATTGTTCCTATTTCCTGTAGGTATTTTCTATAGGACAGTTTATGAATCGGATAACCATAAAATCCTTCCTCCTTTGCAACTATCCGTGCGGCTTCAAATTCTTTTTTAGCTTTGGAATAGCTTATCCCATAAATCTCAAGGCGCTGTCTGCAAACTTTCGCCGTTTGGCGAAAACCTTTGAAAGTATATGATCCTTTTTTCTGCTGTTGCTCGTCACCCCAGACTAATACGTTCAAACTTGAATTTGGACGCTCCTCCGAAACATAGTCCTGTGGTAAAAAAAGAAGGTCTACTGCTTCCTGAGCATATGAGTTCTTATATTCAAAAATTGGATAGTCATTAAAGGTTAAGCACGAGAATGATCCCATAAGCGTTTTTTAGTTTTAAAATTATATGTGGGGAGCAGGCGGTGCTAACAGGAAAATGGTTGGAAATTTTATAAATTCCTCTTGAATATCTTCCCTATACGATTTTCTCATTGACGCACCATATGCTTGATAATTTAGTAATTTGGATTGTAAAGTTAATGATTTGTCTTAAATTTAACTCTGATAAAAAAGAGATACGAACAGGTAGATTTACCTGTTTGGTCTATGTAAAAACTTTTATACTTTGTGGTAATGAGCAGGCTTTAGAAAGATACATTTAACGCTATAGCTCAAAATTGAAGCAATCAGATAATATTAATTCCCGACACATATGCCGTTAAGCCGAGGTAGAAAAAACAAGAAAAAAAAAGTAGCTCCCAAAAGAGCTAAAAAAAACCACGAGGAGTTTGTTATACCTGGCGGAAAGATAATAAGAGATGGAAAAAACCTTTTCTCAAAAACAAACAGGACAGAAAAAGAACAGGAAGATCTTTTAACAGCAATCAGGGAATCCCGCCCTGAAATGCTGAAAAAGCTTCAGGAATACATCGACAGGGCTATAGAAATATTTTCTAGTTATGATAGGATTAAGCTCCTGGGGATGATAGCGTTCAATATGATGTTGAAACATGATGACCCTGATGATGACGGAGCCTGTGAGCTGGCGATGGAATACGGGCAGAGTTTTGCAACTGCTGTACGAGAAATTTCCAGTGATGAACCTACTGGGGAGATCGGCAATGAGGTTATAGGATTGTTATATAATATACGCAAACTGTACTCGCAGTATGTTATGACAGAATCTGCGGAAAAAAATATTCCAGAACTGGAGAACAAAATGCGTTATAAAACTATAACCGAGTCACTCTACATGCGCGGCAATGGATATCCACAGCATATTTATCAGGTTTACAAGGAACTCTTTGAAGGCCATAATCCTTTTCTGCTGGAGAAGTACGGTTTTTCATCTCAGGATATTTTAGAAACATTTTTGCAGCTGGAAGATTCATTTGCGGCCAGGGCATCCTTTCCCGGTGACAAATTTCCGCCTCGTGCGGCATTTAACCGTTTTAGAGACTGGCAAATTTCCAAAGGCTATACAGATTTCAGTACGGATGACCTGGGACCCCTTAAACAATTTTTAGCTGATAATCCTGATATCCCCGCCAGAGATAATAGACCGTGTAGCTTCTTGATAAATGATATAGCAGAGATAGAACCGCTTTACAGAATCAGGTACAGAAAACCTGTTCATCAGAAGGTGGCGGAGGCATTATCGATCAAATTTGGGGACAATACAGAATTTCTCAACCCGGCTTTCAAAGGACTACCTTTAAACGACAGCCTGTCAAACATGAAACCCATTATTAGCGACAATGGAGAGAATTATCTTTTTGCCTTCAATCTTTTAACACGCAATCTATTCACTATCACAGAAAAACTGCTTTTAGATGGGGATAAGCAATACTACAATAAAAAGTTTTTGGGCAACAGTTCTGCTTTTTCAAGAGATAATTATCTGGAAGCGGCAGCAACAAGGCTCTTTCAGGCCTTTATCCCAAATTCGCAGGCAAATCCTAATCTCAAATACCGTCCCGGACAGAAGGATGAGAGCGGACATCTTATCGAAACAGAAATTGACCTGCTGCTGGAATCAGAAAAAGCGGTCTATTTGGTAGAAATGAAGGCAGGGGGCCTTGCAGTCCCTTCGCGACGTGGCGCATTGAAAAGCCTTAAAAAGCAGCTTGCAGATTCTATAGGTTATGGCGCCTATCAGAGCTACAGGGCTTACCGTTATCTGAAAGAAGACCCCAATGCGGTGTTCTACAATAAGGAAGGGATCACAGTACCTATTGATGTCTCAAAAAAAATATTCAGAATTACAATCACACTGGAGCAGCTGACAGGATTTCTTTCAAGCCTTGATGATCTCCAGATTCTGGGAATAGTGGAGAATAATGTCCAGTTTGCATGGACCCTAAGCCTTTTTGATCTCATGATATTTTCTGAAATTCTTGAAAATGAATACGATTTTATCGATTATCTGGAACAGCGTATTGAATTGTATTCCAACACGGCGGTTCATGTAGACGATGAAATTGATTTTTTGGGCCAGTTTCTCGATACCGGAAAGCTTGTCGACCACAAACTACTAAAGAAGGCCGACTCCTACAGGCTCAACAAGACTTCAGGGGATATTGACAGGTATTTTCTAAAAGGAGGAGAGAAGCCCAGAAAAAAAAGGAAATAGGTTTACACAAATATTTTGACAGGTTAAATTAAAGCATAGCAGGATTATGATACTATACGGAACAGATTTGATACAGACGCTGAGGAAAGAATTCGACAAGGCTGAGAAGCGGATTTACATCGCAGTGCCTTTTATCGGAGGCTGGGAATCCGTAAAGAAAATTATGGGTACGAAGTGGGCAGGCAGTAATGCTGTTGAAATGAAAATCCTTACTGATACTGCTAATGATGGATTTATTGATCCGGTAACCATCAGGCAATTTCTGTACAGGGGAGAGGTAAGATCGCTCCGGGGGCTGCACGCCAAAATTTATATTATAGACAATTCGGTATTTTTAACTTCAGCGAACTTAACAGGAACAGCGTTTTCAAAAAGATATGAAATTTGTGAATTCTTTTCCATTAATGATAATCATGAAATTGTAGATGTTTTTAAGCAATGGTGGGCAGCGTCAAAGAAAGTAGATACGAACTGGCAGCCCAAACATGTTCCGAAGGAGCCTGGTAGTGAAGAAGGGAATATCTCGGGACTTAAGAAGCTTTGGGATCTGCCTGACGGCGTGGTAAAAGTGCGTAATTTTAAAGATTATCAGGATAACATAATCCAGTATAATCATTTCCTTAAGCTTTATCTGAGCGATAAGGAAAGGTTAATCCGGGATGTTTCGGCCTACCATGAACTTGATGCTTTTTTCGATTACCTATTCCATTCTGATCCGATTACTCCCTCAAAAGTACACCTTGCCGAAGAAAAACGAAATTTGACTGATATCCAAAGAATGTCAGAACTTCAGCGGTATAAAAGCAAATTTAAGAGATTTCTAGAGGCAAATCCAGGCCGTCAGAATTACAGGAGAAGGGTCGAATTAATCCAGGAAAAACTAAAACTTAAAGAAATCGCAAACCTTGACAGGAAGTCACTGCCAAAAGTGATCGACTGCCTTCATCCAATGGAAAGCTATGCATTGAACAGGTATCGATTTTTAAATCCTGACAACAATAAACTTAAGACCATCAGAGAAGCATTTAAGATTCTGCTTCACGATGGCAGACCGATTGAGGAGCGAATGGAACTGTGTAACTCATCCTTAAATTATTTTGGAAAATCATGTATAAAGGAACTTGCTGCCTGGTATTACCCGGATCAATACCCAATTATGAACCGTAATACAAACAGCAGGATGAAATTTTTCGGCTATGATATTGATACTTATTAGATATCTATTTTTCTAAAGTTTTTTAGATCCTGCAGTCTGCCACGAAAATCTGATATAACGGTTTTAAGTTAAAAGGGTTTTGTAATTTCTTAAAATATAAAATGCATAAAAGACCGAATTTACATTGGCAGCATCGAGTTTCTCACTCATATCCATCACATTTTTGAGATAATAATCAAGCACAGCCCTGTCTTCATTTCCAATATACTTATCCGCATGCCACATCAGTGTGATCTGTACGCTGTTGTATAAGACATCAATAAACCAATCGTATTTTTCATTGCTGACCAAGGCGGCTCCGAAATCTTTCTTATCTATGAAATCGCAGTGCACCAGCAAAAGGTTTGACGTTATAGGGAATATAAATGAAGGATAGTCGTTGTTGTCATCGCTATATTTAAGTTCTACAAATGGGTTGTCGGTAGCAAAAAGAGGTTTTTGGAAACTTATCAAAAAAGTATTCTTAAAAACTTTAGCATACTTTTCGCTATTGCTGAAAAGTGCACCAGAGAACAGAATCCTTTTGTATTCCTGTGAGATTTCATCACTGAGCAGATCATCCACACTGATCAATTCCTGATCAATAGTCCCAAAAAGATTGAAATCTTCAAATGTGATTTCTTTTTTAAGGTCATTCACTAAAGGGTCATTTTTAGGCACCCTCCATTTGATCAGGTATCCGAGAAAAATTAATTTGCGCAGGGTCTCTACTTTTAATCCCCTGCCTGGAAGCGCCTCATCATCAATAACCTTTTTTATTGTTTTGACTAAATCGTTATCAAGTATACCGTACATTTTTTCGATCGCATCATTCTTTTCTCCATCGAATTCAAAATTGTTGCGGTTCCATTCAAAGAAAATGTTCTTTGGATATTTAATTTTTATATTCTCGTAATCTTTCTCATTTGATTTATCATTTACAAAGATCTGCCCTTTCTCGTTACAGAAGTTTTTTATATAAAAAACCGGGATATAGTGATGTTTTTTTGATTCGCTGCTCATTTTCAGTTATTGCTTTTTACAAAGTTGTACCATATTCAAAGGGTCGGATACTGCCAGCTTTCACCTAAGTTCATCAACTTGATTCCACTTCTGGAAAACAGGTTTCAAATTTAGCAACTCTTGCCAGAATTGATAAAGGTATAAATACCTAATCATAAAAAAAGCACCGTTAGGGTGCTTTTTTTTGATAATCTTTTAACGGAGTGCCAGATGTCCGATAGGCTCCATTATCTCATCAATTCTTTTGCCGAGGTTTTTATGATGGCACTGCATGTATTTCCTTCTGCTGCCGCAGAAACAATCAGTCCTTTCAGCCCTTTTTCCGAGAATAAGACCGTAGATAAGTGCTGCTTCCTGATGCAGAGCATTTTCTGCTTGCTCAGTACCTGCCGCGACGGCCAGCATATCATCATCAACCCTGGTTGAAAACCTGCGGTTGAACTCACCGATAGCATTCAGCGCAGTTATCCAGTCATTTACCAGTGGATTTGCAGTGATGTTAAGCCTTACATTGTCTGTGTCCCACTGCTTGTCCACCGGCGTGTTGTCTGAGATAAAGATTACGGTATCATAACCTGCAGGATGAGGTGTCACACATACAAGGTCACCGTTTTCATCTTCCCATACGGCATGCCTTTCAGCTTCGATGATAAGCCCCTGATTGAAATGCACTGACCAGCCGTAGTGTATGCTTCCGTTGTCAAGTTTTATTTTTTCCACGACGTTTGCATAACATTGTTGTTCCTTTGATACGCTTTCCAGTATTTGAACTGGTATTATTTCATACGGGAATTCAGCGTTCAGCTTTTCTTCGATTTTTCCGATTTGCCCTTTCTCAAGCGGCGTAAGTGTTTTTCTTACCATAATAAATTTGTTTTTCTTCCAATATAAGTATGGCGGTTCCTGAAGTAAATGCTAATATGTTATTATGGTAAAATATTTTTTAAAGAGTGATTTTAGTATTCAAAATATGGTGTTAGAGTGGTATCCCCAATTGTGAATTGGAGAGGTTCTGTGACATTCAGGGCAGAATGCATCAGGCGGGAATAACGGACTCATGGCGGCAGCTCGCCTGTTAGAGCAGAAGGGGGGCGGGCTGTAAATTTTGAAATATTGAGAAAAAATCCCCTTTCGGCTGTGAGACCATTTCGAAGGAGCTGCCAGAGCAGGCTGCACCCGAGCTGTGCCAAAGCCCCATTGATGAACAGATGGATAAAGATGGATTTTATAGAAGTGAATAGAAGCGACAAGTTACTTCATCTAATCATGAGAAGTTAAATTGATTATGAAATTCCTCTATTGTCAAATTGCCTAATGCAGAATGTCTCCTATGTCTGTTATAGAAATTCTCTATATAGCCGGAAATAGAGTCTTTTGCATTTTCTTTTGTGGAGTATGTGTTATGGTAGACCAGTTCGGTTTTCAACGTTTTGAAAAAACTCTCTGCCACAGCATTGTCAAAGCAGTTTCCCTTTCCACTCATACTGCGGGTTATCTGACCTGTACCTTCAAGTAAAGATAAAAACCACAGACAAGCATACTGTGTTCCTCGGTCTGAGTGAAAGATCAGTTTCCGGTTGCTCTTTAAAGGACGGTTCACTATCGCATTTTTAAAAGCCCTGATGCTGGTTTCTTTTGCTTTTAGGTTTTCGCTTAAAGACCAGCCGATAACTTTGCGGTCAAAAAGGTCTATTACCAAGGTAAGATAGAGCCATCCTTCGTCGGTTTCTATATAGGTTATGTCGGAAACCCATACTTCATTGCAGCGGGATGCTTTAAAATCCTGCTCCAGTATGTTCTGGGCCGTAAGATATTTAGAAGAGGAATTTGTGGTTTTCCTAAATTTTGATTTTGCGATGCTGCGCAGATGGTTTTCCATCATAATTTTGGCGACAAAAGCTCTGGAAACTTTGATGCCGATTACCGAGAGTTCTTTGGCAATTCGAGGACTTCCGTATCTGCACTGGCTCCAATGGTAGATTCTTGTAATTTCGGCGATGACAAAAACTTTGTGTGCGGCCCTGCCGGAAGACAGCCTTTTCAGCCATTTGTAATAGCAGCTGGGAGTCGCCTGAAAAACCCGGCACATCTTCCCGATGGGAAATCTGCCTTTATTTTCTCTTATAAACTGGTATACGGCTCGTCTGTCCCGGTGAAGGATTCCGGCGCCTTCCTGTAAAATATCCCGTTCGATGCGGATGTTTTTAATCTCCTTCCGAAGTCCGGCTGTTTCCTTTCTGTCTGGATTCGGGCCGCTTCTCTCATACAGGGTGAGCTTTCCGTTCCGAAAGAGGTTTTTCCAGTGCTGTAGGCTGTTTTTGTTGATCCGCAGTTTCTCAGCGGCGAGCCGCACGCTTTTATGCTCGATGCAGGTCTTCACGGCCCAGATTTTAAAGTCAATGCTGTATTTTTTTCGGCTCTTTTCCATCCTGTTAAAAGTTAGTTTCGTCATTCTGCCAAGGGGCAGTAAGAATCATAACGCAGATTTTTGCAGCTTTAACTTGGCTTAAACAGATTTCGCCTTAACTTTTTGTGGCACTTTTGGAGGGAACTCCATTTACGCACAAGTAGATAGTGTGAGTGTAAAAATTAGTGAAGATCAGAAAAATTATGAACAAGAAAAAATACGTTTTGATACAAAGATAATGAAGGAAAATCCAACGCAACAAAATATTTTAAACTTTGTAAAGCAAAACGATTTACAAGAAATAAAAATGCAACCTTCTGTAAAACAACTCAACAAAGGTTGGTATCAAGCTGCCAAAGTACAATCTATGAAAAGTCAAACTACGACTACTGTTAGCCCACAAGTAATTACCACAAAAGCGGTTATTAAGTCGATTGTAGAGGGGAATGAAGGAATAGCAGCGGCATTAATTATTGATCCTAGTGAAGATGGCGATTACGCCAAAAACAGTAAACGATTAAATGGTCCTTCGCAATATGATAGTCGTATTGAGCTTTTTCAATTGGATCCTAATATTTACTGGCAATTTGCTATTTTTCAGAAGAGTGAATCTATTGGCATGATTGTCGAGAAAGAGAAGTTACATCAGGTAGCTAAAACTATATATAAAATAGACACTTCGCAAACCATGGGTGGCACTTATAATTTATGCACATCCGAGGCTTTTTGTAAGCAACCTATTATTGGGGTAGGTACTGCTGTTATTTCTTCAGAAAATTCAATGATTTCGGCTAAGCATGTTTTTGAAAGATCAATTACCAATTATGTGGTGATTTTTGGTTACCGAATTATACAATCGGATGGAATGGTAGAAGAATACTTTGATGCCGAGAATATTTATTATCCTAAAAAAATAATGCATCAAGATGAAGATTTAGATGTGATTGAATTTGTAGTAGACCGTAAAATTAATCGACCAGTTTTAGAATGGGAAGATTCATCATTAGCATCTAAAAAAGAAAGTGAATGTCTACATGATAGGACATCCTTCAGGATTGCCTCTAAAAGTAGCTTTAAATGCATCAATTGAGGATACTAGCAATCCGTTGTATTGCTATACTTCACTGGATAGTTTTCAAGGTAATTCTGGATCTCCTGTTTTTAACTTTTATTCTAATAAGGTTATCGGTGTTTTGGTGGCAGGTGAAGTCGATTATAAATATAATGGTAACTGTTATTACAGCTCTGTATGTAAAATTCCATATTGTAAAGGCGAAAAGGTAATTCGAATGGAAGAGATAATTAAAAATTTTAATCAATAAAAATAAGATAATTTAGAGAAACAGTGTTACTTCTTTATTAATTCGATTAGTTGTTTTTTTTTATTGAATTTCAATAAGACTTTTTGAATAATCAAATGATCTCTAAAATCCTTTTTTATCTTGCTGTAGAAAGAGAATAAAGATATTCAATTGCTTAATTCAAATTGTAGGTAGATTTTAAATAGTACGATTTTATATGAAATATCGTTAACAAATAAAAAATGGAAAACCCTTTTGAAATTATTCTAGAGAAATTGAACAGTATTGAACGAGCAATTGAGAAACTAAGTATTGTACCTAATGAAGAAGTAGATGAATTTATGACTGTAGAGCAAGTTTCCAGTTTTATTGGTTTATCGAAACCAACAATTTATGGATTAACACACAAACGGAAACTACCATATTACAAAAAAGGAAAACGATTATGTTTCAAAAATCAGAAATTGTGAATTGGATAGCCTGTTCAAGAGTAAAAACAAAACAGGAAATTGAACAAATGGCTAACGAATATATTTTTTAAATTAAGAAATGATCTAATGTAAATCATTTTCAATTTTTAAAAAAAAAGACATTTTGTATTGAGTTATGTCCAATTTTCGGTGTATTTTATTAATTGATAAAATTTTAAGTGGATTTAATTCGATTGAGTTAAAAGCAGTTAACTAAACGGTTTAAAAATTTATCCGTGAATTATCCGTGAATAAAAAAACCTAATCTATTGTTTTGTAAGTGATTATGGTTTGTTTTTGTAGCAAAGACGGGAGTTAACCCGTGACTTTAGGTTTATGAATCGTATGGTTTATCTTTTGAATATGGGGTAGTGTTTTGATTTTTAAATAGTTGTTGTGTTTTTTATAGCATTTTATTTGGTTTTTATCATGTGTTTTCTTTGCTTGAGTGTTATTTGTTTTTTTGTCTAAAATAAAGCTCATTTTGATTTTCAAAAAAAACTATCATAGATGCAAATTATGATTATTTCTTAACTTTTTGTGATGGCTAATTTAGCATATCTATTGAAAATCTTAGTCTTTGTTTGTAAAGTCATAGTTGAATTGAATTTCAAGTTTTTGAAAGAATATGTTTTAAGCATCTGTAAATAGTTTGTAAACTTGTATAAAAATTATTTTTAAAACTCATTTGAGTTTAATTTTTTAGAGATAAAAACTATATTGCTAACAAAAAATATAATGCCAAAAAACAAAATCTATTTTGAAATTTCCGAAAGAAAGATGATTCTGCATCTTGTAGATTTTTTCTGTGTTTTTACAGCCTTGTATAATGTGGGGTACTTTTTCGACTTGGTTTATTTAAAAGCTTCAGTATCTAACTTAATTTATTTGATGGTTTTAATTCTTTATCTTAAAGTCATTGGAACTATTTTTGAATTGTATAATCTTCAAGTAGCAAGTAATGAATTCCAAGTGACAAGAAGTGCCATTCTCACTGCTACAACAATGGTATTAGCGTATTTTTTGACACCAGTTTATTCGCCAGAATTACCAAATAACCGTCTTCAAATCCTTGTTTTTTTATTGGTTATTTTCTTTTCATTGATTTTATGGCGGATTTTTTATGTACGTTTTTTGGCTTCCAAACGTTTTCAACAAGATGCCTTATTGATATGTGACGAGGATCAGTTAGAAGAACTTGTTTTTGGCTTGGAAAATATAGACCCACATTATAAAATTATTGCATATGTAAGTGATTCTAAAAGTAAAAATTTAGAAAGTTCATTCCATTCTAAAATAAAATGTTTGCCTTCGGTGGATTTAACCACTTTTGTAAAAGAGAAAAACATTACTGAAATTATTGTAGCTATTCAGAAACCAGATAGCATTACAGCCGAATTGTACCAGCAATTATTGAAATTACTGGAGTCAGGAAATGTAATTCGAGAATATTCTCAAGTATATGAAGCAAAAACACAACGCATTCCAGTGCAATATGTAGGTGTAGGGCGAGATTTTTATCGCTTTTTTCCTTTTAGTCAAAGCAACCAAAATCGCTTGTATTTATTAATAGTTAGAGTATTAGAAGTTTTTGTTTCAGTTATTGGTTTACTGATTACGCTATTATTAATTCCCTTTGTTTTTTTAGTAAATAGTATAGCTAACAAAGGAAGTTTGTTTTATACACAAGAACGTGTTGGAAAAGACGGTGTGGTGTTTAAGATTTTAAAATTTAGAACAATGATTGAGGATGCTGAACTTGAGAATGCGGCATTTGCTACTGTCCAAGATAATAGAATCACCGCTTTTGGAAAGTTCATGAGAAAAACCAGAATGGATGAATTTCCGCAATTTGTTAATGTTTTGAAAGGCGAAATGGCGGTAATAGGACCACGTCCTGAAAGACCATTATTTGTGAAAGAATTTGCCGAAAGAATGCCTTTTTATGAAACAAGACATATTATAAAACCAGGGCTTACCGGTTGGACACAGGTGAATTATAGTTATGGAGAATCCATTGAAGGGAGTTTAATAAAGTTACAATACGATTTGTATTATATCAAACACAGGAGTTTTTACCTTGATTTTAATATTACATTAAAAACAATAACCACCATCTTGTTTTACCGAGGGAAATAATGTTTTATAATCACTTATTTATAAATCAAATTTTGTTATTTCTGAGAATTGATTGTCCTTAGCCTCCGGAGTAGAGCGGCACATTCAGAAGTAAGTTAACTTTTGAGTAAAACATAAAAAAATGACCGATTTTGATTTTCAATATCGGTCATTTTTGTTTTTCGAGGTTTTTCAAGGATGCTTTTGGGTAAAAAAATGGATTTTTGCTTCCAACAAGACACAGGTGTCCCATCAGATTTATTTTGTTTTTTAAGCCGCTATTTCTTGGGCTTTTTTTAAAATTCTTCTTCCTATCCCAAGCGCATTTTGAGCAGGCTTAGAATTGGATATTTAAAAATAAAATAAGCTTTAATATGTAAGATAAATCTATTGTGTTGAGTTTGTTGTTTATACTGTTTTTAGATAATTAATTTAAGTATAAACAGTAAATTTTGATAGTAAAAAAGAGGTCTGAAATAAAATAAACTTAAAGATAAATAATTAATTTAAAAAGTGACTAGGAGTAAAATCGAACTATATTTTTTTTAAAAAATTGTGCTTCAATCCTTCAGTGGATGGGGCTTTAATCGAACACCTTATCCCTATTTTAACTTTTTTGGACGAGTTTAATTAATGATGTTAATTTGTTTTTTTTCAATGACTTGTGTTTTGAGTAAATTTAATTTTGTTCAATTTTAGCTATTCTTTTGACAATGAATTAAAAGTTAAATGAGGGAAGTTCAATTTAAAATATACATGTGATACAAAGTTAAATTATAGATAAATAATTTAAAAAGGCTAATATTGATAAATTAAGTGATAGTTATGCTATGAACCCAATGTTAAAATAAAGCAAGGTATTGAAGAGTTTATAAAATGGGTAAAGCAGTATCCAGAATTGGTTTGATTTATTTAAAATAGAAATTAAAATAAAAGTGAAGAAAAAAATATATGAACTTAAAAATTCGTTAAGTACTAAAAAATCCAAGCAAGTTATTTCATTGTATTGGGTCAATATTACTGGAATTCCTTTAGGATTAGTGACTAGTATGATTCTTACCCGTTATTTAGGTCCAAAATTATTTGGTGATTATTCTTATCTTAATGTGCAGTTTTTATTTGCATATCACTTCTTTTATGTAAATTTCTAACTAACAAAAACAATAATGTCAGTAGAAAAACAAACGGCGAAAGATTAATCAAAAGAGACAAATTATTAGAAACTTCTTCCATCGATTCATATACCTGGTCCAATTCTTCTTTGGACATAATGAAAACCATAATGAAGTTCGCAATCAATACTCCAGCAGTTAACAATGTAGTAATCAAGACACGCCACCACGTATTATCACCTTTGTATGCTTGATTAATGAACATTTTATTAATTTAATTTTACTACTTATTTTTTTGTCCGAATTTAGTGTAATTTTCTCTTTTTATCCCTTACTTTGCCAAAATTAAATCCCTTTTGCAATGATTCAAATATATCACAATTCCCGCTACGGAAAATCCAGAGAATGTCTTGTTTTCTTAAAAAATTCAGGTCAAGAATACGAAATCATCAAATATTTGGAAGATGTTCCCACTTTTGAAGAATTAAAAGGAATATCAAAAAATTAGCCCTAAAACCTATTGAATTGGTACGCCAAAAAGAGAAAATCTGGATAGAGAATTTCAAAGGCAAAATAGTATCTGACGACGATATTATTCAGTCTATGATTCAGAATCCAATTCTTATCGAAAGACCTATTGTTATCAACGGAGATAAAGCAATTATTGCAAGACCGTTGGAGAAAGCAGTCACTATTATTTAATAGTACTTTATCCTATATTTTAACAAACATTTATGATTTATTACGTAGCCAAAATGTACTTTTGGCCTTTTATACGAAAAACAATTCTTTTAAATTTATGAAAAAATTAAAATACGTTCTAACTTCCCTTCTATTGATTACTTCCTTTCTAGGTTTTTCACAAGGAAGGCCTCAGATGGCTAAAATAAAAATTACTGGAAAAGTGATTGAGAAAACGAGTAAACAAGCGCTCGAATATGCCACCATTACTTTAACAAATCCAAATTTTCCAAAAGCAACAACTTCAGGAGGAATCACAAATCCAAAAGGGGAATTTAATATTGATATTAGTCCTGAAACTTATGATATTAAAATAGAGTTCATTTCTTTTAAACCTATCATAATCAAAGGACGCAGCCTTAGAGAAAGTACTAATTTAGGCGAAATCGCTTTGGAAGAAGAAGCTTCACAACTGAATGAAGTAGTTATAAGGTCTGAAAAAACAACTATCGATATCAAACTCGATAAAAAAGTATATAATATTGGTAATGATTTGATAGTAAAAGGCGGAACCGTAAGTGACGTGCTTGATAATATCCCATCTGTTTCGGTAAATGCGGAAGGAACCATAAGCTTGAGAGGAAATAAAAACGTAACCATCTTTATAGATGGAATGCCTTCGAATGCTGTTAATGTCAATGAAGCGCTCCGATTGATTTCGGCCGATGCCATTGAAAAAGTAGAAGTAATCACCAATCCATCATCTCGATATGATGCTGAAGGTGGCGCTGGGATTTTGAACATCATCTTAAAAAAAGGTAAAAATAAAGGAATTAATGCTGCTCTAATTGCAGCATCTGGTTATCCCGAAACTAACAGCATCAGTGGGACTTTGAATTACAAAACAAAACACTACAATCTGTTTACCAATCAAGGATATTCTTATCGAAATAATCCTGGAAATGCATTTATCCAAACCGAATATCTAAATCCAAAACCAAATTCTCCGGAATACATTGAAGAAACTCGTAAAATTGAGAATAAAGCGAATAATTATAATGGAAATTTAGGACTAGAATTGTATGTTAACGAATCGACTTCCTGGACCAATTCCATCAATTACAGAAACAGTGACGAAGCTATTGTAGAAAACATAAAACGCGACAAACAATATGCTAATTCTGCGACCGATTATACCCAAACCCGCGCGAACGATAACGAAGTAAAAAATGTAGATGTCGCATATAAATCTAGTTTTCGAAAAAAATTCAAGAAAGACGGACATAAGTTGAATGCTTTTGTGCAAATTGGCAACAACTATTACAAAGACTTAAACAATATAACTGATAGTGATAATAAGTCTAGTAATGACAACGCCCGAAATATCCAAAATATAATCAGGCAATTATACCAATTGGATTATGTTTTACCAACAGGTAAAGCTGGACAGTTTGAAGCGGGTTATCGCGGCAGCTTTACCGATCAAAAATCAGATGCGGTAATTTATAACGGTGCTGTTCTCAACACTGATTTGACCAACAATCTGGAATACATAGAAAAAATAAATGCAATTTATTCGCAGTACGGATTCAAAAAAAATAAGTTCTCTTATTTATTTGGACTTCGTTGGGAAAACTCTAATATTCACGTAAACCAACTTACCTCAAATGATTTTAATCATAAAAAGTACAACAACATCTTCCCAAGTGCCTTTTTGACTTATGAAATTTCAAAGGAAAGCAGCTTATCTCTTAATTATAGCCGAAGAATTACTCGTCCAAGAGGAAGTATGATTAATCCATTTGGCAATTTTACCAGTAACATCAACATCTCTAAAGGGAATCCAGATTTGGATCCGTCAATGACCGATGCGATAGATTTTGGTTTCCTAAAAAAATGGGATAAAATACTGTTTAACACCTCAATATACACCAATAATACAAAAGATGTTGTTATTTACACAAAGATGGAATCTGGTGATTTTGTCAATGGAGTTCCCGTATTCATTACGAAACCCATCAATTTAGCTACAGAATTCAGAACAGGATTCGAACTGAACCTAAATTATACGCCATACAAATGGTGGAGATTAAACTCTAATTTCAATTTTTTCAATATTGATACCAAAGGAGATTATACGTATACCGATTTTAACGATCAGGTAGTAACCCAAAATTTTGACAATAATGCTTCTTCCTGGTCTGCAAAATTAAACTCAAAAGTAACTTTACCCAACAAAATTGATTGGCAAACCAATATGAATTACACTGGCGACCAAAACACCGCACAAGGAAAAATATTAGGCGTTTTTGCTATGAATCTTGGATTTAGTAAAGATGTTATGAAAGACAAAGGAACCTTTGCTTTTACTATTAATGATGTTTTTAACTCCCGAAAAAGAAAAGTGGAGACCCTGATTCCAAATGTTATTCAATCGTATGGCGAAATGCAATTTAGTCAAAGACAATTCACACTTTCTTTCACCTATCGATTCAACAAAGCGAAAAACGAGAAAGAAAAAGATCCAAACAATGGCAATGGAGATGATTTCTAAGGATAGTTAATTTTGTTTAACAATAAAAAAGGGCTGGATCAAAATTTCTAACCCTTTTTTGTATTAAGGTTTAAAAATATAATTTTGAGATATGATAAAGGCGAAAAGATTAATTTTATAGAGTATAAAAGAAAATGACTTATTCCATTTCTCGTATTTCTTGGGATACGAATGTTAAACATTATATCCGAAACGGATTGAAGTTTGATGTGCTGATGTAACTATTTTGAAGACTTTAGTTGGAAAGAAACACTATATTCATTTTTTGATAGATCATTATTCTAAGATTATTTTAGGATATAGTATTGAAAATAGCTCTAGTCCAAAAGCTATTAAAAACTTATTACAGGAAGCTTATTTGGAGCATAAAAACAAAGATGTTATTTCTTTAGTGACAGATGATGGTGTTGAAAACGTAAATAGTGTTGTTAAGGGATTTTTGAGAATAACAAATTATGAGATTAAGCGTCTAATCGCTCAAAAAGATATTCCTTTTTCGAAATCTAGTATTGAAGCTTTTAATAAAATAATCAAAAAATCAATTTTTACTTCCTCGAAATTTAGAAGATAGAAAACAACTTGTATATGCTTTAGCTGAAGATGTTTATATTTATAACATTTTCAGGAAAAACTATGGATATAAACCATTATAAAGTTCATTTTGATGCCCAAAAGAAACTAAGAATATCCCAAAACCAACAAAATAGATGTGAGGAATGCAAATAATATAAAAACTTAAAACCTAATATTAGATTTATTCTAATATTAGGTTTTAAGTTTTTGCATTTCCTGTTTTAAGATTGTTACTTTATTTTGACTTTTATGTAACAGTTTGGTTTTTAGATGTAATTCCTTATATGGGACGATTTATTATAAAATAATCGTGTTAATAGCAACCGATATTACAGGAACCTTATATTTTTGGAGAAAAACTAACAATGCAAAATCACCAAGCTATTGTACTTGGACAGGAGGAACATTCGTAACTAATAATGAAAGCCAGGTAGCAGATCCAAATTCCATAATTCAAACTGGACAAGGATTTTTTGTAGAAGCGAAAAGGGCTGAAGCCACTTTGATTTTTAATAACAAACAAAGAGATTTGAATACTGCAGGGAAATTCTTTAAGGTGAAACAACAAATAGTTGAGAGAAATACAATTTGGCTAAATGCCACAGATTTAGCAGGGACGGGTAATTTTTCGCAAATGGCGGTGGGTTATATTACCGATGCGACCCAAGGAGTAGATTTTTATGATGGAATGTATTATAATGATGGTACTCTTTCGTTAAATTCTTACCTCGATAACACTAAGTACGTGATTCAAGGTCGTGCCTTACCGTTTGATTCTTCTGACATTGTGCCTTTGAGCTTTAGTAGTAGCATAGCAGGTGAATATAGCATTGCTCTAGATCATGTTGACGGATTGTTTACTGGAACACAAGACATATTCTATTGGATGTCACTACAGATATAGAAAACTAATTTAAAAACGGGAGCAGCACTTTTTGCAGCATCAAGATTAGGGAGTAGTAATACAATGGGGAATTTAGAGGAAGAAGACGTAGCTAACGCAGGGAAACCAATAGCAGGAATGCCAATAGATGATTATTTATGGATTTTAGCTCTAATTTGTTTGATATATGTTTTTATGAAATTAAGAACAAGTCAAAAGAATGAAATATAAATTTAAATTAAACACGATTTAAGAATGAATTTTAGTTCTTAATATTTCTTTAAACAAAACAATGATTTTATACAAACAAGCCATCTTTTTGTAAAAAATACAGGTGTTTTTATATGTTCTTATGAAGCTTGATTTGTTAATTAGAGATCTTACCAAAACACAAATAAATTAAATAAGGAAATTAAGGAATCCATTTTGTAAAATAATATAATTTATATGAAAATATTAATAACTGGAGCCGCAGGCTTCATAGGATTTCACACAGTAAATCAATTTATTGATGAAGGTCATGAAGTTGTGGGGCTTGATAATATAAATGATTATTATTCTCCTCAATTGAAATATCAACGTTTAAAAGAAGCTGGTATTGAAACTAATGAAATTAAATGGTATCATTCGGTAGTAAGTACAAAAAATGCGAGGTACAGTTTCGTTCGAATGAACTTGGAAGATAAGCAACAATTATTTAATTTGTTCCAAAAGGAAAACTTTGATTTTGTTATTAATTTGGCAGCACAAGGAGGAGTTCGTTATTCTATTGAAAATCCAGATGTTTATATTCAATCTAATATTATAGGGTTTCATTATATTTTAGAAGCCTGTAGAAGTTATCCAGTCAAACATCTTATTCATGCTTCTTCCTCTTCTGTTTATGGAGCTAATACAAAAATTCCATTTAGCGAAGATGACAAGGTGGATAGTCCTGTAAGTTTGTATGCCGCTACCAAAAAAGGTAATGAATTGATGGCACATTCCTATAGTAGTCTTTATAAAATTCCAATTACTTGTTTGCGATTTTTCACAGTTTATGGACCATGGGGGAGACCTGATATGGCACCGATGCTTTTTGCAAAGGCTATTTTGAATAATAAACCTATCAATGTGTTTAATAATGGAGATATGTCAAGAGACTTTACTTATGTGGAGGATATTGCAAATGGTATTTATTCAGCTTCAATGAAAGTTGAAAGTAATTATAATGTACTTAATATTGGAAATGGATTTCCTGTTAATTTAATGAATTTCATTGAAGAGCTTGAACTTGCCTTAGATAAAAAAGCAATAAAGAATTTTATGCCAATGCAAGCAGGTGATGTAAAATCGACATGGGCTAATATTGATAAATTAAGAGATAGTTATGCTTATGAACCCAATGTTAAAATAAAGCAAGGTATTGAAGAGTTTATAAAATGGGTAAAGCAGTATCCAGAATTGGTTTGATTTATTTAAAATTGAAATTAAAATAAAAGTGAAGAAAAAAATATACGAACTTAAAAATTCGTAAAGTACTAAAAAATCCAAGCAAGTTATTTTATTGTATTTGGTCAATATTATTGGAATTCCTTTAGGATTAGTGACTAGTATGATTCTTACCCGTTATTTAGGTCCAAAATTATTTGGTGATTATTCTTATCTTATGTGCAGTTTTTATTTGCATATCCACATTTGCATACCAGAATAAAATATTCTTCATTAAAGAGTTATAAACCCAATGAAGTTTGATGCGCTGATGTAACTATTTTGAAGACTTTGGATGGAAAGAAACATTATATTCATTTTTTTGATGGATCATTATTCTAAGATTATTTTAGGTTATAGTATTGAAAATAGCTCTAGTCCAAAAGCTATTAAAAACTTATTACAGGAAGCTTATTTGGAGCATAAAAACAAAGATGTTATTTCTTTAGTGACAGATGATGGTGTTGAAAATGTAAATAGTGTTGTTAAGGGATTTTTGAGAACAACAAATTTTAAAGGTTTAAACTTAATCTGTATTTTTAACGCAGAATATTTATTATTTTTCACACAAAAAATTTTTTTTAAAAAAAAAAATAAAGTAAGTTCGCACCTACAATATTTCTATTCTTGGTTTTATCCTAAAATAAGAAAAATATTAATAATTTAGTGTAACTGAAGTGGCGCAGCTATATCCAATCGGATAGTAAAACACTGAAAAATAGATTTTCAAAATAAATTATCTACAACTACTTGATTTTAAAATAGCTGACAGCTATAATATTTAATTTTATGAAGAGTATACATTTTAGGAGTGGATGGTATGTCATTTACACAAAATCTAATTGTGAGAAAAAAGTATATGATGTATTAAAGGAGGACTTTGATGTCTTCCTTCCTCTTAGAAAAACGATTAGGCAATGGAGTGACCGCAAGAAAACAGTTAATACGCCATTGTTTAAATCATATATCTTTGTTTTTTTGAAAAATAGTGAAGACCAATCCAAAGCACTTAAACCTGATGGAGCATATAGTTATATCACCATTCAAGGTAAACCCGCTATTGTTACTGATAAGGAAATAAAATCAATTAAACTTTTTATAGGGGAATTATTAGACGTTGAATTGGCTCCTTTTGAAATCTGTATAGGTGAAAAAAGGAAAATTAATTCAGGCCCTTTTTTGGGATATGATTGTTTTATTGTTGACTACAAAGGAAAAGAAAAAGTTGTTGTTCGGATTGATTCTCTGCGAAGTTGTATTATCGCAGAGATAAATAAGATTCATTTTGCAGAAATACTTTAATTATCCACACTTGTGAATGTAATCGATTGTTCATTTTAAAGAATAAAAAATATAGATGATATGATCAAATTATTTAAAAACCTCTTTTAGAAACCTTAAAAAAAGACTGCCTTTCACTCTAGCTAACTGTTGCAAGGGCAATTGCTTTTAAACCAAAATTTATTTTAGCAGATGAACCGACTGGAAATTTAGATTCCAAAAACGGTAAGGAAGTGATGGACTTGCTTTAGGAATTGAATAAAGATGGAACGACTATTATTATGGTGCCCCACTCTAAGAGGAATGCAACATATGCTAGTAGAAGAGTGTTTTTATATGATGGAAAAATAGTTGAAAAGTTAATTGAGGAAGAGATCTAAAAGAGTGATTAATGTATAATAATAGCACTATAGAAGCTTATCACGAAGAGGGAATTTGTATTAAATCTGATTCCAATTCAATATTTGGAATTTTAACCCGTTCCAATGTTGTGAAAATTGGAGAAAACAAACCTTTACTAGTATT
Source organism: Flavobacterium undicola (assembly GCF_009909155.2). Taxonomy (GTDB): domain Bacteria; phylum Bacteroidota; class Bacteroidia; order Flavobacteriales; family Flavobacteriaceae; genus Flavobacterium; species Flavobacterium undicola. The sequence goes on from NZ_JAAAPM020000002.1 coordinate 176,440, forward strand.
AGTTCCAGCTGTAAGTGGTACCAGAATAGGGCCTCAAAGGATATTTGTTGAAATAGCTAGAGAAGCTGCGAAATTCGGATATTCAAGTTTTAGAATGGATATGAATCGGGCAGGTGATTCAATTCAAGATCATAAGGAAATCATAGATAATTCAGAAAATCCACTAATTTCTTGGTATAATAGTTATTTAGACGAGATTACAGGTTTTTTTAGCAAAAGTCCATATACATTTTCAAATTATTTATTGTTGAGCATTTCATTGGGTTGCGAACCAATTTTAAGGTATGCAATAAAAAGGTCTTATATTTCAGTTATATTTCTATCTCCAACCTATTTAGATTATGTTAGTGGTACTAGTGTTAATAAGAAAAATCTAAAATCTTATTGGCATAAAGTTTTTAAGAAACAGACTTGGATAAAATTAATCCATTTTGATTTGAACTGGAAAAAAATAGTTAGAAATGTGATTCCAGAAAATCACACAATAAAAAAACAAAAATCTTCACAGTTGATTGTTAATAAAACGATTGAAGTATACAGCATCTATGGTGAACTAGATCAAGAATTCATAGATTCAAAAAATCATTGGAATAAATTAGTAGATAATGGTGTACTTTCTTCATTTGTGTTCAAAGTTGTTAAAGGCTCTGATCATAATTTTTTTGGATATCAGTTTAAAAAGGATGTCAATTCAATCCTAATGGGATGGTTATCTGGTTTTGAATGGAAAAATTAATTTATAAAATTTTTGAGATTCCTGAAAAAAAAGCAAATCTCTGTTTACATATTCACTATCCTATAAAGTCGAATGATAAAGCGTTTCTTTTTGTAAATCCTTTATTTGATGAAAAAAAGAGGTCTCAAAAATTCCAAGCGGATACGGCTCGTGCTTTAACTAATAAAGGTTATACCGTAATTAGGTTTGATTATTATGGAACAGGAGATAGTTATGGAGATTTTGAAGAATTTACCATTAATTCCTGTTTAGAAAGTTGTAAAGCTATTATGAATTTTATTCATATTGAAATCGGAATTACTAATGTTTCAATTTTGGGAATACGATTTGGAGCCAGTTTAGCATTAAAGATAGCATCAGAATACAAAGAGTTGGAAACTGTTTTTTTAATAGATCCAATCACTTCGGGTAAACGCTACCTTATGGAGCTTCGTCTACGTAGAAAGGCTTTTTTTATGTTAAATAAGATGAAGAATGTAGGGGAGAAGGTAATTATTAATGGAGAAGAATTTGAAGATCATCAAGGATATTTAATAAGGGCTACTTTAACTGAGGAGTTGATGAATTTGGATGTATTTCAATATATCCTCAGTGATAAAAATATCTTCCTTTTTTCATTGGATACATTGAATTATAAAAAATTATTGAAGTTACAAGAGGATTTGAATTCATCCGGGAACAAAATTAAATTAATAAAAGAAAAGACAACATCATTTTGGAACACGATGGAAATGGCAAAAACAGAATCATTAACAATTGAAATTTTGAAGTATGTTTAATCTTTTTAATAGAAAAGAGAAAAAAAAAACTAAAGAAAAATCTGTCTTTGAAGTTTCTACTTTAGATACCGTAAAAGAACTAATTTCGGAAGTCGTTGGAGATATTGATAAAGGGGATATATATCCAGAAGCTGAATTAGAAAATTTGGGATTGGATTCTATAAAGTTTTTGAATATTTTATTAGCTTTTGAAGATATATTAGAAATGGATTTGGAAGACATTGTTGAAAAAATAGATCTTTCAACAATGCAAACTGTTCAGGACGTTATTGATCTTATAGATGAACTAAAAAACAACAAAGTTTAAGTGAGAGACTTTATTTATAAAAAATATAAAGAACTCAAAAAAAACAATTCAAATTCGATTGTTTATTTTGAAGGTAAAGAAAGAATAGAAAAAACCTTTGCTTCTTTTTCAGTTGATATTGATAAACATATTAAGATATTAAAATCAATAGAAAACTCTAATGGCGAAATAAATAGGATTGGTATATTAGGGGCGACATCATATAAGTGGGTAGTTTTTGATCATGCTTGTATTAAAGGTGGTTATAAGTCAGCGGGACTTCCCGAATCTTTAGGAGTAGAAGTCATTGATAAAATCATAAAGGATTTAGATATAGACATATTACTACTCGATTTCAGCCTAAAAGATGTTTATGGAACTATTGAAACGACTCAAATTTATTATTTCAATTGCACAGAATCTATAAAGAATGATGTTGAATTGATAAATTATCAAGATCAGATTATTTCAGAAGAAAATTTGATTCAAGAAGATTATAGTATTGTGTTTTCATCTGGGACTTCTCAACAGATTAAATATATTAAGAGGACATTTCAGGATATAAAAGAAGATAAGAAATCCTTATTAGAAAAGCTTAAATTTTATTGGAGCTACAGAGGGTCTATTTGGTATATTATAAAGAAAACGAAAGATAATAAATTGATTATTTTTCTCCCTCTTTCGCATCCCATGCAGCGTTGGTTCATTCAAATAGCCATTAATAATAAAATAGACATTGTACTTTCCGAATCAAAAAATTGTATCAAACATATCATGATGGAAAAACCCAATATCATGGTCTCTATTCCTCCTGTATATGATGCAATGGCATCTTTAATTGAGGCTAGAATAGAACGTTTTGATAAAAAGCAACAAAAATTATTTATAATTTTTAATAAATACAATTTTAATAAATTAAAAAATGGAAATCCAATCAAGCAGTTTTTTACAAAACAACTATTTCAAAAGGTGAAAAAAATTTATGGAGGACGAGCTGACTTGTTTATTACAGGAAGTGCTCCTACAAAACGGAAGACCTTGGAAACTTTTGAGAAAGTTGGAGTACGGCTATATGAAGCTTACAGCCAAAGTGAATTATCAACCATTATTATGAATTCCCCTAGACATTATAGACTAGGAAGTGTCGGAAAACCACGAAAAAACTTAGCTGTTAAAATTGGGAATGAGGATGAAGTTCTTATTAAGTATAACGAAGATTACGATACTATAAATAAAGAGGTTTTGAATATAAAAGAAGATTATATTCATACTGGAGATACTGGTTATCTTGATAAACAAGGTTTTCTTTATATAACAGGGAGGTTGGATGATGTCATTGTTTTAGAAAGAGGTAAAAAGATACACCCTGATGCAATTCAAAATAAATTATCTGCTTTGCTAGATAATGCTCGAGTTCTTGTATATTCTTCAAATAAGCAATCTATAGATTGTTTAATTTTTTCGAAAACACTTATAAAGACACAAGCCCAATTTCAAATTTCAGATTTAAATAAAAGTTTAGCTTCCTACGAACAAATCAAAAACTTTAGGATTATCAAAGAAGAGCCTTCTGTTGAAAATGGTTTATTGACAGCTACCTTAAAGTTAAAGCGGAAAACCGTTATAGGGAAATATATAAAACTAGAAGAACCGCTAATTAAAGTATGATTATAGATTTCCATACACATTTGGCATATCATAAAATATATCCAGATACATTTTTAGCAAGTCTTTTCAATTTAGGCAAGACAGATTCAGAGGATTCCAAGCAGTTATCGTTATTAAAATTGTTTTTAAGGGATGACTTTGGGGAAAAGCTAATCAAACAAATGGATGACTCTGAAATTCAGAAGGCTGTCTTGTTAATAGTTGATGACAATGATTATATAGGAGCCTCTAAAGAAACGATTGAAGAAAAGTACGAACGACATAGAGACGTCTTAAAAAAATATCCAGATCGATTTTTTGTATTTGGAGGCTACCACCCCTTGCGTAAAGGAGGTTTTGAATTGTTGCAAAGAGGTATTGAAGAATATAATTTTCATGGGATTAAGTTGTACCCACCTTTTAACTTTAAAGTGAATGATCCACTAATGAAAAATTGCTATCAATATGCTAATGATAAGGGACTAACCATTTTGTCGCATACAGGGTTTTCAATCAAAGGACTTAAAAATGAATATGCAGAACCTAAAGACTTTATAGAGATCGTTGATCTTTATCCTAAAGCTAATTTTGTGCTGGCTCATGCTGGATATAAATTGAATGATCCTATTGTAAAAGAGTTGATTCAAAAGAGTAATGTTTATGCAGATATAGCAGGGTTCAAAATAGCAAAAAAAGAAGATTTAAAGTTAATTTTTGAAGAATCTTATAATCATAAAATTTTATTTGGATCGGATTGGCCTATTAATAATATGATGAAACCCTTGAGTTATTTAGTGGATTCTATTAAATCATTATATGAAGAATCTAAAATAGATAACCCTAGGTTGTTAGAAAATATTTTTTACAATAACGCTTTAAAAATTTTATCAAAATAAATGTTTGAAAAAAATTCTAAATGTATTGAGAAATTTACTTCTATTTCAGAAGTTTTAGAATATAGAGCTTTAGTTTCTCCTGAGAAAATAGCCTATACGTTTTTAGAAAATGGACTGGAAGATGAACTGAATTTAACTTATAAAGAGTTACATAATAGCGCATGCAGTATTGCAAATAGGCTTTTAACTGATTTTAAAAGTGGGGATCGTATTGTTTTGTTTTTTCCGCCTGGGGTAGATTTTATAAAAGCTTTTTTTGGTTGTTTGTATGCAGGCACGATCGCGGTGCCTTCTTATCCTCCTAAAATGAATAGGAGTGTAGATAGAATGAAGGGGATTTTGGAGGATGCCACTCCAGTATCAATTTTAACAGTATCAGGTATAGGTTACGAAAAAGTCTTGTCAAAAATTGATACTATAGATAGCTCGATAATCTATTTGGATAAAATCGATACAAATAAAAGTAGTAAACGACCTCAAGTAAACATTTCAACCGAAGTTGCGTTTTTACAATATACATCAGGTTCTACTGGGGTACCTAAGGGAGTCATTGTTTCTCATGAAAATTTGATGGACAACCAGGAACAAATAAAACAGTTATTTCAACTTCATGAAGCATCAATACTAGTTGGTTGGTTGCCTTTTTATCATGACATGGGTTTGGTTGGTAATATATTACAATCAGTATATAGTGGATTTAGAGCGATATTATTCCCTCCCGTTCAATTTTTGAGAACGCCAGAATTATGGTTACAAGCCATTTCAAAATATAAAGCGACTGTGAGTGGAGGTCCAAACTTTGCTTACGATTTATGCGTAAAGAATGTTAACGAGTCTGTTTTAAATGAACTTGATTTAAGAAGTTGGATAACCGCTTTTAACGGAGCGGAACCAATTTCGTTAGATACCATTAATAGTTTTGCAGGTAGATTTGAAATTTGTGGTTTTAAAAAAAGTAGCTTTGTCCCTTGTTATGGTATGGCAGAAACAACTTTATTAGTTGCAGGTAAAGGCGCAAACAAACCAATTGTAACAGAAAAATTTACTGAAGATCAATTACAATTTAATATTGAAGAAAAAGGAGCTGGTTTAGAAAAGAGAGAATTGGTTTCTTGTGGAGAGGTAGTCAATGGATTTGATATTAAGATTATTGGCGAAAATGGAAGAGAGGTAAATGAAGGCGAGGTAGGCGAAATTTGTTTGCAAGGAAAAAGTATCTCAAAAGGTTATTGGCAAAATTTAGAAGAAACAACAAAACATTTTCAAAACAAAATTGAAGGTACTCAAGGTTTATTTTTTAAAACGGGAGATTTAGGCCTTTTGCATAAAAATCAATTATATATAGCCGGACGTTTAAAGGATATATTGATTATACATGGTAAAAATTATTACCCCCAAGATATAGAAGAAGTCGTTTCTAAATCTCATGAAAATATCATATCTGGTTCAGTTGCAGTATTCAGTGTACTTATAAATGATAAGGAAAGCATTGTTGTTGTTGCTGAATCTGTTATGTCTAAAGAGATGAATGTAAGTGATGTAATTCGAAGTATACACTCAGAAATATTTAATGTATATAAACTGTCGGTATATGATATTGTATTGATAAGAAGAGGAGCTCTTTTAAAAACATCTAGTGGTAAAATTCAAAGAAGAGCCAATAAAGAAGTATATTTAAAAAACAATTTTAGAGAAATAGGCTCTTTTTTAGATTTAAAAAAGGATAAAACATTAATTAAGCAAAAAACAATTGTAAGTATATCAAATACAAAGAAAAAGATACAAGATTTTTTTCAAGCTGAGCTAAACCTTGAGCAACAAATCAAAAAGAATCAGAATCTTTTAGAATTTGGATTAGACTCTATTTCTGTAACAAGATTGGTGTTTTTTATAGAAGATGAGTTTGGTAAGGAAATTCCCTTAGAGCAAATTTATAGTCATCCTACAATAGATGAATTAGCGTTGCTCATTGATAATTATGAGGAAAACATAACAGATGAAGAAGAAAATAATCAAGAAAAAGTAAGAGCGTCTTATTTACAACAAAGTATTTGGATAAATCAGCAGAGAGATCTTTTAAATTCGGGGTATCATATTACCGTTAAAAAAAAACTGAAAGGTTCGTTAGATGCTGAAAAAGTACAAGAAGCATTTCAACATTTAATAGACAAATACGATGTGCTAAAGACCGTATTTGAATTTGAAAAAGAGACACTTTACCAAAAGATTCAAAAGGACTATAAAGTCAATATTGATGTTTGTGAATTGGTTGATGAGATGTCAAAAAATCAATATATTAAAGATTTTTCAAGAACCTCTTTTTCGTTGGAAAAAGGGCCTTTGTTAAGAATAGCGTGTCTATGTGTAAATTCTAAGGAATTTATAGCTGTATTAGTAATACACCATATCTTGGTAGATGGAAAATCAGTTAGTTTATTGTTAAATGAGTTTCAAAAAGTATATGATGCTTTGAGTAAAGATCAACAGTCTTTATTAGCCTCATCACCTCAAAATAGTTTTAAGGATTTCTGTAGAGAAGAATCCATTTTAGATAAGGATTTACTAAAAAAGCAAAAAGAATTCTGGAAACACCAGTTAGACTCAGGAAAAGTTCCTTTACAACTACCAAAGAAGACAAGCAACAGTATTGATAATACTGCTACGAGCATTTTGTTTTCAATAGAAAAAACCGAGTTATTAGCAATTAAAGATTATGTAAAAAGAGAAAAAATAAATTTGTTTTCTTTTTTGCTTTCAGGCTATTATATACTACTAAACCGTCTTTCGGGTAATGATGTAATTACTATTGGTACTCCAGTATCTTTAAGAGAGAAGAAAAAATACGAAGAGGCTATTGGTTTATTTATTAATAGTGTTATGCTAAAAACAAGTATTAAGAAAGATGAAAACCTTTCAATGTTTGTAAAAAAAATATATAATCAAACAAGGGCATCTTTACAATATGCCAATTACCCTTTTCAAAAAATATTAGAAGATTTAGAAGTAGGGATTGATGAAGACAGGCTGGGGTTAAGCACCGTTTTTTTTAACTTTATGAATAATCAAGAAAATAATTTGGTTATTGAATCTTTAGAAGCAGTTTATGGTATTAATCCTGGAGTAGATTTGAATTTTGATTTAAATTTATATGCTCTACCTACAGACACAAAAATAGAGTTTCGTTTGGATTACAAGAGTGCCGATTTTTCTCAAGAGGCGATTCAAAATATAGTTTTCTTTTATAAATATATCCTCTCTGATATTGTACATGTTCCAGATAGTTTAATTCGAGAAAAAAAATATGAGTCTATTGTAAATAAACGGATTCCAGTAATAAGAAATCATAAGCTCTTTTCTGAAAAAGAAAGAGAGTTATCTGTTTGGGAAAAGTTTAAGCAGGTGGCACAATCAAATTCTAAAAGAATCGCTATTAATGGTATTGAAAAAGAATACTCTTATGAAGAGGTATATATCTATGCCAACAATATAGCAGCCTATATAGAAAATGGGAAAGCTGAAAATATAGGTTTGTGTTTTGGGCATCATGAGCACATGATAGTAGGGATGTTGGCTACTCTAAAAACAGGTAATGCCTATGTACCAGTTGATTTGACACTTCCAGATGATAGAAAAGAATATATTATCAAAGATGCAGAAATCCAAAGAGTTCTTACAGATTCTTCTAACTATAAGGAGGTACAGAAATTAGTAACAGCTTTAAATATTTCTGTCGATATTGTTATTATTGACCAGTTAAAAGCACAAGATGTTATTGAAAGAAATGAGCTAGCAAATACCAATTCTGAAACAAGGGCTTATATATTATATACATCTGGTTCTACAGGACTTCCTAAAGGTGTTATTCAAACTCAGCAATATATTATGCATATTGCCTATAGTTTTATTAATAGTTTGGAAATCTGTCCTGAAGATTGCATTTCGTTGATTCCTACTTTTAATTTTAGTGCCTCCATGATGGATACATTCGGAGCGTTATTAAGTGGTGCTTCAATTAAAATTATTGATATTAAAAGTGAAGGAATTTCAGGGATGTTGGAAACGATTTCAAAATCAAAGGTTACAATATACCATTCAGTTCCAACGGTTTTTCGAAGTATGATAGAAGAAGTGACTGTTGTTGAAGATAAGAAAAAATACTTAAAAAATGTTCGACTGATATATTTAGCAGGAGAACCTTTGTTAAGAGATGATGTCGTATCCTATCAAAAAATATTCAATAAAAACAGTATCCTCGTAAATGGTTTGGGGTGTACAGAATTTAATATTTGTAGTCAAAACTTTATTGAAAAAAAAACAGAGATTACATCCCCTTATGTCTCTTTAGGTCATAATGGTTTAGATATTGAAGTCATAATTCTAGATAATGCTCAGACTCCTGTGGATGTATTAGTTGAAGGCGAAATAGCATTAAAGAGTAGGTATCTATCTAAGGGATATTGGAAACTTCCAGAATTAACAAAGCAAAAGTTTATCACAATTGATGGTGAACAGTTTTATTTGACAGGAGATTTGGGGAAAAGACTTCCTGACGGAGAGCTAATGCACTTAGGACGGAAAGATTTTCAAGTAAAGTTAAGAGGTCAAAGAATAGAATTAGGAGAAATAGAATCACAATTGTTAAAAATTGATGGAATTAAAAGTGCTGTAGTTGTATTAAAAGAGCTTTACCAAGAAGAATACGAATTATGCGCCTATTATATTTCAGATTCAGATATTGTATTTGAGGAATCATTTCTTAAAAAACAACTTTCCAGTTTTTTACCATCTTATATGTTACCGAAATACTATAAGCAATTGAAGAAATTCCCATTAACAACAACAGGAAAAGTAGACCGTGTAAAGCTTCCAATTCCTATACAATTGCCAAAGAAGAGAGTCAATATTGATAGTGTTCAAAAAACAAAAAAAGAACTTAAGTTAGTAAAAATATGGGGTGAAGTATTAAGATGTGATTTTGATAGTATTGAAAATGACTCAGATTTTTTTCAGCTAGGAGGAGATAGTTTAAAGGCTTTGCAAGTTTTTTCAAGAGTTCGTGATGTATATAAGGTTGAAATAGGTCTGCAATTCATTTTTGAGCATAGTGAATTTAAAAATATGCTGGATTCAATATCAAAACTTCAAATAACAGAGGCTGTCAAGATAAATAAATCTCCTCTTTCTAATGACCATCCCCTTACTCCAGGTCAATATAGTATTTGGATATATAGTCAATTTAAAGATGCATCTATAGCTTATAATCTTACAGGAGCTTATAAAATAAATGGAAAATTGGACATTGCAATTTTAAAGTTAGCTATTAGAAGACTCTATGAGAAATATGCAGTATTAAGAACGAACTTTTATGAAAAAGATGGAAGTCCAATAATGAGAGTTAAGGAAAAATATCCGATTGCCGGATCTGAAATTATACAATTAAGAAAAACAAATAATAAACATGTTTCAGAATTATTAAGACAACATCATCATAGAATAATAGACCTTGTTAAAGACGAGCTTTGCACCTTTGAAATAATAGAAATAGAAGGAAATCAAGAATTTTATTTATCATACAATATTCATCATATAATTGCAGATGGTTGGTCTTCAGGGGTACTTGTTGCAGAAGTTCTGAAAACTTATAAAGAACTCAAAGAAGATACCTTTAAAGAGCTTTTATTAGATATACAATTCTTCGATTATAGCTATTGGTACAATCAACATATAGAGTCGTTACATGAATCCAAAGTATATTGGCAACAACAATTAAAAGATTTTCCAAAGCCTACTCAGTGGTTAAATAATGTGGTATCCAAAGAAACTTCTTTTGAAGGGAGTGAGATGAATTTTGAATTTGATATAAACCAAACCAATACGCTTAAAAAAATAGCAGAAGAAGAACACTGTACATTATTTATGGTGGTTTTGAGCTTGATTAATATATGCCTATATAAATATTCTAACCAAGAAGATATTATTGTTGGAACCGATTTTTCAGGTCGTAATTTGGGAGAGTTGGAAAATCAGTTAGGTTATTTTTTAAAATTAATACCAGTAAGAACTCAAATAAATAAAGAGTTTACTTTTAGTGAGTATCTTTCTATAGTAAAAACAACGGTTTTAGACGCATTTGATAACCAAGACTATCCTATTGAATATATGATTAAAGATATTGAAAAGGATAGTTCGGATAGAAAGACTCTTTTTAATACGCTGATATTATTTCAAAATTTCAATAATATTCCCGATTTTAAAAATTATGTTTCAGATTTAGATATTACACCAATACCAACTAATAATGCTAATGCCCTTCTGGATTTAACATTTGAGTTTCTCCAAATTGAAGATCGATTAGAATTAAAAATACGATACAAAACAGAAGTATTTGAAGCTTGGCAAATAGAAGGGTTTTGGAATCAATTCAATACGCTGATAGAGAGCGTTGGCGAGAAAAAAAATGAAAATATAAAAACTCTTCATATAGCAAAACAATCTCTTGATACTCCTGTAAGAGCAAAAGTAAATTATCCTTGTGTGATAGATGCTATTAGCAAAATAGCTAAAAAGAACCCTCATAAATTAGCATTGCATTGCAATAATAGAAACCTAAGTTACCAACAATTATATGATAGGGTTAATCAGTTGGCTCCTTTTTTAAAGAGGGATATAGGATCTAAGGAATATGTAGGCATTTTTATGAAAAAAGATGAAAATGCGATCATAACCATACTAGCCATTTTAAAATCAAACTGTGTGTTTGTTCCTATTGATATACATTATCCTAAAGCTAGAATCCAACATATTATTAAAGACGCTAATATAAAACACGTAATATGTGATACAAGTACATCAAAAGAACTATCCGAGTTTAGTTCATCTGTAAATATTTTGGAGATAGAAGAGGTATATAATAAGCCTATTCTTAAAGATGTCAAATTTGAAGTTTGTAAAGAAGATGAATTAGCGTATATTTTATACACATCTGGTTCTACAGGAACTCCAAAAGGGGTGGTGATCAATCGAAGGTCACTTAATTATTACACGGCGACTTTTTTAAATTATTTTGAGTTAACAACAGAAGATCGAGTATTGCAACAAGCAAGTATATCTTTTGATACATCCTTAGAGGAAATTTTTCCAACATTGTGTATTGGAGGGACTCTTGATATCATTGAAGAAGGAGGAAAGGATATAGTATCTATAATTAAAGCTGTCGAAGAACGTGATGTTACTGTAATTAGTTCAACACCATTGATTATTCATGAATTGAATACATCTTCTTTCAATAAAAATAAATTACGATTGTTAATTTCCGGAGGAGATGTTTTAAAGGAAAGTCATATAAGTAATTTTATTGGAAAAATGCCAATTTATAACACCTACGGACCAACTGAGACTACGGTTTGTGCTTCTTATAAAAAAGTAGAGGTTAAAGAAGATTTAATATCTATCGGAAAACCAATTGAGGGTAAGCAAATTGCTATTGTTGATACTAATGGTTTTATATTACCAAATGGCGTAGAAGGCGAAATTTGTATTGGAGGTGAAGGTGTTTTTAAAGGCTATGTTAATGATAAAAATCAAACCGATAATGCTTTAGTTATTTTGAAAGAGAATGGTGTTTTTTATAAAAGCGGAGATAGAGGCTATATAGACAATAAGGGAGAAGTAATTTTTAAAGGAAGAGTAGACAATCAAATTAAAATTAGAGGGCAGAGAATTTCTTTACAAGAAATTGAAGATGCCGTTCTTTTAGATACTACTGTTAAGAATGCTTTTATAAGTGCTCAATTAGATGACAAAGAAAAATTAGATATAATAGCACATGTAGAGAGTAAAGATTCTTTTGAATTTCAAATATTTTTAGATAGGCTTTCCCAAAAGTTGCCGCAGTATATGATTCCAAAGCGTTTTTATAAGGTAAAGAGATTCCCAATCAATGTTAACGGTAAAATAAGTATTGAGAAGTTATTGTCTAATCAATATCCACAGATAGAATTAGAAGATATTTTTATAGTTCCAAAAAATGATATCCAAGAAAAAATACTTGAGATATGGAAAAGCGTATTAAAACAGGAGCATATTAGTATTACAAGTAATTTTTTCCATATTGGGGGAGATAGTTTGTCATTAGGAAAAATTAAAATGGAATTAGAGATTTGTTTTTCTACAGAATTAAGTTTCAAAGAGCTATATGAGGCAAATACAATTCAATTGTCTTCAGAATTGTTTGCGAAAAAAAGTCCAACACAGATTGAGATTGGCAGGAAAGAGTTTATAATTTAAGAATAGCTTTTTTAGAATAAATACATAAAACGACACCATCTAAAATGATATTGACAGATAACACAAAACAAATACTTCAAGATATAAAATATTTTGGTGGTACCATTTCATTAAAGGATAATAATCTAAAATTAAGTTTTCCTGATGATTTTAGTAATCCTGATTTATTGGAAAGAATTAAGATTAATAAATCTTCGTTAATTAATTTTTTAGTTAATGAAAGCCGTATAGCACCAACACTTAAGCAAACTGATTTCAGAGCTACATCAGGGCAAAAAGGGCTATGGTTTTTAAGTCAGTTTGAAGAAGGATCAAATGCATATCATATAACAACTATTTTTGATTTAATAGGAGAGGTAAATCCAATTTTTTTAGAAAAAAGTTTTCAAATTTTAATGGATCGTCATGAAATTCTTAGAACCACTTTTTATGTGGACGAAGAAGGTGAGTTGTATCAACAAATTCATGAAAAAGGCAGGTTAAACTTAGCTTTTAATTGTTTTGAAGAACATGATTTTTCAAAACAAGAAGAGTTGATAAAGACGTATGGAAATGCATTATTTGATTTAGGAAAGGATTCTTTATTTAGAAGTGTTTTAATCAAGATTGATGAAAAAGACTATATTTTAAGTCTTACATTCCATCATATCATTAGTGATGGTTGGAGCGTAAGTGTTTTGATTAAAGAGTTGTTGCATATTTATGAGCAACTAAGTAAAGGAGGAAATGTTGTTTTGCCTGACTTGAAAATTCAATATAAAGACTATGCTGTTTGGCAGAGAGATCGGGTTTCAAAAATGGAGCTATCAAGATCTTATTGGAAAGATAAGTTATCAGGTGAATTACCCACATTAGATTTGTTAGGAATTCGACCACCAGTGAAAACTTATGTTGGAAACCGAGTTTTATTATCGATAGACAAGTTGAGAATTGAAAAATGGAAGGAAACTTGTAAAGAAAATAATGCCACATTGTTTATGGGACTCTTGTCAGGATTAAATGCTATTTTGTATCGATACACTTCACAGCAAGATTTTATCATAGGAACAGCTACCGCAGGAAGAGTTCACCAAGATGTAATAAATCAAATAGGTTTTTATGTAAATACACTGCCATTAAGGACAAAAGTAACTTCTGAAAGTTCTTTTTTAGACTTGTTATCAGAAGTTAAAGAAACGACCTTAGAAGCTTTTGAACATCAAGAATATCCTTTTAATGAGATTCTTGAAGATATAGATATAAGAAGGGATGCGAGTAGAAGTCCATTGTTTGATTGTATGCTTGTCTTTCAGAATAATGAAAAAATTGGTATTGAATCGAAGGGGTTAAAGGTCATTCAAAGAGATAATGTTTCTAAGACCAGTAAGTACGATATTTCTTTTGTTTTTACAGAAAATAGAGATGGAGACTTAAATTTGGAATTAGAATATAATACAGACTTATATCAACAAGATTTCATTAAACAATTAGGTACTCATTATATTAATATGATAAATGAGATGGCTGTAAATGAAAAACAACCTATTAAGAGCATAGAGTATTTGTCAAAACTGGAAAAAAAACAATTACTAATTAATTTTAACGACACAAAAGTTGATTATCCAAAAGATAAAACCATAATAGATTTATTTGAAGAACAAGTTGAAAGAACACCTAATAATATTGCAGTTGTTTTTGAAGATTTAGAGTTAACTTATAATGAGCTGAATGAAAAAGCTAATCAATTAGGGGGGTACTTAAGAGAAAATTATCAAATTGTCCCAGATGATTTAATTGGGATTAAGTTAGATCGAAGCGAACTAATGATTATCGCAATTTTGGGAATATTAAAATCAGGTGCAGCTTATGTTCCAATTGACCCAACTTATCCCAAAGAAAGAATTAGTTATATAGAAAATGATAGTAACACTAAATTTGTAATTGATAAGATTGAAATTGAAAACTTTTATAAAAATTATCAAAAATGGTCAATTGGAAATATTCAAAAAAACAATACTTCTATTAACCTTGTCTATGTGATATATACATCGGGAACTACTGGTTACCCAAAAGGGGTTATGGTTGAGAATGTTAGTTTGATAAATTTACTTAAAACTTATAATCTAAAAGAAAACAATAGAAGCAGCCTAACTTGTAACTATAATTTTGATGTCTCCGTTTTAGAAATATTTTCAAATTTAATTTGTGGCTCTACTTTATTTATTCCTAAATATGAAGTTGTTATATCTCCAAATGAGTATGCTAACTTTATAATGAATAATGAAATTACTCATTGCTACATTCATCCAATGTATTTGAAGAAAATTTCTGAAGGTCTTAATGAGCGCAAATATGTTTTAAGAAGAATTTTGATAGGTGTTGAACCAATTAAATATGATAATATTAAATATTATATAAATAATGGGACAGAGATTATTAATGCTTATGGACCAACAGAAACTACAATATGTACTAGTTTCTTTAGGGTTTCAAATAATAATGATATTGACAAATCTATCATTCCAATAGGCTCTCCTATTTCAAACACACATATATATATACTTGATGCAAATTTATTACCTGTGCCATTAGGGAATATAGGAAGAATTTATATTGGAGGAGCTAGTCTTGCACGAGGTTACTTAAATAAATTAGAATTAACAGCTGAAAAATTTATTCCAAATCCTTTTAATGAGGGAACTAGAATGTATGATTCAGGTGATTTAGGATGTTGGTTATCTGATGGTAATATCGAATTTTCTGGAAGAAAGGACAAACAGGTTAAAATTAGAGGCTATAGGATTGAGCTAGATGAGATTGAAAAAACGATATTAAAATATTCAAAAGATATAACTGAGGTTTATTTAAAGGTTAGTCAGAAAAAACATTCAGAAAAAATATTATTGGCATATATAGTTTCCATTGGAGAATTAGAGAAACATAAGTTGAAAAGGTTTTTAACATATCGACTTCCGAATTATATGCTGCCAGATTTTTATATAAAACTGGAAGCTTTACCTCTAACAGTTAATGGTAAAATAGATATTGCAGCTTTACCACTATTAAGTGATAATGATGTCATAAAAAAAGCCTATGTTGCTCCTAAAACTGAACTGGAAGAAAAGATAATTAAAATATGGAGTGAAGTATTAGATATTAAGAAAATTGGAGTAAATGATAATTTTTTTGAATTAGGAGGAAGTAGTTTAAATCTCATTCAATTAAGTAATAGAATAAACTATGTTTTTAATAAAAAAATAGAAATATCTAAGTTGTATGAAAATTCAGAATTAAATCAACAAGTGGCTTTAATCTTATCAACAGACACTATAAGTGCAAAGCTAGACATAGATATTCCTAAAATTGTAAATAATACATTAATTAAACCTTTTCCTGGTCAGGAAAGATTATATGATTTATCTAAAGGAAACAACTTTTATTATATAAAGAAGGCTATTAAATGTAATTTTAAGCTTAATATTGAAGACATTCAGTTTGCTTTCAGTAGTTTAATTAAAAAGAACGAATCCTTAAGATCAAATTTTTTCAAAATTGATTCTGAGTTATTCCTTAGCTTTAAAAGTGATTGTAACTTGATTGTAGATTATGTTGATTTAAGAAATACTTCTAAAGATAAGTATGAGGAATTACACAAGATACTAAGCCACGAACCAGAGGTATTTGACCTGGAAAAGGATATCTTAATAAAGGTTAAAGTAGTCCATTTAGATTTAGAGGAATTTGTAATTTTTATGGTTATTGATCATATAATAATTGATGGTTGGGGTATAGATATTTTTCTAAAACAATTATATTATTTATATATTAATAAGGGGGATGAGACTTTCTTAATGAATAAAGAAGCAAATGAATCTGATTATTCTTATTCAAGAATTCTAGAAGAGAAAAGACTCTTAAGAATGGAAAATTATTACTCAGATAAGGCTTTTTGGATTGACAAATATTTGGAGGGATGGAATGATATTAAATTACCATACGATTATCCAAAAGAAGAGATGACATTTTTTGCAAGTAATATAAATATAAATTTAGATTCACATAGGTCAAAAAAAATACTCAGAATAGCTTTAAAAAATAATGTAAGCCTATTAATGATATATGTTTATTTGGTTAATATGACACTAGCTAGGTTTACAAATCAAAATGAAATAACATCAGGAATTGTTTTAGCAGATAGAGATGATTTGTTTTCTAAAGATGAAGTAGGCTTCTTTTTAACAACTTTGCCTATTAGAACAAAGTTTAATAATAAATTAAATTTTCATGAAAATTTTCAAATTGTTAAAAGTGAATACTTAAATGCAATATCTCATAGAAATTATACTTTTACTGATTTGGTAAGAGATACTAATCGGAAATTCGACCTAAAAAACATGCCATATTATAAAGTTTTTGTGAATGAATCATCAGCATATGACAATGAAAAGAGAAATTCAAGTGCTAATTTTCATGAAATTAGTATAAAAAGAGATTTAGAATATAGTATTTATGAATTGATGTTTATCGTCTCAAAAGAAACAGATGAAAAGATAAACTTATCTATAATTTATAATAAATCATTATTTAAATCCTATACAATAAAAAGGTTACGTGATATTTTATTAGAAATGTTAGATTCTTATCCGTTGTAAAGGATAAATTAAATTACAAAATTTTACATTTAACCTGAGTAAATTGCCGTTTGTTTAATACAAATAAGTTTTTCAAAGTTTAGATATAAGTTCTGCATTTATCTTTTAAACATTAAATATAATTTAATTTAACATTTGGTTTTTTATTGGGAGGTAAAGAATGGTTTATCAGCATACTAATGATAGACTTAACTGTACGAAAAAAATGCGGGATTTAAAATAATAGTTATTATTTCCAAAAAGAATAACTATTACAATTATTCAATATAATAATAATCAATATATTAGGAGTTTAATACAACCTAAAGTTAGCATAGCCTAAATGCTCTCGGGGTTATAATTAATTAGCTAAAATTAAATTTACTTATTCTTAAAGAAGTAAAATAATTATCGAAAACCTTACGAATACTCTGTCTTAGAGGAAAATAATATACCCCAGAATCAAACTCATTTCCATTTATTAAGGATTTCCTTATTCACAAGAATAAGGAAATCTATATATGGAATAATTAATTGGAAAATTTAAAACAATAATTAATAATTAATCTAAATTTAAAATGGAAAAAACATTATCAGAAATTCAGAAAGAATTAAAAGCAGACCCAAAACGTCTTGAACTTGTATCACATCAATTTTTAAAGAAAATGAAAGGTGGACAATTGACTAGGGATGAAGTATCAATGGTAGTAGGTCAATGGTATTATCCTTTGGAAAACTTTCCTTTTTTCTTATCTAAATCAATCAGCAATATAAAAAACACATCTATTCAATCGTTCATTTCAGATATTTTGCATGAGGAATTAGGTTGTGGAAATCCAAATGATTCACATTTGGAGCTTTATATCTCTACATGTGTTGATGTAGGATTAGACGAAAAACAAATCGCAAATAGTCCTGCATTTGATGCAACGAATGAACTCATTAAAGGCTATAAAGCAGCTGCAGAAGGATTTAATTCTAGCCTTGGTTTTTTATATGCTACCGAAGTTGCAGATTTAGTAATGGTATCTTCTATTGGGTTAGCTATAAGTAAAATTAGTGGAAAACAAATGGAAGACTTGCCGTGGGTAGATATACATGTTAAACAAGAACCAAATCATGTTAAAAATGTAGATAATGTATTAGATATTAAGTTTGAAAAGGAAAGAGTTGATGAGATTCTGAGAACTGCAAGAGAAATGTGGAACTTGTGGATTAATTTTTTTACAGAAATTGATTTACAAATAAACAAAAAAAAGACAAGCGTAGCTTAATTTAATAATAAACTCAATTGTTGATACAAAAAGAATCGTCTACTTTATAGGAACAAGGCAAATGTTAAATTATGATTTTGATAATTTGAGCTGTGATAATGAAGTAGAAAAGAAATTAATAGTAGATAATAAGTCAAATTTGAATCCAAACATAAAATGCTTGCTTGAACAAGCATTTTATGTTAATTCAAATGAGTATGGACATGGTATTCTAAGTGAATATATTTATAATGAGGTGAAAGAAATTATTTTATAAGTATTGAAGACATGAATTCAAGATTTAAGTATTCAAAAGAAATGTGGAGTTTATGGATAGACTTTTTTAGCGAAATAGAATTTGAGATAAGTAAAAAATAAAAAACGGATATTGTATATTATTTTTTTAACATAAAGATACTGATCTTAAGTGTGTTAATTTTTAACCAGTCTTAGGTTATAAATAATTACATCCAATTAATTATAAATTTTGTTGATATTTATGAAAAAACTTTTTTTTATTGGGCTAAGACAAGCTTCAAGATATAGCTTATCAGAATATAGTGCATATGATGTAGTGCTGATTTTGGGTAAGAGTGATATCAAAAATATTTCTGAAGATTTAATGTCTCGATTTACTAGAACCCATTTTGTTGACGATGTTTGCGATAAATACAAGGTTCTATGCAGATTAGAGTATACAGAAGTATTTAAAATAATTAAAAATGAATTAGAAAATAATGAAGAGGCATTATTTTTTTGTCAAGATGAAGCTAATATTGAATTAGTAGCTAGATTAAGAGAAGACTTTAAAATCTTTGGTATGAAAACTAAAGAAGCTGCATTTTTTAGAGATAAAATGGAGATGAAGCTAAAAATAGCAAATAGCGGTTTAAGAGTTCCGAAAAATTGTTATTTAAATCAAAATTCAGATACTGATTATTATAATCACCTTAAAGATAAATTAGGAGATAAAATTATAATTAAACCAATAAATTCAGCTGCTTCAAACGGTGTATTTTTAGTAAGTTCATATGAAGATTTTAAACTATTCTTTAATTCTCTTTATAGTAAAGATTATACTTATGAAGCGGAAGAGTTTATTAGTGGAAGAATGTATCACGTTGATACAGTTATTTTTCAAAGAAAAGTTTATTTCATTGAAAGTTGTATTTTTAATGTACCTCCATTAGATTTTACAAATGGTTACTCAACATCTTCTTTTCCCATTAAATCTAATAATTCAAAAGTTAAAGATTTTGCACTTTCCTGTGTCGAAGCATTAGGTATGCCCGATGGTATTCAGCATACAGAAGTTTTTTTGAATGACAATGAAGAAATGGTGTTTATTGAATCAGGTGCCAGAGCGCCAGGGTTATTTGTCATTGATTTATATAAAGAAACTTTTGGAATTAATATTTTGGATTTAGAAGTTTCATTATTTATGAATAAAAAACGTTTTGATGTGAAAACCAGTGATGGAAAACATGCTTTTTCGGTAGTTTGGCCCACAAAAAATGGGACTATAAATAAGAACAATATGCCTGCTCTTACTGGTAATTATAATATTACGTGGAATTATAAAGAAGGGCAATTACTAAAAAAATCAAAAAATGCAATTGATATTTTAGCATTTATTCTTGTATATAATGAATCTTACGATAATGCACTGAAAGATTTTGAAACATTGAAACATTTTGAAATTGCTAATTTTATTACTAACTAATGTAATTTTAAAATGAAAAAGAAAATTGCTATAGTTGGGGCCGGTCCATGTGGTATTTCGGTATTAATTAATCTTTTGAAAAATCTTTCAAATTTAGACATTTCAATATTCGATATCAATCAGAACTTCTGTAAAGGAAACTCTTTTAGAGTGGATTCAGATAGTTTATTGCTAAATACAACCGTAGATACAACATCTGTTTTCTATGAAGATAGATTGCATTTTTTTAAATGGTTAAATTCTAAGAAAGATATACCTAAAAAGTATAAGTTGAAATCAGCATTTGTGCCTAGAAATCTAGCATCAAAATACTTGTTTGAAACTTTAAATGAATATTTATTAAAAAGTTCTGAAAAAAACAATAATGTAACAATTTTTGATTTTTTCTTATTCAAATATGATGCAAAACACACATTTATTGATACTAGTATGAACGAGTATTTATTTAAGTATGTAATTCTTTGTACTGGGCATACAAGTTCATCCATTAATATGAAATGCAAACTCGGGGAACTTTCTAATAATGACGGGTATATTGAAAATTCTTTTTTAAATATAAATGGCAAAATTCATAAGAATGACAATGTACTTATAATTGGTTCAAATTTATCAGCTATTGATACTATGCTATTGCTTAATGAAAGTAAACATCAAGGTAAAATTTGTATCCTATCAAAAAGCGGTAGTTTACCATCGGTTAGGTCAGACATGGGAGGAGATTATATACCAAAGTATTTAGGTTTAGAAGGTTTTAAAAATGAAACTATTAGTGTAAATCATTTAAAAAGACTTTTTTTTAAAGAGCTATTGTTGTTAACTACTAAAGAGGATGTAAAGAGTTATTTTTTAATAAGTAAAGATCCAAAAATACAATTAGAAACGGATATTTTGAATTGTATTTACTCAAAGAATAAGTGGCAAGTTTTAGTCTTTAGTATGTTGGAAATACTAACCAATTATTGGTTTAAATTTTCAACAGCTGATAGAATTCTTATTAAGAATAAGTATAAAAAAATAATAGATAGATTTATATCTTCAATGCCTTTAGAAAATGCTTTGTTATTAAAAGATTATTTAAATAATGGGAGATTGGAAATTACTAAATCGTCACATGAAAATGTTTATTATTCAAATTCAAAGAAAGGATTTTTAATAAAAAACAAAAATGTTGTTTATAATAAAATTATTGATTCTTCTCCCATAAATATCGAAAATAAAGATTTTAGTTCGTTGTTAAATTCAATGTTAGAAGTAGGTGTTGTTAAAACAAATATAAATAGGCTGAACTCTTTAGATATCGATAATAAATTTTTTAAATGCAGAAATGATTTTGATGCTAATTCAAATATCGATGCGCCCATTGTATATGCAATAGGTCCCACACTAAGAAACAACTTAATTGTATCTAATTTTTTTCTGGAATCGTCCAGACAGGCTAATATAATAACCAATCATATTAGTACCTCGAGAATTCCTATAATAATCACAGGAGTAACTTCTTAAATATCAACTGGCAGCTTTAAAGACTTTACATAAGTATTTAAAGTCTTAATGGCATAATGGCTAAAAATGTACTATAAAATAAAAAAATAAAATATTAATTAATAACATATATGAAACTAAGTAAAGAACAAATAGAGATTTTTGAAGAAAAAGGTTTTCTATTGATTGAAAATTATTTTTCTGATAAAGAAATTGAATGTTTAATAAATGACATTCCTGTTACAATTAAAGAAAATTCGCCTACAGTTGTAAAAGAAAGTAATGGAGGAATCAGGACTATTTTTGCGCCAGAACGAGAAAGTGATGTGTTTAAAAAAGTTGCAAAAATCAATAAAATTGTTGAGCCTATGAAACAATTAATAGGCAACGGTGTTTATTTATACCAAAGTAAAATTAATGTTAAAGAAGGTCTTTTAGGTGAATGGTGGCAATGGCATCAAGATTATTATTATTGGAAAAGAGAAGATAATATTCCCACATCTAACATAATAAATTTCTCCATTTTTTTAGATGATGTAGATGAATTTAATGGACCTATGTTTATCGTGCCTAATACTCACAAAGAGGAAGTTAATATGGTGCCAAATGACAAAATGTTTTTGGATAGTAAGAATGCTCTATTGTCTACAGAAATGCAGCATGTGATAAAAAAACAGACATTAAAAAAATTAATTAACAGTAAAGGAGGTATTTTTAATGCTAAAGGTAAGGCTGGTACTGTATTAATATTTCATGGTAATATATTACACGCCTCTAATGCGAATTTATCGCCTTTTGATAGAAAAGTGTTATTCTTGACATATAATGATGTAAACAATACATCTACCGATAGTTCAAATCCAAGACCTAGTTATATAGTTAATCATGATTCTAGTCCTATTGAAACGATTTCAGATCACGAATTATTTGAATTAATATAAGCTACAAGTATTATTTGCGTAGTTCTTAATGCTACCCCTAAATAAATCAGCAGATACACTCAATAAATAGGATGTATTTATCTTTCAAAAATGTCAAAAATCAAAGTATGCCTCCTTTTTGGGATACTATCAGGGGGCTTTATAGATTTTAAAATAAAAAAATAAAATAAAAAAATAATGAATATACCTGTAACTAATAATGAAGTGGAGAATTTGTCTGAAATTTTCCAGAAAATAAATTTATACTATCAAGGTGTTGAAAATTCGGACTTAGAACTACTTGAAAAAGTATTCCATGAAGAATGGAAAATGCTTGACAATAATGTTTTGAACGAAAGCAATATACGAGTTGAGAGTAAAATTGATTTTTTGAACAGATTAAAAAATATTGGTTCCATTAAAGATTATTCAGCAGATAGAGAAATTATTACTGTTGATATACTAAAAGATAAACTTTCAGTAGTAAGAGTTGATAAAATGCCAAATATGCACGTGTCAATTTTTTTTATGATAAAGTTTGGTGAAGAATGGTTGATATTGGATAAAGTTTGGGTAAAAGAAATAGTACCGAATTTCAATAATTGTAATGATTATAACTTAGTTGAACAAGTCATAGCATCTTATTTTAAACAAATTCAACATAATGATAATGAAGGTTTAAAAAGTATTCTTGATGAGAATTGGGAGTTAAAAAGTATATTCCCTACCGATAGAGTAGAGTTAAAAAACAAATTTGAGTTTTTACAAAATATAGACACAAAAGCGGGATATAACAATAGATTGGTGTCAATTGATGTTTTTCATGATTCTTTGTCAATAGTTAAACTTGACAACAATACGGATGGATTTGTTTCATATTTAACCTTATTCAAAGTGTCTGGTGAATGGAAAATAGCTAATGAAAGAAAAGTTTTTGTTAACTAAATGTCGTGATGACAAAAAAGGATTATCAATTAAATGTTTTATATAAATTTTAGAAAAAAATTATGAATCACTATTCTGTAATTATAGTTGGCGGTGGTCAAGCTGGATTGTCATTAAGTTATTATTTGAAGAAAAATGCTATAAATCATTTGATATTAGATCGTGGTGAAATTGGGAACTCGTGGGTACAAAACAGATGGGATAATTTTTGTTTAGTTACACCAAATTGGCAATGCAGACTACCTGATTATCATTATAATGGCAATGATGCAGATGGATTTATGGTAAAAGATGAAATGATTAATTATATTAAGGGGTATGCTAATACTTTTAATCCTCCTTTTGAAGGAAACGTAAATGTCACAAAAGTATACAAAGAGAAATTAGGAGATATTTTCTATCTAGAAACTTCAAATGGAAAATATTCAGCAGATATTGTTGTAAGCGCTATAGGAGGATATCATACTCCAAATATCCCACAGGATTTTAGTAAAGCCTTTAATAAATCTATAGTTCAAATTAATTCTATTGATTACAAAAACGCTCAACTTCTTCCGGAAGGAAATGTACTTGTTATAGGCACTGGTCAATCAGGAGTCCAGATTGCTCAAGACTTACACATGTCTGGCAAAAAAGTATATTTGAGTGTAGGTTCGGCTCCAAGGGCTCCTCGTAGGCACCGAGGGAAGGATATTGTATATTGGTTAGAGTTGATGGGGCATTATAATAAACCTGTTGGAGAACAAGAAAATCCTGATGAATTAAGAAGAAAACCTAACAATTACCTTACTGGGAGAGATGGAGGGCAGGATGTCGATTTAAGAAAATTTGCTATGGAGGGTATGAAGTTACATGGGAGGATTTCTAGCATAGATAATGGCATTATTTCATTCCAAAACGATTTAAAGCAAAACTTAGATAATGC
This sequence comes from Flavobacterium undicola, assembly GCF_009909155.2. GTDB lineage: Bacteria > Bacteroidota > Bacteroidia > Flavobacteriales > Flavobacteriaceae > Flavobacterium > Flavobacterium undicola. The sequence goes on from NZ_JAAAPM020000002.1 coordinate 200,928, forward strand.
AGATCTTGCTTATGAACGTATACAAAAAACACTAGACGAATATATAGATAGTAATAATATTAAGGCTCCTAAATATGATAGATATAACCAGCTATGGGAACCAACAGAAAATAACGAAACGGCATTAGATTATAATGAAGCAGGTATTACGTCGGTAGTCTGGTGCACTGGCTTTAAGTTAGATTTTAAATGGATTGATTTTCCTCATTTATTTAATAGTGATGATTATCCAACTCATGATCGTGGAGTGACCAATGAACAAGGATTATATTTTATAGGATTACCTTGGTTATATACATATGGTTCAGGTGGGTTATCATATGTAGGGCAGGATGCAGAATATATTTGTAATCATATTATAAAACGTTTATATTAGCAACGCAAACAAATGAACTTTTAAAAAACCGCTTAGTTATCAATATTTGTTGTTAAATTGGTTGGTTGTTGTTAAAAAGAATCTGTTGCCTTAATATAGCACAAGTAAAAATTTATTTATAATTCAATAATTTAAAACAAAATAATATGACAGATAGAATTTATATTTTTGATACAACTCTTAGAGATGCAGAGCAGACTCCTGGTTGTCAATTAAGTAGTAATGAAAAAGTGCTAGTTGCGGAACAATTGGAGATGTTAGGAGTTGATATTATAGAAGCAGGATTTGCAATATCTAGTCCAATGGATTTTAATTCAATAATAGAAATTTCAAAAAATGTTAATAAACCTATTATATGTTCATTAGCGAGAGCTGTAGAAAAAGATATTTTAGCAGCAGCGGATTCTCTTAAATACGCTAAGAGAAAGAGAATTCATACAGGAATAGGAGTTTCAGATATGCATATTAAGAATAAGTTAAGAACGACTAGAGAAAATATTATAGATATTGCTGTTAAATCAGTAAAGTTAGCGAGAAATTATGTAGATGATGTGCAGTTTTATGCAGAAGATACAGGTCGCGCGGATTTAGATTTTTTAGCATCAGTTTGTGATGCAGTTATTAGGGCAGGAGCAACAGTTATAAATCTTCCAGACACAAATGGATATGCAACTCCAGAAGAATATGGTAATATAATTAAATTTTTAATTAATAATGTTTCTAATATTGATAAGGTAACATTATCTGCGCATAGTCATAATGATTTAGGCTTGGCGACAGCAAATTCTTACAGTGCAATACTTAATGGAGCTAGGCAAGTTGAATGTACAATAAATGGTCTTGGTGAGAGGGCAGGTAATTCCGCTTTAGAAGAGATCGTAATGTTATTAAAGGTTAGAGAATCAAATAAGTATATAACAAAAATAAATACTAAGAAAATATTTGAAACAAGCATGCTTGTTTCAAAATTAATGAAAAGTCCTATTCAATCAAACAAAGCAATCGTAGGAAGAAATGCTTTTGCGCATTCAAGTGGAATTCATCAAGATGGGATTATAAAGGATAGGAATAATTACGAAATAATTGATCCTGAGTTAGTTGGTGCTCCTTTGACTTCGCTTGTTTTGAGCGCACGAAGTGGTAAAGCGGCATTAAATTATAAGTTAGAAGCGCTGGGGTTTAGTTTAAGTAAAGATGAACTAGCTTTAAAATATGATTCTTTTTTAAAAATTGCTGATAACAAATCTACCGTTAATGAAAATGACTTATTAAAATTGATGAATAATAAGCATAATGTAGATAGTTCGATTAAAATAGTGTCAGTAAATTATAGTAGAGACGAAAAGTCTGATTTTTGTGAATCAACAATTGTTTTGCAATTGTTTGGTAAGGAAGAGTCTGCTACCGCTAAGGGGAATGGCCCTGTGGATGCATCAATTCAAAGTATTAACAAAATATTAAAAAAAGACATCTTGATTGAGCATTTCTTAATACAAGGAATTACAAATGGGGCATCTGATACCTGCTTGGTAAGTATGACGATTAAAGTTAATAATGGGGATTCATGTTTAATTTACAATGGAGACTCTTCTAGTACAGATATTGTTCTTGCGTCCGTGAATGCTTATATTAATGCCTTAAATAAGATTTAAAAAAGAATGATTATGCTGTCCCCAAAACAAGAAAAAAGAATTACATAGTTTAAGACAGTAATGTAACGATTCAGCCTGGTAAATTAGCAATATTTTTAAACGCTTCTAAGACATTCTGACCGTTTTTAATACAGGTATCAGTAACTGAGCGGATGACAGCAAAGATTTACGCACCGTTTTTAGTTTTAAAATGGCTTGATATTTTTTGTTTCGCTTTTGCATTCATAATGGCTCTTTCCGAACTATATATCGTCAGGAGGAACGTCATAATAATGAAAAAAAGCAAAAATATAATGGATCAAGAACAAAGCCTGAGGAGGAATTGATAAAAAAATCAGATATTATGCTAGCTTGTCAAAAAACGCAAAACAATTTAAGGCAGTGTTGGGATTAGGTTTGGAATTCTTCGATTATCTTAATCTGTATTTTAAAGATTAATTAGATATTTATGATATTTAGTTTACCATATTAGGCGAACCAAGGAAGCGGTCAGCTTCAATAAGGAAGAATAGTAATTTTGAAAATCCCAAGACAAACTCTGTTTTGTCTTAATGTTATTAAAAGGCAACTCCTTACAAGAAACTCTGTCTAGTAGTTGGGGTATGTTACAGCCTAAGGCAAATTATTTGGATTCATTTATTTTTAATCCCTGCATCTACTTTCGAAGAGTTATCGGTTTTGTTGAAAAAAACGGTGGTTGTGTTTTTTGATGGTACGGAACATCGCATTCAAAAACCTTCCACAAAAAAGAACAATTATAGTGGTAACAAAACAACTATAAACATAATCTGATTGTGCTTAAAATAGAAAAATTTGTATTTGAACAGAGTTTATAAAGGCACTACTCATGATAAAAACTGGTAGATGAAAAGTCATTAATTTTCCGTAAGCATGTATTGTTAAGTTGTGTCAAGACAATAGTTACCAAAGATATACGCGATAATATAACTGTATCACAACCTATGAAAAACCAAAAGAAAAAGAATTTAACGAAGAATTGTAAAAGCAAGAAAGCAATGCAAAAACATCAAAAAGAGTGATTATTGAACATGCAATAGAGAGGTTAAAGTATTGAAGATTGTTAAAGATAAAATCCGAATTTATAAAGAGAAAACTAGAAACATCGTAATGCAAATAGCTTATTCAATTCATAATCTCTAAATGTGCTTGGTAAATTTACAATCATGCGCTTAATATTTATAAACGAACTTCAATATAAAAATATCTATGGAGGGGAAAAGGTAGAGCAATTGACAATATTTTTATAGATAAATCACTTGTAAAATTTATAAAAAATGAAAATAATATTCTTTTCTTTTGCTGGCGGAAGTAAATACTCTTTTCAAAAATTAACAAATAAAACTAATGATATAATAGTGATTGAGAATCCAGGAAGAGGATTAAGAATGAATGAAAATTTAATTATTGATATCGAATTACTCATTGAAGATTTACTTGAAAAAGTTAAAAATGAAATAGCGTCTTGTAAAGATTATATCATCTATGGCCATAGTATGGGAGCTTTAGTAGGCTATTTAATCTGTCAAAAAATAGAAGAATTAAGGCTGCAAAAGCCCCTAAAATTAGTAGTTAGTGGTAAGAAATCCCCTTCTGCAGAAAGAGAAGTGAAAATTGCCCATTTACCAGATCAAGAATTTTGGCAAGAAGTTATAAAATTAGGAGGCATTCCCGATGAATTACAAAATCATCCTGAACTAATTAATTTTTATACCCCCATTTTAAAAGCAGATTTCACAGTTATAGAGAATTATAAATATAAAAAAAAAGAAAAACTAACTATACCCGTTGATGTTTTTTATGGTTCTGAAGAAGCAATAGAGGAAGAAATGTTAGGTTGGAAAGATGAAACAACAGCTGAAGTTACCATAACCAAAATGGAAGGCAATCATTTTTTTATTTATAACCATGTTGATTTTTTTATAAATCTGTTTAAAAAAAGTTTCATAAATCATAGTGAAAAACAAAATTTCAGTAATAAAAATAGTATTTGAAAATAGCCCATATCTTTTATTCAAAATTTAAAAAAGAACTTCCAAAGTATTTGTATCAAGACTATTTAAGTAAATTGCCTTTGGAATTGCAAGAAAAAAATCAAAGATTTGTAAGATGGCAAGATCGACATGCTAATCTGTTTGGAAAGCTTTTACTAGTTAAAGTTTTGAATACAAACGGATACGATACTGTTTCTCTAGGAGATTTAAAATACAGTACAGATAAACGTCCCTACTTCGAAGAAAGTTTTGATTTTAATATATCGCATTCAGGAGAATATGTAATTTGTGCTTTTTCCAAAGATGTGCGTCTTGGAGTGGATATCGAAAAGATATCTGATATCAATTTTGATCATTTTAATAAAATCATGACACCTAATCAGTGGAGTGATATTCATGCATCAACTAACCCAACCGCAACTTTTTTTGATTATTGGACTATGAAGGAAAGTATTATTAAAGCCGATGGACGAGGACTGTCAATTCCTTTACTTCAGATCCAGGAAAAAGATAGGGAGGTTTGTTATGAAAATAAACAATGGTATATACAACATATTGAAATAAACGAAGCCTATAGCACATGTTTAGCTACAAATGTTTCTGATGTTCAAATCTCAAAATGTTATATCGATTTTTATGAAAATGAATTTAATATTATCTAATACTTAGAATGATTTCAGCAAAAAATATAGTTATGCAATTTCCTATACCCAAAAGGTATATAGAATATATTACAAAACCATTTAGTAATAATTACTTTAAAGCTTTAAAAGGCGTAGATATAGAAATTAGACCAGGAGATCGCATTGCTTTTTTAGGTGCCAATGGAGCGGGCAAAACAACTTTTTTGAAAATTATTGGAGGTTTGTTGTATCCATCATCAGGAACACTCATGGTAGATACATACGACACTTCAAAAGATAATTTGAAAGCAAGAAAGCATGTTGGGTTTGTTTTAAATGAAGAACGAAGTTTTTATTGGAGGTTGACAGGAGAAGAAAACTTGTTGTTTTTTGGAGCGTTGGACAATTTAAAAGGCAAAGAGCTGCATGCAAAAGTAGAAGAATTAATAAAGATGGTTGGTTTAGAGTTCTCTAAGAATAAGCTTTTTGCAGGGTATTCTTCAGGTATGAAACAGCGATTGGCAATAGCCAGAGGCTTATTATCAAACCCGGATATTTTAATATTGGATGAGCCTACTAGGACATTGGATCCTATTTCAGCCAAAGATATAGCAACTATTATTTCAGAGCGGGTACATGAAAGTAAAGAGCGTACGTTGTTAATCGCTACACATAGTTTGGCCGAAGCTAAAATTTTATGTGACAAAATATGCTTTATGAAAGATGGGCAAATAGTTGATTTTTGTAGTATAAAAGAAATAGAAGGAAAATATAATTCTCTAGAAAATTATTACAAAACGATGACGAACACAAAAAATCAACAATACCATTTAGCCCAAGTAAAATGATGAGATTATATAAATTACAAGCATTTATAAAAAGAGATTTTACCATTTTTTTAAGTTATAAAATGGCATTAATAACAACGACTTTTGGAACTGTTTTTCCTCTTTTGACCTATTTTTTTATTGCAAAAATGGTTCCATCTAAAACGGAAGGGAGTCTTGCTTTATATGGAGGAGATTATTTTTCATTTACACTAATCGGAATTGCATTTACTACTTATTTTATGATGGCGGTTCAAGAATTTTCAGCAACGACTCGAAGAGATCAAATGGCAGGTTGTTTGGAGGCTTTATTGAGTTCTCAAACAGATACCAAAACGATTATATTTATGTCTGCCATTTTTAAATTCATTCATAATGGTACCGTATTAATATTTATGTTTATCGTTTCGGCTTTATTTTTGGGTTTTGATATGTCTAATATTAATATTTTATCCACATTATTGACTTTAATTTTGTCGCTTGGCGTCTTTATTAGCTTAGGGATTTTTTCAGCTGGAGGCACTATTATTTTTAAACAAGGGGAGCCTTTTAGTATTGTTTTTGGAGCTTTAAGTTCTTTGTTAGGAGGGGCTGTGTTTCCTGTAGCAATATTACCAGATGGACTTCAAAAATTCACCTATCTTGTTCCAATTAAATATTCTTTGGATGCTTTAAGATTGTCAATTTTACAAGGGTATTCAATTCAAATGTTATCCAATCAATTAATTATTTTGTTTTGTATAGCTATAGTTTTATTTCCTTTAAGTTTGAAATTTTTTGAATGGGCAGTTGAGAAAGGGAAAAAGTCAGGAACATTGATGCAATATTAGAAGAAAAAATCAATCATAAAATTATAAATTGAGAATTACATAGTATGGGAATGGATAAGAAAATTCAAAAAAAAATCTTGGATTAGAAGAAATTTAGTATATCTGATTTTAGGTGTATTATTGTTGGTATTTGTTTTTTACAATTTTATCAGCTATGATGATAGTTCAGTATTATATATTCACAACCCAACACATTCAGGCACTATATACTTTATTATTTCAAAAAATGGTTGTCGATTATCATCTTGGTAATATAAAACAGCATTTTTAAGTTGACTCTTTATTTTATCGTAATAAATTTCATCTATTCTCATACGTTCATAATAATAAAATAGTATCATTTCGTAGATAATGAAAAGAATCTTAGTTATAAGCTCGTCTCCTTTTTTTAGTGGGGCTGAAATAAGTTTAATGCAGTTACTTGAAAAAATAGATACAAAGTATCAGTTAATGTTAATAACAGGAAACGTAGATCACTTTAAGCATATAAAAATGACTAAGTATTTAGAGATTGATTCGATTACAGATAAAGTCTCTTGGTCTTCTTTTTTAAGAAAAACATTTGTAATTAATTACAAATGTTTTTATCAGATAGTAAAGTTTAAACCAGAGGTTATTTATTTTAATACAACGAATTCTTTTTTAAATTTTATTTGGTTGGGAATTCTATTTTTTAGAACAAAAAAGATTTGGCACGTAAGAGATAATTTAAAGAATAAGAAATTTATAAAAAAATTGAAGCTTTTTTCAAACTTAATTGTTTGTAATTCAGTATTTATAAATAATCAACTTAATGCTAACTTTAAGGGAAAGGTCATTTATGGAGGAATTGATATAGATAAGTATAAAAATACAAATAGGCAAAAAAAACTTAAAACAGTAGCGTGTATAGCACAGTTAACATTATGGAAAAATCAAATAGATTTTATAAAGGCAGCTCAAATCATACATAAAAAAAATGCTGAAGTTGAATTCCTAATAATTGGAGATATTTTGAATCCCAAGGACATTAAGTATAAAGAACTATTAATAGAATATGTTAAAAATCATGATTTAGTTGATGTTATTAAGTTTGTAGGATTTCAGAATGATGTTATAATGGTTTTATCAGAGATTGATGTTTTAATTCATCCAGCCATTGAAGAACCTTTTGGGAGGGTTCTGATAGAAGCCATGTCTATGGAAATACCTGTTGTAGGGTATAAATCAGGAGGCCCCCAAGAGGTTATAGTTAATAATGAAACAGGGTATTTGGTAGCCCCGTATGATTATGCATTATTAGCAACTAAGACTACAGAATTATTAGAAAATGATGATTTAAGATTAAAGTTTGGTCAGGAAGGCAGAAAAAGAGTTGCTAAAAAATTTTATATAGAAAAATATGTGAATGATATGGAAAAATTATTTATGTAATTTAATTACGATTATGAAAAAAATTCTTTTAAATGGATTGCAATTAGGAAAACAAAACTCAGGTGTCCAATATTACACAGAATATTTGTTTAATGCGTTACAACAAGTAAAATCATTGGATTTTGAATTTAATATTTTAGAAAATGATAGTGTTAAGAGAAAAGACAGAAGTAGTTTAAAAAGAATTTTGTTTGAAGTTTTTTTATTGAAATTCTACATAAAAAAAAAACATTTTGATTTATATCATTCGCCACATTATATATTACCCAATAGATTTAAAATACCAGCAGTTGTAACTATTCACGATCTCATAACTTTAGATTTTCCTGACCTATGTAAATATCAATCTGTATTTTATTTTAATCTTTTTCTCAAAAAAACAATTCGAAATGCCAATATTATAATAGCGGTATCCCATACAGTAAAAAAAGATATTATACGCCATTTTGATGTTGATGCTCATAAGATTAGAGTCATACATCTTGGTATTGATCCCATTTTTAAAAACACATTAGATTTTGATTTGGCGATTAAATATCGTTTGCCCGAAAGATATATTCTTTTTGTTGGAAATATTGAAGGGAAAAAAAATTTGACACGTTTGTTGTTAGCCTTTAATGAACTCATCAATAAAAACAAAATTGAACATAAATTGGTGTTAGTTGGTAAAGAAGGATGGAAAAATAAGTCGGTATATAAAACCATATTGAAATACAATCTAAAACCATACATTTTATTTACAGGGTATGTCCCTAAAAAAGATTTACCCGTTATTTATTCTATGTCTGATTTATTTGTTTTCCCGTCCATTTATGAAGGGTTTGGAATTCCACCTTTAGAAGCCATGGCCTGTGGAATACCAGTAATAGTTTCAAATCAAGGAGCTTCACCAGAGATTTGTGGTGATGCATGTTTGCTAGTCAATCCATACGATACCCACGAAATGGCAAAGAGTATAGAGATGCTGCTTAATAATAAAGAACTTAGACAAAACAAAATTAATTTAGGTCTCGAAAGAGTAAAACAATTCAATTGGGAAAAAACTGCAAAAGAAACATTAAAAGTATATGAAGAAGCAATTAGTATCTAGTTTTTTTAAAAATGACTTACTAAAGTCTTCTTTTGGGCTTTTAGTTATCACACTTATTGTTAAGGTGCTAGGGTATATTGAAAAATTAGTTCTAGCTAATTATTATGGTACAGGCTATGAAGTTGATGTATATACAGTTGTTATTACAATAATTTTAGGTTTTTTCTTTTTTTTTAGAGAAATTATTGAACCTGGTTTTTTACGTGTCTTTTTGGAAGCAAGCCAAAAAGAGAAAGTAGAAAAACAAGCTTGGGGTATATTTAATTTGGGAATACGTATTATTTTAGGAATTACTATTACAATAACCATATTCGTAATCTTCTTTTCAGGTAGTTTTCTATCAATTTTTGCTCCAGGATTTGGTGGGAATCAATATGATTTAGGAAAAGGATTAATTAGAATAGGAATACCAGCAGCCATTTTTTTAGCATTGTCTACATTAACAAGTATTATATTAAATGCAGATAAAAAATTTATTTTACCAGCATCTGGAGAAATTGTGTTTAAAGGTGCGATAGTTTTGTCAATGATATTATTATTTGGCAGTTATGGTATTTATGGAGCTATTGTAGGTGTTGTTTTAGGAGCAATAGGAAGATTGGTATTACATCTTAGTAAACTTTATAAAAAAATTAGTTTTAAAAAAGTTGAAGTTAAACCAGTATATAAAAAACATATATGGGTATTGACCTGGCCTTTGTTGTTAGGAGTAGGATTCTCCCAAATAAGTACATTTATAGATAATGGGTTTGCATCTTATTTACAAGAGGGGGCAATTGCGGCACTTAGTTATTCGAAGAAAGTTGTTGAATTACCGGTTGTTATGTTTCCTTATATATTGAGTATTGTTGTATTTCCTTATTTTTCACAATTGGCAATAGAAAAGAATAGAGATAAATTGCAACGCTTATTTGCAAATTGTTTAAAATGGATTTTAATTGTATTCATCCCAATTACTATTTTCTTTTTGGTATATGGTTATTTTATAATAGAAATAATATTTCAGCGAGGTGCATTTGATGCTAATTCAACCCAACTAACAGCAAAGCCCTTTCTAATCTATTCAGTAGGATTGGTGTTTTTTGCAATAGAGACTATTTTGGTTATTTATTATTATGCGAATGCGGATACAAAAACACCTGTTTTTGTTGGAATGGGCTGTGTTATTCTTAATATAATCCTAACATGGGTATTTGTAAACAATATTGGTTACATAGGAATTGCATGGGCTTTTGTAATTCAAAAAATGGTAAAGAATTTTATTTTATTATATCTTTTAAAAAATAGAATTGATTATTGTATAAAAGATGTAGTCTCTTTTGTAATAAAATTATGTGGTGCTACTATTTTATTTGGTTTTCTTATGTATTTTGGGAAAATGTTTGTTTTCGAAAGTAGTAATCACAGCCTACTTTCTAAGATAAGTTTCATGTTATGTAACTTTATAGTTTCAATAGCACTATTTATATTTTTTCTAGTAACTACAGGTACAATAAGTTTGAAAAGGAAAGAATATTTTAGTCAAGTTTAATTTTAAAAAAATGAATTCTATAACGAATTCAATCCGTTTATTCTTTTTCGGATTATCTAAATAATATAACTTTCTAAGAGTTTAAGTTACTTTTTAGTGTTTTGATAAGAAAGGTTGTGGTCTCTTTGGAAAACTTAGGGTATTATTTTATAGGATTTAAGGGGTTAAAAAAAATAAATTTATGTTTTCAAAGATCAAAAAAAATTTATTCATAACAGTTGGACTAGTAATTATAGTGGAATTGTTCTTGCGGATTTGTTATCATCAAAAATTGGCTACTAGTCATTTTCCAATGATATATGAAAGAGATTCTATATTAGGCTATAAATACATACCTCATGCTCAAGATTACAATCGTAGACCAATTTTTTATAATGATAATATTAAAATCAATAGTTTTGGGTACAATGATTCAGAGTTTTCTTCTAAAAAGAAGAAAGGGGTTTTTAGAATAATCATAGTTGGTTCCTCTGAAGAATGTGGATTTGAAACAGGTGCACCACAAACTTATGTGAGTTTATTAAGGGAAAAAATGAAAAAAGTCAGTAATAAAATTGAGATTATTAATTGCTCTATTGACGGTATTTATTCAACAACAAATTTGATAAACCGTATAGAAAAGGAAATAATAGGTTATCAACCTGACGTAGTATTATTAACAACTAGTCTAAAACTATATGAAGCTTTATTATATCGTACCCTTTATAAAGACTTTATACTTGTTTACCAAGATTCAAAAGATTTGGTAAATGCTAAAAAATACGTAGATCAACTACATTATCATTTTTCTTATAGTAAATGGTTATATGACTATTTATATTCTTTTCGGGCTATATGTAGATATTATACAAATAATGAAAATGATATTACAGATTTATTATCCAAAATGGATTTATTTCAGGATAAAAAAAGAATAAATGATTATACTACAAACCTGATTAAATATGGAAATTTTAGTCGAATAAACTTTACTTATGAGGAGTCCTTGGAGATTTTTAAGGAATTAAGTGATTCATTAAAGTCTATTAATTCAAAACTTGTTATCTATAATAGATTTAGAAATAGTCATATAGAAAAGGATTTTCTTAAATCCGCTGGAGTAGGGTATTTGGGTATGGATTCTAAATATAATGATCAATGTACATATGGAAAAGAGGATGGTCATTCAACTCAGGTTGGTCATGAAAAGTCAGCAATTGCTTTTTATGATGCATTAATAAAAAGCGACATTATACCTGAAGAATTTCTTAATTTAAAAGATAAACCAGTATTAAAAGAAGAAGATTCAACGAAAGTTTATTTGGATTTATTTGATTTTGAGGGTCTAAAGGCAAGTTTGTTTCATGAAAATTTTATTTTAAAGAAAACGAATGTTACAAAAATAGTCAGTGTTGATTTTAATCCTGTTGAAAATTCAGAAGTTTATTACCAATTATTTAATAAATATTATAAGTTAAGCGGTAATGATATTACTATTGATAGAAAAGAAATGTTAAACATTAAGTCGGTTAAAGAGTTGATTATAAGGCTCAATAAATTAATTATTAATGAACAACCAAGATTGATAGTAACGCCCATACCCATTAGGGTATTGGAGGATTATCCAAAAGAATCCATTGATCTTTTACATAAATTTGAAAGTTATTGCAGAATGAAGGGAATAGATTTCTTGTTTACTTATTTTGGGGAGCATCCAGATTTATCAATTCTGGAAAGTATGTTTAAAGAAAGGTCTATGTATTTTGAATCTGTTAATTTGAACACAAATAACTCGATTTTTGAGTCTTTTACAGAAGAAAAACTGGTTAGGGTTGTTGCAATAACAAAAGCTGATTTTTTATATAAGAAAACAAAGGAGTTGCTAAAAAACAAAGGAGAGTTTTTGAAAGAAGGCTTAGATTTAGCGAGAGGGAAATTAGTAAGAGTCTCTAGTTTGATAAAAACAAATAAATTTAATTCTGATTTTATTACGAGTAATCGAAAAGTAGAGGTTTATGGAACTACGGGGTGGCTAAGTGAAACACTAAATGGGTATTCAAATCATAAGGAATGGATTAGTATAGACTTGAATAATATGTTAGAAATAGATAGAGTCATATTGTATCCCATTTATTCTTTAGATATGAAGATGGAACCCAATGGTTTTCCGGTAGGGTTTAAAATTCAAACTTCAAATGATGGAATCATTTGGAAAACTGTTAAAGAAGTGAAAAATCATCCTGTTCCAAAAGTTTATGATCCTCAGGTATTTAACTTTAAAAAATGTTATACTCGTTATGTGAGAATTTTAGGAACTGATCTTCAAAGAAATGATTATGATGAGGGAAGTTTATTTAGAATGGCATTATCTGGAGTTGAGATTTATAATACCCAGATGAAAGATTAATTGTATCCTTTCATTCTTTAGAATTAAACCTAAATAATCCTTTGAGACTTTCTTACATGTTGGATTTGGGTTGTTATTGACTAAATTTTGTTTAATGTATATAATTAAAAAAGACCAAATTATTATGATTTTAAATAATGGAAAGCTTATACTGACTATAAGCTTTATTCTATCAGCGATATTTGTTTACTTGTTTTTATAAAGAGACGAAAGAAAAAAATGTCTCTTGGGAACACTTACTTATAGTGGGTACTTATTCTTTTTGGGAATTATTATTTATGTTTTTTATGCATTATCTTATAATGCGACCATGAATAATTATCCAAATAGGGAATTTACAAAAAATGAATGGTCAAGTAATACAGAAAAGCGATATGAACTTTACAGAGATCTCTCAGAAAACAAAAAAGACCTTCTCTTACAAAAAAGGAAAATGAATAATTAACCAATTGGGGCTTCCTCTATTTACTAATGATTCAACGGCTTTCTACTATTTGGGTATTATACCTTTTCTTTTTGCTATAGATCCTGAATTGTTGGTAGTTCAATTTGATGAAAATAAAATATGTTTTAATTTTTCACAAAAAGGTAAAGTTAACTAACAGGTTTTAAGAACTATTATTTAGTGTCAGACTAGATGTTAAAAAAGGTTAATCAATTTAATCCATAATAATAGTTAAATAATTTTAAGAAATGTCAGAATATATTAAAGATCTGTAAATATTTAACCCTTACTTGTTTTCTGCTCATAATATTTCTGGAAGTAGCATTGAGAATAGCCCGAAAGGAGACAAGTGTTATAAAATTTTATAATAAAAAATAATATTTAAATAAGTAGTACATTATTAATAATTTCCAAATCTAATTTTGAATAATATTCTAGAATTAGATAAAAAGGAATACAAATTTACCTTCATATATGAAAAAGTTAAAAATAATAAGTTTTGTTATCGTTTTAATTATAGTTTTTGTTGAAATTGGATTAAGAGTTTTTGCATATAAAAAATTAAGAAAATTTGAACATTTAGAGTATGTAGCGAATAAAGAATTGGGCTATACTTATAAGCCTAATTCTGAAGGAATCGTAGTCACAGCTGCATACAAAAATGCCATGAAGATTAATAGCATTGGTTATTGTTGGGATGAATTTGAAGAGACAAAAAAAAAACACATGTATAGAATTATAATTATTGGAGATTCTGATGATACAGGAATTTATACAAATGGACCAAATAGTTATGTAAGGTTATTACAAGAAAAATTTTTAAATAATAGAGATAAAATAGAAATTATTAACTTTTCTATGGATGGTAGTGAGCGAGTATTCGACCGTTCAAATTTAGCTATAAACTGCATCAAATACCAACCCGATTTGATATTATTTAATACCGATTTTCCTATAACCTTACAAAAAAGATATAGGACTACTTATAAAGGATATCAACTTAAATATACTGATTTTGATAACAAATTGACTGGTGTGAAAAAGTATATTGATAATGAATTAAAGGATAATTCAATATTTAATTCAGTATATGGAGTTTCTTATATATTTCGTTATTTATGTAAATTTCATGTTGAAAATCCCAAAAATATTATAAATAAATTCATAAGCAAAAATATAATTGGTAAATATCCTTACATAAAATATTATATAAGAAGACAAATAGATGTTTCAGAAATTTTTTTAAAATATGAAAATACTCTTAAGGGAATTAATGACAATGTTGTTAAAGATAATTCTGATAGTAACGATAATAATCCATATATAGCAAAAAAGAGACTTAGTGAAACTGAGTCAATAGCTATGTATAAAAGTCTTAGTGACTCACTATCAAAATCAAAAGTTGCTCTATTGTTATATAATAAATATCAACAGGAAAAAAGTTTTGAAGCATTAAGTAGAATAAGAGAACTTAACTATATGCCTTTGAATATAAAATATAGGAGTGAATATGGGTTTGGTAAAGCTGATGATCATTCCTCTCAACTAGGGCATGAAGTAATAGCGAAAGAGTTTTATAATAAGTTGTATTCTAGTGGGTATATTCCTCGTAAATTCTATGGTTCTAGTAAAGAATAGGAATATTAAATAATTATATGAAAATAGTTTATATTATAGAGAAGTTTCCTTCTCCTACAGAATATTTTATATTGAATGAGATACTTGAGCTTCAAAGGAGAGGGATAAAATTAGATATTATAGTATTAAGGAAACAGAAACAATTTTTTGATATACCTGCATTAAAGGAATTGAAGTGTTCGCTTTTTTATTTACCCAAAATCTATTTATACCTACCTTTTTTAATTTTTTTTAACGAACCAATTGCTTTTATTAAATCATTAGCGTTGTTGTTTAATGATATTAGAAAACAGTCATTGAAAACATTTAGGGATTATTGCATTTCCATTTATTTTGCATCAAAATTGGAGAAAAATCAAAAATTTCATTTTCATGCACATTTTGCTTTTCTAGCTGTTGATATTGCATCATTATTATCTAAAATAAATAAAACAAAATATAGCCTGACAATGCATGCACAAGATATTTACACCAATGAGGCGAAATTAATTCAGGTAATTTCTGATTGTAGTTTTTTGATTACGTGTACAGAATATAATAAAAAGTATTTAAATGAAATAACATTTCACAAATTTGAAAATAAAATTCATCGGATCTATCATGGAATAGATACGTCGAATTGGATATGTAAAAAGACAAAGCCTCTGGAAAATTCTCTAACTAAAATACTTTGTATTGCTAGATTAGTAGAAAAAAAAGGATTGGTCTATTTATTAGAAGCGATGCATAAATTAATTAATGAAGGACTTAATATTCAATGTACTATTATTGGTGAGGGTACTTTAAAAGAAAAGTTAGTTCATTATATTACAGATAATGGTTTAGAAAGAAATATTGTCTTATTAGATTTTCAGCCACAAGATATTGTAAAACATATTTTGTTAAAATCAGACATCTTTGTTCTTCCAAGTATAATTGCTGAAAATGGAGATAGGGATGGCTTACCCAATGTAATTGTAGAGGCCATGACTTTAGGAATCCCAGTTATTTCAACAGGGATTTCTGCAATTCCAGAAATGATAGAGAATAGGCATACAGGGTTACTGGTGAAAGACAAAGATGCAAATGCTATTGTAAACGCTGTTAAGGAATTAATTAGTGATGAAAACTTATATAGCTCAATTGTTGAAAATGCTAAAAAGAAAATAAAGTCTGAATTGGAAATTCAACACTGTACAGACCATCTTATTAATGTTTATGAAAATAACATACAAGTGTATTAGATGGGTAAGAGGACTAAAATTTTATATGGTATTGAATCAGCTGGCGGAGGTTCATTAAAGCATTTAGTGTATCTAGTAACAAAATTAAGTAAAGAAAAATTTGAAATTACAGTTATTTATTCAAATGCTAGAAATGAAGATATTCGGATTCAATTAGATGATATAAAAAATAGAGGCGTGAATTTAATTCATCATTCCATGTCTAGAAACATACATCTTTTAA
Organism: Flavobacterium undicola; assembly: GCF_009909155.2. Lineage (GTDB taxonomy): Bacteria > Bacteroidota > Bacteroidia > Flavobacteriales > Flavobacteriaceae > Flavobacterium > Flavobacterium undicola. The sequence goes on from NZ_JAAAPM020000002.1 coordinate 217,197, forward strand.
AAGATATTAAATCCTTATTTTATTTATTAAAATTTATAAATAAATCGAAGTTTGATATTGTACATGCACATAGTTCAAAAGCAGGTTTTTTATTTCGTCTTGCTGCTTATTTAAAAGGAGTGGAAAGAATATTTTATACTCCCCATTGTTTTTATTTCCAAAGTAGTGAAGGAATCAAAAAGCGCATATTTATTTTTTTTGAGAAAATATTAGCGACACTGTCAACTAAAATAATAGTTTCTGAAAGTGAATATAGAGCCGCTATCGATAATAAAATTACTAAAGATTCCAAGCTTGAAGTTATAAATAATGCAATTTCCTTTGAAATGTATAAAAAGAATAACCAGATTCGTCAAACATTAATGAAATATAATATTAAGGAGGGGAATTTTATTGTTGGTTCCATAGGAAGGTTATCGCTTCAGAAAGATTGGGAAACATATATTTATACTGCCAATGAAGTTTTGAAAAAATATCCTAGAACGGTTTTTTTGATAGTAGGAAGTGGGGAACAAGAAAAGGAACTTCGAAGACTAATTATAGAATTAGATTTAGAATCTAAAATAAAATTAACAGGTTATGTTACTGATATCCATAATATATATGGCATAATAGATGTTTTTGTAAGTACTTCTTTGTGGGAAGGCCTTCCTTATGTGTTTTTAGAAGCCATGCAATATAAAAAAGCCATTGTGGCAACTAATTCTACAAACCAGAATATGATTTTTAGCAATGATAATGCATACCTATGTCCAGTAAAAGATTATAAATACATTTCGAGAAAAATAATTAGTTTGATTGAGGATAAGCAATTGGCTAAAAGAATGGGGGAGAAAGGAAGGGAATTATTGGAAAGAAAATATTCTTTCGAGTTATTTGCCAAAAAACATTTAAAATTATATAACTAAAAGGCATTTGTAAATGAAAATATTAATAATAGATCCTTTAAGTGAGAATACTATATGTCGTTTAAAGAAAATAATAGATTTAGAAATCTGTTATTTACTAGGCCTTGATGAAAACGAAATCTTGAAAGAATTGAATGATACTTCAATCTTAATTATGAGGACTTCTTACATTTTTTCTGAAGAATGGTTAAAATATGCACCTAAATTAATTGCGGTTATTGTGGCGGGAAATGGTACAGAAAATGTTCCAATTAATTTGTTGAAAAGCAATAATATAATTTTCAAAAATGTAAAAGCAGCATCCGTTTCATCAGTTGCTGAATATGTAGTTTGTTTAATGTTGATGGGGCTACGTAATATAATGGAAGGGATTAGATCTGTTGAAGAAGGAAAATGGAAAAAACCATTACTTATAGGCAATGAAATTAAAGAAAAGACAATTGGATTAATTGGATTTGGAAATATAGGGAAATCGATTGCTGAATTATTAGATAAGTTTAATGTAAAAATTATCTACAATAATGAATCAGGTCCAGTTGAAAATTCATTATATGAATATGTTGAATTAAAAGAATTAGCAAAAAGATCTGATATTATCAGTATACAAGTGCCGTTAACAAATAGCACTAAACATTTTATCAATGAGGATTTTTTTTCCAACATCAAAAAAGATTGCGTCTTGATTAATGCATCAAGATATGAAGTGATAAATATGGATCACTTAATAGATAAGTTAAAACAAGGCTTTTTTAAACATGTTTATATTGACCCTATTGAAATAAGACATTTAAAGGAAATTTCTAAAACAGAAAATCTTCCCATAAGTTTTTTACCTCATTTAGGAGCCAATACTTACGAAGCTCAAGAAAGAATTGGTGGAGAAGTCATAAAAATAGTAATTCAATTAATGACTAAAGTAAGCATGGTTTAATTGTTTCTTTATTGATACAAATTAATTTTAAATGCCTATTCTATATTTTGTATTCTTTACTTAATATTAGAATCCAACCCTTATAATGTGTAATCTATAAATTTTAATATTTTGAAAAAACTAAAAATTTTATTTTTTGTTCTAATTAGTTTGTTTTTTATGAGTGAAATATATCTTAGGGTATTTCATTATGAAACTTTAAAGAAATTTAAACGTGACCTTGCATATATTCCAGATCCTTTATATGGTTATAGGTATGAGGCTAATTCAGAACAAGAATTTATTTGGCCAGATATAAATAAAAAATTCAAGTTTAATAATCAGGGCTTTTATGGTCCAGATTTTTCAAAAATAAAAAAGTCCGGGAGCTATAGAATAGCGTTTGTAGGGAACTCCGTGACATTAGGGATAAGAAGCGATGGCGATGATAATTTTGTGATGAAATTACAAAATTTGTTTAATCAAGCTAATTATAATGTTGAGGTAATAAATTGTTCTGTTGATGGAAAGGATAATGATCTTGGTAATTTAAATAGGATTAAATATCAAGTTGCAGAATTCAATCCAGATCTTATTATGTACCAATATGTCTTTCCTTTTAAAAAAAGGAAAATAGTGAGAGGTGTTTATAGAGATATTATGCTCAAGTATGATTACGATATGCGAGACTCACTTCCTAAACTTTATTCTGAGCTTGATAAGATATATTCAGCAAATGTTTTAATAAAAACTTATCATTATTCTTATAATATTAGAGCGTTATGTCGCTGGTTGCTTAATAATAAGAAAGCAAAGTTTTCAAAATTTTTCAATAAAAATATTCTTGAAATTAAATGGATTAATACCTATGTTACAAAAGGAAAGAATTGGGGGGATTGGAAAAATAACGATGAAAGCTTTACGGCTAGTGAATCATATAATATGTATTTAGATGTAAAAAGACATCTTGATAGTTTAAATATTCAATTAGCAACCTTTGATTTAGGACCTAAGCCTGAAAAAATTTATCCCATTAATCCAGATTTCAATCTTGATATAAAGTGGAAAAAAGAATTAATCCTTCCAAATGAGGGACATCCAAACGATAAAGCTCAGAAGCTTATTGCTGAAAAAATGTTTAATCTTTTGATAAATTCTTCAATTCCTTTGGATAAATATAAAAGAAATTAGGATTAAATATTATCTTATTTGAATGTATTAGTTAACGATTTAGAGTATTATAATAGTAAAAAAAGAGGCTGTCCTAAAAGTAATTTTTCGGGCAGTTTTTTTTTACAAAAATGAGTGAATGTTATTATTTTAAATATTAATTGAATATTGATAATAAGCTATTTTTCCTGAATATGCAGATAAAGTTATCAAAAAAAGTCTTCTTGGTAAATAGAACCATTTGTAATGCTAGAAAAATGATTTTAGAATACATCATATTTAAGAAAATCAACAGAATGTATTAAATTATCTTGATAAATTTTGCTCTTAATTGTATAGAAATCATTTTGAAGAAAAATTGTCAGATTAACTTATGGTTACTAATTTAGAACAGTTTGCTAATAGTAAAGACAAATATGCCAATTACTAGATAATAAGTTGTAGTTTTTTTTTTACTTTGTAAGGCAATAATGTAAATAAAATTATGTTAAGTAAGATATATAAGAATTTACAATATGTTTTTTTGAAAAGAACAAAACTAAATGGAGGCGTTTTAAAGTCTTTATTATTAAAAATTAAATAAAAAAATATGATCTTTTAAAGGCCTAGCTTTAGTAACTCATTTTGGATTCATTTACTAAAAATGTAAGATTCATCGAGAAAGTTGATTTCGTTTTGTAGGCTATATTTTTATGAGATTAAAAATAAACGTACAATGAAAAATACTTTAAATGATATACTTGTTCAAATAAAGAAGTATGAAAAAAAAGTTTCTGACGAAGCAACTAACTTAATAGATGAATCTTATAAAATAAGTACCTATTTAAGGGAATTATTATTCGAAATAAAAAATCAAATTTTAAAAGTTGGTTTTAAAGATGATTCAGAAGAAATTAATTTTTTTAAAAATATCAAACCTCAAATACTTGGTAAACTAATTTATTATAATAAAGTATTTCGAACAGAGACTTCATGTCCTGTAAACGATGGAAAAATGTATCATAATTTCTTTTCTAATGAACTAGAAGAATTAAAGCTAGAATATAAAGAACACATTTGTAACTCAGATTTTCACAGGTATTATCGTTCTGGAAGGACAGATAGAGACAGTGAATATTTCATGTTGGGTAAAATAAATTATCATAATGGACTCAATAGTTTTGTATTTGAAATAGATCCTAGTTTTTCTACCTATTATGATTACAAAGTAGCCCGAATCATTGCTAACGAACTGCTTTATACGTATCTGTTGGAAAAAACAAATCCGGATCAAAATTCAAATTCTATTTTGCAAAATCCGGAATCGGTAAAAGATATTTTTTGGACAGATTCTAAAAATGCGCTGATTGAACTGATTTATGCTTTATATGTTTCAGGAGCAATTTCACATGGGAAAATTGGAATTCGAAAAATTAGTCTTGCTTTCCATATTTTGTTTCGTACTCCTTTAGGAGACATCCATCATGCCTTTCATCGTATGAAAGAAAGGACAGGTTCTAGAACGGTTTTTCTAAATAAACTTAAACTAGCTTTGGAAGAATATATGGATAAGGATTTATAATTGTATGGCAACTTAATAATAAGAACAGCGTTTTACTACGCTGTTTTTTTATGCCCATAAATACCCATTGGCATACCTAGATATTATCAATTGTCGACTTTAGATGTTATCAACAGAATAGTTGCTTTACCACATTTATAAAATTACAAATATTTAAAAAAATCGTCATTTCCAATTGGTACATCTTGGCGGATAATTACACTCATACTTTTCAAATTTGTACAGCTATCATAAGTAATTGTGTAATGTATTAAAGTAAAAGTATGAATATAGACAGAATGGAATTTATAGCATGGATGGAGCGAATTATGGATCGTTTCGATATCTTAAATGAACATATAAATGATGTTCAAAAACAACGTAATAACATTGATGGAGAAGAATTGTTAGACAATCAGGATCTCTTACAGATGTTGAAAATCAGCAATCGCTCACTTCAGCGTTACCGCTCATCAGGTAAGTTGCCTTATTATACAATTAGTGGGAAGCTTTATTATAAATTATCAGACGTTCATCAATTTATACGTGATAGTTTTAATGCTGCTTTCAAAAAGTGACAGACAAAAAATGTCAAGTAAAGCCATTGAAAGTCATTTGGTATGTGCTATTATTTTATATCATTATTTTCGGGTATGTAAATTAAAAATGCTATTGTGATGAGCGAGCAATCTATAGATGCACCAAAAGCTGAAGATCAGTTTTCAGATATTTTATTGGTACTCGACAAGAAAAAAAAGAAAATAGAGGTAGTCAAAGGAATAGATAAAAATGGTGAACTACAAACGGTAACTGCCAACAAGAAAAATGAAAGCCAGTTTATGCGTGTCGATAAACATGGTGATTTGTTTTCTAATTTTTTTTCAAATTTTCTGAACCAATTAAAGAATCCAACCCATTTTACTTTTTTTAGAGTAGCTGTCCATGACGGGATTAATGTAGCCAATAAAATGCAAAAAGAAGTTGATAATCCAACTCAAGAAGGAGAAAAACTATTTAGCCAACACGAGATAAGAATTGATTATAAACAACAAAATAATAATACTATGGAAACAACACAGTCAACAACGGAAACGAGTGAATATCGCTTTAAATTAGAACAGATTGATTGGAATGCGATGTCTAATCTCGGATTAAGCAAAGAACGCCTTGAAAAAATGAAGCTACTTGATCCTTTATTAAAAGGATATAAGACAAATGAATTAGTTCCCATCAGTCTCGATTTAGGAACTTCTATTACCCGTATGGATGCCAGACTTTCTTTGCAGACTAAAGAGGATGGACAGGTGGTTGTTGCTATTCACGGAATCCGGAAAGAACCACAGTTAAATTTCCCGTTTTTTGGACACGAGTTTACCAAAGAAGATAAGGAAAACTTACTCAAAACAGGAAATATGGGAAGAGTGGTTGATTTGACCAATCCTAAAAATGGAGATATAATACCTTCGATTATTAGTGTGGATAGATTGACGAAAGAACTTATTGCTTTGTGTACAGACCGCATTAAAATACCTGATGAAATAAAAGGTGTGAAGTTAGATGAACAACAAAAGCAGACTTTAACAGAAGGTAAAGCTTTGTATATAGAAGGGATGATTTCTAAAAAAGGAGAACCTTTTAATGCCGCTATTCAATTTAATGCAGATAAATGTTACGTAGAGTTTCTTTTTGACAGAACTAATAATACGCAATCTGCAAGTCAACAACAGGACGTGCCTCGTGTGTTTAGAGGAAAAGAGCTTGATGAACAACAATATCAAAAGTTCCAAGAGGGGCAAACAGTACATGTAAGTGGTTTGGTTGATAAGAGAGGCAAAGAATACCAAGGCTATATCATATTCGATAAAGAAACTGCAAAAACTAATTTTTCTTTCGATAATCCAAATAAATTAAAAGAAAAAGCACAGCCTAAAGAGGAAAGTAAAACACAAGTTGCTGTTAATTCTGAGGGCAAAACGAATGAGGCTACTAAGAACATCAAAGAACCTTTGAAAACCGAACAGAATAATCCGGATAGTAAAAAGCAACAACAAGAGCAGGAGAAACCTAAAGCAGCTAAGAAATCTACAGGTCGAAAAGTGTAACTATCTTAAAGACTCAATCGATGAAAGTAGTAATTGCAGAAAAACCAAGTGTGGCTAGGGAAATAGCCTCGCTTTTGGGAGCTAGTGAGAAAAAAGAAGGTTATTTGATGGGGAATGGATATCAGGTGACCTGGGCATTTGGACATTTAGTTACCTTGGCCATGCCAGAGGATTATGGTATTAGTGGTTTTCAAAAAGAAGTCTTACCTATATTACCTAGTCCTTTTTTATTAATCGCTCGAAAAATCAAGACAAATGATGGTTATGTTCCTGATGAAGCTGTATCGAAACAATTGAAAATCATAGAACAGCTTTTAAAAAAATGTGTAAGTATTATTGTTGCCACAGATGCTGGGCGTGAGGGAGAACTAATATTCCGTTATATTTATGAATATCTAAGATGCAACAAACCTTTTGAAAGATTATGGATAAACTCATTAACAGAAAAAGCAATTCTCAAGGGATTGAATAACCTCAAACCAGGAAAGGAATTTGATGGTTTATATTTTGCTGCTCAAGGGAGAAGCTGTGCAGACTGGTTAGTTGGTATCAACGCTTCACAAGCTTTGACAGTTGCTGCCGGAAGTGAGATTTATTCTTTGGGAAGAGTGCAAACCCCAACATTAGCACTTATTTGTAAAAGGTTCATAGAAAATAAAGCATTCACAACTAAGAAATATTTGCAAATTAAGTTAGAGCATCGAAAGGATTTTATTGATTTTAAAAGTCTTTCTTTAACAAAATGGGATGATAGTAAGCAGGCTGATCATGCACTGAAATTCATTCAACGACATGGAATAGCTACGGTCACAGCTCTTGAAAAGAAGACAGTTAATGAACAACCACCTTTATTATTTGATCTTACAGCATTACAAAAGGAGGCCAATATAAAATTGAATCTTTCAGCAGAGGAAACTCTTACTATTGCTCAAAGTCTTTATGAGAAGAAATTTATCAGCTACCCACGTACTGGCAGTAAATATATTCCCGAAGACATTTGGGTAGAAATCCCGCAGTTAATAGGAATATTGGAAGAGATGGATAAGTTTCGAGAAGTAGTGTCTAAAATTAAAAGAGGACGTTTGAATAAACGCATCGTTAACGACCTGAAAGTAACCGATCATCATGGTTTGTTGATTACTGATAAGATGCCTTCGGCTTTAGCTGTAAAGGAGAAAGCTATTTATGAAATGATTGCCTATCGTTTACTAGAAGCAGTTTCACCTGTTTGTATTAAAGAGATAACGGATGTTGTCTTACAGACGGTGCATTATGATTTTTCACTAAAAGGATGTGAAATTATTGATGCAGGCTGGAGATTCATTAAGGGAAGTTTTATAGATGAAGATAACAATCCCGTCCAGGATTTACCGGAACTAAAAGAGGGAGATGAGTTAAAAATAAAGGGAGCGAAAGTTTTAGAGAAACAAACCAAACCACCAGTTCTTTATACCGAGGCTAGTTTATTGGGAGAAATGGAAAACGCAGCTAATCAGATTGAAAGTGAACAAGAGCGAAAGGCTTTACAAGGAATAGGAATTGGAACTCCGGCAACAAGAGCAGCTATTATTGAAACACTTTTCAAAAGAGACTATATCAAAAGGGAAAAGAAATCGTTGTTACCTACCGAAAAAGGATTAAAGGTTTATGAATTAGTAAAAGATCAAAAGATTGCAGATGTAGCGATGACTGCCCAATGGGAACAAGCGATGCAAAAGATTGAGAATGATGAGTTAGATGTTGAGATATTTCAAAAAGAAATAGAAACATTTACTGTAGCTATAACGAAAGAAATACTTGCTTTATCAGTTGGAAATGAAAAACAGCCTGAATTAATTTGTCCAAAATGCGGTATTCAGAAATTAGTGATTCGAGATAAATTGATAAAATGTTCAGATCAAAACTGTAGTTGGGTTCAGTTTCGAAATATTTGCGGTATTCAATTAAATCTAGAAAATTTGGAAAAGCTGATTACAACAGGTAAAACGACGCTGCTAAAAGGAATGTCTAGCCGATCTGGTAAAAAATTCGATGCTTTTATTGTTATGAACGATAAAGCAGAAAGTTCCTTTGAATTTGAAAAATATAAATATTCAAAGAAATAATAGGATTTTGATTGGTAACATTTTCCAGATTATAAAAGGCTATCTGAGAAGTAATTTTCGTACAGCCTCTTTGACCAATATTAAATTTTTTGTTCAATGTGTCTATTTAAAGTTGAATTAACAATTGATAAAGTTACCGGTCAAACTTTCCTAAAAAATAAACGTCCAATACTGCTTGACATGCAGGGTTTGTATTTTTTGTCATGGCAAAAAAAAGTCATGGAGGATCGTAATTTAAACGTATCCAATTTCTTAAATTTTTTTTCTGGTGATTTATAAAGATAGCCTTATAAATAAAATTTTCAGACTCACTTTGCTGTTATAATTAGAGCGACCTTTGCCTTAGATTGGCAAGGAAAAACCAAGTTTAGAAAGCTTTGAAAATTCCACAAATGCATCTATAAACCACATTTGATCATAGGGTCTTATAGTGTTTTTTAAACTGGGCAAATGTATTTGGTGCTGGGGAATTACTGTGATATACTGTGTTTATTAAAATACGAAAATTCTTGTGTTGGCATGACTTTTTTTCTATATTTGATCCAACAGAAATGGAGGTTTTGTTTACAGATTGTCGTTGTGTGCATATAATTAGGCATGAGCTTTTGCAAACTGTTTATTAAATTCTATTTCTGAGCAATAAAAAAAAGTTAGTCACTGATAAATACAAACAACTTTATTTAAGTAGTATGGCACTTCAAAATATTCCATTTCCTTTTAATTCTATGATGCCACAAAAGAAAAAATGTGCAGTAATAATTGGAGTCAACAAAACTGGTGGTTTAGCTGTTCTTTCAGCTGCAGTGAGTGGAGCGGAAGATTTTAACAAATGGGCTGTTTCTCAAGGCTTTGACACATCTCTTTTAATTGATACTGACAACCCTGTTACAGTGAAAATGATAAGGGACGCAGTTACGGGTTTTGTAAATGAAAAGATTTACGAACAGATGATCGTATATTTTTCAGGACATGGCATTCTTAAAAGTGCCATGGATGAATTATGGTTATTATCAGAAGCACCTGAAGATAGTAATGCAGCAGTAAATGTGCAACCTTCAAGATTTCTTTCACGTAGATGCGGTATTCCCAATGTGGTGATTATTTCAGATGCCTGCCGTTCAGCACCCGGAAATACTCAACTTTCTCAGATGTCGGGATCAGTTATTTTCCCCAATTCAGCCATTAGTAATACAAGAGTAAATGTTGACATATTATATGCCACAGCACCCGGTGATCCTGCTTTTGAAGTGACTGCAGATGAAGCCACAAAGAACTATTGTGGTCTGTATACCAGAGAGCTTTTAAAAGGGCTTAACGGAAAAGTGCCACAAATAATTAAGGACTATGACTTTGATTCTGTGGGGTTAGTAGGACTCCTTAACAGTCCGAAATTTTCCATAATTCCAGCCTATGAATTGTCGGAATATTTGTTCATTGCAGTACCGATTTCTGCAGCACAGATCAATATAACCTTAAGTCAAAAACCGGATGCTGAAATTACTTCACGCCTTCCGTCTTATCTTTCACTTCTTGAAAGTACAAAAACAGAGTTAGTCCATAAGTCTGCTACTCAAATGACAAAAAATGGTAAGTGGTTAGATGGTGATTTTTGGAATTTTGAAGGTTTAAATAAAGATTTCAAGATACCTAAAACAGAGCAAATTAATAAGGAAATATTAGAAAATGATATAAAAGAGCCACAGGTAGATGACAATTCTGTGCCAAAAAAATATGATGAGGAGGCTTTCGACTCTATTTTGCAGGCCTTAAACAGATCTAGTAAAGACATCTTAACTGGATTTACTATTGTTGGAATTCCATTTGTAGAAAACCATTATTCTAAAAATGATGTACAAATTTTCTCTGAAAATGAAGCAGTACAAATTAGAATTAGAATATATCTTAAAACCTATTTTCTGGATCTTCCACGAGGGCGTTTACTTCCATTGGCAGTACTTCCGGGTTTTATAGGTACTGTTGTTTTTGATAAAGATGAAGTCATAACGGTTAATTACAGCCCGTCTTCGAATAGTCTTAACGCAGTAAACGGGGTTAATGAAATAAATAGTGATGTAGAAGAAAGAAGAGCTGTTATAGCTGCAAAGTCAAAAGGCGGCACATTTAGAATTTCTGAAAACATCGATGAGCTTATTCATACAGCGAGCTATTTGAGAAGGCACAAGAATCTGGATCCAAGTCTTGGACTTTATGCAGCCTACGCTTACAGTCAGGCCGGAAAATTTGAAGATGTGCAGTCCATATATGACTATATGAAGGAAGAGCCTGTGCCTGTGCTTTTTGATGTAGCAATGCTTAATGAACTCTCTGTGCCAGAACCAGACAAGCTGGTTTTGGAGAATGCTTCACCATTCTGTCCAATGCTTAATCAGGGATGGTCGTATCTTACTATTAATCCAGAATTTTATGATCCATTTTTAATTGAAATCTCTAAATATAGAGTAGCTGGGTTATGGACAACTTTTACAGCAGAAGGATCGGCTATAATTAAACAAAAATTTAAAGACTTAAATATATGAATTTGATATTAATACATGGCCGCGACCAGCAAGGGAAAAATCCGTCTGAATTAAAAAAAGAATGGCTTGATACATTAAAAGAGGGGCTTTTAAAAAATAATTTGGAACTTCCACAGGATATAAATATTGTATTTCCTTTTTATGGTGATTTGTTAGATGCCTTAAGTAAAGACATAAGAAATCCCAATTCCATTGCAGGAGTTATTGCAAAAGGCAGCATTGAGGAAAAGCAGCTTTCATTCTATTTTGAAATATTAAGTGAGATGGCTGTCAACGCAAAGATTGACGATAAGAAAATAAGTGACCTAGTAGTTGGTACAAGAGAAAAAGGTCCATTAAATTGGGAATGGATTCAGGCAATAATAAGGGCTTTGGATACACACAGCCCATTTGGGAATTTCACTCTTGAGAAAAGCACTTTTGATGTATTTGTATATTTGACAATTGAGGCAATAAAAAGTCAAATAAATAAATTTATCATGGATTCAATTCCAGAAGGTCCCACAGTTGTTGTTGGGCATTCTCTAGGATCTGTAGTTGGGTATAATGTGCTGCAGGAATTGACAGGCCATAATATCAAAAAATACATTACTATCGGTTCGCCTCTGGGGCTGCGCTCTATTAAAGACCATCTATCGACACCTCTTAAAATGCCTTTATCTGTAACCGGGGGATGGTATAATGGCTATGATGAACGAGATTTTGTCGCTTTAAATGCCTTAGACAAAATAAATTTCAATATTAGTCCTCCCATTGTAAATTCTAACCATGTTAGAAACAAAACAGATAACCGTCATGGCATCATTGGTTATCTTAATGATGCAGTAGTAGCAAAAGAAATATATAATGCCCTGACGTCTTAGTATTTTTTGTATTATAAGATTTTTTTTTAATTTATTTTGTAAATTATAAATCTAAGAATTGATTCCTATCGTAATTTTTCAATAAAGTGACATACGAATAAATACAATAAAATTGGTAAATTTCGATGGTTCGACAGGTGTATTGGATACAACGGGTTTTCAGGTGATGGGAAAACTTTAATCTTATTGGCTACTTTTTTTGAGATTATCTTTTTTGCACCAAATGCTGTAAGTCAGGATCGTTTTTGATGCGTTCCAATTCACTTTCAATAATTAGAACGATATCCAGTTTTACTTGTCTGTAATTGGCTTCAATTTCGGTTTTCATTTTATTTTCTCCATTTTTATTAACGAAAGATAAAATCTCCGGTATCTTTTTATAAGCCTTGGTTTCTGCAGCTACATTTTCATTATCCACGACAATTTCGGAATGGAATATTTTTTGTTCAATGCGTTCATCAAAATTGTCTGAAATAGCTCCTACAAACATTCCTTGTGTAAGTGTGGAAATTTTTGATGCTGGTATTAGGCTGTCCAGTTGTGTCGATATGGAGGTTGATTTATCGTTTCGATTAACGGTCATACTTTGTCGTTTCTGAAGTACTTTTCCAAAGCGTTCTGATAAACTTTTCGCTGTTTCTCCTACAACCTGGCCACTAAAGATATTGCCCACAGTATTTTGGATAACTTTACTTTCCTTGTCACCGTAATCACGAGTTAATTGGGAATAGTCCTGAAAACCTAAACAAACCGCTACCTTATTACTTCTGGCAGTGGCTATCAGGTTGTCTAATCCTCTAAAATAGATAGTTGGTAATTCATCAATAATAACTGAACTTTTTAATTGTCCTTTTTTATTGATTAGTTTTATAATTCTCGAATTGTATAAACCTAATGCAGCAGAATAGATATTTTGTCTATCAGGATTATTCCCCACACAAAGTATTTTAGGTTCATTTGGATTATTGATGTCCAATGAAAAATCATCGCCTGTCATTACCCAATAGAGTTGAGGGGAAATCATCCTGGACAAAGGTATTTTAGCTGAAGCGATTTGTCCTTGCAATTGATCTTGTGCTCCGCCTTGCCAGGCATCCATAAAAGGGGATAGGTAGTTTTCGAGATCTGGATAAGAAGTAAGGATAGTAAATACATCTATATATTTTTTATTGAGTAACTCAATAGCATGAGGAAATGTACAGTATTTTCCATTATTATATATTTTCAAAAACCAGATGATGGCGGCTAACAGAATTATTGGAGATTCAACAAAAAAGTCTCCCTGTTTTTGTATCCAACTTCGATTAAGGTTCAGCATAATCGTATAGGCTGATTCATAAGCATCAGATATATCAGTCATGAAATTAGGGTTGATGGGATTACAACGATGGCTTCTTCTTGGATCATCAAAATTGATGATATAGAATTTTGGTTTTACCGTATAATTATCGGTATGTTTCAACAAATGATTATAGGCTATGGTTGAAAGATCGTCAAATTTGAAATCATAGATGTACATCGAAAATCCCTTTTCAATATGTTGTTTGATGTAATTATTTATAATGGCATAACTCTTACCAGATCCAGGTGTACCTAATACTATGGAGGCTCTGAACGGATTTACAACATTAATCCATCCCTGATTCCATTTGCCTTTGTAATAAAATTTGGTGGGAAGATTAACCGAATATTCATTTTCCATCAATTTAGTTTCTTGCATGAAACTTTCATTTTCGTTATTAAACACATCATCCATCAGATTGTTTCGCAGCAAACGGCTAATCCATACGCCGGCCATCATTAATGCAATGTAACCTAGTGATGTTGTCAATATATATGAAGAAGTTGCAATTCCAGCAGGTAATTGTAATAGTGATGTATTTAGAAAGAAAAGTATAAAACCGATGATTAAAGCTATGTAGATTTTGGTCCAGGTAATTTTTTCATTTTTTACTCCTTTTGTTCCCAAACAACTTAATGCCAATAAGACTAAAGAAAAAATCTTGGTATATAAGGTATGAGAAAATAAGTTAGCTGTCCTTTGGAAATTACCTAATATTTTATTGATGACTTGCAATGTCCAACCTCGTTCTAGAAAAAAGCCATAACAAAACCAGTAAAAGTGCATTAAAACCAGAATTATACTTACTGCACGCATGAAAGCCATTATTTTGGCTAACCCTCTTAAATCGTCTTCTCCTTGCATACTTCGATAAATTAAATGTTTTGTTCAATTTAGTAGGGAAGTAATCTACTTGGAAGAATAAAGAAGTACTTGGCTTTTATTGGATTCATTTGGCGATAAGGTATTAGACAAATACATTTTATTTTTTGTTTCCAGGTCTTCTGCTTTTTTTCTTTTTCTTCATTTTATTAGCAAATTGCTGTTCTTCATAATCCTCTCCTTCTGTTTCTGGGAATAAACCTCCAAAGCTTTCCATAAAACCAAAATCAGTGTTAATTTGAGTTGATTGACTCTTATCAAGAAAATCAAAAAGCGTATGTGGTTTTTCTGTTTCTGGTTTTGTATTGTTAGTGCTTTCGGGAGATGTAATCTTCATATTGTCATGTATTGCAACTTGGCGTTTTTGAGTATTTTCTTCATTCCAGCAATCGTTAAAAATGTTAGCAGAAAGGTTTTTACCCAATTGTGATCCGTTCCAAACGCTGCGGGATTCATGGTCAATAAAAGAAATACCGTAAATACGTTCTTCGTGATTTCTACGAACTACAGTATTGATACCTTGCTCAAGTAGTTGTTTCTTAAATTCGGTTTCATTGGAAGTGGTGTGGATTGCAATTTCTATTGTCTTTTTTAGAATTTCTTTTGTTGGTTCTGTTTTCATTTTTTCTTTCGATTGCTCGAAATGTTTCTGTAAAGCATCCAGTCCTGCGTGTTTACCAAAGCGAGATGCTTTGAAAGGATTACTAGCTTTTTCTCCCTGCTCATTCAGAGCAAAATAGACCAATCCTTGTTTGGTTTGTCCGTGAAATTCGCCTTTTACTTCCTCTGTGGTAATGTTAAAAAGGGAAAGTAAAGCATTGTAAGTTCCTAGACTTTGATATTGGTAATATTTTGGTAAATACCGAACTACCGAGGCTATTTGGCTTTTTACATTAGCTGCCTTGTAGTCAATCGGTCTGAATAGTTCTTCTTTAGGATTACGATTTTTTTCAGTTGCAGCTATTAGTTTGTATTCTTGTTCCAATATACGACAGGTATCCATGGAACGTAATTTTTCATAGTTATCAGGAAGTTTTTTACCGTTACGATCTACACAGGTCGATACAATATGAATGTGAGTTCGTTCAATATCGGTATGTTTAAAAACTACATACGGCTGATCTCCATAACCCATACGTTCCATATAATCTTTTGCTATTTGCTTGAAATCTTCATCACTTACTTTGTCTCTCGGATCAGGGTTTAGAGAAATATGTAATACAGGTTTTTCAGTTCGTTTATTTGCAATTAGATAAGGTTCAAAAGATTGATACAATTGTACAATAGTATAACTTCCGTTGACTGTTTCCCTTATTCTATGGGTTGTCAATATTTCTCCGTTTTCCTGATCAACCTTGAGCTGATTATAAGAAAGTGCTCCAATAATATTTGCTCCACGACCAATCTTTGCTATCATTTTTCTTCATTTTTAATCAAATGTTTTGCTTCGAATTCTTCGGTCAATTTTATAATCTCCTGACATAATTTTGCTAATTCTGCTGTTTGTTTTTCTAATTTAAACAGATAAGCTGCTGCTTTTTTTTCGGAAAAATTACGGTACAATATCTTCACAATCTGATTGTAATTAACGCCAACAGCACGAAATTGACTATACAAAGTGGTTAATCGCATATAGTAATCCATGGCAGCTATATCAATTTTTACTGTTTTTATTTGTTTTTCAAATAGGATGGAAGTAATAAAACGAGCTTTGTTATCCGCTCCAGAGGCTTCAAACAGTGAAAGAAATTTAGCGTTTTCTTCGTCTGTTAAACGAAAAACATAGCGGTGGATGCTCGGATTCTTTTTGAGATTCCTGTCACCTTTGTGCTGTTTGTTGTTTTGTTGTCCATCCATCATAAATCCAGTTATAAATTTTAGAAAACACCGACTTCGGAGAGTGTTTTTAGCCCCTGCAAGGGCAAGTTGTTTTGAGGCACGGAATTCATTTCGAGTGCCTCAAAACACAACTTGCTCTGTTCTGGCGAACAGATAATCCGCCCTTCGGGACGGATTCAATAAAGCAGGGAAAAACGGCTTAACGCCGTTCCAGTTGCTGTCCGAATATTCATTTGATCTTTCCATTAATTTATCTGATTAGTGTTTTTGTAAAGTAAATAATTGATAGCGAGATTTTTATGTTGTTAAGGGTTGCCAAATATTGCCAGTAAATGCCAATTACTACCAAGAGAATTAAAGCAAATACATAGCTGTATTTCTTTGTACTTATAAATAGATATAAGGACATAAGTAGGTATGGAGGTAACAACATAATTGCATAGATAGTAGCATAGAAAAGTACAGCTATATGAATTTAAATAAGTTCATAAACATCTACTTATCTACATACAGTAATGAAGACCTATTTGGATAGGTATACAGTTTGGTATCTGCTTGTCTGACTATGTAATTCTGTACATAGAGATAAACTTAGATGCCGAAGTGTGTAGATAATTGTGGAAATACATAAATAAGTAATTGAATATATAAATAATTAAAACAGTTGAAATTATGAATGCAAAACACAAAATAGTATTTATCGCCTTTTCTTCTCAAAAAGGTGGTGTCGGAAAAAGTACATTCACAACACTTATTGCTAGTACGATGCACTATCGATTGGGCTATAATGTCGCTGTATTTGATGCCGATTTTCCACAACACAGTTTAATGAAAATGAAATCCCGTGATCTGGCGATGGTAATGGAAAATGAGCATTTGAAAAAATTAGCGTACAAACAATTTACCACCATTAACAAAAAAGCCTATCCCATTATGCAGCACAAAGCGGAAAGTGTATTGGATGCCGCTCACGAATTTTTGAATAGTTCTTCAGTACCTATTGATGTTATATTCTTCGACCTTCCAGGAACGGTAAACACTCCCGGTATATTGAAAGCATTAGCAGGAATGCACCACATTTTTACACCTATTACAGCAGATCGTTTGGTAATGGAGAGTACGCTTGTATTTACACAGCTTTTGCAGGATGTGATTATGAAAAAAGGAGCAACTTCTATAGAAACCATTAATTTATTTTGGAATCAAGTGGATGGCAGGGAAAGCACTCCCTTATACGACATTTATAACCAACTTATTGAACAATTGGGATTAAGTCTGATGCAAAGCGAAATCAAGAATAGTACCCGTTTTCGCAAAGAAAGTGAAGAGAATAGCAAAACTGTATTTCGTTCTACAGTTATGCCTCCAGATGAACGTTTGATGAAGGCCTGCCAGCTAGATGTATTTGTAAACGAATTTTTAAAAATCATTCAATTATAGTTTATGGGGAAAGATAATAAGAGAAAAACCACTCCTGAAATTAACGAGGAGTTGATGATGAACCTGATGGTAGATGGGATAAAAAAGGATGGCTTACAGCTTCCAACTGAACTTACTGAAGAAACACAAAAGGAGGTTCTTAAGCCTAAAGAATTGCCCCCTGAGAAATCAGAAATTAAAGAAAAGACTAGAACCAAAAAGATAAATGAACCGGATTATGAAGGTATTTTTTTTAAAAGACAAGACACCAATGCCCGTGATGGAAAAACGGTGTATATCCGACCCGATTTTCACGAAAAACTGTCTCGCATTGTTCAGGTGATTGGCGAAGACAAAATCACTATTTATGCTTATTTAGATAATTTGTTGAGCTACCATTTTCAGGAATTTGGTGAGCAGATAACCAAGAGTTTTAATGATAAATACAAACCTATTTTATAAGCCATGGAAATAGTAATTGTGATATGTTTACTGATTGTAATTGCTCTGCTTTTGCAGGATAAGATTGTTATCAAGATAGGGAAGGCGCAAAAGCTAACGCAGGAAAAAAACAATCCAAACTTGCCCGATATCATGGGGCAGCCCAAAACACTAAGAAGCTTTACGCTGTCAAACCATGCCAATCAAAGTCAAAAGAAAAAGCAGGAAGATAAAACGGATAATTTTGAGATTGAAATTGATGATCAAGATATTGATAAGCAAATTCCGCAGGAAGAGCTGGACGAAGTTTTCAGAAATATACCTGATTTTGAGGACGAGGCAGAAGAATGGAATAGTTATGGAATATCAGATGGTGATAACGGTTTTGCCCAAGGCGTTACCTTTGAAGAACTAAGCTCCGTGGGGACGCTGCTGCAAAAAGAAAATTTGGACCCTTCTCAAAAGGAAAAAGCAATTGCTATAGTTCAGAAAATACAAGGAACCGAATTATTCAACCTACTGGAGAATTCTATGGAAAGTGCTTCACGTAAAATAGCCGAGCTATTAGATAGTAGCCTTTCTTCTGAAAGAGAAACTGGTTCTTCCATTTTGCGGAAAAATGATTTCGAGGATTTTGATATTGGGGAGTTTGTGTGAACTTTGCAATAAATCAGATAGCTTTATCAAGTCGCTTATGAATAAATGATATTGCGTTTAAAATATCAAGTGCTTCATCTTCCGTAATCTCAAACCTTATTTTAGGTTCGTGTGCTGTTGGATTTCTTATTAAACCGAAAATACCTTTTATAAGATTACAAAGTCCAATGTGTTCGCTTCTATCAGTATCGTTTTTTAAATAGTTAATTCGAACCATGGGATTACTGGTTGAAAAAGCAGTTTCTACCAGAGCATTACCATCTGCAAAAAGCCCTGTCATTTCACGCAGTCTATCAGCTATGCTCTTTGTGGCCTCAAAAACTGAATGAAAATAGTTCTCTACTAACAGTTCAGCTTTGCAATACTCAAATATTGTTGTATGTATGTTTCTATTTTCCAACTTATGCTTTAAACGATTTGCTCTTTGCTCTGCTTCTGCAATCGTCGTAGCTTTTACTATTTCTTTATATTTTCCTGTTTCGGTAAGTTCTGTTCCAATAAAAGATAATCTTTTATTAATTTCTAATCTTCTATCATGGAAAATTTCTTCCTTTCCAATATATCTAACAGGTTGTAATGCATCTTGAATGAACCTTAGAATATGATTTGAACACTGATGTCTATTTTGCCACTCCGCAAATGCAATATACAATCTTTTCCACTTAGTATTTTGTGGATCAATATCAGGTATGTTTGAGTTTAATAAAATCTGACCAATTTCTGTTCCAGATAAACCTGTTGCTGTATCACCGATTGTTCTACATAATCCTTCTAAAATATGTGCCTCAAATATTGGATGTTTAATGTTAGCCATAAATTCTAAGTTTCTTCTTCGAAATAAATTTTATAATATTTTCGACCATCATTTTCGACGCCTTTTTCTATTAAATTTTTATTTCCATGAATATAAACATGGAAGTTTCGATCGAGTTTTAAAACACTTTTAAAGACTCTGGATTGTTTTTTAACTGCCTGAGACGATATTTGAAAATTATCTTTTAAGTCTAATTCATTATCTTCCCTAAAGCTGTTGTCAAATTTTCTAAAAGATTCAATTAAATTATTATCTCCAAATACTTCTTCTTCAAATTCAGATTTATTAAAAGTTTCGTGTTTTTTAAAGTAATCGACTGAACGATTCAAAAAATCTATCTTATCAGTTTTGCTTATATCAAAATCATCAGAAATTTTTGTTGTCACGAATTGTTTTGCGATACCTAAAAATTGATTTGTTTGATGGAAGTCGTCTTTTTTAGGTCGAACACTTAAGAAATCATCTTTCCAGTATTGTGCTTCAGTACCTTTATTCGTATTATCAATAATAGAAACAATAAAGCCATCTTCTTTTTCAGTGTTAAAAATCAGGCACCCCTTGTCAAGTTTATTAATATTTAAACCGGTAATATCAGTTAAGTCAAAACCTTTATTTGTACTATTAACCTTGAGAATTGTATCTTTGTTTTCAGATTTAAACAATGCAAAACAGTCAACAATTTCATCGTTTAGCTGACAGTCTTTTATATGCAAAACACATAATTCTCCACCTTTTATATTGGGGTGAGTACTTTTATCATATAGATATCTTCCTATATTTTTTGATTCATCTATAAATGATTGTTCATCGCTAAAAAAGGAACTTACAAACGTATAAACTGGATTAAGATCTAAATTTGGATCAAAATAGAAATGATGTAATTCTTCTGCTTTGAAATTTGAAATTAGCAGGTGATTTAAACGTTCTTCTACTTTGCTAAAATCGGTCAATTCATCTGCAAATCTTACTCCATCACCACTGTTTTTGTTACCTATATAGTGGATGATTAGCTTATCTATTTTTCCCAGAGCTATATTGTGCATAAATTAATTGTTGTAAATATTATGAGGAATTAGTCCCTTACCATCATTAAATTCATCTACTGTATGAAAATATGATAAATTGTTATCAAGCCAATAATCCTTAGACGCGTGTTCAACCATAAAAATTTGGAAAGGCTGTTTTTTTGTTTGATTTATATATTCAATAAAAGAATTTAGTAATGTAAAAGCGTCAAGAAGCTTTGTTTTATCATCATTCCCTTTTTCATTATCATTAGCATAATAAGGAATACTTGGCTGATCAATAAATAAAAATTGAGGAACGTGAACCTGCTCTATATTAATCATGTGTTCATGCAGTCCTAAATAAACACATAAGTGCATAAACATATAATTAGATTTACTTCCAACATTATCTAAAGGAAACAGCTGCCCTTTAGGAATAAGTTGTAAAATCATTTTCTCGGTATTGAAATCCAATTTACTATCCTTATATGCAGGTAACGATTTTAAAAGATCAAAATTACGCTGTATAGATTCATTTAAAAATGTCCGCATAGTATATTTTATCTGTGAAGTTTCTCCAGGTACCTTAGAAAGTCTCTCTTTCTCTTCACTGAGTCTATGTAGTTTAACAGGGTCAATTGGTTTAGCAACTTCACGCTTAATCAATTGTTCGAACGCATTTTTTATTTCACCTAATACAATGAATTTTTGCCCTTCTGCCAGGTAGTTTTTTTGAATTTTAATTAAGCTCTCAATTTTATCAGTTATAGACTTTAACTGATCTTTTAATTCCTTAACATCACCATCTACTTTTACAGGTTCAGTAACTTTTTTTGTAAGCGAACTTTTGATATTATATAAAGATACTTGAAGGGAATCGAGAAAAAGTTTGGTCTCATAAGAGTTTACGAGCTGGTCAGATAGATTTTTATTAAGAAATTCTATAGGCAGCAAGCTGTCTGCTGATTTATTTAAGTTTTTTCTGTATAGATCATATTCCCTTTGATACTGACTTACAGCATTTATCTGTCCCTGTATTCTATTACGATCTTTGTTTAGAATATCTAATTCTAAAAACAAGTTAGAATTAGATGCTTTTTGTTTTGTGTTTTCAATTACATCCTGAATTGCAACTAACGCTTCTTGAGTAGTTTCATTATAAAAGTCAAATTCAATAAAATTGTATTCTTTGCATTTATCCAAGAGCTTATTTACATTAACACCAAAGTTTTTCTCTTTGGTATCATTACTTTTATTTTGAGTCTGAATTTTTTTTAACTCATTTTCAATTTCCTTAAGACGTTCAAGCGCTTTTATGTTTTCCAAATCATTTACACCTATGACCAAATCAAAAATATGGCTAAGTGCATTTTCATATTCTTCTTTACCGAAGAAAATTGTATCAAAGTATGTTTCAGGAGCACCAATAACAGTTTCTGTTAGAGCGTTAAATAATAGGAAATGTCTATATGAAATATTAAGTGATGATTTACCAAATTCATTGCCATAAGGAAATCTTAAAGCATCAGTAATTCCAAATTCATTATCTAAAAAAGTTTTAGCTTCTTCAATTGGTGTTTTAATTTCAAAATCATCCGAAAATCCCCCCTCGTTAAATATAAGTTCAGCGGCAGGAGCTCCTTTCTCAGGAGCTTTTCTTATAATAGAAATTTCTTTATCATTTATTGTAAATCGGATACCAAACCATAAAGCTTTTTCATAAATAGTATTAGGCAGGTTTACTTTTCCTGATAAGAGACAATAATCAATAATGCTCCAAAAGCTAGACTTACCTGTAGTAGCATTTCCTGTAATTACATTGACTTTGTTTGGCAGGAATTTATAACTTTTCGTTTCAGAAAAATCATCATTAAACCATAATTTTATTTCGTGGAGCGTGAATTTCATAATTGGACCTTTAGTATTCGGTAAAGTTGATTTGTGGAATAATTTTCAATAAGTGATAGAAAAACTGGAATAACCTCCAGCAATTTTGAAAATCGATCACCTAATTCTTGAACCTCATCATCAATATTAATTTTATTATTATTTTTTCTTATTACATTGTCATTGATATACAATTGTTCTCCTTTTTTTAAAATTATCAACGAGTTAATTGATACAGGTAATAATGATAAATATCTTTTGTTGAATGATGCAAATAATCTTTGATTAATATTAACCAGATCTTCTAAATTATTCTCTGAAATATTATATTTTTTTATGAAACTCACAGTTTTATCATCCAACAAAAAAGGTAATATTAAACAGCTTCGAGCGATATCAATACTTTCAATTTTATCTAGAATTGCCAAAAACACACAGCTGGCTAAAGCTTCATTATTATATACATAGTAAACTTCCTTCATATTTTCTTGTATTTTTCTTTCCAATCAAAGTGCCAGCCTATTTCCAAATTATCAGATAAAACATAATAATGTCCATTGCTTGATATAAGACCCAATGACGTAAAACCTTCTATCGTTAAATTTTGTCTCTTAATATAATCTACAATTTCTAGCCCCATGCTTTTAACATCTTCTTCTAAATCACTTAGTTTCTCTCCAGATTTTATCCTTCGCTCAATATTTCTATATTTTACTTTGAATTCATTCAGCCACATTTGAATACTATCCTGCTTAAATTTTTCAACATCCATTGGTTGTAAAAAATTCTCTTCTGACCAATAAGTAAAATCATTAAGAAATTTGAGCATTTGAGTTGTATAATCTCTTATGTCTGTTGATCCTGAAACAACTTCTCCTATATCTACAAGCTGTTTAATAAAAATCTGCTCTTCCAAATCCTCGGGCAGTAATACCGGTAAATTTCTTTGGGGCAGAGATCCTGCAACAAATGCCACCTGGAAACACTTGCCAAATCTATTATTGAAATCATCAAAGCTTATTTCAAACTTTTTTCGGTCTTTAATATCTGTAAATTTTGCCAAATGCATGTTTGATGAGAGACTATCAAAAACAGGGTCAATAAATTTATGCTGCTTTACATTTTCTAAAATTTTGTTTTTTATTTTCTGTATGATATTATCAATACCCGTTTCAATCCTTAATTTTTGAAAAAAAGATATACATCTTTTCTTGCCAAGGGTGCGTACATTTTTTAAATATTTTTTAAGAATAGGATCTTGTGTTTTTTCCTCTAGTGCTGAAAGAATATCCAATAATTTACCCAGATCCATATCTATTTTAAAAGTTTCAAGCGCATGAATAAAATTATTATCCCAGTGGTTTTTATTCGTCACTAAAATAAAACTGTGTTTATCTAAAAAATTGTCTGCATTATTTTTATCTGCTTTGATAAAATCAC
Source organism: Flavobacterium undicola (assembly GCF_009909155.2). GTDB lineage: Bacteria > Bacteroidota > Bacteroidia > Flavobacteriales > Flavobacteriaceae > Flavobacterium > Flavobacterium undicola. Next base: position 241,060 of record NZ_JAAAPM020000002.1, read on the forward strand.
TCCAATTACTAAGTGTTTTCCATAAGTCAGAATCTAAAGAAGTTAAATTTTGAATTTGTCCTGCGGAATTTTGTAGGACAGAATGCTTCATTTGAAGTAAAACCGTTTTACTATCGGCCAAATCAATATGAATATCTTCTTTGACTTCAAATCCAATTTTTTCTCCAAATCTCAGATCTAAAGATAGATAAATGAAATAATAAAATTGATAATCAAACCCTATCGCCTGTGGCCCTGCTGTATGTTTTGTTAATAATGATTCCGTGTCATTCATAGGCAATTTTAATTTTCTTATTTCATCAGGTTATTTGAATAATCAATTCGCTAATATACAATAATTCTGTCATTAACAGCAAAGTATTGCCTCTCACTGCCACTTTGCTGTAACGCCTTAATTTTTGAAACACCTTTGTTTCAAAAACCCGCATAGTGCGGGAAACAGTAACAAAATAATGTATTTCAATTATGGAAAAAAAATCCTGGTAACAGGAACAATAATGCCAGAAATTGGTGCGCTCTTATGGAGAAACGTCAGACGTTATTTTTCATAAAATGCATGGACGAATTATTCAACCTGCTGAAAAAAGAATCCAGAATACTTAAATATTTGAATATTCAAAATTGTAATCAATTAAATGTGAAGTAGGAGCCTTTCCATCTGGAGCATAAAATTTATGCACGTTTCTATTTCTTTCCGAAATAAGATGTAGATTTTTTCTTGCTCTTGAAGCTAAAACATACAATAGCTTTTTTGAATTTTCAAGACCATTATTATCGTTAAAGTGAGGAACATAGCCATCTAACAAGCCAAAACCTATAACTGTATCATATTCTTCTCCCTTGGTACCGTGGATAGTGGATACAGTAATTCCATCTCGCTGTCGGAATACTTTTCTGAAATTTTCAATATCACCAATATATGGATTTCCTTCGTCAATCAGCCTCTGAATTCTACTTTCAGAACTTGCAAAAAATGAATTGAAATGTTCATCTAATAAAGGAAAATTTGGTAATACAATTTTCAGGTTTTCACAGATCTGATTAAAGAAAGTCCTTAGATAAGTTAATCCATCTGTCTCGATAATCTCCAAAGAATTACAAATTCTCAAAAATTTCTTGCTAGTCATATTTGAAACATCAACTCCTGCAGAATCAAGTTCATTTAATATCTCCTTAGTCCATCTTAACCTTCTTACGTACATAAAGGGAGATGGTTCTGTCAATGCAACTCTTGAAACCTTGAACCAAAAATTATCAATATCCCGAGAAAACGGTGCCATTCCTGGTCCGTCAAAACTGAGATCTGGAAGTCGAATGATAAGCTTTCTTGTAATGCTAGCTATGTGTACCCATTGTGGTGCAGTAATGCATATTTCATTTGGGCTAATTCCTGCTTTTTCAATATTATACAATATTAATTGAGGCCAATTCTTCAATTAAATCATCTACTGAAACGGAAGAGTTGAAAGTGATTGAACTTGGATAATTTTTTCCGTTGCCAAAAGCTACAATTGGAGTTTCGAAAGTTTTATAATAATCAAAATAGCTGATGATAGCCGAAGATGATCTATAGTTTTTGTCAAGGCTTAATGGGGTCAGCTCAAATCCCAATAACTTTTCTAATTCATCTTTCGGCATCGGATATCCTCCCAGGGAATCGTAAATAGATTGGTTTGGATCACCTACAATTAATGTTTTTGAAGTGCCTTTGTTTATGCTTAATATTTTAGATATAATGTGATACTGTATTTCTTTTGTGTCCTGATACTCGTCAATTAAAATAAACGGAAATAGTTTGGATAGAATATTAGCTATAACCGGTTTTGATTTGAGTATTTTATAAGCATAGAATAAAATTTGCTCAAAATCGATTTGTCGATTTTTTTCGAGGATATTAAAATATTCTGCAAGAATTTTTTGTAGAGAATTATGTTTTTTTGTATCCAGACAGGTTAAGTAAAAATTATCTGTTTTGGCAAGTATGCCACAATCATAATATGTTATTTTTTCTTTTTTATAGGGCTCACATAATTCGGTCAGGATCTTTTCTGAATCAAAGGAATTGATAACCTTAAAACCGTTTTTCAATCTTTCAGAATACAAATGATATGGTTTTAAAATCCATTCCATACAAAAGGAATGGATAGTGCCTATCCATAATTGTGTTGTATCTACGCCTAATAATTCAACTCGTTCCTTGATCTCATCGGAAGCTCTGTTGGTATAGGTTATAGCAATCACGAACTCTTTGTCTGATTTCAATCTGCTTAACTCATAAGCAATTTTGAATGTCAAAGTTCTTGTTTTACCGCTACCGGGACAAGCAATAAGAAGTACGCTATTGTTTTCGAGAATTGCATCTTCCTGTTCCTTATTGATACTGTCTTTTTCCCAAATAAACATAACTACTTCAATTTATCTATTAGCGTTAAAATTTGATCGTCAGGAATAACAAGGTCGAAGTCGAAAGCTAAGTCTCCTAATGTGGTTTCTCCATTTCTATATTTTAACAATTCTACTTTGCAACTTGTAAAATCCAACGTGTTATCAACCTCAAAATTTTTCTTAATTCGATAATCAATTATATCTGCAATGATATTTGGAGACGTTTCTTTAGCAAAAAAAATGGCATCAATTATATAACTGGGAAGTATAGTCTTGTACGAAATATGCTTTCCTAACATTATAGCAAACCAACCTTTTCCTTCTTGTTTTGCCATCGTGAGAACACGTTTACCATAAATAGAAACGTCAGCATCTTCAATATCTGCCTTTGCAGTATCACGTGTATCTTGATCTACATAAACTTGTTTAATTATTTTTTTAATTTCCCATTCATTTCCTTCAGTAATAAAATCTACTTCAAAAGTATGTTTTGCATAAAAAGCTTTCACCCAAATATTACCAGCTTCAAATACATCTAATTTCACCTTTCTAGCCAAACCTTTTTGTTTAGAACCGGTCACTTTCTTTTTATACTTTTTCAATGCATCACTATCACCCACAACTTCTGTAGTGTCACAGATAGCATCATCTAAATCTGTGAGTATGGCACATTTTCTTTGTATTCGGTCATTATGAAAAAGTTGAGCTACGTTTTCAAAACCTGTACTTCTAATATTTATAAGACTAATACCAAGTTCATCTAGACTTACTCCAAAAACTTTTTTAACCATAGTGGGGATTAAAATTTCTTCAGCATCTCCTTCTACTAAAATTACCCCTTTAGCAAAAAGCAAATTGGTTCTCACAGCATCCAAATAGCGTTGTATCTGATTTATATTTTCAGGTCCTAATCCCGTAGAGGGCTGATATACTTCAGCATAATTTAATTTTTTAGCCAAAATATTAATGTTCTCAACGTTGCTTACTTCAGATATTTGTGTAGAATGTGTAGAATATATAATCTGCGTATCTCCATAATCCAGCTTATCAAATAAAGCCTTTTGAATGTGATTGTGAATATGGGCTTCGGGTTCTTCAATGATTAAAAAATTAGCAAACGTATCATCTTTAGACTTTTGATACTTAAACTCTAACAGCTTTAGGGTTAAGAAAATTAGATTTGCTCCACCTAAACTCAATTCGTGAATACCACCTTCATATTCTTCTCCAGGCTCGCCAATAAACAGCTTTAAAGATTGAAGCAATTTTTCTGCTTCGTCTGGAACGCTGGATTTGATAGATAAGGATGACGGAGAATAAGTAAGTCCAACAGCATCTTGAATTGTAGATTTAATATCATCCCTAATATTTTGTACATCGGGAAGTGCTTCAATACTTTCATTCAAATCGTTAACCAAATCACTAATTGGCTTATAATCCGCTTCTTTAATTTCACCACTTTTATTTTTCAAAAGTGTAAATAATGGATTAGTTCTGTTATTATGAAAATCGCTAACAACATCCCGCAAAGCTTGAATGAATGTAAAAGAGATTTCTTTAGCAACTGACATTTGATGTGGGATTTTTGACCCAAATTTTGAGGCATCTACCGTGGAAGGAAAAATAACATTTTCAAAGTCACCGACCAATTCTTTATATACAGCCGGGTCATTAAAGTCAGCGTTACTTTTCCCTGTAAAGAAAGTTTCGTAGTTATCATTAATAGTGATATCATTGAGTAAAGCTTGCAATCCAGCATTATCTCCTTTGGCTAATTCAGATAGCTTTTGCCTTATATCAGCTTTGGGACGAAAGAAAAGGTTATAGTTAGCTTTTTTTACATAGTCCTCTTCCGCAATTCCGGCTCCGTGAATAAATAAAGATTGAATAGCTTCTTCATCATTGAGTTCGTCAAACTCAATACTTATTATAATCCAATGACCTTTCCATTTATTCTTATCTAAAGTTCTATTAAAATCTCCTTCGGTAAGTTTGTAAGCATATTGCAAGGAAGCATCTTCCAAAAGCAATCTTATAGCCTTAAAAACATTTGTTTTTCCAGATCCATTCTCGCCTATAATGGTATTAATTCCTTTTTTGAAATTAAAATTTGCATTTGCAAAATTTCGGTAATTAATAAGACTGACTTTAGAAATATACATTAAAAATTGAGTTTAATAGTTGAACTTTTTCAAGTTTACTAATATAAAGTATTTTATGCTTATAAAGCTACTATATATAAAATAATTCTTACTATTACCGCTTTTTTATAACATCATAATTTCCGTGACAAATTTGTTCCAAAAATCCTGTAACGAGCGAGCAGGAATAAATCATGGAAAAACAAAGAAAAAAGTGCTATGTCTATGTTGTCAGCTTTTGGTGCGTTTGCTCAGGGAAACGGTTCTGTAGGAATCAATTCTTATATTTTTAAATCGTCAAACGTATAGTAATAGCCTTTTTATTTTGTTATTTCTTCTATTTTCTCCATCAACATTTGAAACCGTTCTTCTCTAATTAACGGATGGATGTGCATGGCTAAAATTTCGTTTGCTTGTGGGTGGTTTCTAATAGCTGTAAGTTCTTGCTTTATGTATTGCTTCAAGTCGTCATCTTCACTCGTTAGTATTTCTTCGACTATTGTTGTTCTGTTGTCAATTAGATAGATGATATCTTCATAATCGTGGCTTCCGTAAAAGTCATTTTGTCCCCGGTCTTTAAATGCTTCTAATTTGGTAGCCAGAAAATAAGGGGATGGTAATACGTTGATTTTAATTGCTTCGGGCAATTCTATTTGTTGCAGGTATTTGAATCCGGGCTTGTACCATTTATTTGATATTCCAATACTACTGTCGTCAGCAGGCATAATGTCTATTGCAATATTTTCAAACTGATAAGAGCATATTGACTGTCCCTGAGGATCCGGATAGAAATTAAGTTCTGCTAATCGTTCCTGCATTTGTGTCCATTCATAATAATTAGCTAAATTAATGGTCATGTCTATATCAGAAGTGGGACGAATTTCCTCTGCAGCCGGGTCATCTGTATATAAGCTAATTACTGCTCCTCCAATGAAGACCATTTTTTCATTTAACTCCTTTAAACCATTAGCAACTTGAGCTACTAATGCCAGATTGATTATTTTATTATACATTCAGTATTCTTTTTTCTAATTCGCGTTTTGCCATTTCTTTTTCTCTTACTCTTCCCACTCTAATAGCATCGACTAAAGTTAATAATTCGTATAAATCCTTGTCTTTTAATGAAGCTGCTACAAGAGTAGGGTATAAAGGTTCTATTGCCTGGCCACGGTCTAATCCTTTTGCATAAGGCCAAACATAGTTGTCAGTTGCCTGAATGATTTTATTTAAAGGTTCAGCCGAATGAGCTGTTAAAACGCCTCTAACGATTGCTCCTGGTTGTTGTGGAAAAACATAGCCTACACCATGAATTAAAAATTCGTTAAAAGCAATTTTGTTTACTTTTTTTCTGGCATCATCAATTAGGCCTGCATATTTGGAACGATTTAAAGACTGGCTTACTTCAGATTGACTCATGCCTAATTCCTCAGCAATAGTATGATGAAACCAGGGTTTTTCACCTAATGCAATGATTTTTAATAAGATCACTATGTCTTGTGGTTTGAGATTGTTTGTTGTTTGTTTCATTTTGATATTGCATATTGCGATATGCAATATTAATAATTAATTATCTAGTAACCAATTTTTTGAAAACATATATCGCATATTGCGATTTGCGATATATAACTGTTTGTTTGCTTAAATTTAGTGGTTTTTTATATCAAAATATAAATCATCAAGTCTTCTTCTGCCAAATAATTCCACTTAAAGACAACTCATTAATACGTTCCTGTTTCCATAAGACATTTGCCATCAAATCCTGCAACGAGCAGGAATAAGAACAAATAAATTATTCAAATCATGGAAAAACAAAGAAAAAAACTTTGGCTGTCAGCCTTGGCTATGCTGTCAGGAATTGGTGCGTTCGCACAAGGAAATGGCTCGGCAGGAATCAATGAGGCGACTCAAATGGTAACCTCTTATTTTGATCCTGCGACAAAACTTATCTACGCCATCGGAGCGGTAGTTGGGCTAATAGGAGGTGTTAAGGTGTATAACAAGTTCAGTAGTGGAGATCCTGATACGAGCAAGACCGCAGCGAGCTGGTTTGGGGCTTGTATCTTTCTGATTGTGTCGGCTACCATTTTGCGTTCCTTCTTCCTTTAATCTTTTGGCTGATGAGTAATTACAACATCAACAAAGGCATTGGGAGAACAGTAGAATTTAAAGGTTTGAAGGCGCAATATCTTTTCATTTTCGCTGGAGGATTATTAGGAATTCTTATTCTAGTCATGATATTGTACATGGTCGGAGTCAATTCCTATAGCTGTCTTTTTCTAGGAGCTGGTGGTGCTTTACTAATCGTATGGCAGACTTTTTCGCTGAACAAAAAGTATGGAGAATATGGATTAATGAAAATAAGTGCCAAGAAACGGCATCCACATTACATCATCTGTCGTAAGCCTGTACAGCGTTATTTCAAGTTCAAAACTAAATACAAGCACGCATGAGGAATAAATCAAAAGCGACTACGCTGGAAAGTAAGTTTCCATTGTTAGCAGTAGAAAATAATTGTATTATCTCAAAGGATGCGGATATCACAGCCTGTTTTCGGGTAGAACTTCCAGAGCTTTTTACAGTTGCTTCTGCGGAATATGAAGCTATTCATTCCGCTTGGCATAAGGCTATCAAGACTTTACCTGATTATACGGTGATACATAAACAGGATTGGTATATCAAAGAAACTTACGCTCCGGATATTGCTCCGGATGATTTGAGTTTTTTAGCAAAATCCTATCAACAGCATTTTAATGAACGTCCGTTTCTAAATCATTATTGCTATTTGTTTCTAACTAAAACGACTAAAGAGCGTATGCGAATGCAGAGTAATTTCTCTTCGCTTTGCAAAGGTGTTCTTATTCCAAAAGAAATAAGAGATAAAGAAACTATTCATCGTTTTATGGAAGCCGTAACACAGTTTGAACGAATAGTAAATGACAGCGGTTTTGTAAAACTAGAACGATTAAGTGAAGAGGACATCGTTGGAACAGATGACAAGCAAGGAATATTGGAACAATACCTAACGCTTTCAAGGGAAGCAGGAACTCCCATGCAAGACATTGGTCTTGGAGCAGAAGAAGTGCGTATTGGTAACAAAAGACTTTGCCTGCACACCCTGTCAGATACAGATGATTTACCGGGAACGGTTTCGGTAAATACTCGTTATGAAAAACTGTCTACAGACAGAAGTGATTGTCTTTTGTCTTTTGCTGCGCCGGTAGGATTGCTGTTAAGCTGTAATCACATCTACAACCAATATCTTTTTTTGGATAACAGCGAAGACAACCTGCGTAAGTTTGAGAAATCAGCAAGAAATATGCACTCATTGGCACGTTACAGCAGAGCGAACCAAATCAATAAGGAATGGATTGAACGCTATTTGAACGAAGCACATTCTTTCGGACTTTCTTCTATTCGGGCTCATTTTAATGTAATGGCTTGGTCAGAAGATCCTACCGAACTAAAACAGTTAAAGAATGATACAGGTAGTGCTTTGGCACTGATGGAATGTAAACCAAGGCACAACACCACAGATGTAGCTACGTTCTACTGGGCAGGAATGCCAGGGAATGCTGGAGATTTTCCGAGTGAAGAAAGCTTTTATACTTTTATAGAACCCGCTCTGTGTTTTTTTACTGAGGAAACCAACTATCAAAGTTCTCCGTCACCTTTTGGGATTAAGATGGCTGACCGACTTACAGGAAAACCCATTCATTTGGATATTTCTGATTTACCAATGAAGCGTGGAATTATTACGAATAGGAACAAGTTTATATTAGGTCCTTCAGGTTCAGGAAAGTCATTCTTTACCAATCACATGGTTAGACAATATTATGAGCAAGGTGCTCATGTGCTGCTAGTGGATACAGGAAATTCTTATCAGGGATTGTGTGAACTCATCAAAGGAAAAACAAAAGGGGAAGACGGTGTTTACTTCACTTATACAGAAGACAATCCTATAGCTTTTAACCCTTTTTATACCGATGATGGTGTGTTTGACATAGAGAAAAGAGAGAGTATTAAAACTTTGATATTAACCTTATGGAAGCGTGATGATGAACCACCAACCCGTTCAGAAGAAGTGGCATTGTCTAATGCTGTGAATGGTTACATCGAACGTATCAAACAAGAGGATGGACTCCCTTCTTTCAATGGATTTTATGAATATGTAAAGGTTGATTATAGAAAGGTATTAGAAGAAAAACAGGTACGGGAAAAAGACTTTGATATTGCCAACTTTCTCAACGTATTAGAGCCTTATTACAAAGGAGGAGAATACGATTATCTACTGAATTCGCACAAGCAACTGGACTTACTTTCCAAACGATTTATTGTGTTTGAAATTGATGCTATCAAGGATCATAAAATCCTTTTCCCGATTGTAACCATAATCATTATGGAGGTTTTTATCAATAAAATGCGTCGCTTAAAAGGAGTGCGGAAGTTAATCCTTATTGAAGAAGCCTGGAAAGCTATTGCAAAAGAAGGAATGGCCGAATATATCAAATACCTGTTTAAAACGGTAAGGAAGTTTTTTGGAGAAGCCATTGTAGTAACTCAGGAAGTAGATGACATTATCCAATCACCCATTGTAAAGGAAAGTATCATCAATAATTCGGATTGTAAAATATTGTTGGATCAGCGTAAATACATGAACAAATTTGATGATATCCAAGCCATGCTTGGTCTCACTGAAAAAGAAAAAGCACAGGTACTTTCCATCAACATGAATAACGATCCCAGACGATTATATAAAGAAGTTTGGATTGGGTTAGGTGGTACTCATTCGGCAGTATATGCAACAGAAGTGAGTCTTGAAGAATATTTGGCTTACACCACAGAAGAAACTGAAAAGTTGGAAGTGATGCGTCTTGCCGGAGAACTGGATGGAAATGTAGAACAGGCTATCAAACGAATTGTCCTTCAGAGAAAAGAAAAGAAATAATAATCATTTAAAAATTGAAAACAATGAAAAAGTTAATGTTCATGGTGTATACAGCGTTACTATTTGCTGTCACACCAACAATTAAAGCACAATGGGTGGTAACAGATCCTTCCAATTTGGCTCAGGGTATTGTCAATACAGCGAGACAGATTGTACAGACTTCTACCACAGCGACCAATATGATTAACAACTTTAAGGAAGTCCAAAAAGTGTATAATCAGGGAAAAGAATATTATGATAAGTTAAAGGCTGTAAATAATCTGGTAAAAGATGCCCGAAAAGTACAACAGACCGTATTGCTTGTAGGTGATGTTTCTGAGATTTATGTAAAGAATTTTGGAAAAATGATGAACGATCCTAATTTCAATGCACAGGAACTTTCAGCAATTGCTAATGGGTATTCCATTTTACTTAATGAAAGTACTGAACTATTGAAAGAGCTTAAACAAATTGTAAATGCTTCTACTTTGTCATTGAATGATAAAGAGCGTATGGATATTATCGATGGTGTGTATAAGGAAGTAAAAGAGTACCATAATCTTGTTCGTTATTTCACTAACAAAAATATTTCAGTCAGCTATCTAAGAGCTAAAAAAGCCAATAACAGCAAAAGGGTATTGGAGCTTTACGGAACTGCTGACCAAAAATATTGGTAATCATGGAATTTAGTAATCTTCATGAAGTATTACGCTCGCTATATGATGAGATGATACCACTATCAGCTGATATGGCGGGAGTAGCTAAAAGTCTGGCGGGATTGGGAGCTTTATTTTATGTAGCATTAAAAGTATGGCAGGCACTTAGCAGTGCAGAACCAATAGATGTCTATCCACTACTCAGACCTTTTGCTTTGGGACTTTGTATTATGTTTTTCCCAACGATGGTATTAGGTACTCTCAATACAGTGCTCAGCCCTGTGGTAAAAGGGACACATAGTATATTAGAAAATCAAGTTCTTGATTTGAATGCCTTACAGCAGCAGAAAGACCAACTGGAAAGGGAAGCAATGCTTCGCAACCCTGAAACCGCTTATCTGGTTTCGGACGAAGAGTTCGATAAGAAACTTGATGAACTGGGTTGGTCACCTTCAGATTTAGTTACCATGTCTGGAATGTACATGGAAAGAGAAATGTACGGAGTCAAAAAGGAAATTCGTGATGGTTTTCGGGAGTTTTTGGAAATACTGTTTCAAGCTGCTGCGCTGGTAATTGATACGATACGGACTTTCTTCCTGATTATATTGTCCATATTAGGACCGATAGCTTTTGCCATTTCTGTCTGGGATGGATTTCAGTCCACACTAACACAATGGCTTACCCGATACATCAGTGTCTATCTCTGGCTTCCGGTAGCTGATCTTTTTAGTGCTATGTTGTCCAAGATACAATCTTTAATACTACAGAAGGATATCGAAAGTTTGTCAGATCCCACTTTTATTCCTGATTCATCCAATACTGTGTATATCATCTTTATGATTATTGGCATCATTGGATATTTTACAATTCCTACGGTAACGGGTTGGATTATACAGGCTGGGGGAGCAGGTAATTTCATGCGAAATGTAAACCAAACCACCACAAAAACAGGAAATATTGTAGGAGCTGGTACAGGAGCAGTTGCAGGTAATATCGGGGGCAGACTAATGAAGTAATAATATTTAATTGAGTTATACACTTAATATCTGTTTTATGTTTTTTTGATAAATCGGTTTTGCATTCACCATTCTTTCTATGGATTTATGAAAAATACTTGTTTTAAATTGAGAACGGTTTATCCTAAAACAAAATT
>NZ_JAAAPM020000020.1 GCF_009909155.2 Flavobacterium undicola
TTTGCAAGCTTCATCATTTGGCAATTCTTTTATAAAGTTTAGTATGCTTTGTCCTTCAAATACTTCCATAACGACTGTTTTTAAAGACATAAAAATACAGAAACTAAATGACTAACTCAATTAATTAATATAGAAAACGAGACAGAAAAAATAGATGTTAGTGGTGAAATTTATTTCGATTGGTTTCCTAATTATGGTTGTTTTTTTTCAGGTACAATACATAATTATGATTTTGATAACTATTTACAAAATTTAGGTAAAACATACAAAACAATAATTAATAAAGCTGAAATAGGAAATGCTTTAATAATAAACACAACAACATCAATTGGCTCAGACAGTTCACAAATAAAAGGAAAATTTCTCAACAAAATTACAATTGGAGAAATAGAGCAATCAATTGATTTAGTTTCGTTTTCTATTCCAAATTTAAAATCAATATCTGGGGAAGTTGTAAAAAAAATAACTATATCAAATAAAAGAACAAGTTGTTCTAGAATTAAACTTGAAAATAACGAATGGACAATCACAATTGATAAAGACCTTGACTATAATAGACTAGAACAAGAACTAAAAAGTATTGGAGGATATAATATTTTGTATTCTGGAAATATCATAAAAACAGATAAAACAAAATTTAGTTATCTAGAAACCAATGAAATTATTAGCTGTTTAGATGTTTTTATAAGTTTTATTAATGGACGGAAGCTTTCTTGTTTATTTACAATGGGATTCAATGAAGATTGCAAAATTTGGACTGATTATAATTCAAAACGAGTAGAAACATATAAAGATGTAAAAACCTTTCTTTTTTATAGAAATATAGATAGTCTAAATTTAATGTGGAAAGAATTTAGCACTATTTGGCAATCTGCTTCAGGGAAAGATTTTTTAACATCAATAATCCATTGGTATATAGAATCAAGCTGGTTTGATTGAAGGCTCTATAATTATGGCACAAGCTGGATTAGAAGAATTATATTATTGGACTTCAACAAATAAAAAACATCCTGACAAGACTCCTAATAAATTCCGAGAACTAATTAAATACTTAAATTTAGTTGATTCTGAAATTCTTTCTAATTATAAAAGTCTAGAATTTTTCGCTGAAAACCATATTAAAAACCCTAATTATAGAGACATTTCTGGAATTATAACCACAATTAGAAACAATATTGTACACCCAATTGAAAATGTTAAGATTACCGTGGAAACGAAACACGAAGCATGGCAACTTTGTCTTTGGTTAATTGAAATAACCTTACTTAAAATACTTAATCATCAAGGACTATATTTCGACAGAGCAAGAAGAATCAATTTTGATTATATCATTTCCTGATTTTAGCCCCGATTGAAGTGAAAAGCCCGGAGTCTTTTTGTGCTGTTTTTTTTAGTGTCACAAAGCGACCAAAGGAAGCTCTTGTAACACTTTATAAAAAACAAACAACAAGACGAGGACTTGAAATGGAAAGCGGGAAATAGCTTCAAATAATATTAAATTGAAGTGTACCTCTATTTGTTTAGATATTCAAATTAGTAATCTTCAATCCTACAATCCTTTAAATTTTGTTAATTCTTCATCTGACATCTTGTCATATCCGTTTGATTTCTCTTATCTTTGTGCTTTGAAACAACTAGAATGGAAAAGATTATTGAAGAGAGCAAACAAGGTGAAAGCCTTGTACTGGAAAATAAACCAGAGAATACTAAAAAATTATATATTGAAAGTTATGGCTGCGCAATGAACTTTTCGGATAGCGAAATAGTTGCCTCTATATTGTCTGGTAACGGATACAACACAACAACGATTTTAGAAGAAGCCGATTTGGTTTTAGTAAATACTTGTTCGATTCGCGACAAAGCGGAACAAACCATTCGCAAACGTTTAGAAAAATACAATGCGGTAAAACGCATCAATTCAAAAATGAAAGTGGGCGTTCTTGGCTGTATGGCAGAACGTTTGAAAAGTCAGTTTTTAGAAGAAGAAAAAATTGTAGACTTAGTAGTGGGTCCTGACGCTTATAAAGATTTACCGAATCTTTTGAGCGAAGTGGAAGAAGGTCGTGATGCCATTAATGTTATTTTATCAAAAGAAGAAACTTACGGTGATATTTCGCCAGTGCGATTGATGAGCAACGGAATTACCGCTTTAGTTTCTATCACCCGTGGTTGCGATAACATGTGTACTTTTTGCGTGGTTCCTTTTACTCGCGGTCGTGAACGCAGCCGCGAACCACAAAGTATCATGGCAGAAATTCAGGATTTATGGGATAAAGGCTTTAAAGAAATCACGCTCTTAGGTCAAAACGTAGATAGCTATTTATGGTATGGTGGCGGATTGAAAAAAGATTTTGAGAACGCAACTGAAATGCAAAAAGCAACTGCTGTAAATTTTGACCAATTGTTAGAAATGGTTGCCGTTACTTTTCCTAAAATGCGCATTCGATTTTCGACTTCTAACCCGCAAGATATGCACGAAAGTGTTTTACATATTATTGCAAAGTATCCTAATATTTGTAAACACATTCACTTGCCTGTACAATCAGGAAGCAATAGAATCCTGAAAGAAATGAATCGTTTGCATAGCCGTGAAGAATACATGACTTTGATTGACAAAATCAGAAGTATTATTCCGAACAGTTCGATTTCGCAAGATATGATTGCCGGATTCCCAACAGAAACCGAAGAAGATCATCAAGACACCTTGAGTTTAATGGAATATGTAAAATATAATTTTGGTTATATGTATTCGTATTCCGAACGTCCGGGAACTTTGGCTGGAAGAAAAATGGAAGATGACGTAACTGAAGAAACCAAAGCTCGAAGATTACAAGAAATTGTCGATTTACAACAAAAACACGCCTGGTTACGCTCAGAAGAATTCATTGGACAAACAGTAGAAGTTTTGGTCGAAAAAGTTTCTAAAAAATCTAAGGAAGAATTCTCAGGAAGAAACTCTCAAAGTATTACGGTAGTTTTCCCTAAAGAGGATTATAAAATTGGTGACTTTGTGAATGTAAAAATCAATTCTTGTACCAGCGGAACTTTGAAAGGAGAAGCGGTAGGATATTCTGAAATGAATTAGGTTGTTAGTCACTTTGAGTCATTGCGAGGAACGAAGCAATCACTCTAATACAAGTCCGAAACAATTGGAATCGATATACTAGATGTGATTGCTTTGTTCCTCGCAATGACAAATAAAAAAACAAAATGACAAAGAAACAAATACTTATCGTTATAGCTACTTTTATAATTGGATTTGGAGCTACTTTCTATATTATTAGAACTTATTTCCCAAAACATAAAGTAGAAAAAACAGCCCAAGTAAAAGACACACTGACAAAAACTGATGAATAAGATATTTTAAAATCAATATATTTTTCTCATTTTAAATGATATCAAAGTTCTCTCGAAGCCTTTAAATAAAATAACGATGGAATCAGTTCAAAACATAAAACAACGATTTGAGATTATTGGAAATGACCCAAAGCTCAATCGTGCAATAGAAAAAGCCATTCAAGTAGCTCCTACTGACATTTCGGTGTTGGTTACCGGAGAAAGTGGTGTTGGTAAAGAAAATATTCCGAGAATAATCCATTCGCTATCGCATAGAAAACACGGTAAATACATTGCCGTAAACTGTGGTGCTATTCCCGAAGGAACCATTGACAGTGAGCTTTTTGGTCACGAAAAAGGTGCTTTTACAGGCGCAACAAGCACTCGTGAAGGTTATTTTGAAGTAGCCAACGGCGGAACTATTTTCCTTGATGAAGTAGGCGAATTACCGCTAACTACCCAAGTGCGTTTGCTACGTATTCTTGAAAACGGCGAATTCTTAAAAGTAGGTTCTTCACAGGTTCAAAAAACCGACGTAAGAATTGTAGCTGCAACCAACGTTAATCTATTTAATGCTATCGAAAAAGGGAAGTTTCGTGAAGATTTATATTATCGTTTAAGCACCGTAGACATTGCCTTGCCAGCTTTGCGAGATCGTGAAGAGGATATCCATTTATTGTTTCGAAAATTTGCTGCCGATTTTGCCCATAAATACAAAATGCCTCCATTAAAGTTAGCTGAAAATGCAGTGCATTTATTGCAAAAATACAGATGGAGCGGAAATATTCGTCAACTTAGAAACGTTGCTGAACAAATTTCGGTCTTGGAAACCAATCGTGATATTTCGGCTGCGACTTTGCAAGCTTATTTGCCACCAACCGAAGGTAGCAACCTCC
Source organism: Flavobacterium undicola (assembly GCF_009909155.2). Taxonomy (GTDB): domain Bacteria; phylum Bacteroidota; class Bacteroidia; order Flavobacteriales; family Flavobacteriaceae; genus Flavobacterium; species Flavobacterium undicola. The sequence goes on from NZ_JAAAPM020000020.1 coordinate 4,233, forward strand.
CATCGGTAATTAAAAACAATAAATCAGACAGTGATTTTAGTACCGAAAGAGATATTTTATACAAAGTACTTTTTGATATGAAAAGTGATTTGAACGATTTAAAAAAATTGACTTTGGAACTAATGAAAAGCGGCACTGCAAAAGCTCAGGATATTAATCCAAATTTAATTCAGAAAATATACGGCTCTAAAGAAGAAGATAGCGAAATCGAGTTTGAAGAACAACCGGTAACAGCTGTAATGACGCCTTCACACAACGAAAACTACAGAGAAACTGAAGACAACTATCTTTTTGCAGAAACCATTGAAGAAGAGGAAGTTTTACGATTAGAGCAAAAAGAAATCGAAATGATTAAAAAGTCATTAGAAAAAAACAAAGGAAAAAGAAAAGCGGCTGCGGATGAATTAGGTATTTCGGAGCGAACATTGTATCGAAAAATAAAACAATTTGATTTGTAATTTAGCCACAAAGATGCAAAGCCACAAATAGTTTCTTTGAAAAATGAATATCTTTGACCCAATCATTAACAAACTGTTGAAGCAATTTTTAAAACAAAAAATGAAATACATAAAACTTATTCTACTTTCAATAATTGCATTAAGCGTAAATAGTTGTTCTATTTACAACTTCACGGGAACTGGAAAAATTGATGCCAAAACCTTCCAAGTTAATTTCTTTCAAAATAATGCCGATTTAATCGAACCTGGAATAGATAGAACATTTACACTTGCGCTTCAAGATATTCTTCAAAATCAAACCAATTTAAACTTGGTAAAAAATGGTGCCGATTTAACTTATGAAGGAGAAATTGTCGATTATAGAATAAGCCCAATGACGGCTACAGCCGATCAGCAAGCTTCTCAAAACAGATTAAAAATTCGAGTAAATGTCAGATTTATGAACAAGAAGAAAGAGACTGACGATTTTGAAAAAACTTTCGAATTCTATTATGATTATCCTGCAACAACACAACTGCAGGGAGCTACTTTAAACACCGCTTTAAAAGAGATATTTGAAAGAATTACCCAAGATATTTTCAATGAATCATTAGCTAAATGGTAACATCGCAAACTGAATATTAAAAAAATGAACGTAACCGATTATACTTATTTAATCAACAAACCCAACACAATTACCGAAAAGCAAACTCTTGCTTTAGAGAAAGTATTGGATGAATTTCCTTATTTTCAAAGCGCCAGAGCCTTGCGATTGAAAGGACTTTACAATGAAAATAGTTTTAAGTATAATTCGGCATTAAAAGTTACAGCAGCACATACCACTGACAGAGCTATTTTATTTGATTTCATCAGTTCGGAAAGTTTTAATGCCATTCAAAAAGATTTATTCGAAAAGAAAACAAATGAACTACTTGCTATCAAAGTAATAGATAGTATCGAAATTATTCAGAAAGAAAAAGCAGAAATCAACGAAAACAAAGTAGAATTCGAAACTACTACTTCAATCGATATTGAAGAAGATCAACCTATCGAATCTGAAAAAACAGCAAGTACTCCCGAAGAAAATCTAGAATTAGGCAAACCTCTAAATTTCTCCAAAAACGAAACCCATTCTTTTCAGGAATGGCTTCAACTTTCAAGAATACAGCCTATAGACAGAAAATTGGAAACTAAAAGCCGTTCAAATAGCACGAAAGAGGAAGATGAACTTAAAAAGAAAAAAGAATCTATCATCAATAAATTCATCGAAAGTAATCCAAGGATCCCGGCTGTAAAATCTGGAAGTACCCCAAACATTACTATTGACATCAATAAAGAGGACACTAGCTCGTTAATGACCGAGACTTTAGCCAAAGTATATTTGGAACAAAAAAAATATCAAAAAGCGATTCAAGCTTATGAAATATTAATTTTGAAATATCCAGAAAAAAGTAGTTTCTTTGCAGACCGCATATTAGATATTAAGATTTTACAACAAAACAATAATAATTAAGTAATGAGCACATTTTCAATTTTTTTAGTTTTAATAACAATAGTTTGTTTTCTATTGATCGTAGTAATTATGGTTCAAAACCCTAAAGGTGGTGGATTATCTTCTTCAGTTGGTGGATCACAAATGTTAGGTGGTGTACAAAAAACAACAGACTTTTTAGATAAAAGTACCTGGACTTTAGCCATCGTTTTAATCGCTTTGATTTTACTATCAAGTTTAAGTTTTACAGGAACATTAAGCGACTCTGATTCTAAAATTATTGACAACACTGAAGCTGCTGCTCCTGCTGCTCAACCAGCTGTGCCAGTTACACCAGCAACTCCTGCAAAATAATTACTATTCTAAATAGATTAAAAAATGCCAGCCTGTCAAAGCTGGCATTTTTCATAAGAAAATATGTCAGTCTTATTTGCGATGGCACAATTTCTGAAAACAAAAAAGCAACAATAAAAATCATAATTTAAAATATAAAAACATGGCATTAAACATTAAACCGCTTTCAGACAGAGTTCTTATTGAACCCGTTGCAGCCGAAACTAAAACTGCTTCAGGAATTTTCATCCCAGACACTGCAAAAGAAAAACCACAAAAAGGAACTGTTGTTGCTGTAGGAAATGGAACAAAAGACCACACAATGACAGTGAAAATAGGTGATTCAGTGCTTTACGGTAAATATGCTGGAACCGAACTAAAATTAGAAGGAAAAGATTATTTGATTATGAGAGAAGATGATATTCTTGCAATAATCTAAAAAAACAAGTATTAAGAACTGAGTACAAAGTATTAAGATTTTTAAAACAAAAATATAAAGTAAAAACAAAAAATGGCAAAAGACATAAAATTTGATATCGAAGCACGTGACGGATTAAAACGTGGTGTTGACGCATTAGCAAATGCAGTAAAAGTAACTCTAGGACCAAAAGGTCGTAATGTAATCATTGGAAGATCTTTTGGTGGACCAGTTGTTACTAAAGATGGTGTTTCTGTTGCAAAAGAAATTGAATTAAAAGACCCATTAGAGAACATGGGAGCTCAAATGGTAAAAGAAGTAGCTTCTAAAACAAATGATTTAGCAGGAGACGGAACTACAACTGCAACTGTTTTAGCACAAGCAATCGTAAAAGAAGGTTTGAAAAACGTTGCTGCCGGAGCTAACCCAATGGACTTAAAAAGAGGAATTGACAAAGCTGTTGAAGCTATTGTTGCTGACCTTGCAAAACAATCTCAGGTTGTAGGAAGTGATTCAGACAAAATCAAACAAATTGCTTCTATCTCTGCAAACAATGACGAAGTTATTGGCGAATTAATCGCTACTGCTTTCGCAAAAGTGGGAAAAGAAGGTGTTATTACTGTTGAAGAAGCAAAAGGGACTGATACTTTTGTTGATGTAGTTGAAGGAATGCAATTTGACAGAGGATACCTTTCTCCATATTTCGTTACTAATTCTGAAAAAATGGAAGTAGAATTAGACTCTCCATACATCTTATTATACGACAAAAAAGTTTCTTCTTTAAAAGAATTATTACCAGTTCTTGAGCCAGTAGCGCAATCAGGAAAGCCATTATTGATTATTGCTGAAGATGTTGACGGAGAAGCTTTATCTACATTGGTGGTAAACAAATTACGTGGAGCCCTTAAAATCGCTGCTGTAAAAGCACCTGGTTTTGGAGACAGAAGAAAAGCAATGTTAGAAGATATCGCTATCTTAACTGGTGGAACTGTAATCTCTGAAGAAAGAGGTTATACTCTTGAAAATACAACTATCGAAATGCTAGGAACTGCAAAAAGAGTTTCTATCGACAAAGACAATACTACAATTGTAAGCGGTGCTGGTGAAGCTGACATGATCAAAAATCGTGTGAACCAAATTAAAGGTCAAATGGAAGCGAGTACTTCTGATTACGACAAAGAAAAATTGCAAGAACGTTTGGCTAAATTAGCTGGAGGTGTTGCTGTACTTTATGTTGGTGCTGCTTCTGAAGTAGAAATGAAAGAGAAAAAAGACCGCGTTGACGATGCTTTACATGCAACTCGTGCTGCTGTTGAAGAAGGAATCGTTGCTGGTGGTGGTGTAGCATTATTAAGAGCAAAAGCTTCTTTAGCTAACCTTAAAGCTGAAAACGCTGATGAAGCTACCGGAATCCAGATTGTTTCTCGTGCAATTGAATCTCCATTAAGAACTATTGTTGAAAATGCAGGTCTTGAAGGTTCAGTAGTTGTAGCAAAAGTAGCTGAAGGAAAAGGAGATTTTGGATACAATGCTAAAACTAACGAATATGTTGATATGCTAAAAGCAGGTATTATCGATCCTAAAAAAGTAACTCGTGTAGCATTAGAAAATGCAGCATCAGTTTCAGGAATGATTTTAACTACTGAATGTGCATTAATTGATATTAAAGAAGAAAATGGCGGTGGAAACCCAATGGGTGGCGGAATGCCAGGAATGATGTAATAATTTTTCTAAAAAGAAAAACAAAATACAACACCAAAATTCCAAATCTAAAAATTGGAATTGAAACAAAAAAATCCGTCTCGTTATTTTTAACGAGACGGATTTTTTGTTTATAGAAATTCAGCTAATTTATTCTTTAGAAGCTGGTATTTTTTTTGCCAATTTAAGAATTACTGGTAATAGTGTTACCAGAACCAAAGCAATAACAATAATCTCAATGTGTTTTTTCAAATCTATATCATAATTTTTTAGCAAGAAACCATACAAATAATGTCCTGCAAAGATTAATGTGAAAGACCAAAGAAAAGAACTCACAACATTAAAAAACATGAATTTTTTTCTCTCCATAGTAACTATTCCAGCTACAATAGGAGCAAAAGTTCTGAAAATAGGTAAAAATCGAGCAAAAATGATAGCTCTTCCTCCGTGTCTTTCAAAGAAATCTTTAGACTGGATAAGGTAGTTTTTCTTAAACCAAAAACTATCCTCTTTATTATACAGATAATAACCACTTTTAGCCCCGAACCAATAGCCTACAATATTTCCAAAAATACCTGCAAAAGCAACCAGTGTTGACAACAAAGTTACATTCACAAAATCACTTTCAATAGACAATATGTTTTCTATCAGGTCTCTATTATAAATTCCCGCAAGAAAAAGCAAACTATCCCCCGGCAAAAAGAAACCGGCAAACAATCCTGTCTCAGCAAAAACAATAAACAATACTATATAAATACCTAATTTTATTCCATTCACATCAAAATGAATATAAAAAAGTGGGTCAATTAAATTCTTCCAATCAAAACTATTCATTCTTCCTTATTTTATTCAAAATATTTCGACGGTGAAAGTAAGAATAATTTATATCAACCACAATTTATTCATTTGTTTTAAAGTTTTATTAACGATAAAAACAGTATTCTTTTCGAAGTATATTTTTATTAAAATTCAAATTCCTGCCCCATCAAAGGAATAGAGCAATTTACTCCATAACGTTCTTGGATTTTAATTCGCAATTCGTCAGCAGCAGCAGGCTCACCATGAACTAAAAATATTCTCTGGGGTTTCTTTTCTAATTCTGACAACCAATCCAGTAAATCAGCTTGATCACCATGAGCCGAAAGACCATTTATCTCTACTATTTTAGCGCGTACATTATAATAAGTACCAAAAATTTTAATGGACTTAGCCCCCTCGATTAATTTCCTTCCTCTAGTTCCTTCTGCTTGAAAACCTACTATAATAATTGTAGTTTCAGGAATTCCGATATAATTTTCCAAATAACTCAAAACACGACCACCAGTAATCATTCCACTTGCAGCAATTACAACCTTAGCTCCTTTATTATTTATTGCAGCTAGAGTCTCTTCATAATCTGAATTGATCACAAACATCTTACTCATTGCCTGACAATCGGCTAAACTTAATTTATGCCATTGTACATTATTAAAAAAAACTTCAAAAGCACCAACACCCATTGGAGAATCAACGATATAGGGAATGCCAGGAATTCTTCCTTCTTTTTTTAATTCCCACAATAAATACATTATAGCCTGAGCTCTTTCAACTGCAAAACTCGGAATAATAACAGTTCCTCCTTTTCTAAATGCCGTATTGATATAATCTTCTAATTCTAATTTAGGATCGGTATCGGGATGCAATCGGTCGCCATAGGTACTTTCTAAAAACACTAAATCAGCAACTTTAGGTTTGGTTGGAGGATACATCAACACATCATTATCTCTACCTAGATCTCCCGAAAAAACCAGTGTTTTCCCTTCTAAAGACAAACTGATACTACAAGCCCCGATGATATGTCCAGAGGTAGTAAATACAGCTTCGATTCCTGTTTCTAAAGCAACCGTTGTTTCGGGCTGAACAGCACTAAAAAGCGGAAAGACCTTTTTTGCTTGTTCTACAGTATACAAGGGTTCAGCAATTTCATGTTTGGAACAATTCTCCTCATTTGCTTTTTGAGCATCTTCTTCCTGAATTTTAGCACTATCTACCAAAATCAATTTAGTAATTTCAACCGTAGGACTTGTACAAAATATTTTGCCTCTAAAACCCTGATTCACTAATCTTGGTAACCAACCACAATGATCTAAATGTCCATGTGTCAATAATACAAAATCAATTGTAGAGGCTAAAACGGGTAAATCCTCCCAATTGAGTTCCCGTAACGGTTTTATACCTTGAAATAATCCACAATCAATTAAAAGACGAATACCATTACTTTCAATTAAAGTTTTTGATCCGGTCACAGTTCCTGCAGCTCCTATAAATTTAATTTTCATAAAGTTCTCTCTTAAATTAATAACACTTACACAATTCAGACACTTCTTTTAAAACGTTTTTAATTCTATTTGGACTAATCCCAATTTCTTTTAAATCTAACCCATTACCCAACAACTCTTTAACCAAAATAACATCTAACAATAATAGTTTTTCTTTTTCAGCCTTAGTTAAAGTTGTCAAACAAGTTACAGGATACAAACAATCATGATTATTTCTTGATTTCAAACTTCTCTTTTCCGGGTAATCCCAACTTAACAAATTAATCCCTGAACATTCTGCAAAAGCTATTGCATCAGCGGTAAATCGAGTATTAGTTACAATCCAACAATTAGCTATTCTTTCTTTATTTGAAAAAAGCATATATTCATTAGCGTGCAAATCATTGAATCTGGAAAAAACATACAGAGGAACTTTCACATCGGAAGCAGCCTCTCTCCCGCCATGAAACTTACATTCCACCATAGAAATCACATTGTTTTTTTTTATCAAAATATCCACTTCATGCATCACACAATTACCTTGCAAGATGACATTAGTCTTAGTCTCATACCTTTCAGCTTCAAAAAGTCTGGCAATATATTTTTCAAAATAAAACCCTTCGGGACCTAACATTTCGATAGCTGCTCTAAGATTGTAACGGGCAGCATTAGAATTAGTATGTTTTTTCAATAAGGAAAAAGCTTTCTTGTAGATGTTTTTAGTCGAAATCCCCTCATAAATTCCGTCGGTAATTTCTTTCATAATAGATTCGGCCGTAAATGCATCAGCTCCAGATTTTAAAAGGGATTTAGTAAGTTTCTCTGGATTAAAATTAACAACTGCACCAGAATGTTTTACAATTTTCATATCGCTTTAATTACTAATTATCATCTGTAATAACTTACTTAAAGTTACACAAAAAATATCAGGAATGCCGCTTTTGAAAATAAAATGCTGGAATAAAAAGCAAAACAAAAATAGGTTGGATCAAAAATCTTCGAACATAAAACAGTAAAAAATTATTATCAGAACCATAATAATTTATGACTAAAAAAAATAAAATCAACAAAACGAAAAAAGCAACGAGATAGAGAAAAAAGGAAAATTGAATCATCATATAATCTTTGAAAATTACATAAATTAATCCCAAAGAAATGATCATATTCAACCCATATCGAAACAACAAATTCAAAATCAGTCGGAAAACATCAAATTCAGGCAGTGGCATTTGATTAAAATCACCTTTAAAATAGTCCAGAAAAGGATCATAAAACAAAACATTCTCGTAATAGCGAACTAAAACAAGGCAAAAAACTAGACCTAAAGCAAATACCAGTTTAAGAATTTTATTTAGCATACAACGAATATTTGTTAACCCAAACTATCCATAAAATAAATACCACACCATATATAAACAACGGAAAAACAACCTCATGCAATACCGATCCTTGTTCCGGAAACCAATATAAAGCCATACACAACAAGCCAATACGTATTACATTTAAAATGTAAACAATAAAGCTACCCCAAAATATAAAAAACAATGTTGATTTCAATTTACCCGAAAAAGAAACCACAAATGAAATAAACAAAATAATAACACTAATAGCATTACAACCTTCAATCATTCGGGCAATGTATCTACTTTTATAAAACAGCATCATGTAAGAAACTCCAGAAACCTCTTTGGTAAAAAAATCAATATTGAATAAGCTAAAAAGCTGCTCGGTATTTTTAGCTACAAACTTAGTTAAGGAATCAACCGAATTATCGTCAAAACGCGATAAATATCCTTGATAAATTAAACTCAAAACTAAATAAGTCAGGAAAAATTTAGCCAGGAAAATCAAAAAAGGGCGATATAGAATAAGATATTTTTTCAAATTTTGATTTTTTCAAATTTATACAAATTTTGTCAATCATTTTCATCAAAACTAAATTAACATTTGTAATACAATACTGCAACAAATTTTACTATATTTGAAAAATATTATACTAAAAAAAATGAAAACCAAACTATTAACCACAGCTTTATTATTAGCTACAACAGCTTTATTTGCACAAGAAAACAAAGTATTTTATTTAGATTCATTGCACAACATTACAAGTGAAAAAAAAATCTTCTATACTAGAGTTGTAGAAGATTACAACACTAAAAAAGTTTTATATGTTGTGACTGATTATTATCATCCATCAGGTAAAATAAACATGAGTGCTACTTCCAAAAACAAAGACGTTTTACGATTAGAAGGGACTCGTATTGATTATTACGAAAACGGGAACAAAAAACAAGAATCAAACTATGTCGACAATCAATTAAGTGGAAAACAAATTTCGTGGTACGAAAACAATGTAAAAAAGTCTGAAAAAGAGATGGTATGGGACGCCAAAAATAAAACTACCGAAACAAATGTGATTGCATTTTGGAATTCCGAAGGAAAACAAACAGTAATAGACGGTAACGGACAAGTTGAAGAAACTGATGATGAAATCTATGAAAAAGGAGAAATTAAAAACGCAAAAAAAGAAGGAATTTGGGAAGGAAAACACCTTAAAGAAAAATATAGTTTTACAGAGATTTATAAAAACGGAGTATTTGTTTCAGGTATTAGCGCCGATGAAAACAACAATAAATATCCATACAAAGAACTAATTGAAAAAGCTAATCCTTCAAAAGGAATGGATGATTTTTACCGACATATAGGCCGAAATTACAGAACACCCAATGTACAAGGACTTAGAGGAAAAATATACTTAACTTTTGTGGTAGACAAAGATGGAAGTCTTACCAATTTTAGAGTACTGAGAGATCTTGGCTACGGTACAGGTCAAGAAGGTATTAAAGCCGTAAGCAGTTATGGCAAATGGACACCCGGAAAGATGAGAGGAGTTCCTGTCAAAGTATTGTATTCTATACCAATATCCATACAAACAGCAGAAGTAAACAATCAAACACAACCATTTCAAACAGGAGCAAATACTATAAAAAACACAAATCCAAATTGGTAACCACTCAAAATAATTGATTTCTATTGTCAATTCAAAATAATGTATTACTTTTGCTGCCGTCTTACAATAACTGTTTGACATACATAAAAATCATTTAAAAAAATATTAGCATGTATTTAACTAAAGAAGGAAAAGCGGAAATTTTCGCTCAACACGGAGGAAAAGCAGAAAACACTGGATCTGCAGAAGGACAAATCGCTTTGTTCTCATTCAGAATCAACCACTTGACTGAACACTTGAAAAAAAATCGTCACGATTACAACACAGAGCGTTCACTTGTGAAATTAGTAGGTAAAAGAAGATCTTTACTTGACTACTTGAAAAAGACCGAAATCAACAGATATCGTGAAATTATCAAAGTATTGGGTATCAGAAAATAGTCAATATAAAAAAGAGGTGCGCAAGTACCTCTTTTTTAATTTTAGATTGAAAAATTTAAAAATTAAAATTTCTTTTAGTTTTTAAACTTTCAATCTTTATCATTTAAATAAAAAAGTTTGGTTTTTCATTGGGTTTTAGGCATTAACTACGCAACAACAACACACAACTAACTCCCATGTTTAACTTATATAATTAAATTTATGATTCCACAATTATTTGTAGAAAGTATCGATTTAAGTGATGGCAGAAGCATCACAATCGAGACAGGACGTTTAGCTAAACAAGCTGATGGTTCTGTAGTAGTAAGAATTGGAAAAACTGTAATTTTAGGTACAGTGGTTTCCGCAAGAAAAGCAAGTCCAGGTATCGACTTTTTACCGTTAACGGTAGATTATCGTGAAAAATTTGCTGCAGCAGGTCGTTTTCCTGGAGGTTTCTTTAAAAGAGAAGCACGTCCAAGCGACAACGAAGTGTTAACAATGCGTTTAGTTGACCGTGTTTTACGTCCGCTTTTCCCAGATGATTATCATGCTGAAGTTCAGGTAATGATTCAATTAATGTCTTATGACGAAGACGTAATGCCAGATGCATTAGCAGGTTTAGCAGCATCAGCAGCTTTAGCTTTGTCTGATATTCCTTTTGAAACATTAATCTCTGAAGCTAGAGTTGGTCGTGTTGACGGAAAATTCATCATCAATCCAAGTCGTGCACAATTAGCATTATCAGATATTGATATGATGATTGGAGCTTCTATGGATTCTATCGCAATGGTAGAGGGTGAAATGAAAGAGATTTCAGAAGCAGAAATGCTTGAAGCAATTAAATTTGCTCACGAACATATCAAAAATCAAATTGCTGCTCAACTTCGTTTGCAAGCTGCTTTTGGAAAAAAAGAAGTTCGCACTTACGAAGGAGAAAAAGAAGATGAAGCTATTTACGCTAAAGTAAAAGCAGCAGCTTATGATAAAATTTATGCTATTGCAAGTAAAGGTTCTTCTAAACAAGAACGTACTGCTGCATTTGCAGAAGTAAAAGAAGAAGTAAAAGCCTTATTTACAGAAGAAGAATTGGCAGAAAATGGCGATTTAGTTTCTAAATACTTTTACAAAACAAACAAAGAAGCGGTTCGTAACGTAACCCTAGATTTAGGAACACGTTTAGACGGAAGAAAAACTACTGAAATCAGACCTATCTGGTGTGAAGTAGATTACTTACCATCGGTACACGGATCTGCATTATTTACACGTGGAGAAACTCAAGCTTTGGCAACTGCAACTTTAGGAACATCTAGAGAAGCTAACCAAATTGACTCTCCATCTGAACAAGGAGAAGAAAAATTCTACTTACATTACAACTTCCCTCCTTTCTCAACTGGTGAAGCACGTCCATTAAGAGGAACTTCAAGAAGAGAAGTAGGTCACGGAAACTTAGCTCAAAGAGCTTTGAAAAACATGATTCCTGCTGATTGTCCTTATACTATTCGTGTAGTATCTGAAGTATTAGAATCAAACGGTTCATCTTCTATGGCAACAGTTTGTGCTGGAACATTATCATTAATGGATGCTGGTATTCAAATGATTCGTCCAGTTTCTGGAATTGCAATGGGATTGATTACTGACGGAGAGCGTTTTGCTGTATTGTCTGATATTTTAGGTGACGAAGATCACTTAGGAGATATGGATTTCAAGGTAACGGGAACTTCTGAAGGAATTACAGCTTGTCAAATGGACATCAAAATTGACGGATTGAAATACGAAATTATGGAAGCGGCATTAGCACAAGCTCGTGACGGTCGTTTGCATATCCTTGGAAAATTAATCGAAACTTTAGCAGCTCCAAAAGCAGATGTTAAGACGTATGCTCCTAAAATTATCACCAGAACTATTCCTGGAAACTTTATTGGAGCCTTAATTGGACCTGGTGGAAAAGTAATTCAGGAATTACAAAAAGCTACTGGAACAACTATCGTAATCAACGAAGTAGACGAACAAGGAGTTATCGAAATCTTAGGAACAGATCCTGCTGGAATTGAAGCAGTATTGGCTAAAATTAAGTCAATCACTTTCAAACCACAAATGGGAGAAGCTTATGAAGTAAAAGTAATTAAAATGCTAGATTTTGGTGCAGTAGTAGAATATGCTGAAGCACCAGGAAACGAAGTTTTATTACACGTATCTGAGTTAGCTTGGGAACGTACTGAAAACGTAACTGATGTAGTGAATATGGGCGATGTATTCCAAGTGAAATACTTAGGAGTTGACCCTAAAACTAAAAAAGAGAAAGTGTCAAGAAAAGCACTTATCGCACGCCCTCCACGCGAGGCTAAACAAGAGTAATCAGATCTTAGTTTACTGAAGGTTTATTATAAAAAATCCTATCTCGTTTTTAGAACGAGATGGGATTTTTGTTTTATTTCAATTTCTAAATTAGAACCAGAAATTATTCTTTATCAATATAGGTTTTATTTCCGTTTTTGTTAATGTAATACTTCCCTCCTTTTGGACCAGTATATACCTTTTTCCCGTTATAAGTTCCTGAAACCTTATCTTTTGCTGCCGTAGCTTTTTCTTTAACTGATGTAGCTTTCTCTTTTGTCACTGTGGTTTTCTCTTTCGTTGCAGTAGCTTTTTCTTTAGCTGTTTTCGCTTTTTCAGCAGCCATAGTAGTTGCCGCTTCTTTCTTGGCTTTCACCTCTTTTTTAACATCGCTAGTTACATCCTTTTTTTTCTTTTCAGCAGCTTCTTTTTTGGTCTTAGCTGCTTCGGTTAGTTTCTTTTTCTTATCTGCAGCAGTTGCTACTTTTTCTTTAGCTTCTTGATCGACTTTTTTCTTTTCGATAGCTACTTTTTCCTTTTTCTCTTTTAAAACTTTACTACCAGCAGCATCTTGAGCATAAAATGAACTAGAGCAAACCAAAAGGAAACAAAATAAAATCACATTTTTCATGATACTATAATTTTAAGATTAGATAATAAATTTACTCAACTTTAAAACACAAAACACAGTCTTTACAAAAAATTAACAAGTAATAAGAACAGAAGTTAAACTACTATAACTGAACAACAAAACACCAAATTAAAAACCCAATATTGAAATTAAATAAATTATTTCCAAAATATTGTAACTTTTTCAAATCTCATACGTATAACCAATTGTACACTTTAAAAATTGGGACAACAAAATCATGAGACAACTTAAAATCACCAAGCAGGTTACCAATCGTGAAACTGCTTCATTAGACAAATATTTACAAGAAATTGGAAAAGTTGACCTTATCACTGCTGACGAAGAAGTAGAATTAGCACAACGCATCAAAGCTGGAGATCAAAGAGCTCTTGAGAAATTGACAAAAGCCAATTTACGTTTCGTTGTTTCGGTAGCAAAACAATACCAAAATCAAGGATTAACACTTCCTGATTTAATTAACGAAGGAAACTTAGGTTTGATTAAAGCTGCACAACGTTTTGATGAAACTCGTGGTTTCAAATTCATCTCTTACGCTGTATGGTGGATTCGTCAATCTATTTTACAAGCTTTAGCTGAACAATCTCGTATTGTACGTTTGCCTTTAAACAAAATTGGTTCTATCAATAAAATCAACAAAATGTATGCTTTATTAGAACAATCTAATGAGCGTCCACCATCTGCTGAGGAAATTGCAAAAGAACTAGACATGACTGTAAATGACGTAAAAGAGTCTATGAAAAACTCTGGTCGTCACTTATCCATGGATGCTCCTCTTGTTGAAGGAGAAGATTCTAACCTTTATGACGTTTTACGTTCTGGTGAGTCTCCAAATCCTGACAGAGAATTAATCCACGAATCGTTACGTACTGAAATCGAACGTTCATTAGAAACATTAACTCCACGTGAGGCTGATGTAGTTCGTTTGTATTTTGGTCTTGGTGATCAACACCCAATGACTCTAGAAGAAATTGGAGAAACTTTTGACTTAACTCGTGAACGCGTGCGCCAAATTAAAGAAAAAGCCATCCGCAGATTAAAACATACTTCTAGAAGTAAAATCTTAAAAACATATTTAGGTTAATCCTCGCATTAATCTCTTAAAACTCCAGCTCAAAACTGGAGTTTTTTTATTTAATCAATTCCTATTACAAACCACAGCAGTTGATTAATCAAAAAACGAATGAAAAAACATTTGATTTTGTACCTTTGCAAAAAATTCAACACACAACACAACCATAATGAAAAACACACTTATTGCTCCATCAGTATTAGCTGCTGATTTTGCTAATCTGGAACGCGACATCAAAATGATTAATACTAGTGAAGCAGACTGGTTTCACATCGACATCATGGACGGTGTTTTTGTTCCTAATATTTCTTTCGGAATGCCAGTTTTAGAAGCCATCAAAAGACATGCTACAAAAACTATCGACGTACATTTGATGATTGTTGATCCAGATAGATATATTTCTACTTTCAAAAAATTAGGTGCTAATGTACTTACAGTTCACCTTGAAGCATGTACTCACTTACACAGAACCCTACAAGCCATCAAAGCAGAAGGGATGAAAGCGGGTGTAGCTTTAAATCCACATACTAATGTTGATTTACTGGAAGACGTTATCAACGATATAGACTTAGTTTGTATCATGAGTGTGAATCCTGGTTTTGGAGGACAATCTTTCATTGAAAACACCTACGATAAAATCAGAAAACTAAAAGCTTTAATCAACAAAAAAGGAGCTTCAACCATTATCGAAATTGACGGTGGAGTAACCAATAAAAATGCTGCTCAATTAGTAGAAGCCGGAGCTGACGTTCTGGTAGCTGGAAGCTATGTTTTTAGCGCTGCCGACCCAATTGCTACAGTCGCTGATTTGAAAAAAATCACTTCATTATAAAAAGTAAAAAAGTCCCAAAATTTTTTGGGACTTTTTTTATATCATAAATAATCAGATTAAACCATCATGAACTTTTTAATTTCTTTGTCGGAAATCTTAGGATTGGCTCCTTCGTGACCTGCGACCAATGTACCATTCATTAAATACTTCCTAATACAATAGGGGACCTCTTAGATTGACGTCCGGCACAACGGTCGCAATAGTTTAATAATTATAGCTTTTTGTAATGACAATCAAGTTGATACTATATTAATACAATTACCATATTTTTGAAATTTCATGAAACTCCATAGAGACCAATTTAATACTCCCATCTGAAAACAATGAGATATCATTATTTTCTGGTGAAAAAGCAAATTGTTCAGAATAAGAATAAATCCCTTCGTTAGCAAAAACCTCAAGTTGCCCCCAGTCAACAAGCATCCTTATTTTAATCCTATTTAACGCATTTGGTTTGAGCTCTTCATCAAGTAAAACATTACTCTTAACATGATAAGCAACCGTTTTATTGGCTATTTTGAATCCAAACTTTGAAGCAGTTGTATTTGTTAAATCAAATTCTGCAACAATTTCAAATTGTTTAGATTTTATAGAAGATAAAAGATTACTATCAGGACTAACAATTTGACTATCCCATTTGTTTTCATTTGAATACAAAGAAGCAATTTCATTTATAGGATTTCGTGTTATTCGCATTTGTCCGGCATAAGTTACCAGTCCAACCGAAACAGGGAAAGTGGCATTTCTTTTCCATATACTTTCGCCAAGACCTCCGTTCCAATGATCCATCCATGCAAGTTGAATAATTCTATTGTCATTATTAGGAAGACTTCCCAAAGTAAAGGTTTGAGCAGCATAAAAATCGTTTCCTAACGTCATTATTTGTGTTTTTTGTCCTGCATCCGGTTTAAAACTAGTCCCATCAAAATTACCTACCAGATAAGAGCCATTTGCATCCATTAAAATCCATTTCATATTGTTTTTATCCCCATCCAGTAGTAATTCAAATATGTCCGGACACTCAAAGCCAAAACCAATATTACTCAAAAAGGTCCAGTTGATCAAATCGGTTGACCCATAAAAAGTGGTACCCTTTTCATATATTGCCATTACCCATTTATTGCTTGGTTTATGAAAGAAAACACGCGGATCTCTTGGATCGGCACCTTTAGTAACATTCGCTACCGGATTTTTTTTATAATCGTGCCATGTGTTCCCTGAATCTATAGACCATGAAAGACATGTTCCAACTCCCGTACCTGTATAAATGGCAACAATTGCCTCTTTTTCTGTTCCGGTAATTTTTTGGGAAGCTTTACCTGAAACAACAACTGCACTTCCTGAAAAAACTTCATTACAGGCTGCATTTCTTATTGCAGCATCTGGTAAATCTGATTTGAGGGGAATCAACGCAATACCTTCATCTTTCCAATGTAATAAATCAGTCGAAGTTGCATACCCCCCATGTCTCACCTGTTCTCCCCATTGGTAAATCATATGATATTTGCCTCCCTGATAAACCAATCCATTAATATCATTCATCCAGCCTGTTTTAGGGCTAAAATGATACTGCCCTCGAAAATTTTCATTGTAATCCACTTTACCTTGCGGTTTAAACTGCCCATAAACAGTCACCTGCATTCCAATAAAAAGAATACATAAGATGTAAAAACCAAAATTGTTTATTTTATTCATCGTATTATTTATTATTAAAAAAATTGAACTTTAATTACTAAAACTATTTCAAGATGTAGCTAAGTTGACTAACCTTGAATTCCTTTTTAATCTTCTGTTGACAGCAAATGTTTTCAATATCATTCTTTGTTTTCTACTACTCAAAAAGTAGCTTAACACTTTATTCTACTTTGTTATATGCAAAAGGAAGAAATAAAGTATTATTGAAAAAAAAAAAAAAAAAAATTAAACCATCATAAACTTTTTAATCTCTTTATCCGAAATTTTAGGATTGGCTCCTTCGTGGCCTGCCACCAATGCACCAATGGCACAAGCATAATTCAACGATTTTTGTGGCGATTTGCCTCTCAACAATCTTATAATTAAAGATGCCAGAAAAGAATCTCCTGCCCCAACGGTATCCACTACTTTTATGAAATAACCGCTGTTGTAATAAAACTTATCATTGTAATACAAAACAGCACCAAAAGCCCCTTTGGTCACACAAACATGTTTTGTATTTGTTTTTTTAGCGATGAATTTAATGTTTTGTTCGAAAGAATGATACGGCGATTCTAATAATTGACTTATCTCATGCAGTTCTTCATCATTGAGCTTGATGAAATCAGCTTTAGACATTAATTCGAGAAGTACTTCTGCTGTATAATACGGCGCTCTCAAATTGGCATCCAAAACTTTATATTCAGCCTTATCTAAAAGACCATACAGTGTAGATCTGGAAACCTCATCACGGCATATCAAACTCCCAAAAACAAAGGCATCGGCTTCTGAAACTTTTTCATCCATTTCTTTTGTCGGTACAATTTTATCCCAGGAAGAAGGATAGTGAATGTCATAAGAAGCATTTCCTTTATCATTAACCATTACATGGACTACTCCTGTTTTATAATCTGCCCCAACTTGAATAGAATCAGAACTGACACCCTGCTCGTTTACAAAAGATAAAATTCCATCTCCATCTTCATCAGCTCCAACTCGACTTATCATCGTTGTTTTCACCCCTAAAGAATTCATTCGAAGGGCAACATTCAACGGAGCACCGCCTATTTTTTTATGCGTCGGAAAAAGATCCCATAAAACCTCGCCAAAGCAAACGACATTTAAAATATACTTTTTATCCATAATTAAAAAACCAAAAATTAAAGGCAAGTTTATTTACTTGCCTTTAAACATTAACCAAAAAAATTATTAAACTACATTAAAACTCATATTGAAAACTAAATAGACTTTATCGCTATTTAATTTATTTTGTCAGTAATGGAATACTATAAGTCGCATTTAAAGTCTGAGTAATCAATCCCCATTTTTGCCCTCTCATTCCATAAATTCGATTACTTAATGCCCCTTTTCCATTAACATATAAAATACAAACACTACCATCACAAACCAAGTCTAAATCATAGGTTTTCCCAGCTTCTATTGTTATCGGAACACGAGTAACCTCAACTGAATTAGTTCCTTTGACAAAATATCCGGCAATTCTGTTATTAGATGGTTCGAAAACTATTTTATAATAACTGTTAGACATATTATCTGACGCAAATACAAATCCAGTATTGCCAGTGTTGCCAGTATAGGACATCTGGGTATGGATTTTACTCGATTTCTCAAGTTTAGAAAATAGTAACACTGCAGGGGAATTACTTCCGTCTAAAGAAAAACTGCCTGTATTCTCAGTAACATCCCCTAAATTATCTTGAATTTCTAACTTGATAGGTGTTGTAAAATGATTTGAAACCGATTCGGGAATTTTCAGGCCTAAAGTACTGTCACTATTCTGTGTAAGTTCATAGGTTACCAAATTTCCAGCCCAATCCTTGTTTCCCAAATCGGTCTCAGAGGAACGACGTGCTGTCCATCCAAAAAGGTATCGCTTATTACCATCTGAAGCCGTTTTAGCAGCATATAGAAATTCTCCGTCTAACATTTCATTTTTAGGAGTAACCCAAGGACCATTTAATGATGTGGCCATACGGTAATGTGTCCCTTTAGTGTTACTCCAATTTTCAGAGAAGAACAAATACCAATAAGCTCCCATCTTAAAGATATCAGCACATTCCATCATCAGATAGTTCTCTGCAACTGTTGTTGTATAAATAGGATTCTGAACTACCCAATTGTTTACCGAAGGATCTGTTGTTATAAAATGCAATAACACTGCTTTATGTCCTGAATTAGTCATCGTACTAACTATCATGTGATATTTACTGTCTTCACTATTGTAAAACACATGTGGATCACGAAAATCATAATCATTATAGCCCACAGGAGCGGTAAGTTTAAATGATTTGATTTTTGTCCAATTCTTTAAATCTGGACTTGTAGCGCAAAGAACACTTTCCCTCGGATTATTTTGAAGAAAAGAAGCGATACCATTATTTCCGGTATAATAGAAATAATAAAGATTTCCAACTTTTACAACTGAGCCTGTACCAACACCAAAATCCGCTTCATTAGTCGTACCATAAGGAATCATTCGTCCATTATAATCAAAATTCACAAGATCAGAAGTTTCAAACTCTTGAATATCGTGATATCCTTTACCGGCTGGTTTATTCAAGGCATCATGCAGGAAAAACAGATGAAATTTTCCATTATCAAAATAAGGCATCACATCACCTACCCAACCCGTGGTATTATAGGAATCTGTTTCTCCCATCCAACCGACAGGCGGCTGGGGAAAAACGTTAGCTGTTCCGTAAATATCTGCTGTATTTATTTTAGTGATATCATCCTGGGCACAGGATATAAACATCATTGAAAAAATAGCAGCTATACAATATATTTTTTTCATCGTTTATTTATTAAAAATTATTTTAATGATCGGCTAAATAATTGATACTATTTTTAGTCAGTTGCTGAATGTTTCCTAAGAAACTATTTGCCTGACTCGGATTCCCGCTGGCATCTGCTTCATTATACCAGTCATAAGCTCCCATCGAGATTTCTACAACATTTATATTAGAAGCTCCCCCAGGAAATTCTGAAATAGTTACTCGTCCGTCAAGAGTATCATCCCAGTCTTCACTGGCAAGGTTATTACCTCCAGTTTGTGATCTCCAACCTGCACCATTTACATATCCTCCCCATTCCGGTATAAACCACCATGCAGTATGATTTAATCTAAAAGTACCGCTTTGGAGTAATTTAGCTTTACCCGTTTCAAAAGTTTGAAGATTTTGAAAAATAGGGTGATTTTCATGTCCTTTGAAAGACATTCCCCATGAATTTGCATCAACCCATCCACCAGGAGGAAAATCCCCCCAAACATTATTTGGTCCTTTTCCTGCAGGAACAATTCCAAGGGCATCTACATATTGAGAAGCGAAAGAAGTCAATAATAAATTCCCCCCAGAAGTACGGTAATTTTTTAGTGCCGTTATCACATTGTTACTTAAAGCAATAGTAGGTAAGTTTATGGCTGCATCATGATGCCACCAGATAACATTAAAATTAGCTAAATTAGCCCCTCCGCTAATTTCATCAAAAGAGATGTAAGTTACATTTGAAAAATTATTAAACAACCAGTCAGATGCTGCTTTCTCATCAAGATTAGTAATTCCTTGACGTGTAGCTGCAGTCCCTAGAAAAGCAACCGAAATCCCTGTTACCGGAGTCGATACTGTTGCTGTGTACTTTACAGAAATTGAACCTGAAGTTATTGTATAAATTACTGGAGAAGAAAAATTGATTGCCACTCCAGATGTAGGACTAATAGAAACTCCTGTTGACAATTCTATCACTGGAGTTAATGAAGTCAAATTAGTCCCTCCAGGCAGAGTCATCATAATGGTTTTATTTGCATTATTGATTGTTGCTTCAACGTTATTAATTTTAAAACTTAATATTGGATTCAAAACCACTACGTTTACCACATAGTCCTTATATAGATTTCCATTTATTACACGAATATATACTGGATTTGTAAAATCGATAGCCGTTCCCAATCCAGGATTAATTGATGCCCCTGCCGGAATGACAATTTCAGGAACCGCTGTTGTAACAGTTGAACCGTAAGGGAGTGTCAAGGTAATCTGTTTAGTTTTTTGATTAATTGTAGCATCTATACCATTTACCTTGAATGATGTTATACTAACGTCTACGTTAGTCTCTAAACCGTTTTTATCAAAATTGTCACTGCTGCATGAAATGGTCAGCATACAAAAAAGCATTGCGATTGCTGTCAAGCAATTTATTATAATTCTTTTCATAATTTATTTTTTAGATATTGATTCGTATTTAGTTAATAACCTGTGTTTTGTTGATACAACCCCTGGCTGAAATTAATTTGAGAAAGTGGTATCGGACAATATTCTTCTTTATTTTTATCAAAATGGGCCTCATTAAAAAACGAACGCTTTGTTTTCTCGATATTATAATAATTGTTTAAAGTTTGATCCGCAATACCCCAACGTACTAAGTCGAAAAAACGATTTCCTTCCATTGCAAATTCTAAACGGCGTTCCCATCGTAATGCCTGACGTGCATATCCTTGTGTCCAAGTACAATTTGTACCATTTATGTATTCGGCAATTTTAACATTACTGTCATAAGCTGAAGTAAATTTGTTGCTTTGTGATGCACGATGGCGAATCTGATTTATTAGTGGTAATGCTTCATTATGTTGTCCTAATTCAATGTATGCCTCAGCTCTCATTAATATAACATCGGCATATCTAATTTGGATTCTATTTTTTGTATTCCCATAAAAAGGATCTACGTTAATCAAACAACCGCAAGCAGGATCCACATTCTCTTTTAGTGAAGCATAATTCCCATAGGCATCTGGCGAACGGTTCCAGTTCTCCTGAAATGTTAAATCAGCACTATATTTCCAAGGTAATCCGGGAATTGCCACTGTATGATATAATCTTGGATCTACATCATAATTGCTAATTTGTTTATAATTTAAATCTGCATTGTTATACGTATCAAACATTGGTAATCCATCAGCCGAAGTCTTAAATGCATTAACCAAATTTTGGCTCGGTTTATGGAAATCACAACAACCTATACCTTGAGGTGTAGCCAATACATCCGAATAATTAATTCGACCATGAAGTGTTCCATCATTAGCAGAATATTGAATAGCAAAAATTGATTCCTTACCATTTTCGTATTCACCAGGCATAAAATTATTACCAAAATCAGATTCAAGTTGTGCTTTTCCGATTACTTGATCGGTTGCATCAATAACTTGTTGAAGTCTTTCGTGGTTTATGCTAACTACATTATAATTATCATCTTGTTGATAAGCCTGATATAAACGTACTTTTGCCAAATAAGAATAAGCTGCTAACTTTGTTGCACGACCAACCTCAGGCTGTGTTTGTGGAAGTTTATCTGCCGCTGCTTGAAAATCTGCTGCAATTGCATCCCATAATTGGTCATTAGTCAATTCACGATTTGAAATTTTAGCATAATCGGCAATAGGGGTCTCTTCTGTTACATACGGAACATTTCTATACATTATTTTAAGCATAAAGTAAAAATGACCTCTCAAAAAACGCATCTCAGCTTCTCTGGTTTCTTTAAGAGGATATTGCTCTTTTGTTAATAGATTCAAAGCCGCCAGTGCTTTATTTGCTCTTGAAATCCCTACATAACTTATGTACCAAAAACGATCCAATTCGCCAAAATCAGAACGAATATTATTAGATACTTCAAAAAAATGAAAGGCCTGAATATCATTTGGCCCACTTCCTCCCTTATATGCATCATCTGAACGGACATTCCCATAAGGCCATAGACTAAAAGGAGTATCGTAATGATCATTCCCTAACGATGAATAAGCGGCATTCATAAATCCATCTACATTTTCAGGAGTCACCAGCACATCTTGTGAAAGCACCCCTTTTGGATTCTCTACTAAATAATCAGCAGAACAGGAAGATATAGTTATCAGGATTATAAGTCCTAAAACAGAATATATTTTTTTCATAATATTTAATTTTTATAGAGATACATTTAATCCAACTGTGAAAGTTCTTGGTTGTGGATAACCAAATCCAGCATTTTCAGGGTCTACACCTGTAAAATCTGATGCTTTAAGTGTCCAAAGATTTTGTCCGCTTAAATAAACTCTAAAACTATCCATTTTAAATTTCGATGCTGTTTCTTTTGGTAAAGTATAACCAAACTGAACTACACGTAACTTTAAGTAGCGTCCGTTTTCAACAAAATATGTTGAAAACCTGGACTCAGCATTTTTATCAGTAGTTGAAATAGCCGGTATCGTTGAATTTGGATTAGAAGGAGACCAAGCATTTAACAATCTTATTCCTTTATTTGAACCGACATCATCTACACTCCAGAAATCCGTTTGATATTTTTTTTGATTAACTACATCAACATTTCCAATACCCTCAAAAAATGTAGAAACATCAAAATTTTTATAATTAAGACTGATATTAAGTCCATAGGCATAATCCGGATTTGGATTTCCAATCCAAGTTCTGTCTTTGTCATTGATAACATTATCATTATTCAAATCCTTATAACGGATACGACCAAGACCTTTTCCTTCTTGAATAGCGGAATTGAAAACTTCATCTTCAGTACGGAATAAACCATCTGCTACATAACCATACATTGAGTTTAATGGTCGACCAAGTATATTGTCAGTAGTTCCATTACCTCCATAATTATTTTGTACTGAGGGTGGCAAATAGGTAATTCTATTCTTATTCATCGAAAGATTAGCATTAATCTCATATTTTAATCCCCATGAAGTTGCATCATTATAGCCCAAAGAAAATTCCCATCCTTTATTTTCCATGGATGCCCCGTTTATCCATCGGTTTCCACCTTCTCCAATAACTCCAAGATACGGTGGCATCACAAGAATATCTTTGGTGCTTTTAAAATAATAATCGATAGAACCTGATAATTTTTGGTTGAACAAACCATAATCTAACCCTACATTAGTTTGTGTGGTTGTTTCCCATTTTAAGTCATTATTTCCGGTTTGAATAGCAATAAAACCTGAATTCAATATACCGCTTCCCGCTCCAGAGATGTCATAAGCAGTTCCAAAAGAAGTTCCCCAGGTTGGATCTCCTCCAGCATAATTTGCTAAATAAAGAGAGTATATTGCTGTATTGCTGATTTCTTGATTACCAGTCTGTCCCCATCCTGCACGTAATTTAAGATCTGAAACAAATTTTGCATTATTTTTTATAAAATCTTCTTGAGCAATTCTCCATCCTGCTGAAAATGCAGGGAACGTACCAAATTGATTATTTTTACCAAAACGCGAGGAACCATCATGACGCAAAGTTGCTGAGAAAAGATATTTTTTATCAAAATCATATTCTATTTTCCCAAAATAAGATAATAGACTGTAACTTGTAGCTCCTCCTCCAGTATAGGATTTCCCTGTTCCGGCATCTGGATACATATAATCAGGCGATTCGATTATGAAGTCATCTTTTCTAAGCCAGGTATTTGCAAAGTCATCTTTATACATCTCTGTACCTGCCAAAACATTGAAATTATTTCTTCCCAATGAAAATTTATAAGTTACCGTATTAGACCACGTAAATTTATCGCTAGTAGATTGATCAATACTTACGGAATTTTGATCGTTTTTCAAATAACCCGAAACATAGCTGCGCTGTAATGATTTTTTATAAAAACTACCGTAATCAATCCCAAAATTTGTTTTAACATTTAACCCTTTTATTATTTGCAAATCGGCATAAGCATTTCCAAAAAGACGCAAATATTTATATCCATTGTCTTTGTTGTATTCTAATAATCTTACTGGATTTTGTCTATCATTCATTCCTCCTACCGGACCACCCCAACCTAATCCATCAACAGTATGAACAGGAATTAATGGAAGTGCGCGTAATGCCGGATCTAACACCCCTGGCTCTGTAACTTCATTCGTTCTATTGATTGTGAAATTTTCACCGATAGTTAAATTATTATTCAAAAGTTTATAAGAACTGTTCATACGTCCAGACACACGTTTAAATTCACTGGTTTTCACTATGCCCTTATTGTCATAATAATCAACAGAAAAAAGATAATTCCCTTTTTCAGTACCATTGGACACTGCTAAATCATATGAATCAGCTATTCCTGTTTGGGAAATTTCATTATACCAATCCGTATTTGAAGACTTTAGGGTCTGAGCGTTATCCAAGTATTCCGGCACCAATACTTTATTCAGTTTTGGAGTTCCATCAACGACTCCCCAATCAAATTGGTAACTTAAATTATTATTGTTGGGATTAAGGCCATCATTAATATTAGCTTGCCAAAGTGCTTGTCCATATTGTTCTGAATTAAGTACCTTTAAACGATTAGCGTAAGTAGAAAATGAAGTGTATTTATTAAAATTTATACGCATTATTCCCGATTTACCTTTTTTGGTTGTAATTATAATAACCCCATTTGAAGCTCGAGATCCATAAATACTTGCTGATGAAGCATCTTTTAGAACTTGTATCGTTTCTATATCATTAGGATTAAGCTCATGCATCCCTGATTTTGTCGGAACACCATCAATAACAAGTAATGGTGTCGTATTTCCAAGAGTCCCTACTCCTCGAATAAGTACTGAAGTATTAGAACCACTTGGGGAACCATCTGAAGATATTTTTACTCCAGCGAGTCTTCCTTGTAATGCTTTAAGAGGATTGGGTTCCACTTGCTTATTAAGTTGTCCCATATCAACAACTGCAACAGCTCCTGTTATGTCAGCTTTCTTTTGTGATGTATATCCCACCACAACTACTTCATTTAATTGTTGATTGCCAGACACCAATTTAACATTAATGATACTGGTATTTTTAATTGCAATCGATTGAGAAACATAGCCTATAAAACTAAATTCAAGAGTATCAGAACCTTTTAGGCCTTCTATGCTATATTTCCCATCAAAGTCTGTGGTTGTACTTTTATTCGTTCCAGAAACTTGAACTGTTACGCCAGGCATAGGCAAGCCGTCATCTAAAGAGACAATTGTCCCTTTTACCCCAAAATTCTGTGCATTCATTACCAATATCGGGCAAAGAAAAAAGAGAAAAAGAAAAATTTTGTTTTTCATAATTAATGTGGTTTTTAAATTATAACTGGTTAATAATTAGATTTTTATTTCTGTTTTCGCTATCGATGATGCCTTAAAATCAGTAAAAGGCTGAGTAGATAAGAAAATTTCCGCAATTACTTTTTCTCCATTAGGACAATGGAATAGTCTAAATAATATTTTTTTACTTGTTCCTGGCATAATTTATCTTTTTATTAATTTTTCACTTAATTCTTCAAGAGAAATCCCTTTAGTTTCCGGCATTAAAAAGGCCACAAACAAAAGTTGAAAAACCATCATTGCCGCAAAAAATAAAAACACTACACCTGGTCCAATTGAGGAAAATAAAAATGGAATTAGTGATGGGATTACAGCTGCCAAAACCCAATGGGTTGTACTTCCAAAAGATTGTCCTGAAGCGCGGAGGTGATTTGGAAAAATCTCTGAAATAAAAACCCATATAACTGCTCCTTGTCCAATTGCATGTGAGGCAATAAACAAAAACAAAAATGTTGGCACAGCCATTCCTTCCCATTTTAAAAAGAAAGCTATAGAAACAAGACTAAGTGAGATAATGTAACCTATAGAACCGATATACATTAATATTTTCCTTCCTAATCGGTCAATTAAAAAGACTCCCAATAAAGTAAACATCAAATTAACAACACCAATACCTATGCTGCTTAGTAAAGCTGTACTTTCACCTAATCCAGCTTCTTGAAAAATTCTAGGGGAATAATATAGAAAAGCATTAATACCGGATAACTGATTAAAAAAAGCCATTAAAAAAGCCAAGATTAAAGGAGTACGATATTTTTTTAGAAAGATATTATCATTTGTAGTCGCTGCATTTTTATTGTCGAGTTCTATTTCCTTTTTCAATTGTTCGTAGTCGGCTTCTTGTCCCATTAAAACCAACACTTTTCGGGCTTCCTCATTTCTGGATTTAGACAATAACCATCTTGGACTTTTGGGTATACTAAAAATAAACAGGGTATAAATAAAAGAAGGAAAGGCTTGTACCCCCATCATCCATCTCCAAGAATTCTCTCCTGTATTTCTTAACAAATAATTGGAAAGGAAGGCAACCAAAATACCTAAAACAATATTAAATTGATAAAATGCCACCAATTTACCTCTGTCTTTAGCTGGTGCAATTTCAGAAATATATGCTGGAGCTGCAATCGTAGAGGCTCCTACACCCAAACCTCCTATTAGTCTAAAAGCAGCAAAAACAAATGGATTATTGGAGAAGGCAGAACCTATCGCCGAAATAAAGAATAAAATCCCTATCCATAATAAGGTATTTTTTCTTCCTATTTTATTGGTTGGTATTCCTCCGAAAACAGCTCCAATAACAGTACCCCAAAGTGCCATTCCCATAACCACCGTCCCATGAAAGGTATCTGAAGAATGCCATAATAATTGTAATTTTTTATCCGCTCCTGAAATTACAACGGTATCAAACCCAAAAAGAAATCCGGCCAATGATGCTATTAAAGACCAAACAATAATTTTTTTCATTATCTTAAAACATTAAATTCAATTGCTAAGATATCTGTAAAAATTATGCTTGTATTTTGAGTATGTTACGATTTCATACAATATTATCACCCTCTATTTTTTAACACACAAAATACTAACAATCAATAGGTTACGCTAAAGTTGCTTTTTATTAAACTTATAATTATTTCAATTCTGTATCATGAATTTCAATCCTATAACAAATTAAAATTCGAAAAAAAGATGATATAAAAATTAAACCTACTTTATATCCGTTTTATATTCCTTAGGTGTGATTCCAAATTTATTTTTGAAGGAAGTTGAAAAATAACTTGGAGTTGAAAAACCAACTGCGTAAGCAATTTCAGAAATTGTTTTATTAGTTTTTTTGAGCATTTCTTTTGATATTTCTAATCTAACATTATTGATATGATCATTAACTCCAATTCCCAAAATTGCTTTTACTTTACGGTACAATTGTATTCTTGAAATATTTAGATTGGCACCAAGATTATCTACAGTATAAGCAGAATTGCTCAAGTTCATTTCAATAAATTGATTCATTTTTTTTAAAAAACCCTGTTCTGACATGCCAAAACTATCTGACTGAACGCTTGAAATAGTATTGGAATAATAAAAACGTAATTTCTCTCTATTAAAAAGTAATCCCTTTATTGATTGCGATAAAACTTTTAAATCAAAAGGTTTAGTTAGGAAAATATCTGCTCCACTTTCTAAGGCTTTTAAATAGGAATCTTGTTCATCTGAAGCGGTCAAGATTAGTATGGGTATATGAGAGGTTAGTAAATCTTTCTTTAAAAATTCACAAATTTGATAACCATTTTTATCTGGTAAATTCAAATCACAAATAATTATATCCGGAATTAATTCTAGTGCTCTTTCTATTGCATTAGTTCCGTCAGAGGTATAAAAAGTATATTCTGAAGAAAATTTATAGGAAACAAAATCCAATAACTCTTTATTATCCTCAATATAAAGTACAGAATATTTATCTTCATTTTTATTAGGTTCTGAAATCTCAATTACATCTAAATCTAAATAATCCGATTGATGAACCAAATTTAAAACCGGTTCCTTAATGATTGATTTTTTGTCAAGATGTGCTTTGCCTAATGGTAACAAAATAATGAATTCAGTCCCTTTTTTTGATTTAACATCAATGGTTCCTTTATGAAGTTCTATAAATTTTTTTGATAAATGTAGTCCAATACCTGAGCTAATTTTATAATTATTTGAACCTTGATAAAAAGCATTAAAAACCTCTTTCAATTCATTTTCAGGAATTCCCATTCCGGAATCCTTAAAACTTATTTCAACAACATTATTGGTTTTATCTTCTTTGATTGTAATCGAAATTTTACCTTTATCAGGGGTAAATTTAAAGGCATTTGATAATAAATTAAAATATACTTTATCCATTAAATTTTGATCAATATAAATTTCTAATTCTGGATTATTTATTATCAAAGTAAAATCTATATTTTTTTTCTTCGCCACTTTATCAAAATCATCAACTATATTTTTAGAAAAATCTAATATATTGGTTATTGATGCTCTAAGTTTAAATTTCCTCTCTTCTGTTTTTCTATAATCTAATAGCTGATTAATCAACCTTAATAATCTCCTAGAATTGTTATACATTAAATTAATTTCTTTATTGACTAAAACACCTTTATTTTTTAATTCATTTCCTAGAGATTCAATGGAACTTAATATTAATGTTAATGGCGTTTTAAACTCATGGGATAAGCCCGTGAGAAGGCTCAGTCTAGCTTCATTGCTTTCCTTTAATTCTTCTGCATATTTTTCTATTTCATTTCTTTGGCTGATTATTTTTTCAACCATCAATTCTAATTCTTTCTTTTTACGACTAATTATTATCCTTGAATAGATACTGTATATGGCTAAACCAAGGAGCAATATTGATAGGAACAATACTATTTTCAGCAGATTACGTTGAGTTGAATATTTATTTACCTGATCTTTTATAACATTCTGCTGTTCTTCTATATCTGATTGCTGGATTGATATCTTATCAAATTGATTACTCATAATATCTGCATTAAGAGTGTCTATCAATATCGTATTCAACTTATTATTTTTAGGAACAATCTCATTACTAGCTAACTTTAAAGCTAATTTAATAGCATCACTTCCTCCTGTTGGGTATAAAACCGTAGCTTCTAGAATTCCATCTTTAACCAACTGAATTCCCCCATTAGGGCCATTCAATCCATCTACACCAACAAATTTGATTTTTTTGTCTAATCCTTTCCCTTTAGCAATCTTCCAGGCATTATAGGCGACAATATCATTAAAAGCAAAAACATAATCTATTTTATTTAGACTATCTAAAATTTTTATATAATCATCTTTAGGCCTTCCATAATTATCCGCAACAATACTGATTAACTTAATACCTGGATATTGTTTTATTATTTGTCTAAATCCTAAACTTCGTTCAGAACCTGGAGTTGTTGTTGCTTCACCTCTTATCTCTAATACATTCGCATTGCCTTTTGACAAGGAAACAATATTTCTTCCTGCTATGCGACCTACTTCTATATTATCAGCCCCCAAATATGCCTTGTAATTTGAAGTATTTACTTTTCTATCAACTAGAATCACAGGAATTCCTTCTGCCTTTGCCTTTTCAATTACAGGGACAATAGAATCCGACTCAAAAGGTGAAATAATGATAACATCCATTTTATCTTCAATCATTCTTTCTATATCTCTAATTTGATTTTTTGCTTTCCGATTAGCATTATAAACCTTTAGATTTATCTCTGAATGGAGTGATGCCTCTATTCCCATTTCATGTTCCATTGATTTTCTCCAAATATCATTGTCAATGCATTGCGAAAATCCAATATTAACTGTGGCTTTTTCTTCTTCGGATAATTTACATGAATTAAGTATAAATAGGAAAATTGACAATACTATCAAGCGGGATTTTCTTAACATAGAAATTTAATTAATTGATTATAATGTGAATTAAGAGTCGAATAAACACAAGAAAGAAACATCTTTCAAACTATTCGTTTTAAACACTGATTATCAGCACATTTTAAATGTACCTTACATACTTTTAAACATATGATAATTCAGACTAAGGCTCTAAAATTAGTAAAAATATACCCATCAATCTGTGAGGAATTTGAAAAAGATTTAAAATACCCTTGCAGTCGATTTAGAGATAATAACAAATCCGATTTAACAGACCAAGAAATTATGACAATTTATCTATTTGTTATTAAAGAAGAACAAAGATTTACTGTTAAGCAGATACAATAAATAAATTTGCCTGTGATTATTTACGTTCTTGATTTCATTATCTTAGTTTTTATTCTGCATTTTTCTAATCGTTAGAAACATTTGTCAGAATCATTTAGAATTCTTTTGAGTTCACCTTTAATAATATAAAATTTGAAAGCCCAAAATTTATTCGTTTAGAAATATGTAAAAAGCAAAAAAGCCCCAAAAAATTTGGGACTTTTTTTATACCATAAATCATCTGATTAAACCATCATGAACTTTTTTATTTCTTTTTGGGAAATATCAGGGTTGGCTCCTTCTTGACCTGCCACTAATGCACCAATAGCACAGGCATAATTCAATGATTTTTGTGGCGATTTGCCTCTCAACAATCTTATAATTAAAGATGCCAGAAAAGAATCTCCTGCCCCAACGGTATCCACTACTTTTATGAAATAACCACTATTGTAATAAAACTTATCATTGTAATACAAAACAGCACCAAAGGCACCCTTGGTCACACAAACATGCTTTGTATTTGTTTTTTTAGCAATAAATTTAATGTTTTGTTCGAAAGAATGATACGGCGATTCTAATAACTGGCTTATCTCATGTAGTTCTTCATCATTGAGCTTAATAAAAATCAGTCTTAGACATTAATTCCAGAAGTACTTCTGCCGTATAATATGGCGCTCTCAAATTGGCATCCAAAACTTTATATTCTGCCTTATCTAAAAGACCATACAGCGTCGCTCTGGAAACCTCATCACGGCAAATTAAACTCCCAAAAACAAAGGCATCGGCTTCTGAAACTTTTTCATCCATCTCTTTTGTCTGCAAAATTTTATCCCAGGAAGAAGGATAGTGAATATCATAGGATGCATTTCCTTTATCATTAACCATTACATGAACTACTCCTGTTTTATAATCTGCCCCTACTTGAATATAATCAGAACTGACTCCCTGTTCATTTACAAAAGACAGAATTCCATTTCCGTCTTCATCAGCACCAACACGACTTTTAAGAACGTTCGTTTTTAAGAAACACTTTGCAGAGCTGGTCTAATAAACCCAAAAACTACTTTTCTCCAATCACACTTCCAATTTCTATCTTGAAAAAAAGTTTGAAAAAATTGAACCATTCAGAATTCTACAATAGATTTAATTCCAAACGGATTTTAACTTCCA
Organism: Flavobacterium undicola; assembly: GCF_009909155.2. GTDB lineage: Bacteria > Bacteroidota > Bacteroidia > Flavobacteriales > Flavobacteriaceae > Flavobacterium > Flavobacterium undicola. The sequence goes on from NZ_JAAAPM020000020.1 coordinate 35,872, forward strand.
AGCTGAAAAATTCATTTTTGTTCCATTTTCTTTTGAAAACACCTCAATTCCTGTTTGTGTTTCGCCAGGAAAAGTCATCAATGAAAAGACATCTTTTCCTTGATTTGTAAACAATTCTATACTCGATTTGTCTACATAAATATGCATTCTCAATTTACCGTTTTCAGGAGTTACTTTTGCACTTGTTTTACGAGCAAATTTCTCAATAGGAACATTAGAACAATTTGTGCGATCTATAGTTAACGAGTCATTTTGTGTATTGTAACTAATTGAAACTTTTCTTCCATCTCCCACACAAAGATTAAAGCCAAACACATTTGGTTTGGTAGTAGAAAATACTACATCTAGTTCATATATGTTTTCAGTCGGTATAAATTGAGGTAATTTATACGTTCCCTTTTTTAATTTTTGATTAAAAATTACAGGAGATTCTCTAAGGGTTTTTAAATTCTCCTCTGGTTTTTGAATCATTCGTAGCCCTTCTGAAAAAGTTTTCAATTCTAAATCACGAGGTATGGACCAAAACCCTTTACCCCAGCTTGATGGAACCAATAGGGCATAATCCCAAGTTGCTATCCACCCTATTGTTGTCGTTTTTTTTAATGTATTATCATAATCGCGAAACACTCTTGAAGCATAATAATCTAATCCTTTGTCAACATATAAGGGATATTTCTCATTATCAAGCTTAAAGTTTTTACCATCAAAATCACCGATAAAATATTGTTCCCTTGCCCAATCTATTGAAACAACCATTACCCATTTTTTATTATTGGGATTGTTATCTACATTTAATTGAAATAAATCCGGACATTCCCACACTTTATCCTGAGTGCCTGCTGGACCAAAATCACTCAACCAAACCCATTCTTTTAGATCGGTGGATTCATAAATTTTCACCTTTTTCTCTTTTGCTTTTGCAACAACCATAATCCATCTTGATGTAGGCTCATACCAAAATATTGTTGGATCACGAAACTCTTTGCTTTGGAGATCAATAACTGGGTTTTGTTTATAATATTGAAATGAATTTCCATCATTACTGAATGATATCCCTTGCGCTTGATTTTCTGACGCCTTCGTAAAAATTGTATATGCTGCTATCCAGGCATTTTTACCAAAACCCGATGTGTTATTTTTGTCAATGGCTACAGATCCTGTAAAATAACGAATGGTGCCATCATCTCCTTTTAATACATCATTTGCTGTTTGCTGATAATGTACCAGGTCATTTGAAACCGCTTTTCCGTGACCAAATGTGTACAAGTGATACTGATTCTGATAATATATCAAACCACAAGGATCCCCAATCCAGCCTTCAATTGGACTGTAATGGTATTGTGGCCGATACGGTTCCTGGCGATTTGTTTTGAATACTTCTTGTGCTGTTATTGGTGTTGCTAACAGTGTAAAAACTAGTATAGCTATTAAATTTTTCCACTTCATATCAATACTATTTATTTTTAAAAATCGCTTAGATTATTACTGCTTTTTAAATACCAAAAATCAAGTTTGTTAATTAAAATAGAGCCATTTTCAGAAAACACCTCAACTTGATCACTATCATAGAATTTTGGAAAAATTCGTGTTGTAAAAGCTTCTTTATCATTTATAAATCCCTCAACTACAGAACCATCAATAAACAGATGAATCTTAATCGTTTTCCTGTTTTTTAAATTAATTTCTCCAATTTCAATCCGTTTCTCTATTGACTCTGTTCTACTGGAATTGGTTTGATCAATTACCAATTGGTTCTTTTTTAGATCAAAACACAATTTAGTTGATTCATCATTTTTTAGATTTTTTCCAATATAGAAACCAAATTTATCAGATTGTAAAGGGAAGATTTCTGCAATTATTTCTATTTGATGACCACTACCAAGTTTTAAATTGGATGATGAATTCACATTTACGTTTTCAAAAACTTTTGAGGAATCCCTAAGTTTAATTAATGACGGATGTGGTGTTTGATAAATTTCACCATTTTTTAAATTCCACACTCTCGGCATACTAAATAAATGTGTCCAACCGTGTTTCAATTGTAACTCCCTAGGGATTAAATCTGGAATTATCGCAATTGCAGTTGTAATACCATTCTTATCTAAGGAAACTGACGGAGAAAGCATTCTATTAATTACTTCTAATTTTTTAGGCAATTTATGATCCGGGACAAATTTTTCATTGATAAAACTACCTACCCAATATAAATTTATTGCAGGTTTACCGTCATACGGTATAGGATTTACTGCTAAGATGTATTTATTGTTCATCTTCCAAAAAACGGGCATTTCCCAAAATATTCCTGAATGGTCTGTCTCTGGATTCCCTTTAAATAAAGGATGTAAATAAGTCCACTTTTTTAAATCATTTGATTTATATAATAATAAAGCCCCTTTTTGAACATCATTTTCAATCAAGCCATAGCCTACAATCATATACCAAACATCCTTTTCTTTCCAAATATAGGGGTCGCGAAAATCTCTACGTTTATACTGTTTTGGAGGTCCTTTTACAACTGGATTATTACTGAATTTTTTCCAATCTATTAAATTATCATCTTTAGGAAAAGCAAGGCACATTCCAACCTCTTTTTCATTGCCTCCTGTGTACATAATTAATGGCATACCTTTATTATCTAATACTACATGTCCCGACCATATTCCTATTTCATCATAACCTTCTTCCGGGGTCAATACTGGTTTATGCTCTGTCCATTGTACTAAATCCGGACTACTAAAATGCCCCCAATTAATCTGACCTAAGAATAAATTAGTACCGTTTTTTTGATTGAAAATATGATATTTCCCCTTGTAATAAATTAAGCCATGAGTTTCATTTGTCCAATTTGCTGCTGGGAGTAAATGGTATTTGGGTCTATTAAAATCCTTTTTGAATCTACTGAAAGGTATAGCTAAATCAGTTCTCTTGTTTAATTTATCACCTATCTCATTTTCTATTAAATAATTTGATTCTAATGGCTCATTCCAAATTTTAAGTTCATCAATTATTCCATTGATATGAGTCAGCGGAAACAGATTTTCTAAGTATTTTTCTTTTGCGTTTTTCCCAATAGTCAAACTATTAAATGTAGTTTGACTTGTCACTTTATTTAAAGGTATTTTTAAAATTGCTTCTCCGTTAATTAATAAATTAACATTCCCCTCACTAATAATAAGACACACATTAAACCATTTAGATTTTGACAATCTATGTTCAGCAAAATAATATTTTTCCTCACCATTTGTCCCTATCGCAATTGCGGGTTTTCCAAATTTATTTATACTAGCTGAAATCCAATTCTCAGGATTGCTGTTTTCTTCAATTAGCGAAAAAAAGCTTGCTGTATCCGTTGGGAAAGTTTCCAGAGCTACCCATGCACTTATTGTTACAGGTAACTTTAATGGCGATGGCAACGAACCCTCAATGTATGTAGAATAGCCGTCAAAGCGTAAGCCTGTATTTTCAATACCATTTACAAATTCCGGAGTTTCAAAATTACTATTGATTTGATAAATCGTTTTTGTATTTTCTTCAATTGTTGATTTTATCTTATTTGAATTAAAAGACCATTGGTATAAAGGTTTTGATTCTTTTGTAAAAGAAATACATAAAATTAGAATTACTAAAACAGGGAATATTCTTTTCATTTTTGTCAAGTTAAGTTTTGGAAGAAGCACTTTGAATTATACCAGAGAAACTAAATCATCATAAATTTTTTAATTTCTTTTTCAGAAATTTGGGGATTGGCACCTTCACTTGCTGCCACTAAAGCGCCAATAGCACAAGCATAATTCAGTGATTTTTGAGGTGATTTTCCTCTTAGTAAGCGAACAATCAATGTTGCTAAAAAAGAATCTCCAGCTCCAACAGTATCAACAACATTTACAAAATAACCGCTATTGTAATAAAATTTTCCATTACTAAATAAAACAGCTCCAAAAGCGCCTTTGGTCACACAAATTTGTTTTGTATTTGTTTGTTCTGCAATGAATTTAATATTTTGTTCAAATGAATTATATGGGGAATCCATTTTCTTACTAATCTCTACTAACTCTTCATCATTTAGCTTAATAAAATCAGCCTTGTTCATTAATTCTATCAAGACATCTGTTGTATAATAAGGAGATCTTAAATTAGCGTCTAAAATTTTATATTTTGCTTTATCTAAAAGAGAAAACAAACTCGCTCTTGAAATTTCATCTCTACAAATTAAACTCCCTAGAACAAATGCATCAGCTTCACTAACTTGTTGTTCTATTGTATTATTAATCGAAATTTTATCCCAAGCAGAAGGATAATGAATATCATAAGAAGCATTCCCTTTTTCATTAATCATGACATGAACCACACCGGTTTTATAATCCGAATCAACTTGAATCAATTCTGAACTCATATTATGATTTTCAATATATTCGATTATTTCCTTTCCGTTTTCATCATTTCCTATTTTACTAATAATGCTTGAGGAAACTCCAACAGAGTTCATTCTTAGTGCTACATTTAAGGGAGCTCCCCCAATTTTTTTATGTGTTGGAAAAACATCCCAAAGAATCTCTCCAAAACAAACTATATTTAACTTATCTTTCTTTTCCATAATTAAAAAATTAAAGGGCAGAAAAAATCTGCCCGATAAAACTACAACCAATTAAAACCTATTTACTTCCTAAATAATCTATTGAATTTTTATAAATGGTTCTTACATTAGCCGCATACGGGTTAACACGACCATCATTCATATTCCATTCCATTCCACCAATTCCTAATGCCATGATATACCCTTGAAAACGACCACTTGGTTTCCAAAGAACAATCCCTCCAAAACCCTGACCGTCAATAGCCCAGTCCCAAGCTGCTACAACTTCGGCATCATAACCATTAGAAAAACTTACAAACTTAGGATCATCTAATGGAGCTAAGTTCCAAAGTGAATTATGATCTTCTTTATAACCTCCATTAATAACATACACCTTGCGGTCACTATAAAATTGACAACCTTGTGAAATTGTACTACCTAAAGCAGTGCCTGCAAAACCAACTCCCCATGTATCAGGATTAGCGCCTCCGGTACCAGAGCCAAGGATATTACGCAGACCAGAAGTGTCTCTTCCAAGTTCTTCAACAATTCCTGTACCATGACCTCCTGCTACAATTTTACCACCTTGTACGAAGAATTTAGAAACTACATTAAGATGTTCTAAAAGCGCAGCCGGTTGCGCAGTTGAACCTACCTTATCATACATATAAAACAAAACATTTACTCCGTCTAAAGCTCCATCAGTTAATTGGCTATATGGAATGTAAACAAACTTATCTCCATATACTTGTTGAGCCCAAAGCCCAGCTGCTTTTACATCATCATCAGAGATATCGTTTAAAGTAGCTCCATCACCTAAGAAAGCTATTTTAGATGGTAATAGTTTTGCAGAAATAATGTAATGTCTGGTTGTAACCCCATTAGAAACAGATAATTCAACAGGACTTGATAAATCTAATGAAGTTCCGCTATTAGGTGTAACTGTAACTCCATCTGGAAAAACTGCTTCGAAAGCCACATTACTCAAGTTTGTGTCTCCCGAAAGACTAACAGAAATATTACCGTTTAGATGATTTATTACGGCTTCTTTACCATTTAGTTGTACACTCGAAACAATATCTAAGACCTTAGCCCCATCTGTATAATTTTCACGTTCATCACATGATTGTAACCCTATAATCAGGGTTACAATCATCAATGATTTTATAAATATTTTTTTCATAATCATTAAATTATTTACTTAATAAAAGATCAATTGCATTTTTGTGTAAACGGTAGATATTATTTTGGAAATCATTGACTGCTCCGTTATTATCTGCCATACTCCATTCTAACCATCCTCCTGTATTTACAATCATAGTTCCCTGGAAAGCTCCTTGTGGTTTGAACTCAGCTAAACCAATACCACAACCTCTTGCATCTAACCACTCATACCATCTAATTAAAACACTATTTGTAGCGGCTTCAAATTCTAATGCTCTATCTTCTGAACATTGTCCTTTTGTGAAAGAACTATCATAAGGGCCAAAGTCAATTCCGAAGTTTCTATCTTCTTTGTATTTTGCATTATTCATAGGATAATAATCTGTTGTGCCTTTGGTTAAACCAACTAATAGTGGATGATTTGCAGAAGCACTTGGCGAAGGAGCAGAATAAGAAGCTCTCAAACCCCATGCATCTAAATTTTGTCCACCTACCGGATTTGTATTTCCTCCATTATTTGCGAAAACCGTACTTCCTATTTTTATGCGTCCAATCTCATCTAAAAGATTAATTCCAAAACCTTCAACAATTAAACCTCCTCCGGCTTTATAGTAATTTGTAATCACATCAACCTGAGCAGTGGTAATTCCTGATGCAGTATCAGGCATTTTTTGTGTTCCTACATTATCCCAATAAAGCAATAATACTTTTGTGTTTGCTAACGCCTGGGCAGTTAAGTTACTCGCTTGGATGTATACAAAATCTTCCGCATAATTTTGTTTTAACCATAATGCAGCGGCTTTGGTATCTGGCTCACTAATGCTTTCCACACAACTTGCTCCACTTACAAAAGCAATTTTTTTCGTAGAATTAATAATTCTTGCTGTTACAGCATAAGTTTTAGTTAAACCTTCAACGTTTGTAACCGTATAATTTACTGGTCCAGTCGAGAAGTTTTTCGCAACACCAGTTGCTGGAGATATTGTAGAACCAGCTGTTACAGAAATAATTGGTGTAATTGAAGCCAAATTTGATCCTGAAGGAAAATCCATAACAATTGTTGAAGCAGCATTATCTACAATCCCTGTTACACTACAAATATCAGTACCTGTTTTAAAGCTAGTAACAAACGGGCTTGGTAACTGGGTTACACTTACATAATATGATTTTCCTGTAAATCCATCATTTGAGACTACAGTATATTTTACCGGACTTGTAAAATCCTGTGCTATACCCGATTGCGGTGTTGCCGTAGTACCACCTGGAATTATATACAGAGGAGTTAGTTTTTTAATGTCCTCCTGACTGCCAACAGTAACTGCAATAGTTCCTGCAACGGCATCAATAACTCCCACATGTTCACCTATTGAAAAAGACATAATCATAGGATCTCCATAAGCGGCCACTGTAGCCGTATATTTTCTTGAAATCCCATTATTGGTAACTGTAAAAATTACGGGACCAGCAGAAAAATCGACTACACTTCCTGAAGCAGGTTCAACGGTTGCTCCTTCCGGTAACGTAATAGTAACTGGAACCTTAGTTAAATCGGAACCTGCTGGTAATGTAAATGTAATAACAGCATTAGTGTGACTAATAATTGCTGATTTCCCGTTAACTTTAAAGTCTCTAATTATAGAATAGGTATAATCAGGTACATTATCATTAAATTTAATATCCTCTTCGCAACCAACAACTGTCAATAAAGTAATGACGATTCCAAAAAACAAGAAAGGAATCATTTTAAAAATTTTAGATATATTTTTCATTTTTAATAAATTTTAATTTAATAAACTTGTTAAGATTTTTTCTGCAAATACTAATTTAATAGCCCGTTCTTTGTTTGTAAACACCTCCCGAAGCGTCAATTTCTATTTGTGGAATTGGTAAATATTCATCTCTTCCTTCAGTGAATGAAGCTCCACCATAATAACTGCGTTTTGAACTTTCTTTTAACATATAATCGTTAATCCAGCTTGGAGCAATTCCCCATCTTACAAGATCATAAAAATGATGTCCTTCATTATGTAATTCCAGTCTTCTTTCCATACGTAATGCTTTTGTTGCATATACTTTTGTAACCCCGGCTGTTGGGTATAAACCAATAACATAATTTGCAGCATTTACAGCATTATTATTGTAACTATACACGTATGGTGCGTTTTTAGCTCTTGTACGAATTTGATTGATAATGCTCATTCCTGTTCCTATGTCGTTTAATTCTATTGAAGCTTCAGCTTTCCATAGTAACACATCGCTAAATTTTATAATTGCCCAATCCAAAGCTCCTTTTGCCCAAGGAAATCCACCAGAAGATCTTAAGTCCGAATAAGGGTCAATTTGATTCTTCTTTCTTTCATACAAGCCATAAGTAGCAGGGTCTCTACTCCAATTTACTTGTTGAGGCATGCCTTGCCATTTTTTCCAGGTAATCCCCGGGCGACCTATTGAGTGATCTAATCTTGGATCTACAGGAGTACTTACATCAGTTGCTGCTAAATCCGAATTATTATAAGAATCAAGTAATGGCAATCCCGTATTATCTACTTTAAAAGCATTTACAATATTCTGGCTAGGTTTATCAAAATCATCACCGTTTAAGTAAGGATGACTTGAATCATCAGAAGGAGAATCCGGAGAATTCACTAAATCACCAAAATTTACATTCCCAAATTCAGAACCATCATTTATTGAATATTGAATAGCAAATACATTTTCTTGATTTCCATAACCCGGAGAAGAATATAATTTTTCTAAGTCGTCTACTAGTTTATATGGCCCTGCAATAACTTTGTTTGCATTAATAATTACCTGATCCCATTTCTTTTGGAACAAATTTGCTTTGGCTAAAAACGCATAAGCGACTAATTTATTAATCCTTCCTAATTCAGGTTGTGTATCAGGCAATACTGCGATTGCATCCGTTAAATCTTTTTCAATTTTTCCCCACAAAAGAGCAGTATCGAATGAATTCTGAACACTGGTAACTTTATCAATAGGAGTATTTTCATCAATGTAAGCAAACGACCCAAAGTTTTTCATCAATTCAAAATAGAAATGTGCTCTTAAAACTTTAAGTTCTGCAATTCGTAAATCTTTTTTCTCAAATCCTGAACTATTATTCAAAGCTATAATGGCACTATTCACTCTATTGATTGAAAAATAAAGAGCTCTCCACAGATTATAGACATTCTCAGAAGAGGCAAATACTTGTTGGATTTCTAACCCATGCATTCCGCCACCTGGATTATCTCCTACACCACCACCACCTTTGTATGCATCTCCACTTCTGATATCTGAGAAACACCAGTTAGACGGAGCATGATCAAAAGGCCAATTGTCTCTAAATTCACCTGTATTGTATCTGTAATCTAAAGTACTATAAGCACTTACAACCAATTGTTCTAAATCTAAATTATTTTCAGATATTACGTTTTCAGGAGTTACAGTAAAAAAATCTTCCTGACAAGAACTAACACTTAAGGTGAGTCCTATTATTGCTATATAAAATTTTATTTTTCTCATCTTTTTAAAATTGTAAATTGAATCCACAGCTGAATGTTTTAGTATGAGGATAAACGCCCATACCTGCGATACCAATACCGGTTCTACTTAAACCTGGTACTTCATAGTCAAAACCTGTAAAAGAGGTAATACTAAATAGATTCTCTGCCTGAACATATAACTTAGCAGATGACAATCCGATTCCTTTAATTGAATTGCGATTAAAACTATATGAAAGATTTACACTTTTCATTCTGAAGAAAGAACCATCTTCTACAAAATAAGTAGAAGCACGTTTTTGATCATTTGTATCCGATGTGCTTAGAGCCGGTATTAGAGAGTTTGCATTTTCAGGTGTCCAAGCATCTAACGTATTTTTACCATGATTGAATCCAAAATAAGGAAAATCAAGCATTTCTCTTTGAGCGTTATACATGTCTCCACCTTGTTTTCCATCAAAAAACACATTTAAATCCCATCGTTTGTAACTGGCCGAAAGATTAATTCCATAAGTAAAATCAGGATGTGGATTACCAATGATTGTTCTGTCATCTTGATTAACAACTCCATCACCATTCAAATCTCTATATCTAATATTACCTAATGCTTTTCCAGTTTGTTCAGCATGTACAGCTACTTCTTCGGGAGTTCTAAAAAGACCATCAGCTACATATCCAAAATAAGAACCAATAGGATGACCAGCACCTGTGTAAGAGATTCCGTTTAAAATAAAATTATCTGAATTATTTAATCTTGTAACCTTGTTTTTATATTTAGAGAAAGTGAAATTCACACCATAATTAAAGTCATTTTGTGATTTCGAATTATATCCTAAAACAACATCAATTCCTCTATTAGTCATATCTCCAGCGTTGAAAAACAATGTTTTTCCAGCTTCGCCTAAAACACTTGGCTGAACAATTTGAAGTAATAAATCGGAGGTTTTCTTTTCGTATACATCAACAACAAAATTCACACGCTTTTTAAATAAATCCAGATCAAGTCCAATATTTGTTTGGTATGACTGCTCCCATTTTAATTCCGGATTTCCAACTTGATTTGCTGAAACTCCAGTACTTATAGTACCGCTTCCACTTCCGTTTAAATCGTAATTACTATTTTCTAATGCCATATTAAATATTGAATATTGTGCATATTCTAAAATATCAGCATTTCCATTTCCACCCCATGATGCTCTTAATTTTAAATTATCAATTACATTAGAGTTTTCTAAAAACTTTTCATTACTTAAAGTCCAACCGGCAGATGCAGTAGGGAAAATGGCATAACGATTGTTTTTACCAAAACGGGAAGACCCGTCTCGACGAACACTTGCAGAAAAATAATATTTGCTTGAATAATCATAATTCACTTTGGCAAACATAGATTCTCTTCTGCTATCAGCTCCAATACCGTAAGCATCAAGTACACTGGAATCTGAAATTTTATCATATTGATCAATATTTTCAAAGTCTACGCCTGTTCCAAAAGGAACTTGTACACGATCAAATTTATTTTGCTGATCTTTTTTATAAATCTCGTGTCCTCCAAAAACATTTAAATTATGATTCCCAAATTGATGGGCATAAGTAATTAAATTGGTTATAATAAATGTGTCTGAATTATTTCTATTTCTTCTATATCTGGAAAATTCTTCACCTCCCAAAATGATTCTATTTCCCAGAATACTTCCATTTTGATTAAATGATTCTGAATGTTCATCAAACTTGAATCTATTGATGTCAAAATTTAATTTAGAATTAAAAGTTAGTCCATCAACAATATTCAAATCAGCATAAATATTACCGAATGTTCTCCACGTTTTTTCGACATTGTTTCTATTAACATATAAAATAGCTAACGGATTCCATTTGTCTTGTAAACCACTTCCTGTAGGTCCTCCCCAAGTACCATCTTCAGCATATACTGGAATCAATGGATTTTGTAAAAGTGCATCTTCCATAGAATTTCCTTTTACTTCCTGAAAATTAGTAACAGTTAAATTTTCTCCAATATTCAATTTGTCTTTAAAAAATTTAATACTTGAATTCAATCTAACATTTGCTCTTTGATAATAAGTATACTCCAATACTCCCTGATCTTTAGCGTATCCTAAACCTGTAAAAACTTTCCATTTTTTATTTGCAAAAGAATATCCAAAATCAGTGGTTGTAGAAATTGAATTTCTTGAAATAACATCAATCCAATCTGTATTTGACAATCTTAAATTTTGTTGATCATCTAAAAACTCAGGCAAAGAATTCCCAGGAGTATAAGCAAAATTTCCTGCTGCAACAGGTAAATTTCCCTGTGCTCTATACCTAACATCTAACCATTCCTGAGAATTTAAAACATTAAACTTATCACGAATTGTATTTAAGGATACACGACTATCTAAAGTGATTTTTTGTGTGCCTGCTTTTGCTTGTTTAGTAGTTACAATAATAACTCCTTTAGCAGCTTCAGTCCCATAAATACCTGCCGAAGCAGCATCTTTTAATACTTGTATACTTTCAATATCATTTGGATTTAAACCAGCAGGTGAATTGGTTTGCACACCATCAATAACCCATAAAGGTCCTGTGCCTCCAAACACAGATGTTAAACCTCTAATTGATATTTGGGTATCATTACCACCTGGAACTCCTGAAGAAGTAAAACTTAATCCGGGAACTCTGGATTGTAATTTACTTATAACATTGGGTGTAGCGACACGATCTAAATCGGCTACAGAAACAATAGAAACTGCCCCGGTTATATCTTTCTTTTTTTCTTTAGAATAACCTGTGACAACAACCTCATCAAGATTATTTGATGTGGCTTTTAAAATAATAGTATACGCTTTTTTTGATGTAATCGTAATTTGGGCATCTGAAAAACCTATATAAGACACTATCAAAGTTTCTCCTTCTTTAGCCTTAATTTGAAACTTCCCATCGAAATCTGTTGTTGTACCTAAGGAAGTTCCCTTCACAAGTATACTTGCGCCGGGTAAGGGCTGACCATCGGCCTCAGACAAAACAGTCCCATTTATTTGAGTCTGCTGCCCGAGAGCAACAAGCCCAAAGAAAAACAAACACATTGTGATAATGTTTTTCTTGTTTTTAAAACAGTTAATTTTCATACATTTTTAGTTTATAGAGTTAGTTAGTTAATATTATTATTTATTAAGGTTAGCATTCATGTTTTCTAAAGAAATACCTTTGGTTTCAGGCATCATAAACAATACAAAAACAAGTTGAAAGACCATCATAACAGCAAAAAAGCTAAACACATTTCCAACTCCAAAATTTGAAAAAAGGATTGGAACCATTGATGGAATTATTGCTGCCAGCACCCAATGAACTGAACTTCCAAAAGACTGTCCTGATGCTCTTAAATGGTTTGGGAAAATTTCGGATATAAAAACCCATATTACAGCTCCCTGTCCTATAGCATGAGAGGCTATAAAAACGAATAAAAACATTGGAACTGCCATTCCTGTCCAACTTAAATAAAATGAAACGGCTACCATTGCTAAAGAAAAAATGTAACCTAATGATCCAAAAATCATTAATTTACGTCTTCCTAATCTGTCTATTAAATAAACACCTATTAGCGTGAATATTAAATTAATGAAGCCAATACCGATACTGCTCAAAAGTGCTGTTTTAGCTCCTAAACCAGCTTCTCCAAAAATCCTTGGGGCATAATATAAGAAAGCATTTATACCCGATAATTGATTGAATGCTGCAATTAAAAAAACTAAGATTAATGGAAAACGATATTTCTTCATAAAGATATTTTCATCTGAAGAATTATTTTTATTGTCTTCATGCACATTGTCAATTACACTTTGAACATCTTCTTTACTATTTATCTTATCCAAAATTACCCTTGCTTCATCCGTTCTGGATTGTGTTAGTAACCATCTTGGACTTTCAGGTATATAAAAAACCAATATGGTATAAACTATTGATGGAAAAACCTGAATTCCAAGCATCCATCTCCATGCGTTTTCTCCAATATCACTCAAAAGATAATTTGATAAAAAAGCACTAAGAATACCAAACACGATATTAAATTGGTAAAGACCTACTAATCGTCCTCTATCTTTTGCAGGGGCAATTTCAGATATATAAGCAGGTGCAGCAATAGTTGATGCTCCAATACCCAGACCACCTATGAATCTAAAAAAAGCAAATACCCATGGTCCATTTGCTAAAGAAGATCCTAAAGCTGATATTGAAAACAAAACCCCAATTATTAATAATGTTGATTTTCTTCCTATTTTATTAGTTGGAATTCCTCCAAATATGGCTCCTATAACAGTACCCCATAATGCCATTGCCATAACTACCGAACCGTGAAAGAAATCACTGGAATCCCATAATATTTGAAGTGCTTTATCTGCACCAGAAATTACTACGGTATCAAAACCAAACAGGAATCCTGCGAATGACGCAACGATTGACCAACTCATTATTTTTTTATTCATAACCTATAATTTTTTATTTCTATCCAAAGTTAGATTCAAGTTAAAATTCAATCATTCTGTATTGTTACATATACATACAAATTAGTTACATCGCTCAAAAACACCTGATTTACAGCTGCTTAATTTTTATTTTTAGAGAAAAAGTTTAAAATCGTAACCTATAATTACAGTTTTTAAACTTGAACTTTTATATAAAAAAAATGAATCGCTTAATTTAATTGCAGAGAAATTGCAGAAAGTGTTTTTTAACTAATAATTTATTGACTGATTCAAATTCAACTGACTAGCTTTGGATAAAATTTTAATATTTTGATATTGTAATTGTCTTCATTTTAGACATTGAATCATCAATTGAACTGAAATGAATTTTAGTATTAAAATCTTTAGGGAATATTACATTCGTAAAGACATATCTTCCATCATTTATAAAAACTTCAACAGAATTTTTATCCAAAAACAATCGGACATTAATACATTTATCCGCATTATTTGAAAGTGTAATTTTTTGGGTGGATTGAAATTCATCTTTTAGTTTGTTGTCTACTCTTTTTACAACAAATTCATTTGTGCTTTTATTAAAAGTTAATTGAAAGAGACTTTTGTCATTATTTAGTATTTCAAATTCTAAATGACCATTTATTTTACTAGGTTCAAATTCATAAGTCATTTCAAATGTCAATTCTTTTAAATCTAGTTCTTCAATTTTTTGATTGACTCTGGCTAAAGTTTCTCCTTTAAGATTAGTTTTTGATTTAATATAATTTTCAACTGATTGAACAGCTTCTTGCCTGATAATATACTTTCCCTGTTCTTTATCTAAGATTAATTTTCTTGGTAAAGACATAGAACCTCTCCAGCCATTCGTTGGAATTTCATTAGCGTATTGCCAATTATTCATCCAGCCTAACCATGTTTTAGTTCCCTTTTTATCTGGTGCTCCATTCCATGTTACAGCAGCATAGAAATCTTTTCCATAATCGATATAGTTCACCTCATTACTTTTTCCTGAAACGGATTGATCAGCAACGAAGTTTTTTCCATCAAATTCTCCAATGAAATATTGTAATCCAGATCCACCAGCGATACTACCGCTTCCTAAATTAACTCCTAAAACCCATTTTGTTTTTCCTTTATATTTCAATGTAAATAAGTCCGGACATTCCCACACTCCGGTAATTACTCCTTTAGGCCCAAATTCACTCATTAAATTCCAGTCTTTTAAATTTTTAGAACTATAAAATTGTATTTTATGTTCAGTGGATAAAGCAAGAGTCATAATCCATTTTTGTTCTGGCTCATACCAAAAAACTTTTGGATCTCTAAACTCTTTACTATTGATATTCAAAACTGGATTCCCTTTATATTTCGTAAATGTTCTTCCCTTATCATTACTATAGGCAATACTTTGATGTTGAAATCCTGTTTTAGCATCATAACTTGTATAAATTGCCACAATGGGTGGTTTTGATCCAGATCCAAAACCACTGGAGTTATTCCAATCCACTACTGCTGAACCGGAGAAAATCATCACTCCATTTTCTTCTTCAAGAGCTACTGGCAAATGATTCCATTTTATTAAATCAGTACTTACCGCATGTCCCCAACTCATATGTCCCCATTTAGTACCATAAGGATTGTATTGATAAAACAAATGGTATTCTCCATCATAATAAAACATTCCATTAGGATCATTGATCCAATTTTTTTCGGGGGTGAAATGTAATTTTGGTCTAAACTCTTCCTTTATCTCATCAGTCTGAGATTGTAGGCTGTTACTTAGCAAGAAAACTACAAACAGCATCATTAATTCAATCTTGAATATTTTTCTAAATTTTTCCATATCTATTTTATAATTATTTTAGCGTCAAACAAATCATTCTCTACAAAGCCTTTTATTATATAAACCCCTTCTCTAGCTTTCATACCATTATCCATATAACCATTCCAGTTAACTATAGGATTTTCACTGTCTATTAGTTTTTCAATTTTTTTAACTGGAAATCCATTAATATCAAAAACATAAGCAGCAACTGCGGTAGTTTTCTCTATGTTATAAAATTTGAAATTAAAATTCTCACTGGAAGGATTTGGATAAACAACAGGATGGATTGTATCCTCTTTTGATTCAACATTTTTAGAAACAGATGCAGTACCACCACCTTGAATATTATAAATTTTTAAGTCTGTCGCAATCGCGGTTCCTCCTTGAGCATACAAATCAATTTGATTGCTTCCTGCTGAAGGAAAAGATCGGGTTGCAAAAGCCAATTCCTCATTAACAAAGACTTCAATGATAGAAGCATCTACAAAAATTCTCCATCTAATATCTCCTGCTGGCAATTCATAATTTGAAGATTGATTTGAAGTTGGTACATCTGGTAAAATGGAAGATTTACTCCTATCTACAACAAAACTTTTAGAAACCATATCATAGTAAATAAGAGTTTGTTCTCCAATAGCTAAGTTTTTATTTAACGAAAAACCTACTTTAGTTGTAGTACCAGGATTTATAGTTGCCACAATTTCATATTGAGTACCACTAGCTCCATTTAAAACATTTGAACTATTTTGATCAAAAGAAACATTGGTAAAGTTTTTTGAAGTACCTCTAAGTTGTAGTAAATTAGGATGAGGTACTTGCTTAATTTTATTATTAACCAATGTCCAAACGCGAGGTAAACTAAAAACATGCGCCCAACCCTGCTGTTTGTGTTTAGCAGAATTGACTCCATCAGGAACAATTCCAATTGCAGTTAAATTTCCATTTGCATCAGGATGTATTGATGGAGACAAAAGCTGATTAATAACCTCTAAACGTTCAGGCACAACATTATCTCTAATGAATTTTGCCCCATCAAAACTACCTGTCCAATACAATGCATTTGCATTTGGTAATTTATTAATCAAAACAATTGACTTAGCACCAAAATTATAATAGACAGGCATTTCCCAAAAATCACCTGTTCCATCTGCCGAAGGATCTCCTTCTAACATAGTACCCTGTTGACTCCATTGCTTAAAATCAGTCGATATAGACTTATATAAAAACAATCCTCCTCTTGCTGTTCCGGTTCTTAATCCTGTACCAACCATCATGTACCAATCTGAATTGTGTTGAAATACAAATGGATCTCTAAAATCGGCATTCGC
Organism: Flavobacterium undicola; assembly: GCF_009909155.2. Taxonomy (GTDB): domain Bacteria; phylum Bacteroidota; class Bacteroidia; order Flavobacteriales; family Flavobacteriaceae; genus Flavobacterium; species Flavobacterium undicola. The sequence goes on from NZ_JAAAPM020000020.1 coordinate 52,740, forward strand.
TATATTTGAAGGCACACTGGAAATAATTGGAGCGCCATTTTTTGTCCAAGAATCATAAGGAGCAGAAGAAGTCGCTAATCCAATTCCTGCTTTGGCTTTATTTACACCAGTATAAAAAATATAAGGTTGTCCGTTTTTAATTACCGCATGACCAGACCAAATACCTACTTCATCAAATCCAGGCTGTGGCCACAACACCTGTGTTTTCTCTTCCCAGCTTACTAAATCACTACTCACATAATGTCCCCAATTGATATGTTCTAAGTAAGGGCCATTGTAATTTCTTTGACTGAATAAATGGTATTTATTATCAATATATAACAGTCCGTGGGATTCATTTGTCCAGGCTGATGAAGGAAGTAAATGATATTTAGGTCTGTGAATATCATCTGCAAATCTAGTTTCAATTGGAATTTTAAGATTTGGAATTGAAGGACTTACTTTATTATATTGAGTTAGAATTTCTGCATCGGTTAAATCTTTACCCCATAAAGAAACCTGATCAATAGCTCCTGTTAAACCATTAGTATCAAAACCTGCAATAGTTTTAATTTTTGATTCTTTTCCTATATAAATAGTTGCATTATTATCCCAGACAATATTCCCTGATGTAAAAGCAATGGCTTTAACTTTAGCACCATTTAAATACAACGAAGCTAAACCTGACAGCCCATTTATATTTAAAGAAACAAAACTCCACTTTTTAAGTTCAATTTGTTGGTCTGAAATAATAGTAACTATTGCTGTACCCACTTTAAATTGCCCAATTATTCTACCATATTGATCTATCCCTAAAGCAACACCGGCATTAGTAGTGGTATTTACATTTGAAAACAACGAAGCGTTTGTGTTTTCAGACAATTGATCTAAATCCTTTCTTTGTACAGGAAAAGCTGATGGAGCAACCCAAGCAGTCACACAAACTTTATTGGTTGGATAACTAACATTTATTTTGCCAGTTGCCCATCCATAAAAACCATTAACTCTCAACGCTTTGCCTTCAACACCAGTAATACGCTCAGCTGAACCTGAAGGTCCATTTATACTAAAAGTAGCATTGGTTTTTGTTTCGTTAATTGTTTGACCAGATGACTCATTAAACTTAAAAGATATAAGTTCAGCGGTTTCATTTGTTGTTGGTGGCGGTGTAGTATCGTCTGCGTGTTTTTTCGAACCACATCCTAAAACCAACAATGATAACAGAATAATAGTAGTATACTTTTTCATTTTATATTTGTTTTATATAAAATTAGAACAGTATACCTGAGAAGGATTTAAGTATTGTTACATCAATAAAAAATAAACATATTTCTTTATGAAACAAGAACTTAAGCTGTTATTTCATTAATTACACAGCAATAAAAAAGGGTTAAAATTATACTTTCTATAAAAATGTTACATTCTTTTTACATTAAATATTGTTTCTAAAGTCTTTTGGAGAGATGGAATACTTATTTTTAAAAGTTGTAGAGAAATAATTTGGTGAAGCAAAACCACAAGAATAAGCAATTTCAGAAATATTTAATGAGGTAGTTTTCATTAATTCTTTTGCTTTTTCTAATCTATAATTATTGATGTAATCACTAATTCCAATACCTAAAACGGCTTTTACTTTTCTATACAGTTGAACTCTTGAAATGTTTAAACAACTAGCCAATTCTTCAACAGAGAAAGAAGAATTATCAATGTTTTTTTCTAATAAGACGTCTATTTTATTTAAAAATACTTTTTCTATTACACTTAGAGAGTTTACTTCTGATTCATCAATATTATTATAATAATATCTTAACTTCTCTCGGTTATACAACAAACCTTTTATAGATTCTTTTAATACTTTAAGATTAAATGGTTTTGTTAAGAATAAATCAGCACCTGCTTCTAATGATCTAATATAAGTATCTTGATCATCTAAGGCTGTCAAAATAATCGTTGGAATATGAGATGTTAATATATTCTTCTTCAATATGTCACATATTTCGAAACCATTTTTTTCAGGTAAATTCAAATCGCACAAAATAATATCTGGCATTATCTCTAAAGCCGTTTCAATAGAATTCTTACCATCAGATTTAAATACATTATAATCACTATTCAATTTTGCAGCAATAAACTCAAGGAGCTCTATATTATCTTCAATTATCAAAATTGAATGTTTTTTATCGGATACCTCTTCTATTTCCTTAGTGACTTCTACTGATTCTATATTATATTTTTCCTCCTGATTTTCATCATTATAGTCTGAATCACTAATAATTTGTTTCTTATTAAAATGATCCGTACCTAATTGTAACAATATTATAAATTCAGTCCCTATACCTGATTTAACTTCGATAGAACCTTTATGCAAATCGATAAAAGTCTTTGATAGATTTAACCCAATGCCTGAACCATTTTTATAATTATTTGAGCCTTTAAAAAAAGGATTAAATAATTCGATTATTTCATTTTCAGGGATCCCAATTCCCGAATCTTTAAAGATAATTTCAACTAGATTTTTTTTGGCTTTTTTGTTTATAATTATTCCAATAGTTCCACCATTTGGAGTAAATTTAAAACTGTTAGACAATAAATTATAATACACTTTGTCCATCAAATTTTTATCTAAATAAACATCCAGATTTTCATCATTTGTTGTAATCGTATACTTGATATTTCTTTTTGTTGCCTCACGTTCAAACTCCTTAAACAAATTTTTAGAAAAACCCCAAAGGTTCGTTTTGGATACTTTAATATTGAATTTCTCATTTTCGATTTTTCGAAAATCTAAAAGTTGATTAATCAATCTCAGCAGTCGCATCGAATTATTATACATAATATCTAAATCCTTCTTAACATAATGACTTTTGTTTTTCAACTCATCATTCAAGGATTCTACACAACTCAATATTAAAGTCAATGGAGTTTTAAATTCATGTGATATCCCCGTGAAAAAATTTATTTTCCCTTCGTTACTAATCTTAAGTTTTTCAGCGAATTTTTCAATTTGTTGGCGTTGATTAGTTACTTTTTTATTTGTTATTTCTAATTGTCTTTTCTTTTTCCTAATGGAAATTATAGAGTACGCACTAAAAAGAGCCAAACAGAAAATAGTTACTGAAAAAAAAACCAATAATTTCATTAAATTATATAGTGTTATATATTTTTTTTCCTGATTATCAATAACATTTAGCTGTGTCTCAATATTTGATTGCTGTTGGGATATTTTATCAAATTGATTGCTCATTATATCTGCATTTAATGAATCAATCAATACCGTGGCTAATTTATTATTTTTAGGGACTACTTCTTTGTTTGCTATTTTAAGAGCCAGCTTTATAGCTTCACTACCACCAGTTGGATATAAGATAGTTGCAGTTAACTTACCGTCTTTAACCGCCTGAATACCTCCATTTGGACCATTAAGTCCATCTATTCCAATAAATTTTATATTCTTTTCTTTTCCTTTTTGTTTAGCAACTTCCCATACTTGAAGAGCAATAATATCATTAAAAGCAAAAACATAATCTATTTTTGGCAAACTATCTAAAGCCTTACTAAATTTATCATTTAGCGAACTCAAATTTTCTGCTGTTATACTTGTTTTTTTAATATTAGGATATTGATCTATAATTTGCTTAAACCCCAAACTTCGCTCCAATCCTGGCGAAATATCTGTTGTTGCTTTGATTTCAAGTATATTCTCACGAGCCTTAGATTTATAAACAATATATTTCCCCGCTATTCGACCTACTTCGACATTATCAGCCCCTAAAAAAGCAGTATAATTGGATGTGTTTACTTTTCGATCTACAATAATAACTGGAATTCCTTTTTTATGTGCTTTCTCTATAACAGGAACTATAGAATCCGAACCATATGGAGCAACAATAATAACATCTAAATGATTATCAATCATTTTTTCAATATCACTAATTTGCTTTTGGGTACTATTATTGGCATTATAAATGGTCAAATCTACTTCGGGATGTAATGAAGCCTCTACCTTCATTGTATTATCCATAGATTTTCTCCAACTATCTTCTTCAGAAATACTTTGAGAAAACCCAATAGAAATTTTACCCTTATTTTTAGTATATGGATTACAAGAACCCAAAATAAAAAGACTAATTATCAGACAGCTATAATATATTTTTCTTAACATTTTTTTTTAAAGAGTAGGTTATATAAATGTGTGCAATTATCAATAGACTGCAATGGTATAATCTACCATTGCAGTCTATTGATAATTAAACCATCATAAACTTTTTGATTTCTTTGTCGGAAATCTTAGGATTGGCTCCTTCGTGACCTGCCACTAATGCACCAATGGCACAGGCATAGTTCAAGGATTTTTGCGGCGATTTACCTCTCAACAATCTCACAATCAAAGATGCCAGAAAAGAATCCCCAGCTCCAACGGTATCCACCACTTTTATAAAATAACCACTGTTGTAATAAAACTTATCATTGTAATACAAAACTGCCCCAAAAGCACCTTTGGTTACACAAACATGTTTTGTATTTGTTTTTTCAGCAATGAATTTAATGTTCTGTTCAAAAGAATGATACGGTGATTCTAACAATTGGCTTATCTCATGTAGTTCTTCATCATTAAGCTTAATAAAATCAGCCTTAGACATTAATTCAAGAAGCACTTCTGCCGTATAATATGGCGCTCTCAAATTGGCATCCAAAACTTTATATTTTGCCTTGTCCAAAAGACCATACAGCGTCGATCTGGAAACCTCATCACGGCAAATCAAACTTCCAAAAACAAAGGCATCTGCTGCCGAAACTTTTTTATCCATTTCTTTTGTCGGCACAATTTTATCCCAGGAAGAGGGATAGTGAATGTCATAAGAAGCATTTCCTTTATCATTAACCATTACATGAACCACTCCTGTATTATAATCTGCACCTACTTGAATAGCATCGGAGCTGACACCTTGTTCATTTACAAAAGACAGAATTCCATTTCCGTCTTCATCAGCACCAACACGGCTTATCATCGTTGTTTTTACCCCTAAAGAATTCATTCGAAGCGCAACATTCAAAGGAGCACCGCCTATTTTTTTATGCGTCGGAAAAAGATCCCATAAAACCTCGCCGAAGCAAACAACGTTTAATGATTTTTTTTTATTCATTTTTTCTAAAATTTTAAACTCTAAATTATTTCACCTCATTGATTTCTAACACCACACTTGTTCTTTGTAAAGTAACATTGGAATTGAACCCCGCTTTCATTAAAAAATCCCCCGTAAACACCCTGTCAGCAACAAGTGTTGAAGTTACTCCCGGATACAGGTTAATTTCTTTTACCGTATATTTTTTCTTTGGATCCAAACCATTAAAAACTACCGGTCGTTTAGTCGCTGTAATGCTAAATCTGTTGTTCACCAAATAGTTAAAAACAACGGCTTTACTTTTATTTTCATTTACATACATCAATGCCGCAATATCATTTTCATGCGGATTAACCAAACGAAACATATCGCCATGCCATACGATATCTTTGAATGTGTTATAATTACTGATGGCTTGTTTACAAAATATTTTGTCATTGGCATCTAATTTTCCAGCTACAATATCGAACCCTAATTTACCCATACTGGCCACGTCCACTCTAAATTTCAGAGGCTGTTTTCCCCAATCGGTAACGTGATTATCTGTCGCGATAGAAGGAAAGAAGTACGAATAATCCCATTGCAGAAATATGCGCTCTACAGGCTCGGTGTCATCACTTGGCCAAAACTCGGTGAAATATTTCAAAAATTCATAATCACCACGACCACCACCACCCGAGCACAACATCATGGGAACTTTTGGATATTTGGCACGAATGCGTTGCAGTACTTTATACAATCCTTTAATATAATCTACATACAGATTAGACTGAGGAATTCCTTTTTTATGTAGATAAGCCGAATACGCGTTATAAATAACCGCATTACAATCCCATTTGATGAAAGCCAATTCGGGATTTTTCACAAACAAATCATCCACGATGCCAAAAACAAAATCCTGAACTTCTGGATTCGACAAATCCAGCACCAACTGATTTCTATAATAGATTTCAGGTCTTTCCGGTTGTCGTATTACCCAATCCAAATGTTTTTCATACAATTCACTTCTTGGATTTACCATTTCAGGTTCAATCCAAATACCAAATTTAACTCCTTCTTTTTGAGCTTCTTTCACCAAATAACCCAGTCCGCTTGGCAGCTTCTTTTTATTTTCCTGCCAGTCTCCCAATCCTGCATCGTCATTATTTCGTGGATATTTATTGCCAAACCAGCCATCATCCAATAAAAACATATCGACACCCAAATCTTTAGCGTCTTTAAATAAGGCTTTTATTTTATTTTCATCAAAATCAAAATAGGTCGCCTCCCAATTGTTCAATAAAGTAAGGCGCTCTCCCTGACCATCCAATATCCTATATTTTCTGGCCCAATTGTGTAAATTTCTACTGGCTTCCCCTGTACCATTATTCGATAAAGCATAAATTAAAGAAGGTGTCTTAAAAGTTTCGTTTGGTGCCAATGCATATTCAGAAGCAAACGGGTTGATTCCCGCAATAAGACGAAGATTTTTATGGGAATCAATTTCGAAATCTAATTTAAAATTACTACTCCATGCCAACTGTCCTAACATAACAGTTCCTTCATTTTCTGAAGCTGGTTTGCCAAATGAAACTATAAAATTAGGCGTTTGTAACAACATCGCTCTGGTCCCCAATTTAGAATCCACCGTTCTTATTCCTTGTAAAAGTTTGGTTTCAGCAGGCTGCATTTCTTTTAGATATTCTCCTTGAAAACTAGTCAGATAAAAATCTTTATTGGCAAAGTATAAATTAGCCGAAGCATATTTTTGCAATACCACCGGTTTTTTCTCTTTGTGTTTTATTTCGGTCCATTGCTCGATTATATTTTCTTTTTCCCAAACTTTATAAAACAAAGTCACCTCAAACGGATAAGCAGGATCTTTCAAAAGAATACTGGTAATCGTAGTATTGGCATCTATTTTTTCTTTTTTATGACTCACATACTTCAACTCCAACGACGGATTTCCATCAGCATGTTTTACCTGAATCGCAGGCTCAGAAAGATTCCAAGTCCCCGCAGGAGTGTACGCCGAATTATAAATTCCAGCATTGGATTCATCATAATTATAATTTGCAGCAACAGCCTTATACTCACTTTCGTTTTCAAGCGGTTTCCCAAAATACACCGTTCTCAATCTATTGTTATTGTCTGTTTGCATCAATAACACATTATTTTCGGTGGAGATAGGAATGATTGTTTGTGCTGATACATCAGCTATACCTAACACAAAACCACAAAAAAACATGATTCTATTCAAATATTTTACTCTTTCCTTTTTCATAATTCTTGTTTTTAAAACGCTGATTTTTTTTGAATGTTTTTAATGTGCATGATGTGTTATTCCATTGAAATCAACTAAAACACCTTCTAAACAAAGCACATTCAACACCTATTTAGATTCAAAATTAAGAAACAGCTAAGGGCAAGTAGAAACTCGCCCTTAATCTGATTCAACTAATTTAAACAACCATTATTAACCTTATTTTTAATACTTAGGATTTTGTTTGTATAATCCTCCAGTAAAATCAATTTCCCTTTGAGGTATTGGATAATACTCATCTCTACCAGCTGTAAAATGAGCACTTGAAAGGAAACTTTTATTAGCTCTATTTGGATTTTTTTCAACAGCAAGATAAGCATTTAAAACTTGCTCAGCTTCCCCCCATCTAACAAGGTCAAAAAAGCGAGGTCCTTCCATTCCAAACTCCAATCTTCTTTCAAATTTAAGTGCTTTCAAAGCATAGGCTTTATCAGGAAAAGAAAGATATTGCCCCATTTTATAAACATTTGAAGCTCCTGCCGCCAATGGCATTGCTGTACTGGCTGCCGCTCTTGCTCTTATTTGATTAATAATTGGTAGTGCCTCATCTTGTCTATTCAATTGAATTAATGCTTCTGCTTTGAACAATAATACATCTGCATATCTGATAAAATCCACGTTTTTAGAAGTACCTACGAAAGGTCCGTTTTTAACGTAACAAGAACAGTCTGGCGATTGTTGCTCTTTCATATTACCAAAGAAACCATAAACTCCAGGATCTCTAGCCCAGCTAAAGTTATAAACCATATCTCCTGATGTTTTCAGCGTATTTTTATATTTAAATGGTCTTCCAGGAATTCCTACTGTATGATCAATTCTTGGATCAAGTGTTACTCCTGCGGTTAATGATGATTTACCACTACCATCTACTGCAGTATAAATATCTGAAGTATTAAAAGTATCCAATAACGGTAAACCTGTAACAGGATCAGTTTTGAAAGCATTCACCATATTTTGACTCGCCAGGTGAAAACCACAACATCCATAAAGAGGGGTTCCATGAGGTGAATTCAATCCTGTAACAAAACTTACTCTTCCTGTATTAGTTCCATCATTGATAGAAAATTGAACAGCCCAAATAGATTCTGGTCCATTGTCATGACCATCTAAGAAATTGAAACCGTAATCAGGCTCTAAACTTCCCGTTACCTCGTTAGCATAGTTGATAACTTCCTGCAATCTGGCAGCATTAATTCCTGTAACTTGGTGATCCGCATTTTGTTCATACGCTTGATACAATCTCAGTTTTGCTAAATAAGCCGATGCAGCATTTTTATCAGCTCTACCCACTTGATCTTGTGAAGGAGGTAAATTATCATGTGCAAAAATAAAATCTTCGGCAATTTTATTCCATAATGCATCTGAAGATAAATCATTTGAAGTTTTCAAAATTTGCTCCTTAGTAAGATCTTCTGTAATAAACGGAACTTTATTAAATAATAACTTCAACATAAAATAAGAGTGAGCTCTTAAAAAACGTAATTCTGCCTGTCTGGTTTTCTTTAACGGATAATCTGCATCCGGAATAGCATTGATTACAGATAGAGCAAAATTAGCTCTGGAAATCGCTTTATAATGATTTGTCCAGGTTCTAGGAAGCATCCAGTCTCCATAATCAGCAATAGTAGTATTGTATTGTTCATAGGTATCAATCACATCAACATCTGATCGACCTCCTCCACCTTTGTAGGCATCGTCAGAACGCACACTACCATAAACCCATTGACTTGTAATAGGTCCAATCATTTCATCATTTCCAATAGCAGCATAGGCAGCATTAACAAGAGCATCCGCATTGGCTAAAGTAGCAACTTGATCTGGTGTCAATACTCCTTTAGGTTCATAATCTAAAAAATCTGAGCTACATGATGCCAAAAATAAAATTGACAAAAAGCTAATAACTATTTTATTATATTTTTTCATGGGAATTAATTAAAAGTTTAAGTTTACACCTAATGAGAATGTAGTAGGCACTGGTATTCTATTTATGTTTGTACGTTCCGGATCAGAACCTATATATCCTTTTGGAGTTAACCAAAATAAGTTCTCCCCTTGGGCGTATATTCTACAACGAGTGATGAAACCAGTTTTTTCAGTTATACTTTCTGGTAGTGAATACCCGATTTGTATGTTTCTAACTTTGAAATAAGAATTGTTTCTTAAAAAATATTCTGACATCTGATTGTCATTATGTGCCAATGAAAGAGACGGAACATCAGTATTGGTATTTGTTGGTGTCCAAGCATTAAGCGTTCCTGGACCCGCATTTTCTCTACCTTGAACAAAATTATTCCAATAAATATAAGGATCAACTCCTTTTCTTCCTGTCACTCCTGAACCAAAGATGGACATATCCATATTTTTATAAGCCAAACTAATATTAATACCATATTCTAATTTTGGTTGTGTTGAACCTATAAAAGTTCTGTCATTAGAATCTATTTTTCCATCAGGAACTCCATTAAGACCACTAATATCCACATATTTAATGCCTCCTAATCTAGGAGCTACTTGTGTAGCATGAGAATCAATATCTGCTTGCGATTGGAACAAACCATCGGTTTTGTATCCAAAAACTTCAAACTGGGAATGACCAACGATAGAATTAGCTGCTGTTCCCGGATAAGCTGTTCTCACTTCTTCAGGTAATGCTGTTATTTTGTTTTTAGTAGCACCAAAGTTAGTGGTAACATTAAAATTCAATCCATTCTCTAAAGTATCTGAGTATCCTAAAACTAATTCCCAACCTTTATTCGAAGTAGATGCTCCATTCACAAAACGCTGTTGTCCTTCTCCTAAAACTGAAGCAACTGGTGGTTTAATTAATATCCCGTCTGTTTTTCTGGTAAAATAATCAAACGAACCTGATAATTTGTTATCCAAAAAAGCAAAATCCAAACCAACATTTATCTCTTTAGTAGATTCCCATTTCAATCCTGAATTGGCCGCTTGTATAGAAACAAAACCAGATGGTAAATTCCCTGTATTAATTCCACCCAAATCATAAGCCGTTCCTACATTATAATAAATATTAAAAAAATCAGGAATAAAAACATTTTGATTAGCCCCATATCTGGCTTCATACAACCCTAAACTGGCAAAATCTCCAATGGATTGATTTCCTACCTCACCATAACCTGCACGAAGTTTTAATGACGAAATTGCTTTAACATTTTTCAAGAAATCTTCATTGTTGATTTTCCATCCTACTGTAGCAGCTGGAAAAATACCATATCTGTTATCTGCTCCAAATCGAGAAGAACCATCTCGTCTTATAGTAAAAGTTGCCAAATATTTATCAGAAAACGCATAATTTAATTTTCCAAACTGAGAAAGCAATCTACTTCCTGTTGTAAGACCATTTGATGTTCTGGCTCCAGAAGCAGCCGATAAAACAAAATACGATTCTGTTTCTACAGCAAAATTCTCTGCACGGGCTAATAAACTATTAAAATCTGTTTTAACCGATTCTACCCCTACGACAACACCAATTTTATGATTTGAAAGTTTTACATTATAACTTAAAGTATTGGATATCGTTAAACTAGAATACTTGTTGGTATCGTAAGTTAAGCTATTATTAGTTCTGTTAACAGATCCATTACTAACCATTGGCTCAATGTCTTTTCTGCTGAAATCATTAAAATCAATACCAATACTATTTCTATAAGTAAGATTTTTTATCAGATCTATTTCTGTAAAAACATTTCCATATAAAGAAACTCTCCTTGTATTATCCCATCGGTTTAAAAATTGCATCAACAAAGGGTTATTTCTATCAGAATAACCAGAACCTAATGGTCCTCCATATCCACCAGAATTTGTATAAACAGGAATTGTTGGTGCTAATGAAATAGCTAGAGCAGGAACCGGAGAATTTCCTACATCATTAGCCGCTAATTTTTCATTAGACTGTGTAAACTGTGTATTAACACCAAATCTAACCTTATCATTAAACAATTTAAAATTAGTATTTAATCTTGCAGTATATCTTTCATAATTCGTGTATCTCAACATTCCTGTATTGTCTAAATACCCTAAATTCAACATCGCATTCATTTTATCTGAACCTCCGGAAACAGACAAATCATTATTGACAACAAACCCTGTTTTATACACTACATCCTGCCAATTAGTATCACCTGCAGGAACATTAGTATTACCCCCAACATAAGGCTTAACCGACACACTATTTAAAACCGGCTTACTCAAATTCTGATTCCAGTCAAAATTATAGATTTCTCCATAACCATCTTCTGGTTTCGCTCCATCATTAACTGAAGCTTGCCATAAAACTTTTCCACGATCCACTGAATTAAGCATATCATATCTTTGTTTTTTCTCTGACATTGCAGAAACACTAGTACTATAAGAAACACTCATAGCTCCTCCTTTTGAGGCATTCTTTGTGGTTACTATGATAACTCCATTAGCTGCTCTGGAACCATAAATAGACGAAGCCGAAGCATCTTTCAATACCTGAACCGACTCTATGGCACTTGGATTTAAACTTGCAAAAACTTCAGGTCTTACCGTAGGAACTCCATCAATTACATACAATGGATCTGTATTTCCCAAGGTACTTACCCCTCTAATTAAAACTTTGCTACTAGTCCCACTAGGATCTCCTGATTTCTCAATAGACAAACCGGCAACCCTACCCTGCATAGCCTGCATAGCGTTACCCGAACTCATACTTTGACCCACGATTGGTTTCATTTCAACAACAACAACAGCACCGGTCACATCGACTTTACGTTCTTTAGAATATCCTGTTACAACAACTTCAGTTAATTGTTGCGATTCTGTTTTCAAAACAACATTAATCGTTTCTTGTCCATTTACTTGCACAGTTTGATTGGTGAAACCTACATAGCTAAAAGTCAAAGTTGCTTTTGCATCTACATTTTTAAGTTCATAATGACCATCAAGATCAGTTGTAACCCCCTTATTAGTTCCGGAGACCAAAACAGATACTCCAGGTAACGACATTCCGTCTTCGGAAGAAGTTACAGTTCCTTTTATTCCTATGTTTTGGGCCGTAAGTGAAAAAAAGGACCCCATTAGAATTAAGTAAAGAATGATTTTTCGTTTCATAATTTAGATAGTTTAGTTAAAATTTAATTGGTTAATTGTTAAGTTTTCGATGGTGAAGTCGAAATTTTCCTTGGTAACAGCAAATGTTTCCATTGGTTTTTCCGGAAAAAATATTTCTGTCATTACTGTTTTTCCATTATTATAAAAGACTTCAATTGACGTTTTATCAACGATAACTCTTACGTCAATTTTATCAAAATCCTTTGTAATAGGCGCTTTAGAAATTTGCTTTGCAAAAACATCTGAAAAAGACAAATCCCCTGATTTTTTTCTGTCAATAAAAAAGTAATTCTCTTTTTTATTGATACCGAAGCTTATGGTATTATTGGAACCATTAGACAGTGAAAATGTATAGACATCTTTCTTCAAGTTCTTCAAAGTAAACTGAATGTCTAACTTTGTTAAATCAACCAGCGATTTATCAATTAAGACTGTTTTTTTATCCTTAATTTTAAGTGTTTCTTTTTTGATGGTCTTTGCTACATAATTTTGTAATTCCCTAACCGGCTGAGAAGAAACCCTGTAATGATTATCCTCTTTAATCAGTTTTAATTCTCTTGGCATAGTCATACTGCTTCTCCATTTTTGAGTTGGAACTTTTTGGGCATATTCCCAATTGGACATCCAACCCATAAACAACTTTCTACCATCGGTTTCTGAAATATTAGACCAGGTAACCCCAGCATAATTATCTCTTCCATAATCTATCCATAAGCCTTTTTTCTGATTTATGTCTTTAGAAAAAGATTCATCCAGTTTAAATGTCTTACCGTCAAAATCTCCGACAAAATATTGCGTAGCCGACCCGCCATTAGGTCCTCCCGGATTGATACTCAGTAAAAGCACCCATTTGTATTCATCTGAACCTTCTACAAGCAGCGGGAAGAAATCAGGACATTCCCAAACACCTCCGTGAGCACCAATATTTTCACCAAAATCAGAAAGCAGTTCCCAATCTTTTAGGTTTTTTGAAGCATAAAACATCGTTTTATTCCCAGCAGCCAGAACCATCAGCCATTGTTTATGAATATTATCCCAGGTCATTTTTGGATCTCTAAAATCTTTTTTACTCGGAAACTCAATCACTGGGTTATTTTTATATTTAGTCCAAGTCAGGCCTTCATTTAACGAATAAGCGATTCCCTGAGATTGTACTCCTGGCGCATTGGCTTTCTCCTTCTCAGGATTATGATAGGTAAACATCGCTACGATAGGTGGATTTTTCAGACTCCCAAAACCGGAAGTGTTTTTTAAATCAACCACTGCACTTCCTGAAAAAATATATCCTTTTTCATCCGGATAAATAGCAATTGGTTTTTCTGTCCAAGTCACCATATCAGTACTTATCGCATGTCCCCAATGCATCGGTCCCCAAACTGTTGAATCCGGATAATATTGAAAATAAAGATGATAGTAGCCGTTGTAATAAAACATCCCGTTAGGATCATTCATCCAAGCTTTTTTAGGTGTAAAATGAAAATTTGGTCTGTACAGTTCTTCATTTGAATACTCTTTTTTATCTGCAAACGGAGTTTGTTTACATCCAAACAAAACCAGAAATCCTATTGCGCTACACACTAATCTGAAGTAGCTCTTTTTATTAATTTCAATCATGACTTTATTGTTTTATTAATTTTTTACTTAATTCTTCTAAAGAAATTCCTTTAGTTTCCGGCATTAAAAACGCAACAAACAAGAGTTGGAAAACCATCATTACAGCAAAGAACAAAAACACCACTCCGGGACCTATCGTAGAAAATAAAAACGGAATCAACGATGGAATTATAGCTGCCAAAATCCAGTGGGTCGTACTACCAAAAGCCTGTCCGGATGCCCTAAGATGATTCGGGAAAATTTCTGAAATGAAAACCCAGATTACAGCACCCTGTCCAATGGCGTGGGAAGCAATAAACAAAAACAAGAATGTCGGAACAGCGATTCCCTGCCATTTCAAAAAGAAAGCCATGGCAACAAGACTCAGTGAAATAATATAGCCCACTGAACCGATGTACATTAATACTTTTCTACCCAATCTGTCAATCAGGGAAACACCAATTAACGTAAAAACCAGATTGGTGGCTCCAATTCCTATACTGCTTAACAAAGCGGTACTTTCTCCCAAGCCTGCTTCCTGAAAAATTCTTGGCGAATAGTATAAGAATGCATTAATTCCTGACAATTGATTGAAAAAGGCAATCAGAAAGGCTAAGATTAAAGGGGTACGGTATTTTTTCAGGAAGATATTATCGTTTGCCAGAGCAGCATTGTTATTATCGAGTTCAATCTCCTTTTTCATTTGTTCATACTCTGCTTCCTGTCCCATTAATATCAATACCTTCTTAGCCTCCTCATTTCTGGATTTAGACAACAACCATCTTGGGCTCTTTGGTATAGTAAAAATGAACAGCGTATAAATAAGGGAAGGGAAAGCTTGTACTCCCATCATCCATCTCCAGGAATTCTCACCCGTATTTCTCAACAAATAGTTAGAAAGGAACGCCATCAAAATTCCTAAAACAATATTAAATTGGTAAAAAGCAACCAATTTCCCTCTGTCTTTTGCAGGCGCTATTTCAGAAATATAGGCTGGAGCTGCAATTGTAGATGCTCCTACACCAAGACCTCCAACAAATCTGAAAGCAGCAAAAATATAGGGATTATTTGCCAGGGCAGAACCAATGGCTGAAAAGAAAAACAATATCCCTATCCATAACAATGTTTTCTTTCTTCCTATTTTATTCGTTGGTATCCCACCGAATATGGCTCCAAAAACAGTACCCCATAAAGCCATTCCCATTACTACAGTTCCATGAAAAGCATCAGAGGAATTCCAAAGCTCTTGTAGCTTTTTATCAGCTCCTGAAATAACGACTGTATCAAATCCAAAAAGGAATCCTGCTAATGAAGCAATCACAGACCAAACAACTATTTTTTTCATTATAAAAAATTATTAAATTGAATTACTAATATATTCGTAAAAAAAAGCTTTGTATTTTAAATATGTAACAATTACTTACAACTCCTTCTACAAAACCACTCCCTCCTATAAAACACCTGATTTCAGTAGCTTACCCCAAAAAAAGACGAAAATCTATTTCGTTATAGTTATAAATACGTTACATCAATTGCACTGATGTTACCTCAATATTCAAAAAACAGAAGCCTTTTTTAGCATTTCTATTTCCCTTTTATTCCGTTTAGATGCTTTTTTAAGAGAACGCTAGGATTTTTTTGTGAAAACTTTAAGTGAATTGATTTTCCAAAACACCTATCAGTCTGGCTGATTTTATTCTGAAATTGAATTAAAAACGAAACCATACTATATTTTCTATGTAACATTTTCCCAAGCAAATGCAACGCAAAACACAAAAGCAAAAAGAGCTAGAATAACAGAACTTTTCTTTTAGCACATGTGTATTATATTTTCTTCAGTCGGAACATCTTTGTTTCATGACGCTGTACCTTACCATTCCATTTTTTGCCTTTACCTATCACTTTGTGTTCCCATAAATCTTTGATCTCGTAAGTTTCATTCAATCCCAATTCAGTAAAATTTATTTTTGATATCTGGATGGTTTCTGAACGATTTACAATTGCGATTGCAGCATCACCATTTGCCAATGGTTTTACAAATACACTCCAAGTATCATTCTTGATTTTACAAACTGCCTGTTTGCCCAAAGCATCCTGATTAATAGCAATTACCTCATCATTTAATAAAATACGTTTGGTTTCGGCATTCATATTCCGAACATCATTAGATGCTGCCAATGGAGAATTCATCATAGACCAAAGACTCATCTGGCTTTGGTATTCGGCAACAGTACATCCAACCCCACCAAAATCACCCGAAGGCCCTTTTTTACCATAAAGCCCAACCACAAGCATATCCATATCATTCCAATGTCCAGGTCCTGCGTAGGATGCGTAATCCTGTGAAAAATCTACAATATCTAATATTCCGGCTCCCTCAGTATGCAAATCTTTAGCTGTTTTAACTGGCTTAAGACTTCTCCATTTATCTCTGACATCACCAGTTGTACGCCATAACTGACCTCCAACCTGTCCTCCCCAAAGCCAAGGTTTACGATCACCCCATTCGCAAATACCCAGCACAATATCACGTCCGCTTTGACGCAAAGCATCCGCCATTTTTTTGTAACGTGTTTTAGCTATTTCCATATCATCGGGAGCACCGCAATAATCGTATTTCAAATAGTCAATCCCCCAAGAAGCAAAAGTTTTGGCATCCTGTTCTTCAAAATTCAAACTGGCAGTATAGCCCCCGCAGGTTAAGGGTGCTGCGTCCGAATAGATTCCTAATTTCAATCCTTTACTATGCACATAATCTGCAAGTGCTTTTATACCCGAAGGGAATTTTACAGGATCAGGAATAATGTTGTTTCTATTATCTCTTCCGCCCTGCCATCCGTCGTCAATAAACAGATGATCATAACCGGCTTTCGCCATACCACTGCTTACTATGCCATCTGCCATTTCACGTATGTCTTTTTCATTAAAATTATCAGCAAAATAGTTCCAAGTCATCCAACCCATTGGCGGAGTCGGTGCCAATAAAGAGCCATTAGCCGATTTGGTTTGCGCTTCTACACTTCCATAACTCAAGCAGAGTAGCATTACAATAAGTCCAAAAATTTGTTTCATTATTTATAGTATTTTTTATTAAAATATCACAGGCTAAAAACCTAGTGTAAAGACATCCCTATTTTAAAAACTGTACATTATCAAACTCACGAATATTTTTAAATTTATGTTTGGCAAACTCCGTATCATCCCCTAAACAATATTAAACCGATGAAAAGCATCAGAGGAATTCTAAAGCTCTTGCAGCTTCTTTTCTTCTCCTGAAATAAGCATTATATCAAAACCAAAAAGAAATCCTGCTAATGAAGCAACCACAGGACAAACAACTTTTTTTTTCATTATCAAAAATTATTAATTTGAATTGCTAAGATATCCGTAAAAAAAAGCTTCATATTTTAAATATGTTACAATTACATACAACACATCAAAACCAATACAATCTTCCTTTCAAAACACTTGATTTCAGTAGATTAAAACCTAAAAAAGATGAAAAACTATACCGCTGTAGTTATAATTATGTTACATTAATTACAATGATGTTACGCTAGTTTTCAAAAAATGAATGTTGGTATTGGTTTCTTAATTGGGATTTAACACATTCTTATGCTTTTTATAAGAACACAATATTTTTTTTGTGAAAATTTTAGGCAAATTGATTTTTCAAAACACTATGAATTCAATCCTATTTGTTTTAAAATTGAATTAAAATGAAACCATAGTATACTTTTTCTATGAACTATTTTCGTAAGTAAGTCAAACAGAAGAATCTTATTTCAAGGAATCGATAGTGTATTCTTTTAGAATTATAAAACCGTTTTTTGTTTACCTCACCCCAACCCTCTCCAAAGGAAAGGCAGTTGGAAAATTGGATTATTTTATATTTCTAAATGCTATTATTCTTTTAGAACAGTTCTTTTAATTTGACGATGATAACGACATAAAAAAAGCCCGTCAAAATATCTTTTGAAGGGCTTGATTCTAAAGCTAAAAATAAGCACGCTCTTTTTCAAAACGTGCTTATTACAAATGAAACTGAATTCTCTTTTACATCTGTTTTGGACTTATTTAAAAATTTTCAAGTCTGAAAAAACAACCCATAGATTTAGGTTCATTTTATAAAACTGATGACAACTATATATTTTTATATTCTTTAGGAGAAATTCCAAATTTATTCTTGAAGGAAGTCGAAAAATAATTGGGCGATGAAAAACCAACGGCATACGCAATTTCCGAGATGGTCTGATCTGACTTTTTCAACAGTTCTTTGGATTTATCCAATCGCATATTATTGATATGATCACTGATACTGATTCCTAATATCGCTTTCACTTTTCGGTACAATTGGACACGGGAAATCGCTAAATCCCGAGCTAAATCTTCAACGGTATAGGATGAATTCTCCAAGTTTTTCCAGATTAACTCATTTAGTTTTTTAAGGAAATCCTGTTCCGAAATACCAAAACCACCTTCCTCAATATTTACAATATTATTGGTGTAATAAAACCGTAGTTTTTCTCTATTAAAAAGCAATCCTTTAATAGACTGCGCCAACACTTTTAAATGAAAAGGTTTGGTCAAAAATATATCTGCTCCACTATCCAAAGCCTTTAAATAAGAGTCCTGATCATCTGAAGCAGTCAATATAATAGTAGGAATATGGGAAGTTCTCAAATCTTTCTTTAGTGTTTCACAAATTTGGAAACCATTCATTTCCGGCAAATTCAAATCACAAATAATAATATCCGGAATCAACTCCAAAGCTTTCTCCACGGCATCAGTACCATCAGAAGAGAAAAAAGTATACTCGGTAGAAAATTTATCCGAAATAAAATCTGAAAGATCTTTATTGTCCTCGATGTACAAGATGGAATATTTATCCTCAGTATTTTTGGGCTCCACTTTTTGAATCACCTCTGAATCCAAATAATCCGATTGATGAACAAAATCTAAAACCGGCTCTTTTATTATCTCTTTTTCATCAAGATGTGCCGTTCCTAATGGTAATGTAATTATAAATTCGGCTCCATTTTTTGAATGAATTTCTATACTTCCTTTGTGCAGCTCAACAAAATTTTTGGATAAATGCAATCCAATTCCGGAACTGTTTCTATAATTATTAGAACCTTGATAAAAAGCATTAAACACTTCTCCCAATTCATTATCCGGGATTCCAATTCCTGAATCCTTAAAGTGAATTTTAACTATATTATTCGTTTTATCTTCTTTAATGGTAATCGAAATTTTTCCTTTTTCAGGAGTAAATTTGAAGGCATTCGATAACAAATTAAAATACACTTTATCCATTAAATTACGATCCAAATACACCTCTAATTCGGGGTTAGTTGTTGTTAATGAAAAGTCGATATTCTTTTTCTTTGCTTCCCGGTCAAAATCACAGACAATACTTTTGGAGAAATCCAATAGATTGGTTTGAGATGCTCTTAATGTAAATTTATGTCCCTCTGTTTTCCTATAATCCAGCAGCTGATTGATCAAACGCAGCAATCTTCTGGAATTATTATACATCAAATTGATTTCTTTATTTACAGAAACCCCCTTATTCTTGAATTCTGCTTCCAAAGACTCTATAGAACTCAAAATCAACGTCAAAGGCGTTTTAAACTCGTGTGACAAACCGGTAAAAAAGCTCAATCTTGCCTCATTACTTTGCTTTAATTCATTAGAAAACTTCTTAATCTCATTTCTCTGATTCTTAATTTTTTTATTGGTGTCTTCTAATTCTTGTTTCTTACGACGAATTACAATTCCAGAATAAATGCTGTAAATAGCAAGGCTCAACACAATTAGCAATAAAGAAATCAAAAGTTTAATAAGATTACTTTGAGTTGAATATTTTATTGACTGATTTTTAATAACACTTTGTTGTTGCTCTATATCCGATTGCTGGATAGTTATTTTATCAAATTGATTGCTCAGGATATCCGCATTCAGAGAATCAATCAATATCGTATTCAGTTTATTATTTTTAGGAACGATTTCTTTATTTGCAATTTTCAATGCTAATTTAACCGCCTCTGCCGCCCCAGTTGGATATAAAACTGTTCCTTCTAAAATTCCATCTTTAACCAATTGAAGCCCTCCGGTGGGCCCGTTAAGTCCATCAACCCCAATAATTTTTATCTTTTTTTCTAAACCTCTTTTCTTAAGTACCATCCAGGCTTGGTATGCAATTACGTCGTTATACGCATAGATATAATTAATATTTGGAAAGCGGTTGAGTATTTCCACAAAACCTTCTAAGGCCAGTTCATCCTTTCGCGCTTCCATAGTAACCACTTTGATACCCGGATATTTATCTAAAACCTGTCTAAAGCCTAAATTCCTTTCAAAACCAGGGGAGGTAGAAGAATTGCCTTTTATCTCGATAACATTTGCATTCCCTTTAGACAATGAAACAATATGTTTCCCCGCTATTCGCCCTACTTCAACATTATCAGCACCTACATAAGCCATATAATTTGACGTATTAACTTTTCGGTCTACTATTATCACAGGAATCCCCTTGACACCTGCTTTTTCTATTACCGGGACAATAGAATCCGATTCAAAAGGAGAAACAATTATGACATCCACATTATTCTGAATCATCCTTTCAATATCCTGAATCTGTTTTTTTACTTTACGATTAGCATTGTAGATTTTTAAGTTAACCTCAGGATGAAGAGATGCCTCTACGGTCATTTCATGATTCATCGATATCCTCCAGACATCTTGGTTGATACATTGTGAAAAACCGATTGAGAGTTCCTCTTTGTCTTCTTCTGATGACTTACATGAATTTAGGACACTTATAAAACCTAAAATCACAATGAAAGAGACTTTTCTTAGCATATTTATATAAATTAAATAATGATAGTGACTGATTATAATACCGTTTGTTTTAATTGCTTTTAATATTAAAACTTTTAACGGTTCAAAAAATATGATGAAACAGGATAATTTCAATCGTGAAGTAATTGTCTTTTTAACAAAAATTAAACACTAATTGCAAACAAATATATAAAAACGCAGCTATACTACTTTATATATCTCAAGAAAAAACATAGTATTTTTTTTATCATTCAACTTCAAAATTTAGCAATTAATTATTGTAACGAAAATAACATACAAAACTAAATTTCAATTAGGCATAATTAAATTATCCCCTTTGAAATTAATCATCGTAGCAATCGTAGTAAACAAATGAGGATGCTGTTTTTTAAAAACATCTGGTGTTTCAAAAAAATGTTCTAAGATGACAGACAAAAATTCAAATTGGTTTTCATAAGCATACAATCTAAAATAGCCTTTGGTTCTCAATTCGGCATTTAAATCAACATCATTATAATATTGTATCACTTTATCAAATTCATCCCGAAAAATAACCGCACTGGGATCTCTTTTTTGGAGACAATGAAAATGCAAGGCGTGTGAAAACTCATGTAATCCCAAATTAATATTATCATTCAAGGTGCTATGCCCTAAAACAAAATCTTCCCAGGAAAAAGCAATCACCTTCATTCTTGGGTTGAATTCTCCTTTGTGAAAAGCTTCATTTGTTGTTGAATAATAATTGGTAGCATAAATCAATATTCTTGAGAACTGATTGACCAAATAATTTCTCATTCCAAAAGTCAACATCACATAAGTTCCGGCAATAAGCACTCTCATTTCTTCAGTCACGGTAATGTCTTTGCCTATGAATTCATATTTTCCTATAAATTCATTTACTCTATGTTCAAAATAGCGTTTCTTTTTAATAGATAGTCTCCGGTAAAAAGGAAATTCTTTTTCTAAAACTTCTTTTTGAATGTCATTTAACTTTTTAAGAACAAGATATCCATACAAAAACAATGGCTTTTTAAAGGCTAATACATAAACAGGTTCAATAATTCTAAATACAATTACCCGAAAAGCGAGTATCCCAAAAAGTAGAATCAGTATAATTTTAAACAATACATTAACATCCATTGAGGCCATTTTATTTTAATACCATTTAAAACATAAAGCTTCAAAAATAACCAAAATTGCTTGATTATTTTTGAAGCTTTAAATTTATTTGTAACCTCCGTAGGATTCCAACTCTAACACTTAGAG
The DNA here is from genome assembly GCF_009909155.2 of Flavobacterium undicola. GTDB lineage: Bacteria > Bacteroidota > Bacteroidia > Flavobacteriales > Flavobacteriaceae > Flavobacterium > Flavobacterium undicola. The sequence continues at coordinate 74,943 of NZ_JAAAPM020000020.1, forward strand.
TCGGAATTTTATATTTTATTAAGCCATTGGGTAAAATTATTTTTTGTTCCGCCACGAAGTGTCTGGACTTCACAAAAAACACTACTATAGACTTTTTTATTAAAAGTGAAAAAATAGATTTATTAATTTTCTTTTTTGCTTGATCAAAAAAGAAACAAAAAAATATTCATGCGTTCTTATTGTTTTTTGGTATTCATGAATCTTCGATTTCAAGTCTTGCGCTTCCTCGTCGGTCAAATTAGTTTTCGAATTAGCTTCGCTCTGTTCGCCTTCGGCTCGAGTCTAAAAGAAAAGAACTCTCCGCCGCGGCGGATCAAACAGCTTTTCTTTTTACGTATTCTTCAAACATTTGACACTCGACTGCGGAAGCTAAGGACAGTTGAATCTCAAAAACAACAATGTTTTGATTTATGGCTGAATGCAAAGACAAATATCATTTTATATTGATTTTTCTAGAATAAAAATTATACTCAAAGAGTTAAATCAACTCTAAAACACTTTCTTTAAGCTTGATTTTTTCTGCAACTTCTAAAATATCCGTAAGAACACTTCTTGCTGTCACCTGTCTTCCTGCCCCTGCCCCTTGAATTACAATAGGCTCTGCATTGTTTTTAGTATATATTTCAACCAGATTATCTGCCCCTTTTAACTGACCTATAACGGAGTCTCTGGATACCGAAACCGGCTTTACTTGCAATGTTTTTTTTGCAATATCTAATTCGCCTATATAGCGTAACACATTATTTTCTGCTTGCGCTAATTTGGCTAATCGAAAAGGCTTATCTAATAACGACTTGTTGCGGGTATAATCCGCTTTTGAATTGTTTTCATTCAAATTTGGAAGCAATAACGACACAATTTTCACATCTGAAAAATCAAATTCGTTTTCGATTTCACGAGCTAAAATGAGTAATTTTCGTGCAACATCATTTCCGGCTAAATCTTCACGAGAATCCGGTTCTGTTAAGCCTAATTTTTCAGCATCTTTTAATATTGCCGAAAAATATTCCTCCTCATTCGAAAATCGATTGAAAATATAACTCAATGATCCTGAGAAAACACCTCTGATTTTTGTGATTTTTTCTCCTGAAAAATGCAAATCACGAATGGTTTTAATCACGGGTAAACCAGCTCCAACGGTAGCTTCATACAAGAAAAGTTTATCGTGTTTTTTTAATATTCGACGCAATTCTTTATAAAACTCAATATGTAAAGTATTGGCTTTTTTATTGGCAGCCACAATATTAAAACCGTTTTGGATAAGCGGAATATAATTTTTAATAATTTCAGAACTGGCAGTAGCATCTACCGCAATTAGGTTTTCTAATTTCTTTTCCTGTACATAATCCAATATGTCCTGAAATTTATACGGAAATGCCAATTTTGTAAAATCGGCTTCCCATTTATTTTTAACGCCTTCTTCTTCAAAGAAAGCTAATGTAGAATTTGTAATTATTGGAAAACGCAAATCGATATTTCTTTTCTCAAGAAAAAACCGTTGGCTTTCAATGACCTGACTTAACAATTCACTCCCTATATTTCCAATTCCAAAAAGGACTACATTTATTCTTATTGCTGACATGATTTCTCTATTACTAATTATACCATTTATAATTATTATATCGTTTTGGTATAATGCCGTTGTATATTTCATTTAGTACAATGTATATTGGACTAATTTGAAATAACAAACGGTATTATTGTTTTTTTTAACTGCCCCCTACTAACCAACGAGGGCAGTTATAAAAAAAAACCAAAAACAAACTAAACTAACTTTTCAACCGGAAGCTGTACAAAAGCCTCTTTTAAATCGGCTTTTAAATCTTCTATATCTTCTAATCCTACTGATAGGCGAATTAAATCCTGAGTAACACCAGTAGAAATTTGTTCTTCTGCTGATAATTGCTGGTGCGTTGTGCTGGCAGGGTGAATAATCAGAGACTTGGTATCTCCTATATTTGCCAAAAGAGAAAACAATTTCACTCCATCAGCTACCTTTTTAGCGGCTTCAAATCCTCCTTTTAAACCAAAGGTTAAAACACCACTCTGCCCTTTTGGTAAATATTTTTGTGCCAGAACATATTGCTTACTCACCTTTAAACCTGGATAATTTACCCAAGCCACTTCTTTTTGAAGTTCCAACCATTGGGCTAAAGCCAATGCGTTTTCACTATGTCTTTTAACACGAACTGCCAAAGTTTCTAATCCCTGAATAATCTGAAAAGCGTTAAATGGGCTCAAGGCTGCCCCGTAATCTCTAAGACCTTCGATACGCACTTTTGCAATATAAGCGGCATTCCCTAATACTTCATGATATACTAAACCATGATAACCGGCAGACGGTTCCGTAAATTCAGGGAATTTACCATTGCTCCAATCAAAATTTCCTGCATCGATAATTACACCTCCAAGCGAAGTTCCATTACCCGAAATATATTTGGTCAATGAATGAATAACAATATTAGCTCCGTACTCAATTGGGTTTAATAAATAAGGCGATGCCACGGTATTGTCTACAATAAAAGGCACTTTAAATTGCTTAGCCACATCCGAAATAGCCTTTAAATCCAGTACATCTAATTTTGGATTCCCTAAACTCTCAGCAAAAAATACTCTTGTATTTTCTTTGGCTGCATTAATAAAATTAGATGGGTCAGCCGCGTCTACAAAAGTGGTTGTAATACCTAATCTAGGCAAGGTTACTTTTAGCAAATTATAAGTTCCTCCATATAAACTATTGGATGCAACTATGTGATCCCCTGCTTTCAATAAAACCAATAAGGCGGTTGCTATTGCCGATGTTCCTGAAGCAGTAACTACTGCACCAATTCCTCCTTCAAGTTTTGCTAAGCGTTGTTCTAAAATATCATTTGTTGGATTATTTAATCGCGTGTAAATAAATCCTGCTTCGGCCAAACCAAAAAGATTGGCAGCGTGGTCCGAATTATTGAATACGTAAGAACTTGTTTGGTAAATTGGCACAGCTCTTGTTCCTGCGTTTTTTGTTACGTCGTGTCCTGCGTGTAATGCGTTTGTTTCAAATTTTTGAGTGCTCATGATTGATATGTTTTTAATTTTTAAATATTATTTTATTTCTTATTGAAAATTGCTTTTATTAAAAAAGTCCTTTTGGACAGCTCACCAAAAGGACTTTTACATTTCATAGTGAACTATGATTATATCTTCCGTTTTAGGCAATAGCTTTCCGTGCTGCACATTGGCATCATACAACACAGTCTCATTGTTTTTGTAATTGATTTCATCTTTTCTCTACTTTTATGAATTTGTTTTTCATTTTTTTAAATTATATAAAATCTATAAAATTAGTAGATTTTAAAATCAAAAAACTCACATTGCAAATGTATAACTATTTTTCAATTACAAAAAAATATTTTTATTTATTTTTCAAAAAAGAATCAGTAAAAATTACAACTAATTAAAATACAGTAAATTACAATTAAAATATTTCTAACAAAAACAATAGTAATCTATAAAAACAATAGACTTTAATACTAAAAATAAGGTTATAAACGGATTGCGTCCCAATTTAAAAACAACATAAAATAATATTTTATAGATATAAACCATCTATAAGAGCCTGTTTAAAATTCATCAAAATTAACTTCCCCACCCCCTAAGTTAAGAACTAATTCTGTTAAAAAGTACAACCTCCTGAATATAGAAAAGCCACCCCGCCCGTTGGGCACCCCTCCAAAGGAGGGGAAATTACGCGACTTCCCCTCCTTTGGAGGGGTGCCTGACACAAGCGACAGCGAACTGGCGAAGCAAAGGCGGGGTGGTTTATTTACTATTCCTTAACTTAATGACATTGCCCTTTAAGGACGGGGAAAAGAAAATTTCTTTTTTTTAAATAAATTTATTGAGTTATACACTTAATATCTGTTTTATGTTTTTTTGATAAATCGGTTTTGCATTCACCATTCTTTCTATGGATTTATGAAAAATACTTGTTTTAAATTGAGAACGGTTTATCCTAAAA
>NZ_JAAAPM020000021.1 GCF_009909155.2 Flavobacterium undicola
TTTGTTTTAGGATAAACCGTTCTCAATTTAAAACAAGTATTTTTCATAAATCCATAGAAAGAATGGTGAATGCAAAACCGATTTATCAAAAAAACATAAAACAGATATTAAGTGTATAACTCAATTACTTTATTTAACGAATTCATTGTCCTTAGCTTCCGCAGTCGAGCGTCAAATGTTTGAAGAATACGCAAAAAGAAAAGCTGTTTGATCCGCCGCGGCGGAGAGTTCTTTTCTTTTAGTATTCGAAAACTAATTTGACCGACGAGGAAGTGTAAGACTTGATTTTTTTGTTTCTTTTTTGATCAAGCAAAAAAGAAATTGTCATGATATAAAAAAACGCAAGCGCAAACAGCCATGAAAATGGGGTACCGTAACTTTATGGTAAATTTTATATCATGGAATCACAAATCTCATTTCCTCAGGTTGTTGAGCGAGGCGCAGGCATGGATGTGCATCGTGATACTGTGGTTGTGACTGTAATGGGTACAGGGATCATAACCGAGACAAGAACTTTTACTACTTATACCAATGATCTCAGAAGTTTATCCAGTTGGCTTAAATCCTTTGCTATTACTCATTTATCAATAGAAAGCACAGGTGTTTACTGGAAGCCTGTTTTTAATATTCTCAGTGATGAATTCGAAATACTACTTGTAAATGCAAGACATGTTAAGAATATTCCGGGGCATAAAACAGATAAAAAGGACAGCCGATGGCTGGCTAAACTCCTTTTGAGCGGTTTGTTGAAAGCAAGCTTTGTTCCTCCCAATGAAATAAGGAACTTAAGAGATCTTACCCGCTACCGAAAAAAACTTGTACAGAATGCTACAGCAGAACGAAACCGATTTGAAAGAGTTCTTCAGGATGCTAATTTTAAACTCAGCAATGTTATCACTGACTTATTTGGCAAAACAGGAACTTTAATTATAACAGCTTTACTGCAGGGCAATAATAATTTTGAAGAACTTCTTGCTTTATGTCACGGATCTATCAAAAAGAAAAAGGATATTCTCAAAGAATCTTTAGAAGGTAAGCTCTCCGATCATCATAAATTTATGCTTGAGACTATTCGGCTCAGTATTGAAAACATAAATTATAGGATAGCTAAAATAGACCGTGAAACAGCTTTACTTTGCAGTCAATATTCAACAGAGATCGAGCTTTTGAAAACAATCCCAGGGGTAAATTCTATAAGTGCTGCTTCAATGATTGCTGAGATAGGTGTTGATATGGACAAGTTTCCAACAGTTCATCATCTGGCATCTTGGGCAGGAGTCTGCCCAGGTAATAATGAGAGTGCTGGAAAAATGCGTTCGAGCAGAATTACAAGCGGCAATCAGCATTTGAAACCAATGTTAATAGAATGTGCATGGTCGGCGACACGCGTAAAAGATTGTTATCTGCGTAAAAAATACGAAAGTCTTCTTGTTAGACGCGGTAAAAAAAGAGCTTTAGTTGCTGTTGGTCATAAAATGCTGACGGCTGCCTATTTCATGATAAAATATAAAGTTCCTTATTTGGAATTAGGCTATGATTACATTGATTCCAGAAGAAAACAAAGTCAAGTTCAGTCTTATATTGACAAACTAAAAAATTTGGGTATTGAGGTTGAAATAACCCAAGCCCTCTGAGGTCGTCTTTTACTGCCGACACAAATGTGATCGCGCAAAAGAAATTGACCCTAAACGCTAAGAACAAACAGTTGTAGCCAAGAGCACGCAGAAGAAAATATTACCCTCTAGCGTTTTTATTTATGTCAATGAACTTATCAATTAAAATTATTTTCAGAAGAAAAATTAGTAATTTACAATCACTAAACTCGCGGCTTTTACAGCATTTTCTACGACCTCTTCAATTGGAGTTTCCAGAGTATTGTTTGTCAAAGCCACACCCATTCGTCGGTAAGGTCTTGAGGATGGTTTGCCAAAGATTCTGAAATCGGTTTTTGGTAAGGCAGCAATTTTTTCAATTCCGGTATATGTTGGATTTGTACTGTTTTCCGAAGCTAAAATTACAGCACTTGCTCCTGTTTTTTCTAAGGTAATTTCGAAAATTGGCAAACTTAAAATCGCTCTAAGATGCAATTCGAATTCATTAAAATTTTGTGTTCCAGCCAATGTTACCATTCCGGTATCGTGTGGGCGAGGCGATAATTCAGAAAAATAAACACCATCATCGGCTAAGAAAAATTCAACACCAAAAAGTCCTGCACCACCTAAGGCTTCGGTAACTTTTTCGGCCATGTCTTGCGCTTCGTATAAATCTTTGTCAGAAATTCGAGCGGGTTGCCAGCTTTCCTGATAATCGCCACGTTCTTGTCTATGACCAATTGGCGCACAGAATAATGTTCGGCGGTTGTTTTGTGTTACAGTCAATAAAGTAATCTCCGAATTGAATTTTACAAAAGCTTCCACAATTACTTCGACCACATCGCCACGCGAACCTGCCACAGCATATTCCCAGGCTTTTTCGATATCAGCTTCTGTTTTTATCGTGGATTGTCCTTTTCCTGACGAAGACATTAATGGTTTCACCACGCAAGGAATACCTACTTCGAGAACACCTTTTCGTAACTCTTCGGCTGTGGTGGCATAACGGTATTCGGCAGTTTTTAATCCTAATTCTTTAGAAGCTAAATCGCGAATGGCTTTGCGATTCATCGTAAAGTTGGCTGCCTTTGCCGATGGAACAACGGTAATTCCTTGCTTTTCGTAATCGTAAAAACGTTCGGTTCTAATAGCTTCTATTTCGGGAACGATGAAATCGGGATTGTGTTTAGCTACAATTTTATCTAAAGCATTACCGTCTAACATATTAATCACTTCAAAATCGTGAGCGACTTGCATAGCAGGTGCATTTTCATAGCTGTCAACCGCTATCACAGTTTGCCCGATGCGTTGCGCAGCGATTACAAATTCTTTACCAAGTTCGCCTGAGCCGAGAAGAAGGATTTTTGCCATTTTATATTTTTTTAACCATTAAGCGAATTAAGAAATTTAAGAAAATGACAATCTTAATTTACTTAATGGTTTTATTCTTTTTTGAGTTATGCCTAAAATTTTGAAAAACAAAAATAGTTTAAAATTTGGAGTTTTGTCACTTCAAATTTTAAACTATTTACAGCAAGGAAAGCTCCTTTTAAGTATAAATGAGCCGCATTGTAAATGCTTGGTTTTGTATTTATTAGTAATGGGTACTCGTTACAAACGAGCACCAGTGGGAAACCATCTTTAAATTCAGCCAAATACCCAAATATCTTGTAACGGCTGTTATGCCTTTGTGCTTTTTTTTACATATGCAAAAGATTGTGGCGGACTAATACCATAGACCTCTTTTATACAAACAACTTCTTTATACAGCTTTACTTTTTTTACTTCTAACGCGAACCCATTTTCTTTTCCAATGAAATAATCATAATAATACTTTTCTGTAATACCCGAAGATTGCTTTGTTAATTTCCATAAAGATTTTAAATCCTCGTGCAAAATTTTTGCAATTTCAAATTCTCCAATAATTTTACTTATTGGAGATGAGGCGTATACAATTATTTTAGTTACTTCTTTATTTTTAAATATACTTCTTCTAAACTCAAATTTTTTACTTCCATTGAAAATTTTGTTTGCGTATTCGGGTTTAATCGACAATATAACTTCCATTTGCTCTTGCTTCATTTAAGATTTGTACAAACTTAGTGTTTTCTAATAATTCAAACCCTCTTGGCGCTTCATTAATTATATTTAATTCACGTAATCTTTTTAAGTTAACTTTTGGCATAGGAAATGAATCTACATATAAAAAGTTTACAATAAACGGTCTATTACTAGGTGTCCAATTCCAATATTTACTCAACTCTTTATCGTTAAACACACTTCTTTTTCTGCATAATTCAATAAAATGTGCTTCATCTTTAATATCGGTTATAATGCTCTCAACAATGCCTAGAGTAGAAACAACTCCTTGATAGTGACCTCCTGTTCTGTAAAACAACAACAAATCACCACATTTTAAATTTCTATTATATGAACGAGAAATATATATTTTTTTCAGAGCATTTCTGTGAGGTTCATTTTCAACAAAATCATTAGGAGACTCATTATTTAAAATAGAATCAGGAAATAATTCCGTATGATATTCTGGATATATTGGAACAATAAATTTTTGATTGTTACTTATTGAAACAAAAGGATAATGAAATTGTGGATTTTCTAGATTCATATTTTTAGTAAAATTTTTGACATAAACATTTTCTACACCGTTTTGAGTCTCTTTTTGCCCCCAATAGATAAATCCCCATTCTTCTAATAAATTGATAAGTCTTTGTTGTTCTTCTCTTTTATCAAAGATTGTGACATAGATTTCCTCAACTTTATATGAGATTGCATTATCAAAAATTATTTTCAAAAACCTTTCACCCAATTTGTAACCCGTTGATGTCACTTTAAAAGTGCCGATTTTTAATCTTTTTTTTGGTTGAAATTTAGGAATAATGTCATTATATGTTTCACTATTTATTTCTTCGACTTTTAGGTACAGAAAAGCTCTAACTAAATCATCGGTAATGCATACATATGAAATATTATCGGACTTTTTGTTAAACCAATTTCCGAACTCTTTGTAATCCTCTAAAAAAGAGTTAAAGAATTCATCTTTTATATTAAGATTGCCAAAATAATCTTTTTTTACCGCTAAAACTTGATATTCTTTTAGTTCAGGATTTTCTGCGATTGATTTTTCTAAAAAAGAATCAATTTTATAAATTTTTTCTGAAATACCAAGAATTTTTGCTTTTCTATGAATACCTCGGTCTTCTGTTATTAAATAATCTATTCTACCACTATAGATTTCTTTTAATAAACTCGTATCAATAAAATCATTTCTGTTTTTATCATAAACTCTGATTTCATCAATTACTTCATTTTCGGGAGATTCAGTTTTGAGAACATTATAGTTTTCAAGTTTAATGGTCATTGTATTTACAACTTCCTCATCTCTATATGAATTTATTTCTTCTAAACTATATGGTGAAACACATTTTTCAATATGTAATCTATCAAGCCAATTAAAAAGTAAGCCTATATCTTGATTATAAATTTTACTAGCTTCTCGATGAATAATTATATTTGTATCAAGTAATACTCTCATTTTTTAAAAAATTTAATAGGTTTTGAATGTTTCCATTTATTACTTTAATAATTGGTATATTTAGTTCTTTTGATAAAGATATTGAATAATCAAATTCTAAATCTTGAAATTTTTGCAATATTTCTATATCATAAGATTTATTATCTCTTTTTTCTAAACGCTTTTGTATTAATTCAATTTTATCTACTACAATTATAAATGCTTTAGGATTTAGCTCAATAAATGTTTCTTTATTAATTTTCTCGGGCTCGTTTTCAGAATTTAATAAACAAAAATGACCGTCTAAAAGATAGTTTTTAGTTGGTTCGGTTATTTGATTTAAGTTAGATATTAATCTATTTTGAGAAAGTTCAAAATCATTAACTTTTTTATTTTCTAATGAGCTAATTTCTTCCCATTTTAGAACTTCGCTTGCAGACAGATGAATAACATTAAAATCTGAAATGATTTCTTTGCAAATTGTTCCTTTTCCAACGCCGTGAATTCCACCGATAAAGTATAGGTTATTCATTAATTTTTATTTTTTTTAGCGATTTTTGGGTAGCATAAGGCATAACTTGTGGATAGGTCTGACATAATCAGACTTATCTACCTTAATTTGGGGGTATAAGTCTGATTGCTATCCTACTTATTTATTTCTCAAATGTATAAAAAAATCTTACAAAACAGTTTGTAGTACCATTTATTTCCCAATTATTTCCTTTATGGTTTTCAGCTGGATTTGTAGTTTTTTTATTTGGGTGTTTTGTTGGTGTTGAGGTAAATCTAGTTGCTATTGTGGTAACGGGATTGCGGGTTAGGGATAGTAGTGGAAATCCTTTTATTTTTTCTTTAAAAATAAAAGATTGAAATGGATAGCCCGACCGAAGGAACCCCATAAATAAAAAATAGTTTAAAATTTGGAGTATTGCCACTTCAAACTTTAAACTATTTTAGAAAAAGGAGTTGTTCTTATAACTTAATTTCAGTCATTCGATCATCAATAAAACTGAATCCCCAGCCCGGTAAATCGTGTGGTTTTGCAAAACCATCCTGAATAACCATAGGATTGTCAATTAATGGATCGACCCAGTCAAAAGATTCTACGCCCACGCCATTTGAAATGGTACACAACAACGGCACATCGTAATCCTTGTAATAATGCGGGAGAACAGGCAGGTGGAAACTTTTAGCCAAAGCCGCACTTTCGCGCCAGGCTTCGACTCCACCAATTCTCAAAATATCGGGTTGCCAAATGTCTAAAGCGTTTCTGGTAGCTAACTCTCTAAGTGGCAAAGTATCAAATTCTCTTTCTCCCATGGCGAGAGAAATTCCGGTTTGGTTTTTTAGGATTTCGTAACCCTGGAAATTCTGGTGATGGATAGGTTCTTCAAACCAGTTGATGTTTAAATCCCTGGCTTCTCTTGCTAATTTCATTGCCGATGGCAAGTCCATTCCCTGATTAGCGTCCATCATAATATCGACTTTGTCGCCTATGGCTTCGCGCACTAAACGCAAACGCTCCACATCGGTGCTGACTTTTGGCGAACCTACTTTTATTTTTACAGCTTTGAAACCTCTATCGGCATAATTGGTCACTTCTTCGATCAATTCGTCAATAGAATAGGAAATCCAGCCGCCGCTTCCGTAAATGGATACTTTTTCTTTATGTGTGCCTAAGATTTTATGGATGGGTTGTCCCAAAGTTTTCCCCCAGGCATCCCACATGGCAATGTTGATGGCAGCTTGTGCCCAACGTAATACGCCCTGGTTTCCAAAATATTCGGCTAATTCGTCCAGTTTTTGGTAAACAGCCGCAGTTTCATTGGCTTTATAACCTTTTATAACCGGAATAATATCTTTTAATGCACCAACAATGGCATTGGGAGAATATTGAAAAGACAACAAATAGGATTCGCCAATGACTCCGTTTTCCAATTGGATTCGCATGACTATAAAAGCAATTTCGGTTAGCGTATGCGTGGCATCCGATATTGGTTTTTTTAGCGTTGTGGAAGCTTTGTATAATTTGACATCTCTGATGGCTGTATCTGTATTCATGCTATGTAGTTTTTAGAATTACAATATTACAACTCTAAAAGCAACACTATTTACACAATAAATGGATTTTTAAACACTATATTGATAAAGAATAGTGTATTTTTAAAGCTTCTTAAATCCTTGTAGTGTAGAAATGAAAGCAGAATATCGAAGTATAAGTCCATCGCCGGGAAGTTCTTTTAATACGACTCTTTTTGAAGGCAAAGAATTTATTGCTTCCTGGCATTTTCATCCTCAATATGAGCTGACTTATATTCTGGGGAGTAGTGGTATCCGATATGTGGGTGATAATATGGGAAATTTTGAATACGGCGACTTGGTTTTGGTAGGTTCGAATTTGCCGCATTGCTGGAAAACCATTGGCGAACAAAAAGAAGAAGTACGCTGTATTATTGTGCAATGGGATGAAGAAATGCTCGAAGATTGGTTAGAGAAAAAAGAATTCCAGCATATCAAACAACTGTTAGCTTTGGCTTCCAGAGGAATTCGGTTTGATTTTGAAACGGCTTTGAAGGTTGAAAGCAAATTGTTGAGCTTAATTGATTTGCCGCCTTTTGAAAGGCTTTTGTCTTTTTTGCAAATATTACAGGAATTGGCTGTGAATGCGAATCATCATTTTTTGGCAGGAGAAGGTTTTACAACTAATTTGACCATTAAAGAAAGTGAGCGCGTGAATTTGATTTACAATTATGTGAAGGAATATTACAACCAGCAAATTAGTCTGGACGATGTTTCTAAAAAAATAGCGATGAATAAGGAGTCTTTTTGTCGATTTTTTAAGAAAACTTTCCGCAAGTCTTTTTTTGAATTTATCAACGAATACAAAATCAGTATGGCAACCAAAATGCTTATTAATACTGATTTAACGGCTTCTGAAATTGGATACCAAGTAGGTTATAATAATTTGAGTTTTTTTAATCGACAGTTCAATAAGTTTGTAAAAATGTCGCCTTCTAAATACCGAAAAATGTATCGGGATATTTAGTTTTTAGTTAAACTTTCCAATCCGGCCGTAAACGGGATTATAAAGGCTACCTTGTGTAAAAATCCATGTCTATAGCCCATCGTGTCATTCTTGTTGAAGCCTTGTTTGCCAAATTAGAACTAGAAATTGCCGTCTTTCAGGAAAGCTCGACTTTAAGCTGTGTGGCGGGTTGCGGAAAATGCTGTGCCACTCCTGAAATAGATGCTTCTCCACTCGAATTTTTACCTTGGGCGTTTCATCTTTTCTTAAACGGAAATGCTGAAAATGTTTTATTGGCTTTAAAAAGCAGAAGTAAAAGCAGCTGTTATATTTACAATCCACTTTCGTTACTAGATAGCAACAAAGGAAATTGCAGTGATTACCAATACCGAGGTTTAATTTGCCGATTGTTTGGCTTTGGCGCCAACAAAGACAAATATGGACAATACCGAATATCTACCTGCAAAATAATCAAAGATAATCAAAAAGAAGCTTTTGAAAAGACTACAAAAGCGATTAATGACGGACTTGCCATTCCTATTTTTACTGATTATTACATGAATCTTTCTCAAATAGATTTTAAATTAGGAAACCTAATTCTGCCCATAAATCAAGCATTGGTTTTTGCCATTGAAGAGGTGTTACAATATTATGCTTATCGCCCGATGCCGAATGGTTATAATAATTGTGCTTGATGTAATGTTTGTTTTGGGAATATTGACGAGTTTTTTTGTTGATTGATCTAGTGTTTTTTTGAGTTTGTAACTTTGTAAGTGCGGTCTGGTTTAAAAATATTTTTCATTAATCAATTTTTGGTGTTGATATTAATAAAAGAAATAATATGAATGAAATAGTGAAACCTAATGAATTTATTATTAGTAATAAGAGTTTGTTTTCATATTTACTTTTAAATGCAAAATGAGCGGGAATTAGTAATAAATTTATAATAAGCGTGAGAGGAATTGCTAATAATCCAAAACCCATCGGGTCTCCTGTGTTTACGATTTGAATAATTGTAAAAGGCACAAAGTATAAATTCACAAGAAAAATTAAAACAGAAAAAATTTTATTTAAAAGGTTTAATTTCATTTTTCTAAATATTTATGCCAATTCGTTTAGATGTTTGGTAATAGTATGTAATATTTTTATTTCAAATATATTAAAAACAGTATATAGCTAATATAGTTGTGCTAAAAGCAGCGATTTTTATTTTGGCTACATTATTTATCTAATAACCAATTCCAACGTTTTGCCCAATCGGATAAAATGTCATTTCTCCATTTTAAAATTGTTTTTCCTCCTTGTATTTTTCCGTCATATAAATTTGGATCTGCTTTATCGGTGTACCAATTATTGCCTAATTTATAATCAGTACTGTGTTTTTTACCTGGCCATAAGTTTTCTACGACTAATTTTCCTTCCTGTACAGGGAAATTTGGAATTTCAGAGGTGAATTTATAGGTTAATATTTCTGCTTTTTTTGGAGCATATTTTATAGCATATTCTCCATTGCCAAGGTAGTATCCAGGCCATTTTTGTACATTGTTGTTATAGGCAGTTTCCATCCAGAAACAGGCTGAGTCCGATGGGATATTTATAATTGGTCCTTTCAAATGGAACTCTGTAATGGTGCAGTAGGCTACTGTGTCTTTTTCGGTTGTCACACGATTGTATATTACTCTGGGGCTGTGATTGGTTTTTTCAAAACTGCCACCCCAACTTTCACGCATTGGATTGTTTGGGTTTCCATCCATCATATAGAGAAGGGTGGGAGTGTCTCCCATTTTTATATTTCCATTGTAGTAATTTTTAAAATCTTTGCCCAGATATCCGGCTGCCTGAATGTATTTGTCATAGTAGTCAGTGGTTTTTACGCTGTCAGGTTCGTCATTATTGGAGAAGAGTCCATAATAAGAGGAGTTGTTTTCAATAAACCAAAGATTTGGAAAATGCTCTGCGACATAAGCATAGCTATTGGCACTCCATTTTTTGTTTGGTCCACCAATCCACACCACTCGTATTTTATTCTGGATTTCTGGAGCATCATGTAAAGCCTGAGCTAAATCTTCCAGGCCTCCCCAAACTAATACCCAAAGTGGTTGTGGACTTTCTTTTTTGGCACATTTTATAATCCAGTTTGAACCTTCAGTTGCAGCGGTGTAACCCATATAAGGAGCTGCGCCATGACGGCCTTGTTTGGTAATGGAACGTAAATAATCAGGGGAAAGTAATCCTTTTTTATGTTTTTTTAATTTGGGTAAATCTTTCTCATAAAGATTAATCATCCTTAAAATTTCTTCTTTGTTTCCATCACCAAAAGAAGGTGAGGAAACAAGTCCTTCGATGTTAAATAATTCACTATACATGAATAAATGAGTGATAGACTGATTGTCGTCCGGGTCAGTGCCGCCAATATCACTACTAATAAGAATTCGAGGTTTAATAGGTACTTGCTGTTGTGCAATTGTGGTAAAAGAATAAACGCATAGTAGAAAAAACAAAATAAATCTATTCATAATGGTACTGTTTGATTTGTATAAAAATATAAAAAAAGCATTACAAACCATTAGTTTTATTATTGTTTGTAAAAAAGTATGCAGCAAAAAAAAGCCCCAAGTTTCCTTGAGGCTGATTTTATAAATATGCTGACTTTAGACTATACTGCTAAAGCGTCTTTAATTCTTTTTAAAGCTTCTTTCAACAATTCGTCGCTAGTAGCATAAGAGAAACGAATACAGTCTGGATTACCAAAAGCGTCACCAGTTACAGTTGCTACGTTGGCTTCTGCCAAAAGATACATAGAAACATCGTTTGCATCTTTAATTTCAGTTCCTTTTAATGTTTTTCCAAAGAAAGAAGAAACGTCTGGGAACACGTAGAATGCACCTTCTGGAACGTTGATTTTCACTCCTGGAATTTCTTTCAATAATCCAACAACTAAATCTCTACGAAAATGGAAAGCTTGTACCATGTGGTTCAATACAGATGGATCAGCATCTAAAGCAGTAATTGTAGCACGTTGTGCTGGAGAATTAGCTCCTGAAGTTACTTGCCCTTGAATTTTAGTACATGCTTTTGCAATAAATTCAGGTGCTCCAATGTATCCAATTCTGTATCCTGTCATAGCAAAAGCTTTTGCTACTCCGTTTACAGTAATGGTTCTGTCGAACATTCCCGGTACAGAAGCGATACTACAAAAAGTTCCTGAGAAATTAATGTGCTCGTAGATTTCGTCAGCAACGATGTATATGTTTGGATATTTTTCTAAAACTTTAGCTAAAGCTGTTAGCTCTTCTCTGTTGTATACAGATCCTGATGGATTACAAGGAGAAGAAAACCACATCATTTTTGTTTTTGGTGTGATAGCCGCTTCTAATTGTTCTGGTGTGATTTTGAAATCAGTTTCTACAGAAGTTGGAACTTCTACAGGAACACCACCTGATAATTTTACGATTTCGAAATAAGAAACCCAGTAAGGTGCTGGTAAGATTACTTCGTCACCATCGTTTAACATTACTTGTGCAATGTTGTATAAAGATTGTTTTGCTCCGGTAGATACTACAATTTGAGATGGTTTGTAATCTAAATCATTGTCTCTTTTGAATTTTCTACAGATAGCATCTTTCAATTCAGCATATCCATCAACTGGAGAATAAGTGCTGTAGTTTTCGTCAATCGCTTTTTTAGCGGCTTCTTTGATGAAATCAGGCGTGTTAAAGTCAGGTTCTCCTAAACTTAAACTGATAATGTCTTTACCTTGCGCTTTTAATTCTCTAGCCAAAGCTGCCATTGCTAATGTTTGTGATGTAGCAAGATTGTTAATTCTGTCTGAAAGTGGATTACTCATTAATAAAGTGTTGAAAGCCCTAAAATCCTTTTTTTGAATTAAGGGAGGTTAATTATTTATTTTAATTAATTATTGTTGAAAACACCAAAGTGTCTCTTTATTTTACGCCATTTCTGGGTTTGCACCTAATTCTTTTAAATGTTTGAAATGTGCAATTATAGCACTTCCCATGGTTTTGTATTCATAATAAGGCAGGTTGCATTCTTGTGCAGTTTCGCGAACAATCTTTGCAATTTTGCTATAATGAATGTGACTGATATTTGGAAAAATATGATGTTCTATTTGGTGATTTAAACCTCCAGTGTACCAGTTAACTAACCAGTTTTTTGGAGCAAAATTAGTTGTGGTAAACAATTGGTGAATTGCCCAGGTGTTTTCCATTTCGCCTAATTCATTTGGAGAAGGATTCTCCGTTTCTTCTACTACGTGAGCCAATTGGAATACAATACTTAAAATTAATCCGGCAGTATAGTGCATGATAAAGAAACCAATTAATACTTTCCACCAGGTAATTCCAATTACGATAGGCAATACAATCCAAATGGAAACATAAATTATTTTAGTGATAATTAAAGTAGTCCATAGAATTTTAGGACTTTTAGGTTCTCCATAAGATAATTTTCTTTTCAGATAGTTTCTCATTTGCTTAAAATCAGTCGTAATTGCCCAATTGAAAGTCAATAATCCGTATAAAAAAACAGAGTAATAATGTTGAAAACGATGAAAGCTATGCCATTTAGCACTTTTAGTAAAACGAATAATTCTTCCCGCATCTAAATCTTCATCGTGACCAGGAATATTAGTGTAGGTATGATGCAAAACATTATGTTGAACTTGCCAGTTATAGACATTCCCGGCTAAGAAATAAATAGTGCCTCCCATTATTTTATTGACCCAATTTTTATTGGAAAACGAACCGTGATTCCCATCATGCATGACATTCATTCCTAATCCAGCCATACCAATTCCCATAACGATAGTTAAAAGCAGGTGAGCCCAAAAAGGCATATCAAGCGTAAGAATTAAAAAGTAAGGAACCAGAAAAACAGTAAAAAGTATGATCGCTTTCAAATGGAGTTTCCAATTACCTGCTTTCGAAATGTTATTTTCTTTGAAGTAATTGTTTACCCGCGAGTTAAGCGTTCTAAAAAACTTTAGTTTGTCTTGCTTAGCAAATGTAGGTGCGGTAGTATTCATAATTATTCAAAATAGCGTTCAAAGATAATTATTTATAAATTTTAACTCTGCAAAATTGAGTTAAATATTTCAAACTTAAAAATAGTACTTTTGTTAAAAAAATAAAACGATGGACGAAATATTGAGCTATTTTCCGGATTTAACCGATATTCAAAAAGAACAATTCCAAAAACTGGATTTTTTATACCACGATTGGAACGAAAAAATAAATGTTATTTCCAGAAAAGATATTGATTCTTTGTATACTAAACATGTTTTGCATTCTTTAGGGATTGCTAAAATCATGAAATTCGAACCCGGAAGTTATGTACTGGATGTGGGAACTGGCGGTGGATTCCCAGGAATTCCATTGGCGATTCTTTTTCCGGAAACCCGTTTTTATTTGATAGATGTAATTGCCAAAAAAATAAAAGTAGTACAAGGCGTTGCTGATACTTTAGGATTGAAAAATGTTAAAGCAGAGCAAATTCGTGCCGAAAATGTAAAAGGCGATTTCGATTTTATTGTAAGTCGTGCGGTGACTAATATGCCTGATTTTGTTTCCTGGATAAAAAACAAAATCAAGAAACAACACAAACACGAACTAAAAAACGGAATTCTTTATTTAAAAGGAGGTGACCTAACCGAAGAATTAGCAGATTTTCCGAAAGCAACGCAATACGATTTAGCCGATTTCTTCAAAGATGAATTCTTTGAAACTAAGAAAGTGGTTCATTTGCCGTTGAAGTTTGTGGTATAATTCATTGCGAGGAACGAAGCAATCTCATAGCGAGAGCAACAATGTGTGATTGCTTCGTTCCTCGCAATGACTCTATTCTCCTAAAAACGGATATCTGTAATTTTCCGGAGAGACAAAAACTTCTTTAATGGTTCTTGGTGAAACCCAACGCAACAAGTTCATTGCCGAACCGGCTTTGTCATTGGTTCCGGAAGCTCTGGCGCCACCAAAAGGTTGTTGTCCTACAACGGCTCCCGTTGGTTTATCGTTAATGTATAAGTTTCCAGATGCATTTTGTAGTTTCACAGTTGCTTCTTCAATGGCATAACGGTCTTGGCTAAAAATAGCTCCTGTAAGCGCATATTCCGAAGTTTGGTCTATAAGTTCTAAGGTTTCTATCCAATTAGTATCTTCATAAATATAAATTGTTAAAACAGGTCCGAATAATTCGGTTTCCATCGTAACGTACTTTGGATTTGTAGTCAGGATAACTGTAGGTTCAATAAAATAACCAACCGATTTATCGTAATTTCCTCCAATGATGATTTCGGCATCACTATCTTTTTTGGCTCTGTCAATATAACCCGCCAACTTATCGAAAGCCCCTTCGTGGATAACAGCAGTAATAAAGTTTCCAAAATCTTCCGGAGAACCCATTTTCATGGATTGGATATCGATTGTTAGTTGTTCTTTGATAGCTGGCCATAAACTTTGCGGAATATATACTCTCGATGCAGCGGAACATTTTTGGCCTTGAAATTCGAAGGCACCTCTAATGATTCCGGTAACGGCTTGTTTTACATTGGCACTTGGATGCACCATAACAAAGTCTTTTCCACCTGTTTCACCTACAATTCTAGGGTAGGTTTTGTAATTATGAATGTTAGATCCAATTTTTGTCCAAAGACCTTTAAACACCTGTGTTGATCCTGTATAGTGCAATCCTGAAAAATCACGACTCGCTAAAATGGTATCAGTAATCATTGCTGCATCGCCAAAAACAACATTGATAACACCATCAGGAAGTCCTGCTTCTTTGAAAATTTCGATAATAATTTTTGCCGAAAAAACTTGACTGTCACTAGGTTTCCAAACTACTACATTTCCCATCATGGCAGCACTTGCAGGGAGATTGGCCGCAATAGCAGTAAAGTTAAACGGAGTAATGGCGTATACAAAACCTTCCAGTGGACGGTATTCTAATCTGTTCCAGATAGCGGAGTCAGAGGTAGGTTGGTCAGCATAAATTTGCGTCATGAATTCTACGTTGAAACGTAAAAAGTCAATTAACTCACATGAAGCATCAATCTCAGCCTGATGAATGTTTTTAGATTGCCCAATCATGGTTGCGGCATTGATTCTTGCTCGGTATGGTCCTGCAATTAACTCGGCAGCTTTTAAGAAAATAGCGGCACGTTGTTCCCAAGCCATATTAGCCCAAGCTGTTCTTGATTCTAATGCATTGGCGATAGCGTTTTCTACATGTTTTTTTTCGGCAAGATGATAGCTCCCTACTATGTGTTTGTGGTCGTGTGGAGGAGTTATGTTTCTGGTATTTCCAGTTTTAATTTCTTCGCTACCAATGTATAAAGGAACATCGATTTTTGCATTCCACATTTTTTTGTAAGCGGCAAGAACGGCTTCTTTTTCGGGTGAATTAGGAGCATAACTTTTTACAGGCTCATTTATAGCTTTGGGTACTTTAAAAAATCCTTTTAGCATTGTATCTTGTTTTTTTATCTAGTGCTATTAGATAAGGTTAGAAAATTTTTATTCGATAAAGAGAATAAATGGTATACTAACAAAAGTACAAAAGGAGAATTTAAAACTTTTATAAAGAAGTTATAATAGTTTTAAATATTTAATAGGGATATTAATTTAAAGCAAATGGAGCACACAGTCTGAAGGTAGGAACGATAACTTTAAAGTTTTTAGTATTGGTAAAGTTAATCATATTGAAATGACCTTTCATTGCTCCATAAGGAGACGATAGTAGGCATCCTGAACTGTAAGTGTGATTTTCTCCTGGTTTTAGAACCGGTTTTTTACCAATAATTCCTTCGCCATCTACAACTTCAACGTTGTTTAAAGAATCAAATATTTCCCAGTGACGAGAAGTAAGCTGAACAGAGTCTTTACTGTGATTTTCAATTGTGATATGGTAACTAAAGGCAAAGTGAATCTTGTAGTTTTTGAAGTAGGTACCTTCAAAACTAGTCAAAACGGTAATTTTTATGCCTCTTGTTATCTGAGAAACCATATTAAAGTATTAAATCTGTGTTTAATAGAGCCAAAATTACAAAATTTTCAATTGCTTTTGTTTATTTTTAAATCTTTTTTTAATTAATGATATTTAGGGAATTAGCGGCGCCTTTTCCGATGATTCTGTCATAGCGTCCAGTGTTTTCTCTGTAATAAACTAAAACGGTATATTGGTTTTCTGTTTGATAGAAATTTCCGTCTATAGCGTTTTCAAAATCAATGTTTCCTTTGCTGTCAGCAATTACATATTTGAAATTGGTAAAACCTTGTTTGATTAAGATTGCTTTTTCATAAATGCCTTTTTTTTCATTGTAATCCATCTTGTATTCTGGAGTTAAACTGTAGTTGTTGAACATTCCGCTAACGTAAATGCCTTTGTCTTGTCTGTAGGTAGGCGCTGAAAGACTAAAATAAACCCAGGCATAATCGGCTTCAATTTCATTATTAGTTGCATTTGAATTCTTTACAAGATAGTTGCCATTGATGTCTTCGAATTGGGTATATGGAAAATTCCCTCGGGCATTACTAGTATATAAATAACAGCTGTAAATGTCAGTACTTGAATCTACATGGGCTATGTTGTTGGTTGCTACTCTAACGTCTTTGTTTTCGAAATAAAGATATTCGTTGCCAGCCCAAAATTGAGTTTCGGTATCATATTTATAAATTAAATCATTGCCAATGGTGTATTGCGGTTTGATGTTTTTTACTTCAGTATTGAGATTTCCATTTTGGAGTAGGCTTACTTTTATGTTTTTTATAGGATTTTGAAAAGTAATGGTGCTTGATTTTACTGAAAAATCTAAGTTGTGTTTGTATTCAATGACACTAACATTTCGGGCTCTTTTAATTTGTAAAGGAACAGTAGCAACATCTTCGTAAAGAATGAATTTTCTAGAAAACACTACTTCTTTGTCATTATTTAAAATTTTGAGTATATAATTGCCACTAAGGCGCAATTGCTGCGTGAATTGGTTGGGAATACTTAAATTGTAATGTGAATAAATTTGTAGTGTGTTGAAAGAATTTGAATAATCCTGAATTCTTTGATTGTCAAATCCTTGTAAATATTCGTTTTTTGGAATATTAGAAGGAGTCCAATTGTAATCACAATGAACGATTTCATAATAATAATTGGCTTCATTCCCAAAAAGATCATCAAATTGAAATTGAAAGCCACTTCCTAATTCAAAAATTGGAACTACATTTTGGTTGTTTTGAATAAAAGAAACTGTTTTTATATGATATGGAGGAACCACTTCTTTTTCTGTTTGAGCTAAAGAAGGGTTTGTTGAAAGTACGAAAAGAAAAAACAGGATTATTTTGAAAAAAGATTTTGCCATTTTGGAGTACTTAAGATTTTGTAAATATAACGAATACTCCTTGGTTTTATTTATTAAATTAATTTCTAAAAATACTTTTCGTGTGTATTTTCTGTTAAATAAAATGTATATTCGTTAGCTGTTAAGAATTATCTTATTGTAACTGTATTTAGCTCTATGAAAAAAATCAACAATTTAGTATTCGGAATGATGGTATTTCCATTGGCTGTTTTTGCACAGCAAATCGATTTTTCAAAAAAGATTCCTTTTGATCCAACTGTAAAAACAGGAAAACTTGAAAACGGATTAACCTATTATATCAAGAAAAATACCAAACCAGAGAAAAAAGTTGATCTTAGGTTGGTGGTAAATGTAGGTTCCATTCTTGAGGATGATGACCAACAAGGATTGGCTCATTTTATGGAACACATGTGTTTTAATGGCACAAAGCGTTTTCCCAAAAATCAGTTAGTTGATTATTTACAAAGTATCGGAGTAAAGTTTGGACAACATTTAAATGCTTATACCAGTTTTGATGAAACGGTTTATTTCTTACCTATTCCATCAGACAGTCCTGAGAAATTGGAGAAAGGTTTCCAAATTATTGAAGATTGGGCATTTAATACCGTTTTGAGTCCTGAAGAAATTGACAAAGAAAGAGGTGTCGTTTTAGAAGAATACCGTTTGGGTTTAGGTGCTCAAAAACGAATGTTGAGTCGTTATATTTCTAAATTAATGTACAATTCGCATTATGCGGAACGCTTGCCTATTGGGAAAAAAGAAATTTTAGAAAAATTCAAATACGAAACTTTAAATCGTTTTTATACGGATTGGTATCGACCAAATTTGATGAGTGTAATTGTCGTGGGAGATATTGATGTTAACGAAATGGAGCAAAAAATTATCTCTCATTTTTCGACTTATAAAAATCCAACGAACGAGAAGCCTAGAAAAGTTTTCGAAATTCCGAATCACAAAGAAACTTTTGTGGCTGTTGAAACGGATAAAGAAGCTACATCGGCTCAAATTCAATTATTGTACAAAGACTATGAGGCTCCAAAGCCAGTTTTGAATGTTGGAGATTTTAAGGATCAGTTAGTTGAAGGATTGTTTTCAACTATTTTGAATACCAGATTAGGCGAATTGGTTAATTCCCCAGCGCCGCCTTTTACTTATGGTTATTCTTATTATGGTGGTACTTTTGCCCGAAATAAAAAAGCATTTCAATCGGTAGCGATGTCTCAGGAAGACAAACAATTGAGTGCTTTGAAAGTATTGGTTACAGAAAATGAAAGAGTGAAGAAATTTGGTTTTACCCAAGGTGAATTAGATCGATCTAAGGCGGAAATTTTGGTTTCTATAGAAAAATTATACAACAACAGAGATAAAACCAATTCGGCAGATTTTGTAGGCGAATATCAGGGAAATTTCTTAAATAATGATCCTGCACCAGGTTTAGAATGGACGTATCAAACTGTAAAAGAAGTATTGCCCATTATTGATTTGAATGATGTAAATGCTTTAATCAAAAGTTATTTGAAAGAAGATAACCGTGTGGTTATCTTAACAGGTCCTGAAAAAGAAGGTCTTAAAAAAGTGGTTGAACAAGAAGTTTTGGACGCTTTAAAAATTAATACGGATGCTATTGAGCCTTATCAGGATGTAGCTGTAGCAACTAGTTTGATTCGAAATGAAATTAAGCCAGGTAAAATTGTTAAGCGTGAAAGTAATCCAAAAATTGGAACCAAGACATTAGTGTTGTCTAACGGAGCAAAAGTGATTTACAAGAATACCGATTTTAAAAATGACGAGATTCTTTTTGAAGCGGTTAGTTTTGGAGGTACTAATTTGTATTCTGATGCTGATATGAAAAAAGTGGAATTTGCAAACGGAGCTTTGAAAGAAGCCGGTTTTTCAGGTCTTAAACTGAATGATATTAATAAATTCATGACCGGTAAAAAAGCAAGCGTAAGACCTTATATTAGTTCGGTAACCGAAGGATTGAGCGGTAATGCAACTCCTAAGGATTTGGAATATTTATTTCAAATGACCTATGCTTATTTTACCGATTTGAACTTAGATCCGGTTGTTTTTGAAGCATACAAACAAAAGCAATCTACTTATTATAATAACCTGGCTTTACAACCTAATTTTTATTTTCAACAGGAGCTTTCTTCTTATCTCTATCAAGGCAATCCTAGATTCAATGGTTTAGTTCCAAATGATAAAACCAGGAAAGAAACAGATTATACTTTGGCATACAACAAATACAAGGAACGTTTTGCTAATGCAGCCGATTTCGAATTTTATTTTGTCGGGAATATTGATGATAAAGTCATTGAAGAATATGCGGTTAAATATTTGGCTTCTTTGCCGTCTTCTGATAAAAAAGAAAAAGCAACTGATTTAGGATACAGAATGCTAAAAGGAGATTTGAAAAAAGTGGTAAATAAAGGAGCAGACCCAAAAAGTAATGTCATGATATTGTATTATGGAGATGCGAAATATTCGAATAAAGAAGCCACGAGTATGCAGGCTTTAGGCGAAATTTTGACAATAAAATTAATCGAACAATTACGTGAAAATGAAAGTGGCGTTTATGGAGTTTCTGCCAGAGGGAGTATGAGCAAAGTTCCGTATGGTTCTTATAATTTTTCTATAGGGTTTCCTTGTGGACCAGAAAACGCTGAGAAATTGACCGCATCAGCCTTGGAAGAACTTCAAAAAATTATAAATAACGGACCAGATGAAAAAGATGTGGCTAAATTTAAAGAAGGAGAATTAGCCGATTTTAGAAAAGATAGCAAAGAAAACAGGTATTGGTTGTCTAATTTTACCAGTTCTTACACTAAAGGGAATAGCGCAGAAGAAGTCTTAAAATTTGAAGAATCTGTAAATGCAATCACTGCTAAAGATATTCAGAATGTTGCCAAAAAATACCTCACAAAAGATAAAGTAATTGGTATGCTAATGCCAGAGAAAAAAATAGACCTCAATTAAAGTAAAAACCTGCTAAATCACTTTAGCAGGTTTTTTATAATGTAAATTTATTTAAAACAAACAGGAATTATTTCTCCTTTGGCCAGACAATATTTGTCTACTAATTCTGGAGCTATTTTGTTAGTGTAATCTTCTTCTATTACATTAAAACCAATGCCTCTTAATTTATTGAAATAATCACGACCGTAAATGCGTACGTGATCGTATTGTCCGAAAATTTTAGCGCGTTCTTTTTGGTCTGTAATACTATCGTCAGCGAAAGTAACGTCTCGATTCAAGTCTTGCGGAATTTGTAAAATAGCCATTCCACCAGGTTTTAATACACGATACAATTCTTGCATAGCCTTGGTGTCGTCTGGAATATGTTCTAAAACGTGATTACAAAGAATTACATCGTATTGATTGTCTTCAAACGGAAGATTGCAAATATCTGCTTTTACATCAGCCAAAGGTGAAAACAAATCGGTTGTGGTGTAATCCAAATTTTTTTGTTTTCGGAACAATTTGTAAAAAGCTTGTTCCGGTGCAAAGTGTAATACTTTTAATGCTGAATTTGTTTCAGCATCTCTTAATTTTATTCTTTTAGTATTTGTAACAGAAGAATCTGAAACGAGTTCAGATTGAAAAAAATCAGTTTGTTCGTTTAAATATAACCATAACAAACGGTGTCTTTCTAATGAAAGTGTACTTGGTGAAAGCACATTGTTTCTTTGTTTTTCGTATCCATAAGGCAACATCGATTTGAAGCTTTTTCCATCAATAGGATCAGTGAAATTAGTTCCTTTTAATGAAAAAGCAATAACAGGACGGGCCACATAACTCAAACGAATTAATAATGGACGTGGAATGGTGTTTAGGACGAGTTTGAAAAGTTTTTTCATAAGTTATTACACAGAGATTCGCTAAGAATTACACAGATATTTGCGAAATAATTAGATTACTAAAGGCACTTTTCTAAATTCATCTTCTTCGTTGCTTTCAATTCCTAAAGCTTTATAGATATAATAAAAAGTAGAAAGCAACTCTGGTTTTCCATCGACTAAGGCAATATCATGTTCGAAATGCGCAGATGGTTTTCCGTCTGCAGTCAAGATTGTCCAGCCGTCTTTCAATTGTTTAATGTTACGGGTTCCTTGATTAATCATCGGTTCTAATGCGATAACCATTCCGTCAACAAAAAGTTTTCCGCGACCTTTTTTTCCATAATTAGGCATTTCAGGATCTTCGTGCATTTTTTGTCCTAAACCATGGCCTACTAATTCACGAACTACACCATAACCATGAGATTCAGTATGTTTTTGAATAGCGTTCCCTACATCTTCTACACGATTTCCTGCTTTAAATTCGCGAATTCCAACGTATAATGATTCTTTGGTAACTTGTAATAGTTTTTTTGTTTCTGGAGCAACTTCACCAACTTCAAATGTGTAAGCGTGATCGCCGTGATAACCATTTTTGTAAGCACCACAGTCAATAGAGATAATATCACCGCTAACAAGAGGAGTATTATTTGGAATTCCGTGTACTACCTGAGCATTTGGACTCATGCAAAGGGAATTTGGAAAACCATATAAACCAAGGAAACTAGGTTCAGCTCCATGGTCTCTAATAAATGTTTCTGCTAATTTATCAAGGTGTAAAGTAGTTACTCCTTCTTTTACTTCGGAAGCCAACATTCCTAATGTTTTGGATACGATTAAGGCACTTTCGCGCATTAATTCTATTTCTTCACGTGATTTTACTATAATCATATTTCGTATTTTCAGTTGGCAAAAGTACAATTTTATAAATTATTTAATCCGGATTAGCCATTATTTTAAAAAGCTCCGGATTTAAAATTGAAAAACGGTTTTCCAAAGCTGTGCGCTAACCAAATTATTCTCGCAAGTATTGTTAAAAAAAGCAAATTTTAGAGGTTTTGATACTCAGAGATAGGATAATTGGTTCGAAAGGGAAGTAGGTCTAGAAACAAATCACTAAATTGGTGATTGTAAAAAATCAAGAAGAACATGGATAATAGCCAAATTAAAAAAGCCGATTTAACTAAAATGAAAAGTGTTGCTCTTAGTGTTTTAGGGGGAGCGGTGATTTGTTTTTTCCTAGGACATTATTATAAAATAGGATGGCTCAAAGCATTTAGCGAGGCTGCTATGGTGGGTGGAATTGCCGATTGGTTCGCTGTAGTGGCTTTATTCAAACATCCTCTGGGAATTCCCATTCCGCATACTGCTTTAATTCCTAATAATAAAGATGCTATTGGTCAGAATTTAGGCACTTTTGTTTCGGATGAGTTTTTAATTAAGGAAAAGTTAGAAATTAAATTGGACGAATTTGATTTTGCAACAAAAGTAACCAATTGGTTAATAGAGGAAAAAAATGCTGTGACCATTTCGTCTTTGGTTGTAGAAAATGTGATTCCAGGAGTCTTAAAAACAATAGATGACGCTAATGTAAAAAAGTTTATTCAGCAACAATTTGAAATTAAACTGAAACAATTGAATTTTGGTGAGTGGATTGCAATAGGTTTAGAGTCATTATCAAAAGACGATAAACAAGCGCAACTAATAACGAACGTACTTACTATTTTGGCAGCAGAGTTAGAAGCTAATAAAATGGAGATTCGGGAAAAAGTTAAAAGCGCTACACCCTGGTATACATTAGGTGTTGCTGATAAAAAAATTGCTGATGGTGTTTTTAATGGACTTTACGAATTTTTGGATATGGCAAAACAGCCCGACAGTTCTATTCGAAAAAAAATTAATTTATATGTTCTGAATTTTATTGAGGAGTTGAAAAACTCACCCGACATGCAGCAAAAAATTACTACTATAATTATTGAATTTACGCAAAAAGAAGAGGTTCAGGATTACATTGGTTCGGTTTGGCAGGAATTAAAAAAAGCTGTTCTCACGGACTTAGAAAAAGGAGAGGAGTCTGAAATAAAATTAAATTTAACCAATATGATTCGGGATTTTGGCTCCAATATTCAAAATGATGCCGTTATGACTACAAAAATCAATAATTTTATAAAGGTTGATTTATTAGGTGTTTTGCTTAGAAATAAAAAAGCCATTGGAAATTTAATTGCCACTTCAGTACAGAGTTGGGATAAAAAAGAGATTGCTGATAAGTTAGAATTAGAAGTGGGGAAAGATCTTCAATTTATCCGAATCAATGGGACAGTTGTAGGTGGAATTGTTGGAATTGTGATTTATTTTGTGGAGCAATTGATGTAATAAAAAAAGCTGTCCGAAATTGAACAGCTTTTCTAAAAGAATTATCGTTTTGATATTATTTTATTAGTAATGAATGACTACTCATTGCAGCAGGTTGATTCACTCCCATTAAATCTAAAATTGTTGGAGCAATATCTCCTAAAACACCATCTTGAATAGCTAGTTGTTCATTGTCAACTAAAATAAAAGGTACTGGATTAGTTGTGTGAGCTGTATTAGGACTTCCATCAGGATTAATCATTGTTTCACAGTTACCGTGGTCGGCAATAACAATTGTTGAGTAACCGTTTGCTAATGCTGTAGTGATAACTTTTTCTACACATTTATCTACGGCTTCACAAGCTTTTATTGCTGCTTCCATAATTCCTGTATGTCCTACCATGTCTCCATTGGCAAAGTTAAGGCATACAAAATCAACTTCTCCTTTTTCAAGTTCAGGACATAGTGCATCGGTTAATTCGTAAGCACTCATTTCAGGTTGCAAATCGTAGGTAGCTACTTTTGGAGAGTTTCTTAAAATTCGGGATTCACCTTCAAACGGAGTTTCTCTACCTCCTGAAAAGAAGAAAGTTACGTGTGGGTATTTCTCAGTTTCAGCAATACGAATTTGCTTTTTGTTAGCTTTTTCTAAAACTTCACCTAGTGTTTCTGTGATGTTGTCTTTGTTGTAGACCACTTTTACATTTTGGTATGTTTCGTCATAATTGGTCAATGTAACATAGTACAAATTCAATTTATGCATGTTTTGTTCGTGGAAATCCTGTTGCGAAAGCGCTTCAGTTAATTCACGACCTCTATCTGTTCTAAAGTTGAAGAAAATAACAACGTCATCTTCTTGGATAGTAGCAAGTGGTTTTTCATTGCTGTCTACAGCAACTAAAGGTTGTATAAATTCATCTGTAACGTCGTTTCCATAACTAGTAGCTATAGAGGTAACCACATCATGTGTTGGAGTTCCTGTTCCGTTAACTACTAAATCGTAAGCTAACTTTACTCTTTCCCAACGTTTGTCACGATCCATTGCGTAGTAACGACCAATTACTGAAGCAATTTTTACTGGAGTATTAGCAATATAGTTTTCTAAATCTTGGATGTATTTTTTCCCCGATTTAGGATCAACATCTCTACCATCAGTGAAGGCATGGATGTAAACTTGGTTTAAACCATAATCTTGAGTGGCGTCAATTAATCCGCGCAAGTGAGAAGTATGTGAGTGAACACCTCCATCGGAAACTAATCCTAAAAAGTGAATTTTTTTATTATTGTCTTTAGCGTATTGAAAAGCATCTTTAAGTACTTGTTCTTGTGCAAGAGTTTTATTGGCTACAGCCAAATTGATTTTAGCTAAATCTTGGTATACAATTCTTCCAGCACCTAGATTCATGTGTCCTACTTCGCTGTTTCCCATTTGACCTTCTGGTAAACCTACGTGTAAACCATCGGTTCTAAGTTGTGCGCTAGGGTATTTTTTATAAAGACTGTTTATAAAGGGAACATTTGCATTGTCAATTGCAGATACTTTCGGGTCAGGTGATTTTCCCCAACCATCCAAAATCATAAGGATTACTTTTTTGCTCATTATCGTTTAGTTTTTGGCAAAGATAAATTATTTCTAAAATCTTCGTTATGAATAAAACTACTATTATGTATTCAAGAATTTAGCTATGGTAAAAATGATAATTTTGTTGCGGAAGTGCTGTTTTTCTAAAATTAATGCACTTTAGAATTTGGTTTTCACTGTATTATAATCAATAAAGTAGCGTAGGCTAATAGAGAAAATATTAGTCATATTAGCATTAAAAATGGTATTAAGGTTACGATTTAGATTTTGTTCTACCATATTTGTTTCTTCCTGAGCATAGTTTCTGTATAAAACAGATAATTGGCTTCCTGGAGCAAACCACCAAGAATAGGAAAGATCAAGGTTCCAGGAATTAAAATTTCTATTTTTGTTAACCGTATAATCATTTTTTGGGGTTAAATAACCGTCATTTTGTAGCGTAAAATAATTATGATTATCTGAGTATGACCAATAATAGCGAGCATTAAGGTTTATTGTCATTTTATTGGTTATAGCATATTTGCCTGTAAGGTTGTTTTGTAGGGTTTCTGTATTTCGTTTGGCAAAAATAATTTCGCTACCGTTAGAGTCAATCCATCCAATGTTATTTCTTTCTTTTGAATAATCGATATAAAAGCCTAGCGAAAATTTGTCGTTAAATCGATATTTGGGTCCGGCGTATATTCGATAAGAAAATCGGTTTACCTCGTCATATTTATCAAAAGACGGGGTTAGGTCAAATGTTAAATTGTTGTTTTTATTGGATTCCATTGCTAGATACCCAGAAATTTTTCTAGGATTATAGACAAATCGACCTGTTTGGCGAGGTTCGTAAAAATCGAATGATTCAAAAGGAGTTAAGGTAATTCCAAGTTGGAAATAAAATAATTTTAATGTGGTTGCTGTTATAATTGTTTGAATCCAACTGGTGTTTTGAAATTTATTAGTACTGTTGTCAACGTCTAAATTTACTTCTTGTTCGATTTTTAAGGTGTTGAATAATTTATTTGGATTCAAAATACGATAACTTGCATTGACAAATCCACTGTAGTAATTGGTGTAGTACAAAATACCAAGATCATTAGAATCAAACTCTTTTGAAGTGTATTTCCCGGTAAATAAGTATCGGTATTTTCCGCTTGTTTTAGCAAAATTAAGGTAGGTTTTTAAACCGTTAGAGTTTTCGATATCATTGATGCTACTGTATTTGAAATCGCCAGAGAGATTATAAGTGTTTGCTTTTGTGTTTAAATCAAATATTAATCCGGTAACATTAGCGTCTCTAAAACTACCATTACGAGTTGTGTTGTTGTTAATGAATGAAACAGAAGAATTTTGTCTAAATCGTTGATCTAGTACAAGGATATTGTAATTTGTTAGAGGTTCTATTACTTCTTTTCTAATGTTATTAGTGTCTGTGTTTTTTATAGTAGCATACGTTTTTTCGGTAACAGCATTAAGAAAACCAATGCCTAGTCCTTTTTTAGTTCGGCCAGATATTTTTACGGCATTTATTAAATCTACCGTGCTTGGATAATTAGTAATTTCTTCGTTATTAGCTAAGGTTTCTTCTACGGTTGTTTTATCTGTAATTGGAGTTCCTCCAATTCTTCTGGAGTAGAATAAGTTTCCAATATTAAACAAATTGGTTCCTTCGGTAAAAAAAGGTCTGTTTTCGTTTAGTTTTTGTTCAAAAGGCTTTAGGTTAAGAATAGCATTGTCGAATTTGGTTTGTCCAAAATCAGGAACTAAAATGGCATCCAAAGTAAAAGCGTCGTTTATTCCGTATTTAATATCTAATCCTGCCTTAAGAGTTTTGTCAGAAGAAGAATTGTCCTTTTGATAATAAGCTGAGGTGTAGGGAATCATGAAAAGTCGGGTAGGAGGATTGATGTTCTCTATTCCCTCTAGTTTTCCTGATTGTGTTAAAACAGAGCCTATTTTAGTGTCGATATGATTCCATGTGAATTTTTGGGCATTTCTTTTAATTTCGCGTAGGAAATTTAATCCCCAGATTTGTTTTTTGTTTTTTGGAAAACGAATAGCGGCATAGGGAATTTTCATTTCTACTGTCCAACCCAAATCAGTGATTTTAACACTACTTTGCCAAATAGCATCCCATGTGAAATCTTCGGTGTCTTCGGTAGCTAAACAGTCCATCTGTACTCCTGAAGAGCTAACATAAAAACGATAATCTTGTTGTCCGTCATTAAATCCATTGATGTAAACAGCAAAATGATCTGCAACTCCAAAAACATCTCTTTCGGTTAATTCTCTTTGGATTTTTTCAGGTTCGTTGTCGTATAATATAGCCGAAATGTAGATAGCTTCATTGTCATATAGGACTTTGACTTCGGTTTTTTTGTTTTCGCTTATGAGTTTGCCATTATCTGGTTCAAACATGATGAAATTGGTAGCAATTTCCGTGTTGTTTTGCCATTCTTCTTCGTCAATTTTTCCGTCAATAGCGATATTTTCACCCTTTGGTTTTGCTAAAATAATTTTTTTTTGAGCAAAAACACTTAGGTTTAATAGGGCGAAAAAGCAATAAATTGATAAACGGAATGACGCCATGAAAAAGATAATATTCGGGCAAAAATAAGAAAATTAGCGGTATTAACAACTTTTTAACAAATATGTCTGTAATAGAAAAACTACTAATAAGTTAAAAACATCATATAGTATTGTTTTGAGTTTTATTTAGTAGCTTTTTTTTATATTTTTGGCAATAATAATTTTGTTGTAATTAAATAATAATCAATGGTTTATAAAAGGTTTGTGTTTTTTTTACTGCTTGCTTTTTTATTAATGTCTGCAAACGTGTTTTTTTCTAAAGCTAATACGAAGACAGTAGTTTTAAAAAGTAATGTATTGAAAGTCAATGAGGGATTAAATGCCGAGGAAGTTTATAGTAATTTGCATTCAGCTAATTTTAGTTTGCCTAAATTAGAAAGTTTTAAAGAGGCTTTAAATGGTTTTTATAAGTTGAAAAACCAAGGTCTTGTAAGTAGAAATATAATTACATTGATTGATTTTAGTTTGTCTGCAAACACTAAAAGACTTTGGGTAATTGATTTGGATACTGATACCATTTTACTACATTCCCTTGTGGCTCATGGAAGAAATACAGGAGATGAATATGCTAATAGTTTTTCTAATGCACCGGAGTCTTATAAAAGTAGTTTGGGTTTTTATGTTACTGGTGAAGTGTATAATGGTAAGCATGGTAAATCATTAAAATTAGACGGTTTAGAAAAAGGAATTAATGATAATGCAAGAGATAGAGCAGTAGTGGTTCATGGAGCTGATTATGTTTCGAGTTCTTTTATTCAAAATAATAAGAGATTAGGGAGAAGTCTTGGTTGTCCGGCTATTCCAATAGAAATTACAAACGAATTAATTAGTACTATTAAAGGCAAATCTTGTTTGTTTATTTATTATCCTTCGGACTCTTATAAACGTTCGTCAAAGTTAATTTCCTAAATTAGATTTAAAAAAGAAAGAGATATCGGTTAAATGATGATTGAGTCAGAAAAAAAATATAGAGGTAACAATTTAGTTTTAAAAAAGTTATGGTTTAATTTTAATTTTAAATAAAAATTATGCTTAAAAAATTTGTTTTAAACTTAACTTATTCTTTATATTTGCACCCGTTATGCGAAAGTAGCTCAGTTGGTAGAGCTCCAGCCTTCCAAGCTGGTTGTCGCGAGTTCGAGCCTCGTCTTTCGCTCTAAAAGCAAATTTAGTTTGCTGGAGTTCTAAAAATAATAATGCGAAAGTAGCTCAGTTGGTAGAGCTCCAGCCTTCCAAGCTGGTTGTCGCGAGTTCGAGCCTCGTCTTTCGCTCAAAAAGCCGAAACTATCTAAGTTTCGGCTTTTTTATTGGATAAAACTCAGTTCTGAGGATGGTGCTATTTCCAATGGAATACGGTTTTTTTGGAATAGTTTAGCTGATAAGTTTCCTTTTAAAATTATTTTACCTTCTTTTATTTCTAGCCAACTACCTTCTTTTAATCCTAAAACTGGAAAATTATTAAATTGATGGAATTCATTGATTCTGGTTTCGCGTGATTCTCCCATATGTGTCGATTGGGAATCACTATCTAGGAAATGTGCATTTAAATTAAACGGAATTAATCCTAAAGTTTGAAAACTGGGAGGGTAAACAATAGGCATGTCGTTAGTGGTTTGCATAGTCAATCCGGCAATGTTGCTTCCTGCACTGGTGCCTAAATAAGGAATTCCTTTTTCGAGTGTTTCTTTTAGGGTAGTCATGATTTTGTTGTGATATAATTGCTTAACTAATAAAAAAGTATTGCCTCCACCTGTAAATATTCCTTCGGCATTTTGAATAGCTAATACTGGATTTTCGTATTCGTGAATTCCTTTTATAGCAATGTTTATTTTGGCGAAAGCCAAAGCCGTTTTTTGAGTGTATTCTTCGTGCGAAATTCCGCTAGGCCTGGCGTAGGGAATAAATAATAGGGTTTTGCAGTTCTTGAAATGCAGTTTTAATTCTGGCAGTAGGTATTCCAGGTAGTCGCTTCCGTGAAGGGTAGAGGTGCTGGCTAATAATAGTTTTTTCATAGTGCCTTTTTTTGGATTTAAAGGTATAAAATCAGCTAGCTAATTGGTTTGATTTATTAACAAATTTTTATCAGCTTCTTAGTATCAAATTGGGATGGGCTTGGTTTATTTTTACCTTTTGGTATTGTGTGAGATGAATCGATTTTTAACCGCTTTTTTAATTTTGTTTACTACTGTTGTTTTGGGTCAGCTAAAAAAAACGGCTGAGATAAAAGGACAAGTAAATGCTTATGTGTCTAATTTAGAAGGCGTTTTTGTTATTAATTTAAAGTCAGAGCAAACTGTTTTTACCAATGAGACGGGAGATTTTGCAATTAAAGCTAGTGTTGGAGATACTTTGGTATTTTCGGGATTGCAATTTAAACGCAAGGAAGTGGTGTTGTGTGCTGAGGATTTTCAAGCAAATATTTTGAATGTACACTTGGTTACCATGGTTCATGAGTTGAATGAAGTGATTATTCGAAATTATAATTCGATCAATGCTGTTTCTCTTGGAATAATTCCTTCAAATCATAAAACGTATACTCCAGCCGAAAGAAAATATGCGACTGCAAGTTCGGCGCGACTCAATCCGATGGGGTTAGATCCTGTTTTAAATCTTATCTCTGGGCGTAGTGCGATGCTGAAAAAAGAAATAGCTATTGAGAAAAAAGAAGTGGCTATTGGTTTGTTAGAAAAAATGTTCACAGAAACGCATTTTACTAATACATTAAATATACCTTTAGACTTTGTAAAAGGATTTAAGTATTATGTTGTGGATAATCAAAAATTCACCAAAGTATTAGAAATGAAAAATAAGACTACAATTGAGTTTTTACTTGGAGAATTGGCTGAAAAATACAAAGCAATAATAGCCTGTGAAAACGAATAATACTTTTTATTTATTACTACTTTTATTATGCCAAATTGTTTTTGGTCAAGATTACGATAGAAAGGAAATTTATGGCATTATTCGTGTCGATTCTACTTCGGTGGAAGGCGTGAATATTGTAAATGAAACTACCCAAAAAGCAACTTCAAGTGATAAGAATGGAAACTTTTATCTTTTACTAAAAGAAGGTGATCTTCTGGTATTTTCTGCGGTAAATCTCGTAACTTTACGTAAAAAGATAGTGCCTGCCGATTTAGAAAAATCAAATTTAGTAGTGCAATTGCATGTTGAAAGTATACTGCTTAAAGAGGTAATCGTAAAGGAAGAGTCTCGAATTAGTGCTGAAAGTTTAGGGATTATTTCTTCTGGACAAAAAAAATATACAGTTGCTGAGAGAAGATTGTATACTGCCAGGTCGGGTTTGTTAGATAGACCGCTAAATTGGATGTCTGGAAGAACTGCTATGTTGAAAAAAGAGTTGGTGGTGTCTGAAAAAGAACAATTAGTGACTAAATTGGAATATTTTTTTGAGGAAAAATATTATGTAGAAAAACTGAAAATACCGAAAGAATATATTAAGGATTTTCAATTGTATTGCATTGAAAATAAAGACTTTGTTGCTGCTGTAAAAGCAAAAAATAAAACTTTATCAATGTTTCTAATTATTTCGTTGGCAACTGATTATAATAAAATAGTAGTATATGAAAACTAAAGTAACAATTTTGTTTTTTCTTCTTTTGGGGCAATTGTCATTTTGTCAAACTGGAGAAAGAAAAAAATTAGAAGGACAAGTTAGAAACGATTTGGTTCCTGTGGAAAATGTTATTGTTTTTAATGTTAATTCAAACTTAGGAACAGTGGTTAATCAATATGGCTCATTTGCTGTTATGGCAAAAGTCAATGATACTTTAGTTTTTTCTAGTTTGTCATTTAAGTCTAGAAAAATTGTTCTTAGTGAAAAAGATTTTATCGCTTCAAAATTGATTGTGAAATTAGATGTTTTTACTAATGAATTAGCCGAAGTTTTAATTCGAGCCAAGAAAGAATTAAATCCTATTGAAGGGAATTCGCAAAAATATGTTGATTTAAAATTCTTTGATGATGAAAAATCTTTACCTAAAAATAGAACCATGCCGCCAAATGGAACGATAGAAAACGGAATGGATTTTGTTAGAATTTACAAGGATGTTTTGGGGGTTTTAAGAAAGAAGAATCCTCAAAAAACCGATTTTTATAAGGAAACCAGTTTCTCTGAATTTGCTTTGAACAAAGTGAATTACTCTTTCTTTTCTAATACCTTGCACTTAAAAGACGATCAAATTAAGCTGTTTTTGATTTATTGTGAAAATGATTCAAAATCTAGGGATTTAATGCAGCCAAGTGAGGAATTTAAGTTGATGGACTTTTTTATTACTAAAAATAATGAGTTTAAGAAAATTACTCAATACTAATAGGCTTTTTTATGAAAAAATTAAAAGTGAACTTTTTTAAATTTGGTATATTTGCCCTTTAAAAATATAGTATATGTTTGGTATAGGAGGAGGAGAATTAGTTTTTATAATGTTTGTAGTATTGCTGTTGTTTGGTTCTGATAAAATACCAGAAATAGCACGTACAATGGGGAAAGCTATGGCGCAATTAAAAAATGCCACAAATGATATAAAGAATGAAATTCAAAAAGGTGCTGAAGAAAACGGTTTGGATACAAAATCATTGTCAGAAATGACGGGTGGGATCAATTCGCAAATCAATAAAGTTAAAGAAGATCTTTTAGGAGATAGTGTTGTTCAGGCAACTAAAATCAAGGAAGATATTGAAGATATTGCAGGTCCAGTAAAACGTAGTCGATAATGTTTGATAAACTAGTTTCTTTAGATGTTCAATTGTTTGTTTATTTAAACGGTCTTGGTTCGGAGTCTTACGATGGATTATGGCTTTTTATAACCAAACAAATCAATTGGATTCCGCTGTTTTTGTTTTTGCTTTATGTTATTTTTAAAAAATTAGGAGCTAAGCAAACCTTGTGCGTTATTTTGTCGATAGCAATACTTATCCTAATTACAGACCAGTTTACCAACTTAGTTAAATACAGTGTTCATAGATTACGTCCTTGTAATAATCCGGATATTCATTCGATAATCAGGATAGTAAAGAGTTCAAATTCATTTAGTTTTTTCTCAGGACATGCAGCAAATAGTATGGCGGCAGCTACGTTTTTGTATCATCTTATTAAACCTTATTTTAAATATACTTTTTTACTGTTTTTGTGGCCATTAATTTTTGCCTACAGTCGTATTTATTTAAGTTTGCATTATCCATTAGATATATTGAGTGGTTATCTTTTTGGGATTTTAACAGGCTTGTTTGTTTTTAGAATATACCAATTTACACAAATAAAATATTTTCCGCTTTAAATTTTTAAGGTACTCCAAAACTAAAAACCGCATATTCACAGCATTTGTAGAAACTGTGAATATGCGGTTTTTATAATAAATCAGAAGTGTTTTAAAGTACTCTACTTACGGTTAATCCATCCCGGATAGGAAGTAAAACGGTTTCTACTCTTGGATCTTCTTTTAATAATTTATTGTAATCAAGTAATATTTTTGTGCTTTTGTCTTTCGGGTTTAATGGTTCTAAAACTTTACCGCTCCAAAGTACATTGTCAGATAAAATAATGCCTCCTTTGTTCATTCTAGGAACAATCAATTCAAAATAATTCAAGTAATTTTCTTTGTCGGCATCGATAAATACCAAATCAAATTTGATGTCAAGCGTAGGGATTATATCGACAGCTTCGCCTAAATGTTGAACAATTTGGCTTCCCCAAGGAGATTTGTCAAAATGTTTTCTTTGAAAATCGACTAATTCTTCTTTGATATCTATCGTGTGAAGTTGACCGTTCTCCTGCATTCCCTCACACAAACATAAAGCCGAATAACCAGTGTAAGTTCCAATTTCGAGAATATTTACAGGCCGGATTAATTTGGCTAACATACTCAAAACACGTCCTTGGAAATGTCCGCTTAACATTCGTGGCAATAAAATTTTCTGATAGGTTTCTTTGTTTAAAGCAGCCAATAGTTCCGGTTCTTTTTCAGAATGTTGTTCGATGTAGTCTTCTAATTCTTGGGAAATGAAATGCATTATTTTAATTTTTTTCAATTTCGAACAAAGTTATCAAATTATCAAAACAACAAATCAACAAATAGTCATTAAATTTGCAGCATGCAAATGGAGAAAAAAGACATACGAGCCTTATCTAAAGAAGAATTACGCAATTTTTTTGTTGCCAATAAGGATAAAGCATTTCGTGGAAATCAAGTTTACGAATGGTTGTGGAGCAAAGGAGCGCACAGTTTTGAAGATATGACTAATATCTCTAAAGAAACTCGTGGCATGCTGGAAGCTAACTTTGTTATCAATCACATCAAGGTGGATACAATGCAACGTTCGGAAGATGGAACGGTAAAAAATGCTGTTCGTTTACACGATGGGTTGGTAGTGGAATCGGTATTGATTCCAACTGAAACGCGAACTACTGCTTGTGTTTCAAGTCAGGTGGGTTGTAGTTTAGATTGTAATTTTTGTGCTACTGCACGATTAAAAAGAATGCGTAATCTTGAACCTGCCGAAATTTACGATCAGGTTTTAGCTATTGACCGAGAAAGTCGTTTGTATTATAATCATCCTTTGTCGAATATTGTTTTTATGGGAATGGGAGAGCCGTTAATGAATTATAACAATGTTATTAAGGCGATTAATATGATTACTTCAGAAGAAGGATTGGGGATGTCTCCAAAGCGAATTATGGTTTCTACTTCGGGGATTCCTAAGATAATAAAGAAAATGGCTGATGATGAGGTAAAGTTTAAATTGGCCGTTTCTTTACATTCGGCAATTGATGAAATCAGAGCCCGAATTATGCCTTTTAGTAAAAATTTTCCATTAGCCGATTTGCGTGAAGCCTTAGAATATTGGTATCGAAAAACTAAAAGTAAGGTATCGTACGAATATGTGGTTTGGAAAGGAATCAATGATAATAAAGCCTCGGTGGATGCATTGGTTAAGTTTTGCAAATATGTCCCTTGTAAAGTCAACTTGATTGAATACAACCCAATTGATGATGGCGAATTTCAACAAGCTTCAGAAGAATCAATCAATGCTTATATTAAAGCACTTGAAGCTACTGGAATAGTGGTGAAAGTAAGGAGAAGTAGAGGTAAGGATATTGATGCGGCCTGTGGTCAGCTAGCAAATAAAGAAGCATAAAAAAAGGAGTTCAATTTGAACTCCTTTTTAGTTTTATAATTATAACAAGTGCTTAATTACCTAACGTAATTTGAGTAGCTGTACCACCATCAATAGATAACATAGCTAAATTATCACAAGCACCTTCTCCATAATTAATCGTTGCATAATGTGCGTTTTTAGAAAGTTTTAAAATTCCTGAAACTGGAAATGGCATAGGGTTTTGTAATAAACCACAGGCGGTTTTATGTACCAGTGGAGTGCTTGATTCAATTAAAGAGGTATAAACATTTCCATTAGGGTATGTCGTTGTAAATGTTCCATAAGTGGAAAATACATCATCTGTTGGACTTGTTCTTGTTGAGAATCCTGCTGTCATTTCCCTTACCCTGTTTCCGTTGCGCGTATAAGTTCCTTTAGAAGTTGTTAGCTTCATATTGGTCATTGTAAATGTGGTTTTTGGGTGTAAATCTACATTTAGGGTGCCAATCATTTCTCTTGTCCAGGTTGAAGTTCCTTCTATTTTATTGTCATTAATAGAAAAGTTAGAATAAGTAATGGTCATTGTTTTTGGGAATGTAGTTCCTCTGGTGCGGGTTAAAATAATTTTACCTTTTAAATAATGACCTCTGAATTTACAGGCAGTAGTTTCGGTTCCAAAAGTAATTGTCCAGACTCTAATTAAGTCAGTAGATCCTAAATCACTGGTATGAATACAATCCGGTAATATGGAAGTGTAAATAGCAACGTTTTCCTTTCCGGTTGTAGAGCCTTCTGTTACTTCGTATTGGTCATCAGCAATAACCGAAATGTCATCAAAGGAATCATCGACTTGTTGGTTTGTCGCAACATCGTTAGCTGATACATTGGATGTTTCTTGTTCGGAATCTTTAGAGCAGCTGGTGTAGGTCAAGCAACTCAATACCATACTTAAAAATAAAATTTTTGTTTTCATAGCGAATGGGGTTTAAGGGTTCTTTTTTTGATAAATAAATTGATTAAAGGTTTAATTGTGGGGTAATTATCGAATAAAAATAATCAAATAATTCTAATGTTGTATATAATGTCGTTAAACTACATGATTAGATTTGTAGTACCGGTTTCTATAAGCATAATGAATGTTTTTTAGTAAATCGGATATCTTTTAGAAAGAACCAAAATAAGATACTTCTTTAGAAAGGGGTAGTTTTTTTTATTAAAAATAGTATATTTGAAATCTGAATGAATATTACTTCTCAAATAAAACAGCCCATTTTTAATGAAATGGAACTTTTCGAAAAAAAGTTCCACGAATCGATGTCTTCTAAAGTGGCGTTGTTAAACCGAATTACCTATTATATTGTAAACCGTAAAGGAAAACAAATGCGTCCGATGTTTGTTTTTTTGACGTCAAAAATGGTTTCGGGTGGGATTGTCAATGAAAGAACTTATCGTGGAGCCTCTGTTATCGAGTTGATTCATACCGCCACTTTGGTGCATGATGATGTAGTAGATGATAGCAACAGGCGAAGAGGTTTCTTTTCTATTAATGCCTTGTGGAAAAATAAAATTGCAGTTTTGGTGGGTGATTATCTACTTTCAAAAGGATTGTTGCTTTCTATAGACAATGGCGATTTTGATTTACTGCGTATTATTTCGGTTGCTGTTCGCGAAATGAGCGAAGGCGAATTACTCCAAATTGAAAAAGCCAGAAGACTCGATATTACCGAAGCGGTGTATTATGAAATTATCCGTCAAAAAACGGCTACTCTTATTGCTGCATGTTGCGCTCTTGGTGCAAAATCGGTTATTGAAGATGAAATTCAGGTCGAGAATATGCGCAAGTTTGGCGAATTAATCGGAATGGCTTTTCAAATAAAAGATGATTTGTTCGATTATACCGATGAAGCTATTGGGAAACCAACAGGTATCGACATCAAAGAGCAAAAAATGACCTTGCCTTTAATTCATGTTTTGAATCACTGTACTTCAAAAGAAAAAAGTTGGTTGATCAATTCGATAAAAAATCACAATAAAGACAAGAAACGAGTTAAAGAAGTGATTGCTTTCGTGAAAAACAATAACGGCTTGATTTATGCCGAAAATAAAATGGTCGAATTTCAACAGGAAGCACTTCAGCTTTTAGACCATTATCCCAATTCAGAATTTAAAGAAGCTTTGATTTTGATGGTGAATTATGTTATCGAAAGGAAAAAATAAGCAATTTCAATAACAAAAATCAATTTCAAAAGGCAAATTCGAATTAAGACTTGGATTTTCTATAGAAATTTTTTTGTCGAAATAATAAAACAAATTCTTTGTCAGCTATTGATTTTATTGCATTTTTTGATTTTTAAATTATAAAACCAAAATAAATCTACTTCTCATGCAACCTTTTTGCATTGTCAATCGTCTATGCTAATAGAAACACTTTATAAAAATTTTGAAAGTAATCAACTTACATCAGCAGGAAAACGAACTAATCCAGTTAGCGGTCGAAAATAATCGACAAGCTCAACAAAAGATTTATACTCAGTTTTCACCAAAAATGTTAAGCGTTTGCCGTCAATACATAAAAGACATTCATCAGGCCGAAGATATCATGATTACTGCTTTTATGAAAGTGTTTACCAATTTGAAGAATTTTCAGCACAAAGGAAGTTTCGAAGGTTGGATAAGACGAATTATGGTAAACGAATGTATTTCATTTATCAGAGTTCACAAAAAGCTCAAATATATTGAAGAGGAGGATTATTTCGAGGAAAGTTTTAACCCCATAGAAAGTCAGTTTTCGGTAGCCGATATTCAGTTTTTGATAGACAGTTTGCCAGATGGTTATAAAATAGTTTTCAATTTATATGCTATTGAAGGATATAAACATCAGGAAATTGCCAATATATTGGGCATTAATGAAGGGACGTCAAAATCGCAATTGTCACATGCAAGAAAGCTGTTGCAAGGACAAATTAACAAGTTGAAAAAGTATAGCAATGGAACCGAATAAATTAGAAACGCAGTTCAGGGAACAATTGAATTCCCGTGAAATCAAGCCGTCAGAAATGGCTTGGACAAAACTGGATGCAATGCTTTCGGCTGCGGAAAAACCTAAAGCTAAATTCCCTTGGTTGTATGTGGCAGCAAGTTTTGCGGGTTTGTTGTTGATTGGGACAGTGTATTTTACTTCACAAGAAAATACAATAGAAAATCAGAAAAATGGAGTAGTAATTCAGAATCCGGTTGCTCCTAAAGCTAAATTGAAGCCCTTGGATTCAGTTCATTTAAAAATTGAGAAAAAAGAATCTGTAGTTCAAGTAGTTCAAAAGTCGGTTTCAAAAAGCAACCAACCTTCTGAGTTAAAACAAGAATCAATAATCGTTAAAAATAATCAAAATCAAAATCAAGTAGCCGGGCTTTCAATCATCAATCAAAAAACAGAACAGGAATCGATTTCCTTACAAACAAATGCTGTTACAGTTGACGAACTGTTAGCAAGAGTTGATAAATCGGCAAGATTAAATAATCAAACTAATCCAAATTTGCAAGTGCATGTTAATCCAAATCAATTGTTGCAACAAGTAGATAACGATTTGGAACCTTCTTATCGACAAAATGTATTTAGTAAAGTTGCTGAAAATTTTAAGGCAGTTAAAGATGCTTTTGTTAATAGAAACAAAGAATAATAAAACCAACAATATTTTAAAAATAAATTATTATGAGAAATTTTACCGTTTACTTAGTGTTATTGCTATGTCTTTTTGTGAGTGAAATTAAAGCGCAGGAGACTTTTGACCAAGCTTGGGAAAAATTTAGAGTTCAACAAAGTGAAATTCGTAAAGAAGAAGAAGAAATATTTACTGAAGAAGTTGAAAGATTAAGAGACAAGCTCAAGAATCGTCTGATTTCCAAAGATGAATTCAAAGAGCAAAAAATAGTTTTGGAAAACAATAAGGAAAAAAACATTTATGCAATAGACAGCATCAACATTAAAATAATAAGGCAACAGTTCCCAGAATTAGGTGAAAAGACTTTTGAAGGGAGGGCTGAGCAGATTTCAATCGGAATTAAAATGGATGTCTATGAAGAAAAAAAAATGTTGAAACGAGAGATTGATGCAGTGGATAAAGAGCTTATCAATGGAAAAATTTCTAAAGAACAGGCAGAAGAAAAAAAGTTAAAGTTAGCTGAGATTAGAGCAAAAAATATTGAAGAAAAAGTAAAAATTCATCAAAAAGCTTTGGATAAATTGATACAAGATGATATAGATGGTAAAATACATAAACAATTTGGTAACAGAAATAGAGTAACAATGCCATTAAAGAATGTCCAAAACTCGAATATTGGGCATCATCGTGACCTTGTTCTGCCAGCGATGAAGTATTATAAAGGGCAAAAAGATAAAGACAGTCAGCAAAATCAAAGAACGTCCACTCAGTTAGTTTTTGCCATAGGAGCTAACAATTTAGTAACTGATAAAGCTATAGCTAATTCTGATTTTAAGTATTGGGGTTCTCGTTTTTACGAATGGGGTTTGACTTATAATACGCGAATATTTAAAAACGATAATTTATTGCATGCAAAATATGGTTTGTCGGTAGTGTATAATAATTTACGTCCAACAGACAATCGTAATTTTGTAACAAATGATAATCAGACCAATCTTGTAGTAAATCCAGTTGATTTAAAAGATTCCCGCTTTAGAAATGTAAATTTAGTATTTCCAATACATTTAGAGTTTGATTTTACTAAACCGGAGATCAAAAATGATAAAACGTATTTTAAATCTCATAATAGTTTTAGGTTGGGGATAGGTGGTTATTTTGGGACAAACTTAAAATCAAAACAAATTATTAAATATGATTTGGATGGATATAAAACGGTAGATAGAACACGTGGAGATTTTAATGCAACTAATTTTATCTACGGTTTGAGCACTTATGTAGGTTATAAAGCGACTAGTTTGTATTTGAAATACGATTTAAATCCTTTGTTTAAAGATAATTTAGTAAAACAAAACAATGTTTCTTTAGGATTGCGATTTGATTTTAATTAGTTTTAGTTCTTTTTAGTAACCCTTTCAGAGTTTCAAACTCTGAAAGGGTTTAAGTTTTTAAATACTTTGTATCTTTGATGCTTTCCAACTTTATCCCTTAAAAATTGATTTCAAAAGCTACCATAGATACTGTTTTCGAAACTGCTCGAGTAGAGGAGGTTATTGGCGATTTTGTTAATTTAAAACGCGCAGGGAGTAACTTCAAAGGCTTGAGTCCGTTTTCTGATGAGCGTTCTCCGTCGTTTATGGTTTCTCCTGCAAAAGGGATTTGGAAAGATTTTAGTACAGGAAAGGGAGGGAATTCCGTTAAATTCCTAATGGAGCACTCTCAATTTACGTACCCGGAAGCCATTCGATATTTGGCTAATAAGTACAATATTGAGATTGAAGAAACTGAGCAGACTGATGCTGAAAAAGCCAATACAGATACTCGTGAAAGTATGTATTTGGTATCGGAATTTGCAAAAGAGTATTTTCATAAAACACTTTTAAATAGCGAAGAAGGAAAAGCAATTGGGCTTTCATATTTTAAGGAAAGAGGTTTTACA
Source organism: Flavobacterium undicola (assembly GCF_009909155.2). GTDB lineage: Bacteria > Bacteroidota > Bacteroidia > Flavobacteriales > Flavobacteriaceae > Flavobacterium > Flavobacterium undicola. The sequence goes on from NZ_JAAAPM020000021.1 coordinate 40,578, forward strand.
GCCGATACAATCAAAAAGTTTAGTTTAGGATATTCGCCTGAAACTTGGGACGCGTTAACTAAAGAAGCCTTGGGTAAAGGGTATAAGTTGGAGTTTCTGGAAAGCACCGGTTTGACAATTGCTAGAGAAGATCGTCCTTTTGACCGTTTTAAAGCTCGTGTCATGTTTCCTATACAAAGTATGTCGGGACGTGTTTTGGGTTTTGGTGGTCGTATTTTAACAAACGATAAAAAAGCGGCTAAATACTTAAACTCGCCTGAAAGTGATATCTATCATAAGAGTAAAGTACTGTACGGTATTTATCAAGCCAAGCAATCTATTGCCAAATTAAATAATTGTTATTTGGTTGAGGGGTATACTGATGTTATTCAATTTAACCAGGCAGGAATAGAGAATGTAGTAGCTTCTTCGGGAACGGCTTTAACGCCAGATCAAATTCGCTTGGTGAATCGTCTGACAAAAAACATTACAGTGCTTTTTGATGGTGATGCTGCAGGATTGCGCGCTTCTCTTCGTGGAATCGATTTGATTCTCGAGGAAGGAATGAATGTAAGAGTATGTAGTTTTCCTGATGGAGAAGATCCGGATAGTTTTGCTAAAAAAACTTCACATGATGATTTGGTGGCTTATTTAGAAAATAATGCCAAAGATTTTATACAGTTTAAGGCGTCACTCTTGATGAAAGATGCTCATAATGATCCTATAAAGAAAGCCGATTTAATTCGGGATATGGTTACTAGTATTTCTAAAATTCCGGATCGTATTCAGCGTGAAATTTATACGCAAGAATGTGCCAGAATTATGGATATTTCTGAGCAGGTGTTGGTGAGTACTTTGGCTCAGTTGATTCAAAAAGATGTTGCTGAAGTTACTAAAAAGCAAAAGCAGGAACAAAAACCTTTTGAAGTTTATAGAAACCAAAACCCAAAAAATACGGGGTATTCAGGTGGAGATCCAGAAGATCCGAGATTTGGTCCGCCGGAGGATTATCCGGGAGAACCGGGATATCCAAGCGAGCCGACAGAAAAAGTAGATATTCTTTATCGTTTAGAACGAAAGGTTATTGAGATTTTATTGCTTTATGGAAATAAAACAGAACAATTTGAAGATGTTTTGATGAAGTCAAATGAAGATGGCGAAATCGTGAATGTCTCTGAAATGAAGTCTTATAAAGTTTTTCAACGTATCTATTTGAGTTTGCAAGAAGATGAGGTGGAGTTAGCTAACCCTTTGTTTCGCGAAATTTTCAACAATTTGATAAACTATTATCTTCAAAATGATTCTTTTAGTCTAGAACAGTATTTGATGCATTTGCCAACTGAATTTGCTCAAGAAGTTACAGATATTTTGATGGAAGATGAGCAATTAGTTTTGCATGACTGGGAAGGTCAAAATATTTTTCCTAAAACAAAACAGGATACTATAAGTCAAAATGTTTCTGAAACCATTTTAACTTTAAGATGGTATTTAGTAGGACGAATTATAGACGAATTAAAAAACTCCATATCACCTGATAAGGATAATATGGAGTCTATGATTATGATAAAAGATTATAATGAACTTACTCGTGCTTTTTCAAAAAAGCTGGGTAGGGTCATGTCTCGTTTTTAAATTAAACGATTTCTAAAGTTTTAGCTTTGTTTACTAAGTCAACTAAATTAGTAACATTTAGTTTAGTTAATAAACGTAATTTGTAAGTACTGATGGTTTTTTCGTTCAAACCTAAGATTTCAGCAATCTCGTGATTTTTCTTTCCACCACTTAAATAACGTAAAACCTCTACCTCACGGTTAGAAAGTTTACGGTACAAACGTTCGCTTTTACTTTGTTTTGCAATTAAAGCCAGGTTTTTCTTAACGGTTTCATTCATGATAATTTTACCTTGATGAACTTTGATAATAGATTGTCCTAATGTCTCTAATTTTTCTTTTTTATGAACATATCCAGATACTCCAGCTTTGATAGCATTAGGAGCATAGATTTGCTCAGAAAGTCCACTAAAAATAATAATTTTAGTTTTAGGGAAATTCTTTAAAAGCGATTTTACTTCAAATATGCTCGAAAGACCTTCAAGTTCTAAGTCTAAGACCAGAACATCAATTTCTTTTGTTAGGAGAATATCTCGAATCATCAAAAAACTACCAACATTGGCAGTTAATGATATGTCTGAATGGTCTTTGAAGTACGATTTAACTCCAAAATGCACTACCGGAAAATTATCGGCTAGACAAACTTTAATCATGATTTTTTTTTTTAGGGTTGTTTTTGTGTGAATTCTATATATAAATTTAGGAAAAAAAAAGGAATAATGCTATTTTTTATAGATAAAATAGTATTAAATCCGATTAATTACACATACGGGTATTGCATTCATCTTATGTTGGTTAATTGTGTTGAGTCTTTTATAGATTTCAAACACCTTTTTTTCTCTTTCTGTATAATTATTTGAAGGACTGTTGTTTTCATCTTCAAGCATTGCCCACTCTAATTCGTCATAGGTTGCACCTAATTGTTGTTCATCTGTTTTTTCGTCTCCAAATAAACCATCTGAAGGTTGAGCAGTTAAAATAGAGTTAGGAACTTCTAAATAAGTAGCTAATGCAAAAACGTCTGATTTCATCAAATCTGCTATCGGACTTAAATCGACACCGCCATCACCATATTTAGTATAGAAACCAACGCCGAAGTCTTCTACTTTATTGCCAGTTCCGGCAACTAAAAGTCCGTGAGCTCCTGCGTAATAATATAATGTAGTCATTCTTAGTCGGGCACGAGTATTGGCTAAAGTAAGATTTAGTTTGTTTTCATCAAAGTTTGTGGGAACTTCTTTTTTGAAAGTTTCAAATACTGAAGTTAGGTCACTTTGTACGCTAGCCACATTAGGGAAACGTTTTTTTAGTTGTTCAATGTGTTCTTTGCCTCGACTTACGTGACTTGAGTGTTGGTGAATAGGCATTTCAACACATAAAACTTGAAGTCCTGTTTGAGCACATAAAGTTGAAGTTACAGCCGAATCTACGCCTCCTGAAATTCCTACTACAAAGCCATTAACCTTTGTGGCTTCTGCGTAAGATTTTAACCAGTTGACAATCTGGGTGTTTACCTGATCAACTTTGATCGTACTTTTTTTAGTCATAATAGTTCAAATTTTAGCTATCAGGAACGTATCTTTGCTCAACTTTTTCAGTAACATACTGGTTATCCTGATTTAATAGTGCAAATTTAATTAAAATAAAATGAAAACTTGTGTATTTTCCTTACTTCTATTGTTCTTTTTTTTGTCTTGCGATACTAAGAATAAAACAGAAAAAGCTGTTGAGGCTATTTCGATAGATTTAAAAGTAGTGCGATTTGATAAAATATTTTTCGAAACAGCTCTGGAAGATTTACCAAAGATTAAAAAAGAATTTCCTTTTTTCTTTCCTGCAGGAAATGATGATGCTGTTTGGTTAGAGAAAATGCAAAACCCACTTTGGAGAGAATTGTATACTGAAGTTCAGAAGAAGTTTCCCAATTTCGATTTGTATAAAACAGAATTAGACAATGTTTTTAAACATATAAAATTTTATTTTCCAAAAATACGAACGCCACATAAGGCGTATACTGTTATTTCGGAAATGGATTATAATAATAAGGTGATTTATGCCGATAGTTTGTTAATTATTTCGCTTGAAATGTATCTGGGAAAAGAACATAAATTTTATCAGTTTCCAAATTATTTAAAACAAAATTTTGAACCTAGACAACTCATGCCTGATGTAGTGGAAAGTTTTGCTAAAAGACAAATAGCGCCTAGTGTGGAGAAAAACTTTTTGGCAGCTATGATTTATTCAGGAAAAGAATTGTATCTAAAAGATATGCTTTTGTCAGCTGAATATACTGATGCGGATAAAATAGGTTATACGGCAGAGCAGTTGCTTTGGTGTCAGGAAAACGAAAGTTATATGTGGCGTTATTTTATTGAAAAACAATTGTTGTATGATGATGACTCTAAATTAATTTCGCGATTTATAAGTCCAGCACCTTTTTCTAAATTTTATTTAGAAATCGATAATGAGTCTCCTGGTAAGGTGGGAGCTTGGGTAGGATGGCAAATTGTTCGTTCGTATATGAAAAATAATGAAGTATCTTTGCCGCAATTAATGCATACTAGTGCAAAAGAAATATTTGAAAAATCAAATTATAAACCTAAGAAGTAATGTCAGATAAAAATAAATCAGAAATTAATTTTCTAGTAGAATTAGATGAAAACCGCATTCCGGAAAAATTGTATTGGACTGCAAAAGATGGCGGAATAGAATTAGAAGAGTCAAAAGCAATTATGTTGTCTGTTTGGGATAGTAAAGTCAAAGAGAGTATGCGTATTGATTTGTGGACTAAGGATATGCCAGTAGACGAAATGAAGATTTTCTTTCATCAGACTTTAGTGGCCATGTCGGATACTTTTCACCGTGCTACAGGAGATGAAAAAATGGCGGCAACGATGAAAGATTTCTGTGAGTACTTTGCAGAAAAGTTAGAGTTGACAAAATAATTCCAAAGTTTTGGGATAAAATCCCAATAAAAAATCCCAAATTTAACAATTGGAATTTGGGATTTTTTTATTGTATTCTTTGGGATTTAAAATCCACTGTTGTTTTTGAAGATTTCTTGATTTACTTCGTCGATGTAGCTTAATAAGTCTTCTTTTCCAGTTCCTTCTGTTGATGAAGTTACAAAATAAGGCGGCATTTCGGCCCAATGGTTAGCAAACATTTGTTTTTTGTAAGCGGCAACGTGCGCGTCAATTTTTACTCTACTAATTTTGTCAGCTTTGGTGAAAATAATGCAAAAAGGAATTTCGCTTTCGCCCATATAACTCATGAATTCAATATCGATAGCTTGTGCGTCATGACGAATGTCAATTAATACAAAGGCACAGGCTAATTGTTCTCTTTTTTCAAAATAATCCGTGATGAATTGTTGAAAAACAGATTTGGTTTTCTTTGAAACCTTAGCGTATCCGTATCCAGGTAAATCGACTAGGAACCAATTATTGTTAATTAAAAAATGGTTGATTAGTTGTGTTTTTCCTGGTCTTCCAGATGTTTTTGCCAGTTTTTTTTGGTTGGTCAGCATGTTGATTAATGATGACTTTCCCACATTCGACCTGCCTATAAAAGCATATTCGGGCAAAAAGTCCTTAGGACATTTGCTTACATCTGAGTTGCTAATTACGAATTCGGCGGTATTAATTTTCATATTTTTTGATGTAAAAAAGCTCTATTTTATAGCGTAGGAACTTTTAAATTAGTTTTTGTCAGCCATTCTTCAAGTAGTTTATTGAATTCATCTGGGTGTTCCATCATGGCTGCATGGCCGCATTGGTCAATCCAGTACAAGGTAGAATTAGGTAATAACTTGTTGAATTCTGTCGCTACTTCCGGAGGAGTGACTTTATCATTTTTCCCCCAAATAATACAAGTTTGAACGTGCATTTTTGGTAAATCTTTAGCCATATTGTGACGAATTGCACTTTTAGCAATGGTTAAAGTTTTGATCAGTTTTATACGATCATTTACTGTTGCGTATACTTCGTCAATCAAATCAGGAGTGGCGATTTTTGGGTCGTAAAATACATCTTCCGCTTTTTTCTTGATGTATTCATAGTCACCTCTTTTCGGGTAGCTATCGCCCATGGCGCTTTCATAAAGTCCTGAGCTTCCGGTTATTACCAGTCCTGCTACTTTTTCGGGATACATCTTAGTGTGATAGAGTGCAATGTGTCCGCCTAATGAATTTCCTAAAAGAATTACTCTGTCAAAACCTTTAAAAGTAATAAAGTCTTTTACGTATTTAGCAAATGCTTTTACGTTGGTTTTTAGTAAACTTTGAGTGTATATAGGTAAGTCTGGAATAACGATTTTATATCCTTTGTCAGAGAAGTAACGAGCCACGCCGTCAAAGTTGCTTAGACCTCCCATTAAGCCATGTAAAATGACAATAGGTGTTCCTTCTCCTGCTTCGTAATAGCTGTATCTGCCTTCTTTCTTATAGTTTTTGTCCATGCTTTTGGATGCGAATTTCAATTTCGACAAATATAGTATATAATCAGTTAAAATGAGTTTTTGAAAACTTTTTTTGAGGATAATATTCCAGAATTCACTTATGCTTTAAAAAAGTGTGTCTAGTTATGTTGTTGAGTGTCTAGTGTTTTTTCGTGAAATTAAGCTGGGTTTTTAACTGAAAAACACTAGTGGTTGTGTTGTGTTTTTTTGAATTGAATTGTACTGTCTGTATGAAAAGAGGATTGAGCTAATGTTCTGATTGTCTAAAATTTAAGGGTTTTGTGTTTGAAGTGGGTAAACTTATCAACAAAGTGGTAGAAAGTGGTAAAAGGTGGTAAAATTTTTTATATTTTTGCTCTGTATCATTTAAAGCGATTCTTTTGAATACAATTGTTGGAACATATGAGTGTAAAGTCGATGCTAAAGGGAGGGTTTTGTTACCTGCTCCTTTAAAAAAGCAATTGGCTGCCTCTCTTCAAGACGGTTTTGTTTTGAAGCGTTCCTTGTTTCAGCCTTGTTTGGAGTTGTATCCAATGGAAGAATGGAATTTGATGATGCAAAAAATCAATAAGCTCAATCGATTTGTTAAGAAAAATAACGACTTTATTCGCAAGTTTACTGCTGGTGTTAAGGTAGTTGAGATTGATGCTTTGGGGCGTTTATTAGTGCCTAAGGATTTGGTAAATTTTGCCAGTATCGCTAAGGATGTTGTTTTTTCGTCTGCGGTTAATATTGTAGAAATTTGGGATAAAGATTTGTATGAGCAGTCAATAGATGATGGAGTTGATTTTGCAGATTTGGCTGAAGAGGTAATGGGTAATATAAATGACGACAACAATGGAATATCATAATCCAGTTTTGCTTAAAGAGACGGTAGATGGTTTAAATATTAAGCCTGATGGAGTGTATGTAGATGTCACTTTTGGTGGTGGTGGTCATTCGAAAGAGATTTTAAGTCGATTAGGTCCTAATGGGAAATTATTCGCTTTTGATCAGGATGAAGATGCGTTAGCTAATGCGCTTCCTGATGAGCGATTTGTGTTGATTAATGAGAATTTTAGACATATAAAACGATTCTTGCGTTTTCACGGTGCAAGAAGTGTTGATGGGATTTTAGGCGATTTAGGTGTTTCTTCTCATCAATTTGATGTGCCGGAAAGAGGGTTTTCCACTCGATTTGATGCTGAATTGGATATGAGAATGAGTCAGAAAAACGACCTTAATGCATATAAGGTAGTTAATGAGTATGATGATGCTAATTTGAGAAGGGTTTTCTTTGATTATGGCGAATTAAAAAATGCACCTGCTTTGTCAAGAACTATTATAGAAGCCAGAACGCATCGACCAATAAAAACTACAGATGAATTAAAAGAAGTTTTGGCGAAATATCTACCGGAAAGAGTTCGAAATAAAATATTGGCCCAAATCTATCAAGCCATTCGAATTGAAGTGAACCAAGAAATGGATGTTTTAAAAGAGTTTTTAGAGCAATCATTAGAAATTTTGAATCCGGGAGGAAGATTAAGTGTGATATCCTATCATTCGTTAGAAGATCGTTTGGTGAAAAGATTCATAAAAAACGGCATGTTTGAAGGAGAACCAGAGCGTGATTTTTTTGGAAATTTTTCAGTTCCGTTCAAAACAATTGGAAAATTAATTGTTCCTGATAACGAAGAAATTAAGATTAATAATAGAGCAAGAAGTGCCAAGTTAAGAATTGCCGAAAAGATTTAGATAAAACATGAAAACGAGTATTTACAATCTATTAAAAGCAAGATTTTTAATCGATGATGATGCGATTAAGAACTGGCGTTTTATTGTTTTTTTGATTGTTCTGGCCATTATCATGATTGCAAATACACAACGTTACGAGCAAAAAGTGTTTAAAATAGCCGAATTGACTTCGGAAGTTAAAGAAATGCGTTCGGAGTTTGTGGATAGACGTTCGGAATTAATGAAGTTGAGAATGGAATCGACGGTTTCAGAAAAGATGGTAGAAAAAGAAATTTTCCCGTCAACAGTTCCTCCGGTAAAGATAAAAGTGAAGAAAGTAGAAGAAGAAAATTTCATTAAGAAATTATGGCAGTAGATGATAAATACATATCGTACCGAATTTATCTAGTTGCTTTTGCTATTTTTTTGATGGCAATAGCAATTGCTGTTAAATTGACTAATATCCAATGGGTAGAAGGGAATTATTATAGAGAATTAGCTAAGGAAAGAACCGTTAGAAATTTTGTGATTCCTGCTAATAAAGGAAATATTTATTCTTCAGACGGAAGCTTGCTAGCTACTTCAATTCCAAAATACATTATCCGTTTTGATGCATTAGCGCCGAAAAAAGAAGCTTTTGAAAAAAATGTGAATGCTTTAGCTGATTCATTAGCTACTATTTTAGGAAAATCAGCAGGTTTTTATCAAAATGAATTGAGAAAAGCAAGAGCGAATAATAACCGTTATTTTTTAGTTGCCAGAGATTTAAGTTACACCGATTACATGAAAATTAAAGGTTTTCCTTTATTCGAATTGGGGGCTTATAAAGGCGGGATTATAATCGAACAAAAAACGGTACGGGAACATCCTATTGGAAAAATTGCTGAAAGAACTATTGGTTACGAACGAAAATATCAAGAGGGATATTCAGATGGAAAAGGAATCGAATGGGCTTATAAGGATTATTTGAATGGTAAGGATGGTAGAATTCTAAAACAAAAAATCGCTAAAGGACAGTGGAAACCTATTCGTGATATAAACGAAGTTGATCCTCAAGATGGATACGATGTTATTTCGACTATTGATGTTTATATCCAGGATATCGCACATCACGCTTTGTTAAAACAATTAGAAGATTATGAAGCTGATCACGGTTGTGTCGTGGTAATGGAAACGCATACGGGTCAGGTCAAAGCAATTGCTAACTTAGGAAGAGCTACCGATGGAACGTATTATGAGACTACCAATTATGCAGTAGCAGAATCTCACGAACCAGGTTCTACTTTTAAATTAGTTGATTTAATGACTATTCTGGAGGATAAAGTAGCCGATACCAGCACCGTTTATGATACACATGGTGGAGTTGTAAAATATTCAGGTAAATCTGTAAGAGATTCCCATACAGGTGGTTATGGTAAGATTTCTTTAGCCAGAGGTTTCGAATTGTCATCAAACACAGTTTTAGTTCAAGCAGTGTATGAAAATTATAAAAACAATCCGTCTAAGTTTGTTAATCGCGTTAATTCTTATGGTTTCAACAAAAGGTTGAATATGGATTTTAAAGGAGAAGGACGTCCGTTTATTCCGCAACCTACAGATAAAAACTGGTCCAATATTTCATTGCCATGGATGGCTTTTGGATATGGAGTTTCAGTTACGCCAATGCAAACTTTAGCCTTTTATAATGCTGTTGCAAATAATGGAGTGATGTTAAAACCACAATTTGTTTCTGAAATCAAAGAATGGAATAAAACCATCAAAAAAATGGAACCGGAAGTGATTAATCCAAAAGTTTGCTCGCAAGCAACACTTTTGAAATTAAAAGCGGTTTTGAAAAATGTGGTTAAAAAAGGAACAGCTTCTAAATTGTATTCTAAAGATTTCTCTATGGCTGGTAAAACAGGAACGGCTCAGGTAAACTATGGAAAAAGAGACGGTACTCCAATGCACTATGCTTCTTCTTTTGTGGGTTATTTTCCGGCTGATCATCCTAAATATTCTTGTATTGTAGTGGTTCATAAACCAAGTACAGCAAAAGGTGATTTTTATGGAGCTGGTGTTGCGGGACCAGTTTTTAAACGAATTGCTCAAAAGATTTTTACCGAAGTTCCTTCGACAAATGAAATTAAAAAATTAGACAGGAAAATTCCAAAACAAGAGAAAAGTTACAACGAGTATTTTGCGAAACTTCAAAAGCCACAACAACTAATTCCTAATGTTAAAGGAATGCCAGGGATGGATGCTATTGCATTGTTAGAAAATTTAGGGATGAGAGTAAGAACCAGCGGAATTGGGAAAGTAAAAAAACAATCCCTTCAAGCGGGTCAAAATATTATAAAAAACACAACTATAACCTTAGAATTATTGTGATAAAATTAAAAGACATATTATATAGAGTAGCAATCGAGGCCGTTCATGGTTCGACTGATATTGCTATCGGGAAATTGGATTTTGATTCTAGAAAAATCGAAGCCAATGATGTGTTTGTTGCTATTCGTGGTTCAATTTCCGATGGACATGATTATATTCAAAAAGCCATCGATTTAGGTGCCAAAGCAATAATTTGCGATACTTTTCCAGAAGAATTCGTTAGTGAAATTACTTATGTTCAGGTAAACGACACTAATAAAGCCCTTGCTTTTATGGCGGCTAATTATTTTGGAAATCCATCTGAAAAACTAAAATTAGTTGGAATTACAGGTACTAATGGAAAGACAACAATTGCTTCTTTATTGTATCAATTATTTAAAAAAGCGGGATTTAAAGTAGGTTTACTTTCTACCGTAAAAATATTGGTTGATGATGTAGAGTACAAAGCAACGCATACAACACCTGATTCGATTACAATTAATCATTTTTTGAATGAAATGATTGGTGTAGGGGTAGAGTATTGTTTTATGGAAGTGAGTTCGCATGGAATTCATCAAAAACGTACCGAAGCCTTGTATTTTAGGGGTGGTGTTTTTACTAATTTATCTCACGATCATTTAGATTATCATCCCACTTTCGCTGAATACAGAGATGTTAAAAAATCATTTTTTGACAATTTGCCAAAAACTGCTTTTGCGATTTCTAACATTGACGATAAGAATGGAGCGGTGATGTTGCAAAATACAGTAGCTCAAAAAAGAACTTACGCACTTAAATCTTATGCTGATTATAAAGCTCAAATTTTAGAGAACTTATTATCAGGTTTGTTGTTGAAAATTGAAGGCAATGAAGTTTGGGTGAAATTGATTGGTGTTTTTAATGCTTACAATCTTTTAGCTATTTATGGAACCGCTATCGAATTAGGTATGGATTCTTTAGAAACGCTTCGTTTGTTATCAGAATTGGAAAGTGTTTCCGGGAGATTCCAATACATTGTTTCTGATTCGAATATTACAGCTATAGTTGATTATGCGCATACTCCAGACGCTTTAGAAAACGTATTGAAAACCATCAATGAAGTTCGTACTAAAAACGAACAACTAATCACGATTGTAGGTTGTGGTGGAAATAGAGATAAGGCTAAGCGACCAATTATGGCTGGAATTGCTTCGGAATTGAGTAATAAAACCATTTTGACATCAGATAATCCTAGAGATGAAGACCCTGATGTTATTATCAGTGAAATGGAAGTAGGAGTGTCACCGCAAAATCACAAAAAAGTTTTTGCTGTGACCGACAGAAAACAAGCGATTAAAATTGCTTGTCAATTGGCTCAGCCAAATGATATTATTTTAATTGCTGGAAAAGGACATGAAACCTATCAGGAAATCAAAGGTATCCGTACTGATTTTGATGATATGAAAATTGTTAAAGAGATTTTAGAACAACTTCATAAATAGTTAAACTATGCTATATTATTTATTTGATTATTTCAACAAAACATTGAATATTTCTGGAACAGGAGTTTTTCAATACATCACTTTTAGATCGGCATTGGCCTTTATACTTTCACTGTTGTTGTCTACAATTTATGGTAAGAGAGTTATTAGCTTTTTGCAAAGGCAACAAGTAGGAGAAACTGTTCGTGAACTAGGATTAGCAGGTCAGAATGAGAAAGCAGGTACTCCTACAATGGGAGGTTTGATTATCATTTTTGCTACTTTAATTCCTGTTTTTCTGTTTGCCAAATTGCATAATATCTATATTGTTTTGTTGATTGTAACTACCTTATGGATGGGGACAATTGGTTTTGTGGATGATTATATTAAGATTTTCAAAAAAGACAAACAAGGATTAAAAGGAATCTTTAAAGTTTTTGGACAAGTAGGATTGGGGTTAATTGTTGGAAGTGTGTTGTATTTTAATCCACAAGTAACGGTTCGTACTGATACAGGAAAAACAGATATTTTTAAGCAAACTACAGAAACGGTTATAACTCCAGCTGGTGTTGAAGAAAAATCGACAGCAACTACAATTCCTTTTTTCAAAAACAATGAATTTGATTATGCTGAAGTACTTTCGTTCATGGGAGACGGATATGAAAAATGGGCTTGGATAATCTTTATTCCGGTAGTGATTTTCATCATCACAGCAGTTTCAAACGGAGCTAATTTAACCGATGGAATTGATGGACTTGCGGCGGGAACTTCTGCGATTTCGGTACTAGCTCTTGCTATTTTTACCTTCGTTTCAGGAAACATTATTTTCTCTAATTATCTCAATATTATGTACATCCCTAATTCGGGGGAAATGACGGTTTTTATTGCTGCTTTTGTTGGATCTCTGATCGGATTTTTATGGTATAATTCGTATCCCGCATCGGTGTTTATGGGAGATACAGGAAGTTTGACTATTGGAGGAATTATTGCAGTATTAGCTATTGCGGTTCGAAAAGAATTATTGATTCCACTTTTATGCGGGATTTTCCTAGTCGAAAATTTCTCAGTGGTTTTACAGGTGAGTTATTTTAAATACACCAAGAAGCGTTTTGGCGAAGGCCGAAGAATTTTTCTGATGTCGCCATTGCATCATCATTATCAAAAGAAAGGCTACCACGAAAGTAAGATTGTTACCCGATTTTGGATTGTGGCCATCATGTTAGCGATACTTTCGATTGTTACCTTAAAACTAAGATAAGATGAGATTAGTAGTATTAGGCGGAGGCGAAAGCGGAGTGGGAACAGCCATTCTGGGAAAGGAAAAAGGATACGATGTTTTTGTATCTGATTTTGGAAAAATAAAACAGAGTTACAAAGACGTTCTTATAAAAAACGGTGTCGATTGGGAGGATGAAAAACATACGGAATCCCTAATCTTAAATGCCGATGTGGTGATGAAAAGTCCTGGAATTCCAGAGAAAGCGCCCATAGTAAAAAAACTAGTCGAAAAAGGAATTCCGGTAATTTCTGAAATAGAATTTGCGGCTCCTTTTACTAAAGCAATTACGATAGGAATAACAGGAAGTAACGGTAAAACAACTACCACGATGTTGACTTATCACTTGCTTCAATCGGCAGGATTGAATGTAGGTTTGGCTGGAAATATTGGAAAAAGTTTTGCTGAACAGGTTGCCGAAGATAAATACGATAGTTATGTGTTGGAGTTGAGTAGTTTTCAGTTGGACGGAATCATAAATTATAAGCCGCATATAGCCATTATAACCAATATCAGTCCGGATCATTTAGATCGATACGATTATAAATATGAGAATTACATTGATTCGAAATTTAGAATAACAATGAATCAGACTGAAGAGGATTATCTCATTTATGATGCAGATGATGAGGCAATTTCAGAATGGTTACAAAAGAACAAAACAAGAGCGAAATTAATTCCTTTCTCATTGACAAAAACATTTGAAGAAGGAGCCTTTATAAAAAACAACACAATGGAAGTAATAATCAATCAAGAGGAATTTAAAATGGAAACAGAATCAATTGCCTTGGAAGGAAAACATAATTTAAAAAATGCCATGGCAGCAACTTCTGTAGCTAAATTGATGCAAATTAGAAAAGCAACAATTCGCGAAAGTCTATCTAATTTTCAAGGTGTAGAACACCGTCTTGAGAAAGTATTGAAAATCCAAAATGTACAATACATCAACGATTCTAAAGCAACTAATGTAAACGCTACTTTTTTCGCTTTAGATAGTATGAATACACCAACGGTTTGGATTGTAGGTGGTGTAGATAAGGGAAATGATTATAACGAATTGATGGCGTTAGTTCGTGAAAAAGTAAAAGCTATCATTTGCCTTGGAGTTGATAATAGAAAAATTATTGACGCTTTTGGTAATGTGGTTGATATGATGATTGAGGTGCAAAGTATGCGTGAAGCTGTTATTATGGCGCAACGTTTAACAGAAAAAGGAGATACAGTTTTATTATCACCAGCTTGCGCCAGTTTTGACTTGTTTGAAAACTATGAAGATAGAGGAAGACAGTTTAAAGAAGCAGTACAGAATTTGTAAAAAAAAGTTAGAAGTTAGGAGCTGGAAGTTAGTAGTGTATATACGTTATTCATAACTCACAATCCATAACCCATAACTAATAACTCATAACTTAATTAAAAATGAAAAAACTAATTAGCAGATTAAAAGGAGATAAAGGTATTTGGTCATTTGTGGCCTTATTGGCCTTGTTTTCCTTTATGCCTGTTTTTAGTGCGAGTAGTAATCTGGCTTATTTGGGTCATGGGACAGGAAATACTTTAGGGTATTTGTTAAAACATTTGGCGCATATAGCTTGTGGCTTCACGATTATCTATTACGTTCATAAAGTTCCTTATCATTATTTCCGTTCTATTTCTAAATGGTTATTGCCTGTAGTTTGGGTAGTTTTAGCCATTACAATGATTAAGGGAACGGTAATTGGTGGAGCTAATGCCAGTAGGTGGCTTCAAATTCCGTTTGTAGGGATTTCGTTTCAGCCTTCGGCTTTTGCTGCATTGGTTTTGTTTGTTTTTGTAGCGCGTTATTTGTCTAAAACCCGAACAGAACCGATTGTTTTTTTAGAATCGTTAAAGGAGCTTTGGTTGCCTGTTTTTATCACGTTGATATTTATTCTTCCTTCGAATTTTTCTACTACGGCGTTAATTTTTTCAATGATATTAATGTTGGTTTTCATAGGTAAATATCCAATGAAGTACATCGGAATCATTGTAGGCTCGGGAATTTTATTTCTGACCTTTTTTGTTTTGATTTCAAAAGCATTTCCGGATGCTAAATTCTTTAGCAGGGTTAGAACCTGGGAAAGCCGAATTGAAAACTTTAGCACCAATAAACCGGATGAAGACGATTACCAAATAGAGAAAGCTAAAATTGCGATTGCATCGGGTAAAATTTATGGATTAGGTCCAGGGAAAAGTGTTCAGAAAAACTTTTTGCCACAATCTTCTTCCGATTTTATTTATGCGATTATCGTTGAAGAATACGGATTGATTGGAGGTTTAGGAGTGTTGTTTTTGTATCTGTTGTTGCTTTTCCGATTTGTAATTGCTTCGCATAAGGCCAATACACTTTTTGGAAAATTAGTCGTCATTGGACTTGGTTTTCCGATGATTTTTCAGGCGATGATTAATATGGCGGTAGCAGTAGAATTATTGCCGGTTACGGGACAAACCCTGCCGTTGATCAGTAGTGGTGGAACTTCTATCTGGATGACTTGTATTGCATTGGGAATCATCATTGGTGTAACCAAAAAAGAAGAAGAAATAGAACAAGAACAAAAAGAAGCTGCTAAAAGAGAAGAAGCACTTCAAAGATTGATTGATGCTGAATTGGCTTCGGAAGAACAACAACAAAAAGAGTCTTATTCGATAGAAGATAAAATGACTAATCCAATGAATGCCGTTTTAAATAAATAGATTGATAGCAATGATACAGTATAAATTCATATTAAGTGGCGGAGGAACCGGAGGGCATATTTATCCTGCGATTGCAATTGCCAATGAATTAAAATCGCGATTTCCAAACGCGGAGTTTCTATTTGTAGGAGCTCAGGATAAGATGGAAATGCAAAAAGTACCGCAGGCAGGATATGCTATCAAAGGCTTGTGGATTGCTGGTTTGCAAAGAAAAATTACGTTACAAAATATGTTGTTTCCAGTAAAATTGCTTGACAGTTTGTGGAAATCAAGAAAAATAATAAAACAATTTAAACCCGATGCGGTTATTGGAACAGGTGGTTTTGCAAGTGGTCCGTTATTACAAATGGCGAATATACTTGGAATTCCAACGCTGATTCAAGAGCAAAATTCTTTTCCCGGAATTACCAATAAATTGTTGAGTAAAAAAGCCAATGCTATTTGTGTGGCTTATGAAAATCTGGAACGATTTTTTCCAAAAGAAAAAATGATTTTGACAGGAAATCCTGTTCGTCAGGATTTGATTGCTATTGAAAGCAAAAGAGCAGCAGCAATTGAATGTTTTAAATTGGATGCCAATAAAAAAACACTTTTAGTTCTTGGTGGAAGTTTAGGTGCCAGAAGAGTGAATCAGTTAATTGAAAAAGAACTGAAAAATATACAGGCTCAGGATGTTCAAATTATCTGGCAATGTGGAAAGTTGTATTTCGAAGATTATAAAAAATACAATTCGGCGAATGTTCAGGTAGTTGCTTTTATTGAAAAAATGGATTTTGTTTACGCTGCTGCCGATATTATTATTTCGCGTGCAGGAGCTTCTTCGGTATCGGAATTGTGTATTGTGGGGAAACCGGTAATTTTTATTCCATCGCCAAATGTAGCCGAAGATCATCAGACAAAAAATGCAAAAGCTATTGTGGATAAAAAAGGAGCGCTATTAATCAAAGAATCCGAATTGGATACGGAGTTTAGTTTGGTTTTTGAAGCCCTGTTGAAAGATACAGGAAAACAAAAACAGCTGAGTGAAAATATAAAAGAATTGGCGTTGCCTGAAGCAACGAAGCAAATTGTCGACGAAATTGTGAAATTAATTAGAAATAAATAATCAGAAATACATTTAATAATTATGAACTTAAACCAAATACATAACGTCTATTTTATCGGTATCGGTGGTATTGGTATGAGTGCTTTGGCGCGCTATTTTAAGTATATTGGAAAACAAGTTTCTGGTTATGACAAAACACCAACGATTTTAACCAATGAACTAATCGAAAGTGGTATTGCAATTCATTTTGAAGATGATATCAATTTAATACCTAAGGATTATTTTGTCGAAAATACCTTAGTGATAATTACACCAGCAGTTCCAAGAACACACTCTGAATGGAACTTCTTTTTAGAGCGTGATTATCAGGTTAAAAAAAGAGCCGAAGTTTTAGGAATTATTACTAAGGATACCTTTTGTTTTGCGGTGGCGGGAACACACGGGAAAACGACTACATCTAGTATTTTAGGACATATTTTACATGAAAGTGGTGCTGATGTTACGGCCTTTATTGGAGGAATTGTAGAGAATTATAATTCGAATCTAATAGGAAGCGGGAAAACTGTAACCGTTGTTGAAGCCGATGAATTTGACCGTTCGTTTTTGCATTTGCATCCGGATATTGCTTGTGTGACTTCTATGGATGCAGATCATTTGGATATTTATGGTACCAGTGATGCTATCGAAGAATCGTTTACTGAGTTTGCAAATAAAGTAGAAGATAAGAGAAGGTTGTTTATTACTACTGATTTACCACTTTCAGGAATTACTGTTGGAGTTAATGAGGAAGCAGTTTACAATGCTTTTAATATAAGAATAGAAGACGGAAGTTATGTTTTTGATGTAAAAACACCTACTGAAGTTTTAAAAGATTTCCGTTTTGGATTACCAGGAAGACACAATTTGATGAATGCTTTAATGGCTTTTGCAATGGCAGTAAATTTCGGCACCCCAACCGATGCCATTGCAAAAGCCTTAGCTTCATTCCAAGGAATAAGAAGGCGTTTTTCGTACCAAATTAGATCTAAAAAATTGGTTTACATTGATGATTACGCGCATCATCCTACGGAGATAAATGCAGTGCATCAGGCGGTGCGAGAATTGTATCCGAATAAAAAAGTTTTAGCTGTTTTTCAGCCGCATCTTTTTAGCAGAACAAAAGATTTTGCAGATGATTTTGCAAAAAGTCTTTCTCAATTTGACGAAGTCTTATTGATGGATATTTATCCGGCACGTGAGTTGCCTATGGAAGGAGTAACTTCGGACTGGTTGTTGTCTAAGATGGAAAATGAGAATAAAAAATTAGTTTCAAAAGAAGATTTGATAGCAACTATGTTGAAAAGTGATGCCCCAATTTTGGTTACAATTGGAGCTGGTGATATTGGTGAAATGGTGGGAGCAATTAAAAAAGCTTTAAATGAAAAAAATATTTAATTGGACAAATATCAGATTAATCCTAATGTTAGGGTTGGTTGTTTTTCTTTTTTCGTTTACCTCTAAGCGAAATGAAAAGCGAAAAGTGGCTAAAATAGCCGTTGTTTTTGTAGGAGAAAACAATCTTTTTATTAAGACAGAAACGGTTAATAAATTGTTAATAGAAAATATTGGCAACCCCTTAGCTATTGGAAAAGATAAATTAGATTTGAATAAGCTGGAAAGAAAGCTAGACTCAAATGCGATGATTGATGAATCAGATGTTTTTGTAAGTATCGATGGTGTTCTAAAAGCGGTTGTAAAGCAAAAGACTCCTGTAGCTAGAGTGGTTAGTGGTTCTGAATCTTTTTATGTTGATTATAAAGGTGGTAAGATGCCGCTATCGAATAATTTTACAGCTAGAGTTCCGCTTGTTTCGGGGGATTTAAACAGAGGGGATAACGAAAAGATTACTCGATTGTTTCGTGTAATTTATGAAGATGATTTTTTGAAAAAAAACATCATTGCAATTCAGATTATGCCTAATGCTAGCTTAAAAATGTTCAATAGGAATTACGATTACCAGATTGATTTTGGTAGTATGATGAATTTTGAAACAAAATTTAAGAACTATAAAGCTTTTTTTCAAAAAGCAGTTTTAGATAGTACATTGTATAAATATAAGAAGATTGACCTCAGGTTTACAAAACAAGTAGTTTGCACTAAATAATAGAAAATGGAAAAAGAGAATATTGCAGTAGGTCTAGATATAGGGACAACCAAAATTGTTGCCATGATTGGCAAGAAGAATGAGTATGGTAAGTTAGAAATTTTGGGAGTTGGTAAATCCAAAAGTCTAGGTGTGGCTAGAGGCGTGGTTAATAACATTACACAAACCATTCAATCTATCCAGCAAGCAATAAATGAAGCAGAAACAAATTCAGGTTATAAAATAAAAGATGTTGTTGTAGGGATAGCTGGTCAACACATTCGTAGTATTCAACATACCGATTATATCAGTAGAAGTAATCCGGAAGAAGTAATTGGTGGAGATGATATTCAATTACTGATTGATCAGGTTAATAAATTAGCTATGTTGCCTGGGGAAGAAATTATTCACGTTTTACCTCAGGAATTTAAAATAGATGGGCAATCTGAAATAAAAGAACCAATCGGAATGTATGGCGGAAGACTAGAATCTAGTTTTCATGTTGTAGTAGGTCAGGCATCCTCTATACGTAACGTAGGACGTTGTATTCAAAGTTCAGGTATCGAATTGTCAGGATTGACTTTAGAGCCATTAGCATCTTCTGATGCGGTTTTGAGCCAGGAAGAAAAAGAAGCAGGAGTTGCCTTAATTGACATCGGTGGTGGAACAACTGATTTGGCTATTTTTAAAGATGGTATTATTCGTCATACAGCAGTAATTCCTTTTGGAGGAAATGTAATCACTGATGATATTAAAGAAGGCTGTTCTATTATAGAAAAACAGGCTGAATTATTGAAAGTGAAATTTGGTTCGGCTTGGCCAGGAGAAAATAAAGACAATGAAATTGTTTCTATTCCGGGATTGAGAGGAAGAGAGCCAAAAGAGATTTCGTTGAAAAATTTGTCTAAAATTATTCACGCTCGTGTAGTAGAAATAATTGAACAAGTTTTTACAGAAGTAAAAGCCTATGGTCACGAAGATCCAAGAAAAAAACTAATTGCTGGAATAGTACTTACTGGTGGTGGAGCTCAATTGAAACACATCAAACAATTAGTAGAATACATTACAGGAATGGACACCAGAATTGGTTATCCTAATGAGCATTTAGCAGGGAATTCAGACGAAGAGTTTTCTAGTCCATTGTATGCAACTGCAGTAGGATTAGTAATGAATAGTATTTGTAATAATACACAGAGTGCAATAAGAAAAGAAGAAGTTGTTCCTCAAAGAACGGTTTATTATCGTGAGCCGGTTGTTGAAACGGTTGAGCGATTTGAACAAGAAGTAGAACAGCTGGAAACACAAAGTTATTCTAAAAAAGAAGAATCAACAGGAGAGAAGATTAAGCGATCATTTTTTGATCGTTATGTTGATAAGATTAAAGATTTTTTAGATAACGCAGAGTAGTAAGATAGAAGAATAAAGACAAAATATATTAATATCAAATACCAAATATTATGACGAGCAACTCAGAATTTGGAAGTATTTCATTTGATTTACCTAAAAATCAATCAAATGTTATAAAAGTAATAGGTGTAGGTGGAGGTGGAAGTAATGCAATCAACCACATGTTCAAGCAAGGAATCAAAGGAGTTGATTTTATTGTTTGTAATACTGATTCGCAAGCACTACAAAATAGTGGTGTTCCTAATAAAATTCAATTAGGTGTAAATCTAACAGAAGGTCTTGGTGCTGGAGCAAATCCAGACGTAGGACAGCAATCGGCTATAGAAAGTATTGCTGATATCGAAAAGATGTTAGACCGTGGTACTAAGATGGTTTTTATTACAGCTGGAATGGGTGGAGGTACCGGAACTGGTGCAGCCCCTGTAATTGCTCAACTGGCTAAAGAAAGAGAAATCCTTACCGTGGGTATTGTAACTTTACCATTTTCTTTTGAAGGGAAAGTGCGTCAGGAACAAGCACTTATCGGAATCGAAAAATTGCGTAGACAAGTCGATTCTTTAATTGTTATCAATAATAACAAATTAAGAGAAGTATATGGTAATCTTGGTTTTAAAGCAGGATTCTCAAAAGCAGATGAAGTTTTGGCAACAGCCTCAAGAGGAATTGCTGAAGTAATTACGCATCACTATACTCAAAATATCGATTTACGTGATGCTAAAACCGTATTAGCAAATAGCGGAACGGCTATAATGGGTTCGTCTGTTGCTTCAGGAGAAAACAGAGCTAAAGAAGCTATTGTTGCTGCTTTAGATTCTCCTTTATTAAATGATAACAAAATTACAGGAGCCAAAAACGTATTGTTGCTCATCGTTTCTGGGTCTAACGAAATTACCTTAGATGAAATTGGCGAAATCAATGACCACATTCAAAGTGAAGCTGGTTATAATGCTAATATCATCATGGGAGTTGGTGAAGATGACACATTAGGTGATGCAGTTGCTGTAACTATTATCGCTACTGGATTTGATATTGAACAACAAAACGGAATTGTAAATACTGAGCCAAAAAAAATCATACATACCTTAGAGGATGAGCAAAGAAGCGTTCATAATCTAAGCAATAATACAGTTGCAGGTTTTGATTTAAATATTGATAAACCGGTAAGTAATGTTGAAGAAAGAGTAGTTTTTGACTTAATTGATGAGGAAGAAGAAATAGTTCCAGCTCCTATTGTAGTTCCTGCAGCTGTTGTAGCTGAAGCCCCAGTGGTTCCAGTTCCGGGAAACGAAGAGTTGATGGCAATGTCTGAATTTATTAAAAATATAGATGTTACTTTCGAAATAGTTTCTCCAATAAAAGAGGAAGAATTTACATTTTCTGCACCAAAAGTAGAAGAAGTAAGACAAGTAATTCAACCAATTGTTGAACAACCAAAAGCAATTGAAAAACAAGAACAAACTTCTATTTCTTTTGATTTGCCTCTTTTTAAATCAGAGCCAGTTCAGGAAGTTAAAGAAGAAAAAGTTTTATTTGAATTAACAAATGAAACAAAAGAGATAAAAGTGAATCAAGCAGTTCAATTTGTTCCGGTTACTGAATTGTCTGACAAAGGAATTATCAAATATTCTCTTGAAGAATACATGGATGCTGAGAGCGAATTAGCTAAACCAGTTGCAAAAGTGGTGGAAGAAGTTATTCCTGAGGAGTTAAATATTACGATGAAAAAAGTAGAATTGGCTCCACAAGATTTCTCAAATGCAGAAGATATTTCTCCTATAGAAATGACAATTGAAGAAACATTGCGTTTAAGAGCGGATGAGAGAAGAAAAAAATTAAAAGAATTCAATTATAAGTTTCATAATAATGTTTCTAAGATTGATGAGTACGAAAAAGAGCCTGCTTATAAAAGATTAGGTATCGATATTTCAAACAATCAAACTAACAATGCTAATTCAAGAATATCTGTTGGAACTGATAGCAATAACGATTTACAATTGCGTTCTAATAATTCTTATTTGCATGATAATGTAGATTAGTACACAAAATCCCTTATACAATAACCCGAAAATTGCATTTAATTTTCGGGTTATTTTTTTTATCTTCGCACAAATTTTGAGTCTCGTTAATGCTTGTAGCAAGGCATTTTTTTATTAGAACTAGCTCAATTTTTATGCAAACAAATGTCAAACAAAGCAGTAGTGCTTATTAATAAAAAATACAAATGAGTTTATCAGTACACATCATGGATGAAATTAAAACAGCCATGAGAGCCAAAGATACCATAGCATTAGAAGCTTTAAGAGCCATAAAATCAGAATTGCTTTTAGCTCAAACGGCTTCTGGTTCTAAAGAAGAAATTTCAGAAGAAGAAGAAATTAAATTATTGCAACGTTTGGTGAAAACCCGTAAAGAAAGTGCAAAAATTTTCACAGAACAAAATCGTCCTGATTTAGCTGAACCTGAATTAGCTCAAGTAGCGGTAATAGAGAAGTTTTTACCAGCTCAATTAAGTGAAGCTGAGATAGAGGCTGTAATTGCTAAAATCATTGCTGAAACGGGAGCATCTGGAATTGCATCTATGGGTAAAGTAATGGGATTAGCTTCATCACAATTAGGTGGAACTGCCGAAGGAAAAACAATTTCTACTATTGTAAAGAAACTTTTAGTATAAAGAATTAAATTTCCAAAAAATGAAATCCCAAATTCCAAGCTTTACAGTTGGGATTTGGGATTTTAAAAAATTTGGAATTTATATTAAGGCTGCGTAGTTCAACTGGATAGAATATCAGATTTCGACTCTGAGGGTTGCAGGTTCGAACCCTGTCGCGGTCACAATTTTAATGCTTCAAAATAATCAGTTTGTTTGATTGTTTTGAAGCTTTTTTAATTGTATTTGATTTTTAGGTAATTAGTTTTGGAGGAAAAAATAGATCGTTTTTTTAAAAGAAGTATTTAGTAGTTCAACTGGATACCTGTCTGCCGACAGGTATGGAATATCAGATTTCGACTCTGAGGGTTGCAGGTTCCCCGCCTGCCGGTCGGGCCCGCGGTCACCTTAAAAAACATCTTGGGAAACTAAGGTGTTTTTTTGTTTTTTAGGAAGTTATATTTGGTACTTTGTTTAGATATCAAAATAGATAATTGTTAGAATTTACTTCCGTTTTTTTTATCACCTAATGGGGTAGTTTCTTTTGAAATTACCCCATTTTTTGTTTTTAATTTGGCTGTTCTATACAATTAGTAGGACTTATAAATTTAAAACCCATTTTTTTTGTAGTAATAGTTTTGTGATTTTTAGTTTAAATGAATTGTTTTTTATATTTCAAAACAATGGCAGAGTTGTTTTAATTATTTGTTATTCAGTTAATTGTGTTGATGTGTTTTTCAATATTTAGAAATAATTAATAATTTATTTTAAAAAAATTAAGTTTTCTTTTGGTCAGTTTTAATTTTAACTTAACTTTGTCTATAGAATTAGTAGAGTTTTAAAACAATATTCATTAATAAAAAATAACGCTTTGAAAACTATCAAAAACACCTCTTTTTTGATCATGCAATTAAATCAAGTATTCGTCAATCCTGGACGAGTATGTTGTTGCTGTTAGGGTTTTTATAAGCTTCAGTTTATTTGGTTTTGTATAAAAGTACAGTTGCAGTTTATAAAAAAAAACGCTGGGTATTATTTGTTATACATAACTAAAATAGAAAACAAACAAATTCTTAAAAGAAGAATTATACAAAAGTTTATTGGAAAAAAAATAGATAAGAAATACTTAGGGAGAGCTGAGTGTGTTTCTTGTGGTAAATAGAAATTATATTTTTTTGAATTCTGATAAAAAATCAAAATAGTACTAATCAAAAAATAAAGAAAATGAAGTTAATGTGTTGTAAATAAAAAAAGCCATTTCTGCGGCAACAGAAATGGCGAAGTTTAAAAAAGAAATGTTCATCTCAAAAAAGGAAAAAAGAAAGTTGATAAATCAGCCTTCAGGCTCCTTATTATTTAAACTATAACAAAGTAATGAAAAAAAAATTAAATATATATTCTTTGGTAATTCTAATATTATTATCAATTGGAATAAATGCGCAAAACACAAAACCACTGATACAGTCAAAACTGGATGGTACAGTAATAGACCAAATTACTAATGAACCAATTGCAGGAGCTGTAGTAAACATTAAAGGAATTACACATACTGTAACCACAGATGCAGAGGGTAAATTTTACTTTCAAACAGGACAAAAATTCCCTTACACTTTACAGATAAGTTATATAGGATATAAAAGAGCAGAAGTTGTAGCCAATGGAAGTCCTATAATTATCAGCTTAAAGCCAGATGTTCAAGAACTGAACGAATTAGTAGTAGTAGGTTATGGAACTCAAAAAAAGAAAGACATCACTGGTTCCGTTTCTTCAATTCCTAAAGCAAATCTAAGTCAGGTTACTTCTTCAGCCGATAATTTATTGCGAGGTGCTGTATCAGGGGTGGTTGTTACTCAAAGTTCAGGACGTCCCGGTGCTACTTCCAGTGTTCGTATTAGAGGAGGAAACTCCATCACGGCAGGTAACGAGCCACTATATGTTGTAGATGGTATATTGATTTATAATGACAACAGTAATGGTACGGCCGGAGTGGCTAATGCCGGAGCAGGAGTCAATGTGTTATCAACGATTAGTCCTGGTGATATTGAGTCTATTGATATCTTAAAAGATGCGTCGGCGACAGCTATTTATGGTTCGCGTGGGGCTAATGGGGTGGTGATTATTACTACTAAAAAAGGAACAAAAGGTCAGGATAATATTTCGTACCAAGGGTATTTCGGATTTCAAAAAGTTTCTAAAAAAATAGATTTATTGAATGCCAGTGAATGGGCTAGTTTACGTAATGACGTTCAGGCAAGTATAGGGCAAGCTCCTTCTTTTACTCCAGCGCAAATAGAAGCTTTAAAAACTTCAGGGAATTATGACTGGCAATCGGCAGCTTTTAGAGTGGCTCCAATTCAAAATCATCAATTGTCATTTTCAGGTGGAGATGATCGTTCCAGATATGCGGTTTCAGCAGGTTTTTTCGATCAAAAAGGAATTGTTATTAGCTCTGATTTCAAACGAATTTCTCTTCGTGCTAATTACGAAAGAAACTATTCCCAAAACTTTAAATTTGGTGTGAATGCCAATTATAGTAATTCAGTATCGAATGGTATTGCGAATAATGCAGGAGGAAGAAATCCAAATCCATTAGTTGGTGTTTTATATCAACCCCCAGTAGTTCCTATTAAAAACACTGACGGAACGTATAATTTTACCAATAATCCTTATGCAACTGCAGTTAATGGAATTATAGCCAATCCAATCAATGATTTGGAAAATACCATTAACAAAACTCAAATTAATAGAATTTTGACCAGTTTGTTTGGTGAATATAAGATCAATAAAGAACTTACAGCTAAAGTGGCTGTTAGTGGAGATGTGATTGATACCAAACAAAATTATTACGCTCCTTCTACTACTGCAACAGGTGCAGGAACTAAAGGATTAGCTTCTGTTGGAAACAGATTAGTAAGTTCAGTATTAAATGAGAATACGCTGAATTACAATACCCGTTTTGGTGATGATCATAAGTTTTCAGCTTTGGCTGGATATACACTTCAATACACCCAAGGTGAAGTGGTAAATGCAGGAGCAAACACTTTTGTAAATGATGTTAATACCTATAACTCTTTACAAGATGGAGTAGCTGTAAAACCGTATAGTGATGCATTCGAAAGTGTATTAAAATCATATTTAGCAAGAGCGAATTATTCTTATAAAGGAAAATACAATTTAACAGTATCGGCACGTGCAGATGGTTCTTCAAGATTTGGTTCAAAATCACTTTGGGGTTATTTCCCGTCAGCAGGTTTTTCTTGGAACATTACTGATGAGGACTTTGCTAAAAATATCAAAGGGGTTGATGATATTAAATTGAGATTAAGCGCAGGAACAACAGGAAATCAGGAGATTGGAAATTATCTTTCTTTAGCGTCCATAGGTTCTGTTAATTATAGTTTTGGAGGTACTGTTCAAACAGGATTGACACCAACGCGTTTGGCAAATCCGGATTTGAGATGGGAAAAAACAACGCAATACAATGTTGGTTTAGACTTATCATTATTGGACAGAAAAATAAATTTTGTTTTTGATGCCTACTATAAAAAGACAAAGGATTTGCTTGTAAATGTACCTGTTCCTCTTATATCTGGATATTCTTCAGTTCTTCAAAATATTGGAGGTGTTGAGAATAAAGGAATCGAAATAGGTTTGATTACTGAAAACTTAAAAACAGAAAATTTCTCTTGGAATTCTAACTTTGTTTTTTCTGCTAATAGAAACAAAGTACTTGAAATAGGGAATGGGGTGGATCAATTTTTCCCTGTAGTTCCAAATGGTACTTTGTTGCAACAACAACCAGTAACGGTAAAAGTAGGATTGCCTCTGGGAACTTTCTGGGGATACAAATCTAATGGTATTTTCCAAACTCAGGAAGAGATTAATACACAACCTAAAATAAACAGTCTTGCTAATACAAAAATAGGAGACAGAAGATACGTAGATACCAATGGAGATGGAGTAATTACAGCTACTGACAAAGGGGATTTAGGAAGTTCACAACCTAAATTCGTAGCAAGTTTTAGTAACAGTGTTTCTTATAACAACTTCGATTTGAATTTTTCTTTCCAAGGCTCTTTTGGAGGTAAAATATTTAACGCTCTGAACCAACAATTAGAAATTTCAACTCTTGGAACAAATGCTTCAACAGCTTTATTAGATCGTTGGACTCCAACTAATCTAAGTAATGAAATTCCTAGAGCAACAAGTTCTCCATTAGGAATCATTACGGAGCGTTATATTGAAGATGCTTCTTTTGTGAGATTAAAAACCATCACTTTTGGATACACACTTCCTAAAAGCCTTTCTTCTAAAATAGGAACTAAGAGCGTTAAACTATACGTATCTGCCGAAAATTTAATTACCTGGACTAAATACAGAGGCTTTGATCCAGAGGTAAGTTCTTATGAACAAAACAATTTATATCCCGGAATTGACTTTGGAGCTTATCCAAATTCTAAAACATTCATCACGGGCTTGAACGTAACTTTTTAAGTAAAATAAAAAATGAAAAAGATAATTCTAACATTGATATTAAGTGCCGGTCTGTTTGTATCGTGCACCGAGCTGGAGGTTGCACCAACCTCTTTTGTAACCAAAGAAAATTTTTTTATAACTCAGGATGATGCTATTGCGAGTGTGACTTCGGTTTATGCTTCTTTGAGTCTTGACCCGGGAGAACAGAGCTTATTTGGAAGAAATCTTTATTTCCTGACTGATATGGCTTCTGATTATGCTGCGGCTGGAGTTTCGGCTACTAATCCTCAGGTAAGAGCTTTAAGTAGTTTGACTCATGATGCTACTTCCGATCGTGTTCAGGTGGCTTGGCGCCAAATTTATGCAGGAATAAACAGAGCGAATGTGGCTATTGATAACATTCCTAAAACAGCTGCTACTGACGTTATTAAAACAAGATTGATTAATGAAGCTAAATTCATCAGAGCGTTGTTGTATTTTCAGGCAGTACGTCTTTGGGGAGGAGTTCCAATCGTTTTACACGAACCCACTTCTATTCAAGTGGAAAGTTTAAAATCAAACAGAGCTACTGTAGATCAGGTGTACACGCAAATTATTTCGGACTTAACGGATGCCGAAGCATTGCCATCAACTTATACAGGAACGAATGTAGGTCGTGCTACTTCAGGAGCTGCAAAAGCTATTTTGGCAAAAGTGTATTTGACCAAAAAAGATTGGCCAAATGCGATACTTAAAGCAAAAGAAGTGATTAATGGAGGTTTTGGATATGCGCTTTTCGAAAATTTTGCAGACATCTTTGACAAAACTAAAAAGAACGGAAAAGAACATATATTTTCTGTTCAATTCGAACCAAATCAAGCAGGGAACGGTTCAAGTGGAAATGTTTTTCAAGGGACTTCTTTTACAGGATTTACCGCTACTGAACCGGCAGATATTATTTCGGATGTAGCCTTGTTTTATGATATTTATGCAACAGGAGATACCAGAAGAGATGCGAGTTATGTGAAACAATTAGTGAATCCTGCTACAGGAGCGCTTTATACTTTTCCAAAACCACTTTTCAAAAAGTATTTGGATTTGAACAATTTGGCTACACCATCTAACGTGGCGATTAATTTTCCAATAATTCGTTATGCTGATATTCTATTGTCTCTTGCCGAAGCGATTAATGAAAAAGATGGAGCAACTTTAGAAGCTCATGAATTGGTGAATCAGGTAAGAAGAAGAGCTTTTGCAAAACCAATTCAGACTCCAAATGTGACCGTAGATTTAGTAGGACTTACAACTGTTCAATTAAGAGAAGCTATTCGCGAAGAGCGTAAAAAAGAATTTGTTCAGGAAGGACAACGCTGGTTTGATTTGGTACGTTGGGGAACTTTAGTTACCGAAGTGAAAAAAGTAACTGCTAAAAACTCGGTTTCAGAGCGTAACAATTTGTATCCAATTCCTCAAAGTGAGCGCAATATTGATCCAATAGGTTTGCCACAAAATCCTAATTATTAATAACTGACCAAATAAAATTTACAAGAGATGAAAAATTTTAAATATAACAGTATTATCAAAAGCCCGCAAAAAGGGCTTTTGATTACCGCTTTGCTTGTTGCTCAATTAGGCCTTGCCCAAAACAAACCAGATGCCAATTTCAAAGGAGTTATTGGTAAAACCTTAGCCGAGTCTAAAGAATATTGGCCAAACCCAGTTACCGCTCCTAAGGGTGCGCCCAATGTGGTTTGGATTATTTTGGATGATGTAGGATATGGAGCTTCAAGTGCTTTTGGAGGTTTAATAGAAACACCGGTATTAGAGAGTCTGGCCAACAATGGATTGAGATATACCAATTTCCACACTACAGCTATTTGTGCTCCTACACGTGCAGCTTTATTGACAGGAAGTAATTCTCATAAAGTCCATGTTGGAGGATTCTCGCATACAATAATGTCAGCAGGATTTCCAGGTTGGGATGGAAGATTACCTTCAAAAAACGGAACTATAGCAGAGATTTTACGTGATAAAGGATACAACACTTTTGGCGTAGGGAAATATGGGGTAACTCCAGATGAAGATGCCACAGATGCAGGCCCTTTTGACAGATGGCCAACAGGTAAAGGATTTGAACATTTCTTTGGATTCTTAGGTTCAGCTACTGATCAGTATAAACCGGATTTAATTGAAGATCAAGTACATGTTGCTCCTGATGGCAGACACCTTAGTGAACAAATTACCGATAAAGCAATTAGCTATATCACCAGACAGCAAAAAGCAGCTCCGGGAAAACCATTCTTTTTGTACTATTCCCCGGCAGCAGTTCACGCACCGCATCAGGTAGCTCAAAAATGGAGTGATGCCTATAAAGGAAAATTTGATGATGGCTGGGATGCTTATCGCGAAAAAACATTGGCTAATCAAAAGAAATTAGGAGTTGTTCCTGCCAATGCCGTATTGCCTGAACGTAATTCACTTATTGCAGATTGGAAAAAATTAACGCCAGATCAAAAGAAAGTATATTCAAAATTCATGGAAGTATATGCCGGATATTTGACTTATACCGATTACGAAATTGGAAGATTGGTGAATCATTTAAAAGAAACCAATCAATTAGACAATACGTTGGTTTTTGTTTTAATAGGCGATAATGGAGCCAGTAAGGAAGGAACTTTACAAGGAGCTGTCGACAGACAAACCTATGTGGCTGGAGAAACAGAAGAGCAGGTATTCCAGAAAAATTTAAATAGAATTGGCGAAATTGGAACACCTCAAAGCTATGCTAATTATCCTTTGGGTTGGGCTCAAGCCACTAACACGCCATTTAAATCCTGGAAACAAGATGCTAACACCGAAGGAGGAACGCACAATCCATTGATTGTGTATTATCCAAAAGGAATTAAAGATAAAGGTGGAATCAGAAATCAATACAGTCATGTAATAGATATTTTGCCAACCACTCTTGATATTCTTGGAGTTAAAGCACCTGAAGCCATTAGAGAAATTAAGCAGGATTCTATTCAGGGTTATTCGTTTTACAATTCTTTGAATAATGCTCAAGTAGCTTCGTCTCATAAAATCCAACACTATTACATTTTCGGTGCAAGATCTATTTATAATGATGGTTGGAAAGCAGCAGCTGCACATAGAAGCTCCATTGATGTGAAAGAGGCATTAATAGACAAATCAAAAGCAGGTCTTTTAAATGCTGATTTCGACAAAGATGTTTGGGAATTATACAATATCAATGAAGATTTCAATGAAAGAAAAGATTTGGCTAAGAAATATCCTGAAAAACTAGCTGAATTGAAAAAACTATTTGATGAACAGGCCAAGAAAAATAAGCTATATCCATTAATTGACTGGTCCGATGTGTACCAAAGAAAAATACACCAAACGCCAGCTACGGAAGGTAAGTCAGCTCAGGAATTATTGACCAAAGCAAACAGGTAAAAAGGATTTCAGAGCTATTGAATTTGAATTTGGTAGCTCTGATAATTCAAAAAAAATGAGATAGTTGCGAAACGAATACACTTTAAAATCATAGGAAAATGAAATTAGTGCTGACAGTTATTTATCTGATACCATTATCCATTTTGATGGGTGTTTTTTCTATTATTCGTTTTCTGAAAAGAGTGGTAGGAAAACCAATAAAAGATAAAATTAACAAAGACTATTCCTAATTCTGGACTTTAAAAGTTATACCATTTGGAAATATAAAATAATCCAATTTTTCGGCTCCCTCTCCTTTGGAGAGGGTTGGGGTGAGGTAAAAAAGAAACTGTTTTATAATTCTAAAATGGTATTAGTGGACAATTGCGTATTAAAACTATACTAAATCTATAGAATTAAGCAAATTTAAAGTGTTTGATTCTTTCAAAATTAACGAAATATTCACCCCATAGTGGGTTCATTAATAATCTATAAAAACAAAACAATGAAGAATTTTAAATTTAGTTCAAAGCTGAAAACTCCCCAAAAAGGACTTTTACTTACAGCCTTAGTTGTTGCACAGCTTGGTTTTGCCCAAAATAAACCCGATGCGAATTATAAAGGAGTTATTGGTAAAACATTAGCAGAATCAAAAGAATATTGGACAGAACCGGTAAAAGCTCCAGCGGGCGCTCCTAACGTAGTTTGGATTTTGTTGGACGATGTAGGATTCGGTGCTTCCAGTGCTTTTGGTGGTTTGATTAATACGCCAACATTTGATGCCTTGGCAAATAATGGATTGCGATATACGAATTTCCACACCACAGCTATTTGTGCGCCAACTCGTGCCGCATTATTGACTGGTAGAAATTCAGGAAGAGTTCATGTTAGTGGTTTTTCACACACCGTTTTATCGGCAGGTTTCCCGGGTTGGGATGGAAGAATTCCAGCGGATAAAGGAACAATTGCCGAGATTTTAAGAGAGAATGGATACAACACTTTTGCAGTGGGTAAATACGGAGTAACTCCTGATGAAGATGCTACCGATGCAGGTCCTTTTGACAGATGGCCAACAGGGAAAGGATTTGATCATTTCTTTGGTTTCTTAGGTTCTCAAACCGATCAATACAATCCTGATTTAGTGGAAGATCAGGCACATGTAAAACCGGACGGAAGACATTTAACCGATCAAATTACGGATAAAGCGATTGGCTATATTCAGAAACAACAAAAAGCAGCTCCGGGAAAACCATTCTTTTTATACTATGCACCGGGAGCAGTTCATGCCCCACATCAGGTTGCTGAAAAGTGGAGTGATGCTTACAAAGGAAAATTTGACGAAGGTTGGGATGTATACCGTGAAAAAGTATTGGCAAACCAAAAGAAATTGGGTGTAATTCCTGCTAATGCGGTGTTGCCGGATCGTAATGCTCTTATTGCCGATTGGAAAAAACTAACTCCAGATCAAAAGAAAGTATATGCAAGATTCATGGAAGTCTATGCCGGATATTTGACGTATACAGATCACGAAATTGGGAGAGTGGTTAATTATTTGAAGGAAAGCAATCAATTGGATAACACCTTGATTTTTGTTGCTATTGGCGATAATGGAGCGAGTAAAGAAGGTACGACACAGGGTACAATCAGCCAAAGTATTTTTGCTAAAGGTGCTTCTGATGAGCAAAATCTTCAGTCTAATTTGGAAAAAATTGGAGAAATCGGTACAGCTAAAGGTTTGAATACCAATTATCCATTGGGATGGGCACAGGCTACTAATGCCCCTTTCAAAAACTGGAAACAAGATGCACAATCCGAAGGAGGAACACGCAATCCGTTGATTGTTTTTTATCCAAAAGGAATTAAAGAAAAAGGCGGAATCAGAAACCAATACAGCCACGTAACGGATATTCTTCCTACTACATTAGAAATTGCAGGAATTAAAGCGCCTGAAAAAATTAAAGAGATTAAGCAGGATATTATTCAGGGTTCGTCTTTGTATACTTCGTTAAATGATGCTAAAGCAGAATCATTACACAAAGTACAATACTATTACATTTTTGGAAACAGAGCCATTTACAAAGACGGTTGGAAAGCGGCTGCAGCACATGCAAATCCTTTTACCTCACCAAATACTGCAGATAAAAATCAAGCACCAGCACCAAGCAATTTTGACACTGATGTTTGGGAATTGTACAACCTGAATGAAGATTTTAACGAGCGTAACAACCTGGCAAAAAAGCATCCTGAAAAATTAGCCGAACTTAAAAAATTGTTTGATGAGCAGGCTAAAGAAAATAACGTGTATCCTTTAATTGACTGGAGTGATGTATTGGGTAGAAAAATACACAATCCCTCAGGAGATAAAAATCAAAATATTCAGGAATTAATTCATAAAGCACCTCAAACAGGTAGCACTAATTAATTACTCAATCGTGAATTCAGGTCTTTTATTAGAACCTAAAAGGCCTGATTCTTTTAAAAATTATACATATGAAATTAATAGATTTTCAAATAATAGCAAAAAAAATTATCGTTGGGATAATCGTGTTTTTAGTACCACTACTGATTTTAGCAGGAGGTTTAACATTAATAAAAACTTTTTTAAATTAAGAAATCATGGCATTAGATAGAACAAAATTAAAAAGAGACTTAGGTATCAGTCTTTTTATTTACAGCTTGCCGGTATTGGCAATTTACCTCTATTTTAAACTGAATAATGGTATTGTGGCAGAATCACATCTTACATTACCATCCTATTTGGAATTTCTTCAACCAGCCTTTAAAAACATTAGAAGTTGGGGATTAATTGCATTCTCGATTGTTTTAGGAATTGTCGAATTTACGGCAGGTTTGTATGATGATCATTGGACAGGACGCGAACGCAAAGTAGATATCATTTGTTTTTTAGCACCAAAATTGCTTTTACCACCAGTGACAGCATTTTTCAGTTTAACCGCTTTACCGTATATAATTCCAAATTTAGCGAACACACTTTCCTGGGTTCCTTTTTGGGGAGGCTTTTTCCTGATTGCCATAGCCGATGATTTAACTCAATATTGGTACCATCGTTTGCACCACCAAGTACCGTTTTTATGGCGTTTTCATAGAACACATCATTCAGCTCCATATATGGGAATGGCAATGGCTTCGAGACAAAATTTTATTTACACGGTGTTTTTCTCTCAAATTTATTTAACTGCAACCTTGACTTATTTAGGTTTAGGAATACCTGCTTTATTTGTTTTGGTTGTTAAAAGTTTTATCACCTTAGGAGCGCACTCCAGTCTTGCCTGGGACAAACCGTTTTACAAATACAGAGCATTGCATCCTATTGCCTGGGTTTTAGAACGTCTTATTTCTACTCCGGCTACGCATCACGCCCATCATGCGGATACTAGCGGTGATGGTGTTGGACATTTCAAAGGCAATTTTGGAAATATGTTTTTCCTATGGGATGTGATTTTCGGTACGGGTTTAATCACGCGTAAATTCCCTGAATCCTACGGAACGAAATCATACAAAAGTGAAGAGTGGTATGCACAATTTCTTTGGCCAATATTCAAATCTAAAATTGAAGGAAGCCCTTTAGCTGATGGAGTTATAGCTTTGCCAATTGCTCAAAAACAGAATGTTCAACCCAATCCAAACGTATATGAGCCAGTTCAATCTTAAAAGTTTAAAAAACAGTATTACAGCAATAATTTTGCTTTTTACAATTGTCGGTTTTGCCCAAAATCAAAATATAATTACCTTACAATTAGACTCTTTTTCTGCAAAAATTAAAGAGCAAAAAAATCCACAGATAATTGACGCACGAGCTCCGGAAGAGTTTGCGTTAAACCATATTAATGGTGCGGTTAATTTTAATTTGGAAACAAAGAATTATGCCGAATATGTAGCTCGATTGGATAAATCAAAACCAGTATTTATCTATTCAATTGGTGCAGGAAGAAGTAATTTATTAGCCAAAGAATTATTGAAAAATGGCTTTTCAGAAGTGCATGATTTACAAGGAGGAATTGCTGCCTGGATAGGAGGAGGAAAGCCTTTTTATACTAATTTGAAAAGTAAATTGACATTAGCAGAATACAATAAAATCATTGCCAATAACAACAGTGTTTTGGTTGATATTGGGTCAAGATATTGTGGTGCTTGTAAAAAAGTAAAACCTATTTTGGAAACTATCAGAGCAGAGCAGGGGACTAATTTAAAAATCGTAGAAATTGATTTAGAAGAAAGCCCACAAGTGATAGCCGATTTGAAAACAGTGAAGGTTTTCCCAACTTTGATTTTATACCAAAACGGAAAAATTGTTTTCAAAAAAGATGGTTCGAACGATTTGAAAAAAGAAGTTGATTTGGCTTTAGTACAATAATATAATTAGAAATAAATAACAAAGATTGTTTTCAATACCTATGCTGTAATTTATTTCAACTTTATAAAAGAGTTTATTTCATAGGGTAAATTCGTATTATTTCCAACACAGATTTAGTCGGTTTTCGCAGCGTATTTAGTGGAAATCGATTAAATCGGTGTTTTTTTTGTTTAAAATCCGGTATAATTTTAAAAATATAATTCTGTTTAAATCCTTGCATTTTATGGGTTTGCGTAGGTTTTGTGTTTGCGGTTTTTATTTTAAAGAAAAAAAATATAATTCAAAATTTGGAAGTTGGTATTTTTAATATACATTTGTTCTATCAAATTAATAGAATTATAAATTCTAAAGCAGAAAAATTTTGAAATATATCCAATACATCTCTTTTTTAAAAATGCAAGATCTTTTTGCATTTGGCATTCTTTGCCTGATGTGTTGTTGTTAATGTTTTTGCTTTTTATCCATTGAAATTTTAATACAATAAGTTCCTGATTCGTTCGGGCACGCTGATAATGAAATAATACGAATATGAAAAAATATAGTTTAATTGTTGCCATTATTTTATCGGCTTTATACACTGCTTCGGGGCAAGAAACTAAGGCAGTTGCAGTTACAACAACAACTTGTGAAGCAATGTGTAAGGCAAATACTTCTAAGAAAGCTTTGTTACTGCAATCCATTGAAAAAAAATCTAAAGAAAATTCGGCATCTTCTAGCGATGGAATGGTCTGGGTTGAAGGAGGAGATTTCAATATGGGAACCGAAGATTATCCCGATGCAAAACCTGTTCATAAAGTAAGCGTAAAAGGATATTGGATTGATGAACACGAGGTAACCAATGCCCAATTTGCTGCTTTTGTAGCTGCTACTAATTATGTAACCATTGCCGAAAGGCCTTTAAACCCGGCTGATTATCCGGGAGTTCCGCTTGAAAATTTAGTACCGGGTTCGGCAGTATTTGTGCCGCCAACAACAAAGGTTTCCTTGGATAATATACAGCAATGGTGGCAATACGTTCCGGGAGCCAGTTGGCAACATCCCAATGGACCGGAAAGCAGTATTGAGGGGCTCGAAAATAATCCTGTAGTACAAGTTAGTTATCTTGATGCTAAGGCTTATGCTGAATGGGCTGGAAAGCGATTGCCAACAGAGGCTGAGTGGGAGTTTGCAGCCAGAGCAGGAAGAAAGCATACTAAATATTATTGGGGTCAGGAGTTGAAACCCAATGGCAAATGGGCAGCCAATATTTTTCAAGGAACTTTCCCTAATAATAATACTGCCGAAGACGGTTTTTCGGACTCAGCTCCGGTAAAGTCTTTTCCTAAAAACCCTTTAGGAATCTATGATTTGGAAGGAAATGTATGGGAATGGTGTAACGATTTATACCGTGATGATTATTATAAAACTAGTGCTGGTGATAATCCAAAAGGACCTTCAACGAGTAATGATCCCGAAGAACCCGGAGTAGAAAAACACGTTCAAAGAGGCGGTTCCTATTTGTGTAGCGATCAGTATTGTATTCGCTATGTGGCAGGAAGCCGTGGCAAAGGAGAAACGACAAGTGCTTGTAATCACTTAGGATTTCGATGTGTAAAAGACAAATAATAGTAGATGTATCCCGTTGGATGCAATTATTAAAAACGTCAGTTCGAGGTATAATTTTTTTACAAAAAAATGCAATATAAAATGACGTTATCTTTGTTAATAACCTGAATTAGAATTAGGCAGTGTAACAGTAAAGCAAATTAGTGTTATTTACCTGAGTTCGAGTTTTGTTTCAAAGTATTATAGTATGCAATATTGGTGAGTTCAGTTAAGATGAATTTCCCCCATGGTAGTAATATCTTTTCACATAATATACTTTGAGCCTATTTCTATTTCATTAAATCGTAATCAATGAGTAGTTTAGAGAAAATTATTAAAAATTGTGCTGGCATCGATATTG
>NZ_JAAAPM020000022.1 GCF_009909155.2 Flavobacterium undicola
TTTGTTTTAGGATAAACCGTTCTCAATTTAAAACAAGTATTTTTCATAAATCCATAGAAAGAATGGTGAATGCAAAACCGATTTATCAAAAAAACATAAAACAGATATTAAGTGTATAACTCAAATAATTTATTTTATTACTTTATTCTTTTAGTATTCGAATTTCCCATTGGTAAATAATAAAGTAATCCAAAACCAACTAAAAAAAGCACCAGTGAAGCAACAAAAGCCGGAATAAGAATTTCTTTATTGTTATCCAATGCATTATTCAATGACGCATACAACAGCCAAATCTGGATAGTTACATTTAGAATTAATATAAAAATTAAGGTTGAAAAAATCGCATTTAACTTATTGGGATTGGATTGATTCTGACTTCTTCTAAAATTACTCATACTACATTATTTTATTATGACTTATCCAATAATTTTTTCTTCTTGCACGGCTGCTCTAACGTAAATATCATTGTCTTTAAAAAAAACATCTAATTTAGGCAAAGCTCTTGGAGGTGGCCCTGCTAACACCTCTCCAGTTTTAGCATCAAATGATCCTTCATGACAAGGACAATGAATAATTCCGGTACCTGGCTTGTAAAAAACAGAACAAGAAAGGTGGGTACATTTCTGCTCATAGGCTTTAAACTCGCCAGTTTCCAGATGAATTAATATATAAGGAATCGTACTGCCTTCGATTACAAAAGCACGGGTTCCTCCTATTGGAACTTCTTCTTTATTACACACAAAATGTTCTCCTTGAACTTCTTCTTTTGGATACAAATAAGCTTTAGCAGCAACTAAACCACTACCTACCATCAATCCACCAGAAACTAAGGTCAAAAATTTGGCAAAATCACGACGACTTACATTAATCGCTTGTTGCTTTTCAACCGGAAAATCTTTTTTCCAATTTTTATTTAAATTATCTTCTTTAGACATAAGCGTATTCTTTAATATATTACCAATTCTGTGCTTCCCTTAGGCATCATAATATTGACCTTAGTATTTACTATTTCTTTTCCAAATATGAAACTATTTACAGGAGTACTGTTAGGACGCATTTCTTGAATTTCATCTCTAGTACCATAAAACAAAGCACCACTAGGACAAACAGTAGCACACATTGGCTTTTTGCCCACGCTGGTTCTGTCGTAACACATGGTACACTTCATCATCAAATCGTAATTTTCTTCTTTCTTTGGCACACCAAAAGGGCAAGCCATCACGCAATTAGAACATCCGATGCATCTTTCTGTATTAGCCGTGTGAACAATTCCGAATTCATCTTTAGAAATAGCATCAGCAGGACATACATTGGCACACACAGGATCATCACAGTGCATACACACCTGAACTGTAGTTTGTATAGTAGCAGCACGATCTACATAATTAACATGTATCATGCTCTCCTGACCGTTAGTTTCGCATTCAGCGCACGCCAATTCACAGGCTTTACAGCCAATGCAGCGTTGCATATCTACAAAAAACTCCTCGTATTTATTGAAACTGGTATAGTTCATCATTCATCAATTCTTTATAGATTAAATACTGGCGTAAGCCGTTGATTCTTTTGAAGGTGGTGCTATTTCATCAAGTGGTTCCAAATGACAAGCACAAACTTTAAACTCCGGTATTTTAGAAATTGGATCTAATGTCCCCGGTGTCAATTGGTTTGCCGATTTTTTTCCAGACCAGTGATACGGAATAAAAACAGTATCTTCTCGAATGGTTTCCACAATATTAGCCGGAAAAATCCCTTCCCCTCTTCGAGTTGAAACACGAATTAATTCTCTTTGTTTAATTCCGTATTGCTTAGCTAAATTAGGGTGGATTTCCAATAATGGCTCCGGATATTGGTCTACTAATTTTCCAATTCTACGAGTTTGCGTTCCACTTAAATACTGAGAAACCACACGTCCGGTAGTTAAAATCACAGGATAATCAACACAGGTTACTTCGCCCGGAAGTTTGTAAGGCGCCGGATTAAAATGTGCTTTTCCATCAGGTGTTTTAAACTTTCTATCTTCCCATAAACGCGGAGTTCCTGGATGGTCTTCTGTTGGACAAGGCCAAAAGATCCCCATATTATCTTCTATTTTCTTATAGGTAATTCCATTATAATCAGCAGTTCCTCCTTTGGAAGCCACACGCAATTCATTAAAAATGGCTTCACTACTTTCATAGGTAAATTTATCTTTCACACCTAAACGTTTGGCTATTTCCAGAATAATAGAAGTATCTGTTCTGGCATCTCCCGGAGGAGTAACCGCCTGACGAATTCGGATAACTCTCCCTTCAGCAGAAGTAGTTGTACCTTCTTCTTCTTCCTGCAAAGAACCTGCTAAAACTACATCGGCATGGCGCGCTGTTTCGTTTAAGAAAAAGTCAATACAAACGTAGAATTCTAACTTTTCCAGAGCTTCTCTAACATAATTACTATTAGGTAAAGAAACTAGCGGATTGAAACAAATAGACAATAAACCTTTGATTTCTCCTCTGTGAATAGCTTCGATAATTTCGTAAGCCGACAAACCTTTACCAGGTAAATCTTTTTCATTAATTCCCCAAACTTCAGAAATGTATTTACGGTGTTCCAGATTTTCTATATCCCTGTTTCCAGGCAATTGGTCACATTTATGTCCGTGCTCTCTACCTCCCTGACCATTTCCTTGTCCTGTAATAGTAGCATAACCACAATAAGGTTTACCAATTCTTCCTGTTGCCAAAACTAAATTGATACATCCTAAAACGTTATCTACACCTTTAGAATGATGTTCTATTCCACGGGCATGAAGCAAGAAACTGGTTTTGGCTTTCCCCCATAACTCAGCTGCCTGTTGTATTTTTTCTTTTTTGATTCCGGTAATTTCTTCAGCCCATTCAAGCGTATTGTCTTTTACGGCATCTAAAGTTTCCTGGAAACCGGAAGTATGACTATCAATAAAATCATGATCCAGCATATCATTATCCACCAAATATTTCAGCATCGCACCATATAAAGCCGAATCCGTTCCCGGACGTACATCCAAGTGAAGATCAGCTGTTCTGGCCAATGGAATCATCCTTGGATCGATAACTATTATTTTAGCTCCTCTATCTCTGGCTTTCCAAATCCAATGTGTCAATGTTGGAAAAGTTTCACTGATATTGGCTCCAGCCACAATAATTACTTCGGCATATTCTAAATCCGAATAATTATTGGAAGCTCTGTCTAAACCAAATGCTTTTTTATTTCCCGCTCCTGCACTTACCATGCACAAGCGCCCGTTGTAATCCAGGTTTTTTGTTTTTAGTGCCACTCTGGCAAACTTACCTACCAAGTAACTTTTCTCATTGGTTAATGAAACTCCCGAAAGCATCGAAAAAGCATCGTTACCATAAGTTTCCTGAATGCGTTTTATTTCGGAAACCGTTTTACCCATAGCCACATCCCAAGAGGTTGGCACAAATCCTTGTCCTTCTACTCTTTTTAATGGACTCAAAAGTCTGTCCGGATGATTGTTTTGCAAATAACGCTGTACTCCTTTTGGACACAATCTTCCTTCGTTAAAAGGAAATTCCATCCAAGGTTCAAACCCCACCACTTTATTATCTTTTACAGATAATTGAATTCCGCATTGCATTCCGCAAAAACAACAATGGGTTTTAACCAATTCATCTGGTTCATCTCTTCCTTCATAACCTTCTTTTGGACTATAATTAAGATGTGGCCCAAATTGCGCGACAATATGCTCTTCTGAAACAGGTAATTTTGCCATGTTTTATTCTTTTATCTTTTAATTATCCAAATAAATTACCGCCCTCTTGCCTTGCTCTCAAATGAGCTTGTGCCAAGCGGGCTCTTTTTCCTTCCGGACTCAAGTCTAAGTGGGAACTTCCATCCTCTCTGTCAAAATCAAATCCTAATTGCTTAGTTAACATCTTAAGATCTTTTACATGCAAATTAGTTGTGAATTCTTCGCCCGTATGTTCGCATACAGCCATTCCTTGTTGTCGCCCTACTCTATGATATATGTGAGCTGCAATTTGCATAGGACGTTGAATGATGTGAAAAAATTTCCCGAACGGAATCCATATTAAAAACATAATTACTGTAACGGCATGCAATACCGCCAGAAATTCAAAAGCTAACCCTTTCATGAACTGATAAGAATAGGTCAATCCCAATCCTGTAACCGAAATAGTAATTAATAAAATAAGAGGCAATAAATCTCCCTCAAAAGATTGAGTTGCAATTAAGCCCGGATTAGTCAATCGTCTTCTTAAATAATATCCTGAACCCAAAATCACCATGTAAGAAGACCAGTTTAATGCGTGAAATGTCAGGAATGCCATTATAGAATCTAAATCAAAATCCATTATTTTAAATCCAAAAAAATGAGCTTCGTAAACCGATATACTATTAGGAGCCATCGTAAAATGAATCCAGCCAAAAGTCAATGGAATAGTAATTAAAAAAGCAGATGTACAACCTACAGCTATCATAAAGTGAGCCATCCAACGGTATTTTCCCCTTGGATAAATAAACTTCTGAAAAGCAATATTTTCAATAGTTTCTTTAGAAGCAAACCAAAAATGAGAAAATACTTTTCCTGTAAACAAAAAACAAATACTTCTTTTAAAATAAATCCAGGTAGGCGGTCTTTGCAACCATACCGTATAACGATAAATGATTCCAAAAAAAGCAAATACAGTTCCAAACAAGTACGTAATTAGAGCCGCATCAAAATTTTGTAATTCTCTTGAACCATAAAACACTAACACAATCATAAATACCGAAAGTATTGTAGCGATGAGTAATGCTTTTATATTATATGTTCTGTTTTTCATCTTAGTTTATATTAATACACGCTTACAATTATAAATCTATTTTTAATCCATTTTCAATTAAAAATCCAGAGGCTTTTCTTCGGGAGTAAAATTAAACAAAAGAAAAACTAAGTGAAACTACTTAAGTATTTTTCTCAAACACAAAAACATTGAAATATGTTATAATATTTCATACAAATGACTAATTTACAATAATAAAACCCATTAAGGCGATTAAATTATTTAATTTTAATTTACTTTTATCGATATCCGGATTACTTAATTGAATTATTTACTTAGATATACTTAAAATTATAAATTAAGTATGATTCATTTAGCTTGGTCTTTCACATCCTTTTCGATTATAAAACCACCAATTAATTATTGTAGCCAATATTGTAAAAAGAATCAGTCCTATAAAAAAGTAATTTGCTCCTCCATTAGAAGAAATATCGCTACCAATTAATATTGAGAAAAGAAAAGGACCAAAAGCGGCGATGGCTGCTGTCCAACCAATAACACCAGCGGATTGACGTAGATTTTCTCCGAAAATAATAGGAAACTGTCTAAAAGTTCCTGCATTCCCTATACCTGTAAAGAAAAACATAGTCAAAATTACTCCAACAAAAAGCGGAAACTGTTCCATACTTGTTGGTGCTACCAAACCTTGAGTCACTAGAATTACAGCTCCTCCTAAAATTCCTAATCCAGTAATGGTAGTTAATACCGCTCCACCTACTTTATCAGCAATAAAACCAAATAAAATTCGGCTAGAAGATCCTATTAGAGGGCCATAAAAAGCATACACTAAAGGATCGGGAGCATTTGGAAAATCACCATATAAAAACTTGATCATCAACGGAAAAGCAGCAGCTAAACCGGCAAAAGTTCCAAAAGTCATCATATAAGTTATAGTACAATACCAAGTGTGTTTATTACTAAAAATATCCAATTGCTCTTTAATAGAAGCCTGAATGGGAATACTTCTCAAATAAAACCAACTCACCAGTGTCATAATCAACAAAAAAGGAATGTACCACAAAGCAGCAGATTGGATGTACATGTCTTTATTGATTACAGCTTTATTTTTAGCATCCAATTGATTCAAAAATTTCTCTGCCAATTTAGGATTAGCATCCGCAATTATTTTAGCTCTAACTTTTAAAGGCAATGAAATAAAAACAACTTTTTTATCAGTAGAATGAACTGCAACCGTAACTGAATCCATAACATTTTTCTTCACAATAGCTAAAATAGCAGTTTGTTTGCTATCTTCTAATGAAGCGAAAACAGCGCCTTGTTTTTCGATGCTGGCATGCTCTAAAACGGCTTGAGTTCCATTGAAATCAATTTTTGTAAAGACAGAAGGCGCTCCATAAATTGCTACACTCAACACCATAGGCGTTACAAACTGAGCTAACGAAACTCCAAAATTCCCCAATCCTGCTTGAATCCCTAATGCTGTTCCTTTTAATCTTTTTGGAAAAAACAAACTCGTACTTGGCATATAAGAAGAGAAATCTCCTCCTCCAAAACCAGTTGTAAATGCCAATACCATAAAAACCCAAAATGGTGTTTCGGTATTCATAACTGCCATTCCGATTCCTAATACTGGAATCAATTTAATAAAAGTAGCAAAGCTTACTACATGTCGAGTTCCAAATATGGGTAATATAAAAGTATGTATAATTCGTAAAATCCCTGCCGCTAACCCTGGAATTGCAGCCAACCAAAAAAGTTGATCTTTAGAAAACGTAAAACCTAAACCAGGTAATTTGACTACTACAACGCTCATGATAAACCATGACGCAAAAGATAATACTAATGTAAGCGTTGTAATTATTAAGGTTTTCCAAGCTATTTTACTTCCTGTTTCTTTCCAGAATTTTTCATTTTCTGGCTCCCATTCGTTCAACCATGTTTTTGCTGCTGCATTTTGTGTTCCGTTAGATACACTTTCACGCTCTGATCCTAATTTTTCTAAGTAAGTATCCATAATCTTATTTTTTAATTTAAAAAATACCCAAACTATATTGGCTCTATAAATACGCCTAAACCAATCTAGTATAATCTTCTTAAACAAAGATAAAATAGTCTTTTATCTATAAATATGATAAATATCAGTAAGTCCTAATCTTATTACATTCGAAAAAACATTTAATTAAGCTTAATTAAAATTGCCGTTTTTTTTAAAAGACAAAAACATCCTTTATTTAATACTGGCAAAGAAAAGATGGATATGAAATATAGAATATGATTTAAATCATATTCTATATTTTTTATTATTCCTAAAATTACATTCACAAATAAGGGTAACAAATCAAAACTCAATTTACTGATTACAAAATATTTAAAAAACCAAATTTCACGTAAATCAATTTAAGACAATTTTATCCTTTTTTATAAATCAATTATTTAATTTTTAAACTTAAAAACAACTATTATGGAAACATTAGAAAGAACAACAATTGGAGAATATGTAGCAAAAGATTTTAGAACAGCAGCTGTTTTTTCAAAATACGGTATTGATTTTTGCTGTAAAGGAAACAGAACAATAGAAGAAGCTACTGAGAAAAAGGGACAGGATACAGCAACTATTTTGAATGAAATTAATACCGTTTTAGCAACAAAAAACGACAATACCATCGATTTTAAATCCTGGCCATTGGACTTATTGGTAGACTACATCGAGAAAACCCATCACCGTTATGTGGAAGACAAAACCCAAATCTTACTTCCTTTCTTAGACAAACTATGTAAAGTGCATGGAGCAAGCCATCCCGAACTGTTCGAAATCAACGAACTTTTCAAAGGTTGTGCGGGCGAATTAGCACAACACATGAAAAAAGAGGAACTGATTTTATTTCCTTTCATTAAAAAATTAGTCAAAGCAGAGCTTAGCGATGAACTGATTCAACAACCACATTTTGGAACAGTAGAAAATCCAATTGCGATGATGATGCACGAGCACGATGCCGAAGGAGAGCGTTTCCGCAAGATTGCCGAATTGACTAATAATTATACACCGCCTGCAGATGCTT
This sequence comes from Flavobacterium undicola, assembly GCF_009909155.2. Classification (GTDB taxonomy): domain Bacteria; phylum Bacteroidota; class Bacteroidia; order Flavobacteriales; family Flavobacteriaceae; genus Flavobacterium; species Flavobacterium undicola. The sequence goes on from NZ_JAAAPM020000022.1 coordinate 7,847, forward strand.
GTAATACCTACAAAGTAACCTTTGCCATGCTTCAGGAATTCGAGCAGGATTTACACAAACACATCCATCTGGAAAACAACATTTTGTTTCCAAAAGCAGTCGCATTGGAGAAAAAATTTTCAGCTCAATAATAAAAACCAAATCAGTAAACAGAGTGTTCGCATTGAAAAAAAAGTTGGACACGAATTTCACCAATTGTCACTAATTCTTAATCAATTAAAAATCAAATAACACAAATTTCTATCTGCCTTTGACAGATTCGTGAAATTAAAACGGAGTGTAGTTTGTGTTTATTTGTGTAATTCGTGGTGAAAAATTTTAAATGCGAATGCCTTCATAAGTAAATCAAAATCATCAAATGCTATGGAAAAATATGTTATCAAAAGAAACGGCGAATACAAACCCTTTGAGAGTTTCAAAATAAAGGATGCAATTGAAAAAAGTTTCAACAGTGTCAGTGTAGCATTTGATGAAAGTATTTTCAAAACTATTTTACAAGCCTTGGAAGCCAAAGAAACCTGGGCGGTAGAGGAAATCCAGGATTTAATTGAAAAAACGCTTTTTGAGAAACAGTATTTTGAAGTCATGCGTTCGTTTATGTTGTTTCGCCATACCCGTAAATTGCAACGTGAGCATATTGATGGTTTAAATGAGGACACCACTTATGTAAACAGCACCCAAACTATTAAAGAATACATCGAACAAACCGATTGGCGTATCAATGCCAACGCGAATACCTCCTACTCTAATGCCGGTTTGGTTAACAATGTCGCGGGAAAAATCATAGCCAATTATTGGTTGGATAAAGTCTACACCAAAGAAGAAAGCTATGCGCACCGCAATGGCGACATTCACATTCACGATTTAGACTGCTTGACAGGCTATTGCGCCGGCTGGAGTTTGCGCGTCTTGCTCAATGAAGGTTTTAACGGAGTTCGCGGACGCATAGAAAGCAAAGCACCCTCACATTTCAGGGAAGCCTTGGGACAAATGGCTAATTTCCTTGGTATTCTGCAAAGCGAATGGGCCGGAGCACAGGCCTTCAGTTCGTTTGACACTTATCTGGCGCCTTATGTTTTCAAGGATAATTTATCTTTTGACGATGTGCTGAAAGCGGTTCGCAGTTATGTTTACAATCTGAATGTGCCTGCCCGTTGGGGACAATCGCCTTTTACGAATATCACATTGGATTGGGTCGTTCCCGAAGATTTGAAAACACAAATCCCGACGAAAAATGATTTGCACTTTTTTGAAGGAAACTTCAATTATAATCTTTTAGTTCGAGCCAAAGAAAGAGGTGTTTTAAAACTAACCGATTTGCGTTATGAGCATTTTCAACCCGAAATAAACCTCATCAACAAGGCTTATTATACCGTAATGACCGAAGGGGATGCCAATGGACAGCCATTTACTTTCCCGATTCCAACAGTAAATATCACTGAAGAATTTGACTGGGACGGAGAAAATGCCGAATTGCTTTTTGAAAATACCGCCAAAATTGGATCTTCGTATTTCCAGAATTTCATTGGAAGCCAGTATATTTTGGATGAAAATGGCAACAAAGAAGAAAATCCGAATGCCTATAAACCCAATGCCGTTCGCTCAATGTGCTGTCGCTTGCAACTGGATTTACGCGAGCTATTAAAACGTGGCAACGGGCTTTTTGGAAGTGCCGAAATGACCGGAAGTATTGGAGTGGTGACGATTAACATGGCGCGTTTAGGCTATTTGTTCAAAGGAAACAAAACCGAATTATTTAAACAATTAGACCGATTATTATATATTTCGAAATCGACTCTGGAGAAAAAAAGAATCTTTATTCAGGATATGTACGACAGGGGTTTGTATCCGTACACCAAACGTTATTTGCCTCATTTCAGAAATCACTTTTCAACTATTGGGGTGAACGGAATGAACGAAATGATAGTAAATTTTACCGAAAATCAAGATACAGTAACTTCACCGTCAGGAATTGCATTTGCCGCTGAAATTTTAGATCACATTCGCAACCGAATGAAAGAATTTCAGGAAGCGACCGGGAATTTATACAATCTGGAAGCCACACCTGCCGAAGGAACAACCTATCGTTTTGCCAAAGAAGACAAGAAACGTTTTGCCGAAATTTATCAGGCAGGACAAGAAGAAAACATCTATTACACCAACAGTTCCCAAATTCCGGTAAATCATACCGAAGACCCATTCGAAGCCTTGTTTTTACAGGATGAATTGCAATGCAAATACACTGGGGGAACCGTACTACATTTGTATATGAGTGAAAAAATCAGTTCGCCCGAAGCCTGTAAACAATTTGTAAAAAAGGTATTATCGAATTTTAAACTGCCATATATCACTGTAACACCTGTATTTAGTGTTTGTCCCGTTCATGGGTACTTGACGGGTGAACATGAATATTGCCCAAAATGTGATGCTCTTTTATTAATGGAAAAAAATTAAATGTTAAGAGTTAAACGTCAGTTATCTAAAATTGACAACTAACTCTTTACACATAACTCATAACACATAACTCATAATGCACAAAATATGAAAACAGCAACTAATCCTATTTTAGAAGAAAAACAACATTTGAGAACCAAATGTTTAGTGTATACCCGAGTAATGGGATACCACCGACCTGTAGAAAGTTTCAATATTGGTAAAAAAGGCGAGCACAAGCAACGCACCCACTTCAATGAAGAAAAATGTTAGCACTCCTATTTACAGCATAACTCCTTTTACTTTATTAGATTATGCGCATCATTCAGCCTGTATTATTTGGTTTGCAGGCTGCAATATGCGTTGCCTTTATTGTTATAATCCTGAAATTGTATTGGGAAAAGGAAGCATTTCTTTCGAAAAAGCACTTGCCTTTCTTCGCTCCCGCAAAAATTTATTAGATGCAGTCGTTTTTAGCGGAGGCGAATGTTTACTGCATAAAAACATCATCGAACTGATTATTGAAGTCAAAAAAATGGGCTTTTTAGTCAAAATTGACACCAACGGATCAAAACCAACTATTTTAAAAACGCTAATTGAAAACAAATTGATCGATTATGTAGCTTTGGATTTTAAAGCCCTGGCTGAACATTTTAAAAAAATAACCCAATCTACACTTTTTTCTCCTTTTGAAAAATCCTTATATTTATTGCTGGAAAGCCAGCTTCCGTTCGAAGTTCGTACTACTGTTCATTCGGAATTAATTAGAGAAAAAGACATTCAGCTAATGATTGCGTATTTAGAAACCAAAAAATACTCCGGAAATTATTACATCCAGCATTTTGTAAATGGAGTAAAAACCTTGGGGAAATTAGACTATTCGTACCGGGAATTAGACAGCCAAAAACTTTCTACACCCACAATCAGCGTCCATTTTAGAGGATAATTATGCGAAAAACTTGGCTTTTAACCTGCTTCATCAATTTTTTCATCGCAGCACTCATGGGATTACTGCTTCGATTGCTGTATGTCTTACCCATTGAAATTGTAAATTATCAATTTTTATTGCATGGACATTCCCATGTTGCCATGTTGGGATGGGTTTACCTGATGATTTACAGCTTGATTGTTCATTTTTTTATTCCAAAAACAGCCCAACAAAAACCCGTTTACAACCGATTATTTTGGGTGACCGAAATAGCCGTTATTGGCATGATGTTTCGTTTTCCAGTTGAAGGATATGCGTTGTTTTCGATTGTTTTTTCAACCTTACATATTTTTTGCAGTTACTATTTCTGCCGATTAGTCTGGAAAGACGCCCATACCGATGCTCTTCCGGAAAAGTTATTATTGCGAACCGCATTATTTTTTATGATTTTATCGACTTTAGGTGTTTGGTGTTTGGGACCAGCAGTTGGATTACTGGGTAAAGCGAGTGCTTTTTACCAAATTGCCATTCAATTTTTTCTGCATTTCCAATTCAACGGATGGTTCCTTTTTGCCATTTTAGCCTTATTTATTCATCAATTAAAAGTCAATATTGATGAAAAACAATTCCGGTTATTCTATAATTTGTTTGTCACAGCCACAATTTCAACCTTGGCTTTGCCTGTTAGCTGGTATCTTCCTAATCCTGTTTTTCATTGGATTAATAGCCTGGGAGTTGTATTGCAACTGCTTTCTTTTATAATCTTAATTCAAATAATCCGACCTCATTTTCAAACTTTTTTTTCCACACTAAGACCTATTGAAAAATTGCTTTATGGCTTTGCTCTAACATCATTATTCTTAAAAGTCATCATTCAATTGATAGTTTTAATTCCCGAATTTGCACAAATTTCTCATCAAATTCGGAATCTTGTCATTGGCTATATTCATTTGACGATGTTGGGAATTATCACCGGTTTTTTGTTTGCTTTTCTATTAAAAAATTCTTTCTTAAACAAAGAAAATAACTGGATCAAATATGGAATAAAATTGTTTATAATGAGTTTTATCCTCACCGAATTGATTCTCTTTTTTCAGGGTATTTATTTCTTTTTAGCCAAAGAACAACTTCCCATGTATTACCAAAACCTTTTTATAACTAGCATATTTTTACCAATAGCTATTTTAATGATTATTTTCAGCCTTTTTAAAGGCATAATTAAATCACATAAATACTGAAATTTGAGTCGAATAATAACGCTTATTTTCTATAAATTTGTAAAAAACTAATTATGTTCTCTAAAACCTGCGAGTATGGGATTCGAGCGACTATTTTCATTGCATCCGAATCTTTTCAAAATAATAGAGCCGGACTAAAAGATATTGCCAAAAAGATAGATTCTCCTGAGGCTTTTACTGCCAAGATTTTACAGATTTTATCTAAAAACAATATTATTAATTCTATCAAAGGTGTGGGTGGAGGTTTTGAAATTCCAAAAGAAAAAATGAGCCAGATTAAATTGTCTCAAATTGTAACCGCATTAGAAGGTGATAGTGTTTTTACCGGATGTGGTTTGGGATTAAGCCATTGCACTGAAACGCATCCTTGCCCGATGCACGAAAAATTCAAAGCAATCCGAAATGAATTGGCTTTTATGTTAGAGAATACAAATCTGGAGGAATTAGCGTTAGGAATTAAATCTGGAGATACTTTTTTAAGGTATTAACTTTAAAATAAATTAGCTTTACAAAAAACAAAACAACAAACAACAACATATTACAATTAAACTCTTGTTATCAATATTAAAATGGATACAAACAAAATAAAAGATCTAAAAGAGCGCATATTAAAATTAAAAATAGAAAAAAATGCGGTTATTTTAGCACACTATTATCAGGAAAATGACATTCAGGATATTGCTGATTATGTAGGTGACAGCTTGGGATTATCGCAAGAAGCCATGAAAGTGGATGCCGATATTATTCTTTTTGCCGGAGTACATTTTATGGCAGAAACAGCTAAGATTTTAAATCCTAACAAAAAAGTAATCCTTCCCGACTTAAATGCAGGATGTTCACTGGCAGAATCTTGTCCTCCTGATTTATTCAAAAAATTTATAGATCAGCATCCTGACCATACTGTTATCACTTATGTCAATTGTTCTGCCGAAGTAAAAGCATTGACTGACATTGTAGTAACTTCTGCAAATGCGGTTAAAATTGTAGAATCTATTCCAAAAGACACTCCTATTATTTTTGCTCCGGATAAAAATTTAGGAAAATATGTAATGAGCATAACAGGACGCGATATGATTCTTTGGGACGGTTCTTGCGTAGTTCACGAAGCTTTTTCATTGGATAAATTAATCGAATTACACAAGCAGCATCCTGATGCAAAAATCATTGCACACCCGGAATCTGAAACCCATATTTTGGCTACAGCCAGCTATATTGGTTCGACTTCAGGAATGATTGATTATGTAAAAAACAATCCTAACAATAAATTTATTGTGGCTACTGAATTTGGTATTTTGCACAAAATGCAACAGGAAGTACCTGATAAAATATTAATTCCCGCTCCTGCAAAAGAAGACAACACTTGTGCTTGCAGCGAATGTGGTTACATGAAAATGAACACCCTACAAAAAGTATACGACTGCTTAGTAAATGAAAGTCCTGAAGTTAATGTAGCAGAAGATATTATCCAAAAAGCATTAATTCCAATTGAGAGAATGCTTGAATTATCAAAATAAATGACAAATACCAATTACTTGATTATAGGTTCTGGTGTTGCCGGTTTGACATTTGCCCTTCGAATAGCAGAGCAATTTCCGAACAAAAAAGTAACCATCGTAACCAAGGCCAACGCTGACGAATCAAATACTAAATACGCCCAGGGCGGTATAGCCATTGTTACTGATAAAAACGAAGATTCGTACCAAAAACACATCGAAGATACTCTTATTTGTGGAGATGGATTGTGTGATGAAGCGGTAGTAAGAATGGTAGTTACCGAAGGCCCAAAGCGATTAAAAGAATTGATCGAATGGGGAGCAAAATTTGACAAAAATTCTGATGGCAATCTAAATTTAGGTAAAGAAGGAGGACATTCTGAAAATCGTGTGGTGCATCATAAAGACCAAACGGGACATGAAATAGAACGCGCTATTTTGATGCAAGTTTATCAAAAAGACAACATTACTGTTCTGGATCATCATTTTGCAACTGATTTAATTACAGCTGAAAACTGTTGTTTAGGAGCACTCGTTTTAGATGAAAAAACACAACAAATAAACACTTATATATCTGACATTACGTTACTGGCAACTGGCGGAATTGGGCATCTTTACGGACACACCACAAATCCTGTAATAGCAACCGGAGACGGAATTGCCATGGCTTATCGTGCTCATGCTGATATTAAAGAAATGGAATTCATACAATTCCATCCTACCGCTTTTTATGAAGCATCTACAGGTTCCAAATTTTTGATTTCAGAGGCGGTTCGTGGTTTTGGCGCTTATTTACGCACTAAAAAAGGACATCGTTTCATGATTGATTATGATTCCAGAGAAGAATTAGCTTCAAGAGATATTGTATCCCAAAGTATCGATTTAGAACTAAAGAAATCAGGTGATGACTGCGTGTATTTAGACTGTACTCATCTTGAGTTGGAAGCCTTTAAAAAGCACTTCCCGATGATTTATAATCACTGCCTAAAATCAGGAATTGATATTGCAAAAGAATGGATTCCGGTTGTACCTGCCCAACATTATCTTTGTGGGGGAATTGTGGTTGACACCAATGGAAAAACTTCTGTGACTAATTTATTCGCCTGTGGCGAATGCACACAAACCGGCTTACATGGAGCTAACCGATTAGCGTCCAATTCATTGTTAGAAGCATTAGTCTATTCGAGTAGAATTTATGAATATTTAGCCAATCCTAATTTAGAAATAAAAACAATAAAGAAGGAAATTCTGAAAAACGACACCGCAGAAAAACCAGAAATTGACTCCAACTATTTGACTGTGTTAAAAGCAAAACTTCAGCACTTAATGAGGCAGAATGCTGGAATCGTCAGATATGAGACGGATTTACTTAATGCCAAAGAACAGCTTTTGAAATGGAAAGAAGAAATAGAAAAAATTGGTCAAACACACCAGATTAATTCTTCTTATTATGAGTTATTAAATATGATTACTATTGGAACTTTGATTGTATCACAATCTATCGAAAGACAAGGGAATCGCGGTGGTTTTGTAAAATTCGAAACTCCATCTTTTGCTAAAAAAAATTCCTAACTTGATTATTTTATTTATAAATTAGTAATTCAAATTATTTGGATTAAAAAAATAAATGATATTTTTTCTGTTAATAATTAAACCTTTTATTCTGTTTATTGTCTTATAACCATAACTTTTAACATAAATCAAGAAAAAATGAAAAAATTAATTATTGCCGCATTATTAGTTGTTGGAGTATCTAGTTTTGCTCAAGACAATACTGACCGACCACAAAGAGCTAACATGGGAAATATGACTCCTGAGCAGCGTACAGAACAACGTGTTGCAAGGATGACTAAAGATCTAAACCTGGATGCGAAACAACAAGAACAAGTAAAACAACTTTACACAGAACAAGCCCAGGCTAGAGAAGCTCAAAGAGCAAATGCAACAGACAAGAAAGATCAAGGCAGAGAAAACATGGAAGCGCAAAGAAAAGCCATGGAAGGAAAAATTGCTGCTATCTTAACTCCTGAGCAATTGACAAAATGGAAAGCTAGCCAAGATAAAATGAGAGAAAGAATGCAACAAAGAATGGGTGACAGACAAGGTGGCGGAATGGACGACAGACCACAAGGTGGTGGTGGCAATATGGAAAACTAAAAAGAAAGCTTCGAGAACTACTCGAAGCTTTTTTTTGCTCTTTTATTTATAGTGTTTTCGAAACGGTATCAATTGCATTTATCGTAAAATCCAAATCTTCGTAAGTCAAAGCATCGGTTATAAACCAGGTTTCATAAGCTGAAGGCGCAATATAGATTCCTTCCTGTAATAATCCATGGAAGAATTTCTTGAAAGTTTCATTATCTCCCTTAGCAGCAGTTTGAAAATCAACAACAGGACTCGCATCAAAATGTACCGAAATCATAGAACCTACCCTATTGATAGTATAAACAACATTATTGGCTTGTAATACTCTATGGATTCCTGCTTCTAAATAAGCTGTTTTTTCTTCTAATCTTTGAAAAATAGCCGCATCATTATTTAATGATTCCAGCATTGACAATCCCGCAGCCATCGCCAACGGATTTCCTGATAAAGTTCCCGCCTGATAAACAGGTCCAAGTGGAGCCAGATAATTCATTATCTCTTCACGGGCAGCAAATGCACCTACCGGCAATCCGCCACCAATTACTTTTCCGAAACAAACGATATCAGCATTGATGTTTAATAATTCCTGAGCACCTCCTTTAGCTAACCTAAAACCGGTCATTACCTCATCAAAAATCAGTAAGATTCCGTTTTCAGAACACAATTGGCGTAAGCCTTCCAAGAAACCTTTAGTTGGTGGCACACAACCCATATTCCCAGCAACCGGTTCTACTATGATAGCTGCAATTTCGTTAGGATTGGCTTCAATTAAACTTCGTACATTTTCTAAATCATTGTATTTTGCTAACAAAGTATCCTTAGCAGTTCCCGCTGTAACCCCCGGACTGTTTGGGGTTCCAAAAGTCATTGCACCACTTCCTGCCTGAATCAGGAAAGAATCAGAATGCCCGTGATAACAACCTGCAAATTTTATAATTTTATCTCTTTTCGTAAATCCACGCGCTAGTCTTACGGCACTCATACAAGCTTCAGTTCCTGAATTCACAAAACGGATTTTATCGATATTAGGAACCATCGATACTGCCAAAGCAGCAATTTGAGTTTCTAATTCTGTTGGCATCCCAAAAGAAGTTCCCAGTTTGGCTTTCTCTGTTACCGCCTGAACTACTGGCTCATAAGCATGTCCCAGAATCATTGGTCCCCAGGAATTAATATAATCAATCAATCGATTCCCATCCTCATCATACAAATAAGCACCTTTGGCTTGTTTTACAAAAATAGGCGTTCCTCCTACTGATTTGAATGCTCTAACTGGCGAATTTACTCCTCCCGGAATTACTTTTTCTGCTTCAGCAAATAGCTGACTACTTCTTTGGTATAACATTTTTAATTTTAGAATTTCGAGTTTAGAATTCAGTTTGCATATTGACTTCTTATAAACTCATTAAAATATTTTTGAAACTTAATATTGATAAAACTAATTTATTTTCAGTTTTTGCCCCACAAAAAGGGTGCTATCTGATAGTTTATTTCTTTGTTTTAAATCGTCTACTAACACATTATATTTCTTCGAAATAGAATACAAAGTATCTCCTTTTTGAACTTCATAAAAAGTATCGCTTCTGGAATCTCTGGCAACAATTCTTCTGTTTTGATTCTCAACAGGCACATAATTCGTCCCTAAAACCTGGGCATCATATTGCCCCAAATTATAGCGTTCGATATACGAAATTAATTTATCCGGATATTGAGAATCGGTGGCATAACCTGCTTTTCTTAAGCCTTTAGCCCAAGCCCGATAATCGTCTTTATCCAATTCGAACAAACTGGCATATCTGCCCTTACCCGTTAAAAACAAAGCGTGATCTCTATATGATTCAGATACTTTATTGTATTTTCTAAAACATTCCTGACTGCTATCATCATCATGATTTACAGTATCTCCTGTCCAATCTGCATGGCATTTAATACCAAAATGATTGTTAGCACTCACCGCTAAATCGCCTCTTCCTGCTCCCGATTCTAAAATCCCCTGAGCTAAAATAATACTCGCTGGAATTCCATACGCCTTCATATTATTCATTGCAATATCTTTATATTGCAATACATAATTGTTAACGACATCATTGGTAACCACCGTTCTTGAAGTCGATTGTATCACTTCATTTTGGCTTTTACTAGTCTTATTTTGTTTTGTTTTTTGGGAATAGGTATTTTTAGTAGCTCCTTTTTTAGTTGTTACAATTGGAGATTTTGTAGCATGACAACTAATAAGAGTTAAGGCAATAAATAAAAGTAAGCTTTTCTTAAACATTGATAGCTATTGTTGGTAATTGTTTGCTTTTTAATTTCACATTCATTCCTCGAATTCCCTGAAGGCCTCCAGTATGAATGAGTAAAATATCAGAATGAGCCGGAAAATAATTCTTTTGTATCAAATCTATAACGCCAAAAACCATCTTTCCAGTATAAATAGGATCTAACGGAATTTGATTATCACTATAAAACGTATTGATAAAACCTATCAAATCTTCATTTACCTTGCCATATCCTCCAAAATGATAATCCGTTATTAACTCCCAATTTTCATTTTGCACAAAAATACGGATTTCATCTTGTAAAAAATCGCCTTTTAAAGCTGGAAATCCTAAAACTTTTTGATGCGGTAACGCACTATTAATAATTCCCGAAATGGTTCCGCCTGTTCCTACTGCACAACAAATATAATCAAACTCGCGGTCTTCCTCTGTTAAAATCTCCTCACAACCTTTTATGGCCAATGCATTCGTTCCGCCTTCGGGAATCAGGAAAAAATCGCCGAACTTCAATTTCAACTCCTCTAAAAAGGAAGGTTCACTTTTTGACCGATAAGCTTCACGGGAAACAAATTCAAATTGCATTCCGCATTCCTGAGCAAACTGCAGGGTGGGATTTGCTACAATTTTATCTTTCAATTCATCGCCACGGATAATCCCGATAGATTGAAAACCATTTTCTTTTGCTGCAAAAGCAACAGCCGCAATATGATTCGAAAAAGCGCCTCCAAAAGTGAGCAGCGTTTTTTTATTTTCCGCTTTCGCCTGAAGCAAATTGTACTTTAACTTTCGAAACTTATTTCCCGAAACCACTGGATGAATTAAATCTTCCCTTTTGATGGTAAGCGAAATAAAATTAGGAAATTGGATATGTAACTTCTGATTCAAGACAACTATTTTTAGCAAAGGTAAAACTTATACCGATATAAATAAGGGAACACCGATGAAACTGATTTGAGCAGATTTCTTTTCGATAAAAAAACTTTGTGTCCCGAATAGCTATCGGGATTGCGCTAAAACTTTATTTCGATCAAAATAAATACTTACAAAAACTAAAAAAGGGTCTCTTTTTAAGATAATCTAAATTAGATTCATTCGTATAAGCCTCTCTTTCAAACGAAATGTTTCGATAGGCATGATTTTTGTTGCTGTATTGCAATAAGCGAACTAGATATTCCAGAAAATACCAAATAAAAAAAGGTAGTATTAATAGTTCTAATTGTTGTCGTAAATGAATGCGTTCGTGATTGATAAGAACAGGGTTTTCTTTATCAATCCGATATTTTAAAAACACAAAGGGATAAGCCGTCAATCCGCGGAAACCTTTTGGTATTAAATACTTGTTAACAACAAAAAACATTGGTTTTTAAATTTATAAATTTGTAAAGATTGACTATTGTTGTTGGAATTGCAAAGGCAAAAAATAAAATCTATATATGATTGAACAAAGTAATGAAAATAAATTAATTGAAGGCGAAGATTTCTATTATACTCCTGAAGGATATAAATGTTTTACCGAAAAGTATCATTTAAAAAGAGGTTATTGTTGTAAAAGCGGTTGCCGTCATTGTCCTTATGGATTTGATAAAAAAACAGGAACAAACAAAAAATCACTATAAAAACAATTCAATGTAAATCTTTCTCTTTCGTTTATCGTATATAAAACAGAACCCATTTTTATTTATATATTTAGTAATCAAATAATTGAATCATGAAAACAATCAAAATAGTACCGCTATTATTTCTTTTTCTATTGAGTGCCTGTAGCTCGATAAGAGTTAACTCGGATTACGATAGTCGTGTTGATTTTAGTCAATACAAAACCTATGCTTTCCACAAAAAGGGAATTGACCGAGTTGCTTTATCTGAATTAGACAAAAAAAGAATTCTACGCGCTATCGATAATGAATTGACTAACAAAGGAATGAGCAAAAGCGACAATCCTGATTTACTGGTAAATATCTTCACCAAAGAAAGAGAACAAATTGACGTAAACCAATTCAATATGGGTTGGGGATACGGTTGGGGATGGGGATGGAATCCTTATTTCTGGGGCGGTAACAGCTACGTTACTTCATCAACACAAGGAACACTTTATATCGATTTAATCGATGCTAAGAAAAAAGAGTTAATTTGGGAAGGTGAAGGAATGGGAATTCTAACCGAAAACAGAAAAGAGAAAGAAAAACAAATCAATGAGTTTGTTACTAAAATCCTGGCACAATTCCCTCCTACTGAAACAAAAAAATAAATCTTTTATCCATAACTAAAGAATCTGTATATTTGTAATACAATCATAAAAGATGAACAACACTATTATCATACGTATCGCAATTAACATTATTATTCAATAATAATGACGGAGTGTTATGTAAATAAGTAATCAAGATACCATTTATCAAACCTCCCACAACGGGAGGTTTTTTTATACCTATAAACATGAATCTATTTAGCCAAATACAAGAAGCCAAGAAACAATTGCAAGATGTGGTTATGGCAACACCTTTGTCGGAAAACTTAAATTTATCTAATGAATTTGCTGCCCGAATTCTGTTAAAAAGAGAAGATTTACAAACCGTACGCTCTTATAAAATTAGAGGTGCTTATAACAAAATCAGTACGCTAAGTGCCGAAGAACAAGAGCAGGGTGTAATCTGTGCCAGTGCTGGAAATCATGCACAAGGTGTAGCTTATTCTTGTAAATTGCTTCAAATAAAAGGCAAAATATACATGCCAAAGACCACTCCGAAACAAAAGGTAAAACAAGTCAATCTTTTTGGAGGTTCCTTTGTCGAAATTGTGCTTACAGGAGACACTTTTGACGATGCCTATGCAGCTGCAATGGCTGATGCAACTAAGAACAAAATGGCTTTCATTCATCCTTTTGATGATCTAAAAGTTATTGCCGGTCAGGGAACTGTAGGTCTCGAAATTCTGGAAAGCTATAAAAAACCTATTGATTATGTATTTGTTCCCATCGGTGGTGGTGGACTGGCTTCTGGACTTTCGGAAGTTTTCAAACATTTAAGTCCCGATACTAAAATCATTGGAGTAGAACCAGAAGGCGCTTCTTCAATGAAAACCTCTATTGACAATGGAAAAGTCACCATTTTAGAAAACATAGATAAATTTGTAGACGGAGCTGCCGTAAAACAAGTTGGAAAAATAACTTTTGACATTTGTAAAAAAAACCTAAGCGATATTATCCTTGTTCCTGAAGGTAAAGTGTGCACGACCATTTTGCGCTTGTACAATGAAGAAGCCATGGTGGTGGAACCTGCAGGCGCATTAACTATTTCGGCACTGGATTTATATAAAGAAAAAATAAAAGGAAAAACCGTTGTTTGCATTGTTAGCGGAAGTAATAATGATATTGAACGCACCGCCGAAATAAAAGAACGTTCTTTACTCTACGAAGGATTGATGCATTACTTTATGATTCAATTTCCGCAGCGTCCCGGTTCTTTAAAAGAATTTGTAAATGATATTTTAGGCCCTGATGACGACATTACGTATTTTCAGTTTACCAAAAAAAACAGCCGCGAAGTGGGTCCCGCCGTTGTAGGCCTTGAACTCAAAAACAAAAACGACATTATTGCCATAAAAACCAAAATGGAAAACAAAGGATTTGAGTACAAATACCTGAACGAAAAACAAGATTTATTCAATCAGCTTATAGGTTAAAACGCTATCGCATTTCTTTATCTTTGCAATCCATTATCCCTAAAAACATGAGTCCTTTAAACGACATTAAAAATCTTGACGATATCAAATTATTGGTAGATACTTTCTATGCCAAAGTGCAACAAGACGACTTAATTGGCCCTATTTTTAATGAGAAAATAGGCAATCAATGGCCAGCACATTTAGAAAGAATGTACCGTTTTTGGCAGACTATTTTATTAGAAGAACATACTTATTCAGGCAGTCCATTTCCTCCGCACAAACATTTGCCAGTAGCAAAAGAACATTTCAATCGTTGGATGGAAATTTTTACCGAAACTATTAATACTTTATTCGAAGGAACTCTTGCTGAAGAAGCCAAACTCAGAGCCAAAAATATGGCCGAGATGTTCTTTTATAAAATTGAGTATTTCAGAAACGGAGGACGAAATTTTTTCGAGAATTAGACGTTTTGTTTTCAAAAAAAACATCTGGAATCTTATTTTTTAATTCACTACAACTTTAGTATAATCAAACATCAAATGGTAAATTGAAAACTGTTGTCTATTATAATTACGATTATGAACAGACAAATAACTTGCATCAAACCCTTCCTTAAAAACTTTTGGTTTTAAATCTTGTATCGTGATAATTTCAGAATTACTAGACAAATTTGTATTAATTCCTGATTTAACTGATAAATGAGTATAACTGGGATTTATTATATATGCAATTTGTCCTTCAAAATTTAATCTAGGAGTATTAAAAGATCTATTACACATTTTCTTAATATCAGAAACGTATTCACTATATCCATTTTCAACAATTTTACATTCAATAGCTAAATGAATCTGTTGTTGATTACCGCTTTTACTCCAAATATCACTCAATCCTGTCTCTTGGACTTTTATGTCTATGAAATCATCTTTTATGACACCATTTTCAGTATAGGATTGTTTTGCCTCATTATTAAAATATAAATCTATATTGGGCTGTTTAGAAATATTCCTTTTATAATAATTAAGATTATCCAAAATCCCTAAATAGTCATCAACAAATTTTTCACTTAAACCTTCTTCAAGATTATACCTTGTTTTATTTTCGTTAAGAAAAATATCCTTCCGATATGTTTTAGCTTCATTAATCATTTTTTGGTAACAATACACAATATATTGTATAACCATTTCCACTCTTTTTTGAGTCAATTGTTCAGAATTTGATTTGAAGTTAGAAGCATTAAGCATGAAAATCAGAATTTAATCGTTCTAACTCTGCTTTTTGTATGGCTTCTTTAAATTCGGCTACATCATACCAAGCCATGGCTCTATGCCAACATTTGTATTCATTGGGTTTAATTATATAAAATGAATCTTTTTCAAATCCTTTTATATCTTTTTGAATAAATAAATTATTCTCAGAATCATTTGCATTAGTAATTTGAGAAATACTTAGTGAATTGGCCAAATTATTTAAAACTTGTTTCTCATCTTTCTTATCTGAGTAAACAATTTTTTTAGAAGGCTTTTCACTTAAGAAAACAAAATTCATAGCTATGAAATAATCCAAAGAATAAATTTCTATTTGAATAAATTCATCATCGTAAATTTTTTCAAATTCTTCAATATAAACATCAGCATAACTTCTTAAAACTTTTTCTCTATTCCTATGGTCGTCATTGTTAAAATCTGAAACTAACCTCTGTTTACTTTCTTGGAATTGATAACGAGAAACGTTTAACACATAATCAATCAAATCTTTCTCATAACCAGTAATTTGATATATTTCTTCTACAATTGAATTTATTTCATCTAATATTTCTTTACTTGGCTCGCCTTGGAAAACACTATTTGGATGTTCTTTATAGAATTCTTTATATGGTTTTAATAGATTTTCAACTAACGAAATCATTCTATCTTTTTGAATTTCATTTGGCTCTATAAATGGAAATGAAAGGTATTCATCATCTAATCGAATTTGAGGTCTTGTTGATGTACCCCAAGAACCTGAAATTAGATAAATATAATAAGTATAGATATCTGACAATAAATAAGAAAATAAACTTTTTATTAACTCTCTATTTTCAGAGCAAATACCCCAAATACCATTCTTATAAGCACAATTTTCTTCAATATACGAAACAGCTAATTTACTTTCATCTTTTGCCTGTTCTTTAATTAAAATTTTACTCCCAAAAAAAAGTTCTTTAATTCTTCCACTTTCATAATAAACGTCTTGAGCTTTTAAAATTAAATTATTGTCATTAATATTTGTAGTTATTAAATTAATATCACCATTCTCAATTAAAGGTAATCCAATTAAAAAATCTGCAAAATCATTCCCTTTATTTGATTTAATGCCAGCTCCTTTAAAAATTTCACTTCCATCGAATAAATTAATTATTTTATTTTTACTTTTTTCTAACTTTTTTAAAAGCAAGTAATCCAAAGTGTTTCCATATAATGCTACTTTAAACATCCAATGGTTTTCAATAAAATGCTTTTGGAGGATTTTTTTATAATCAAACTTCTCAATTACAAGTGCTTTGGTAAATTTATTAAAAAACTTATTTGCTTTTATTGATTTAAAATGAATTGGATTATTCTCTGAATATTCTTTATCAAATTGTTTAAACTGAATATTTAATGCTGGACTTATTATTTTTTGGTTCTTATATAAAATATTTCCGTTCTTGTCTAAAATCAAATTCTTATTTCTGTCTTTTCTAGGAACACGTTTTTCGCCATCAAAAACTAATCTTCTTACGGCTGATAAATCCAGAATTGATTGAATTGAATTATTTTTAAAGAAATTACTTTTCACATATCGAATAGTATCTGATACATTATAAAAAATAGTGCTTGTAACAATTAATGAACAAACCGTATCTTTTGTCATAAAATCATTAGCTCGCATCAAATAGGACAAAGCAATTTCTTTTTCTCCTTTTTCCTGTTTTAAGTAAATATTATTTTCATTTAACCATCCAATGTGATAATCTGATTTATCTCTTTTCCAAGGTGGATTACCTAGTATAAAATTCATTTTTTGTGATTTAATCACTTCTAAACTTGACGAAAATATTTCAAGCTCTTTTTTTGCAACTTCAGAATCATTTTCTTTTACTTCTCTAACAAAAAAATTGCTCTTAAAAAAATTCTTATCTTTTAAATTAGGAAATTTATAAATATCAATATTGCCAGGTTCTTGGTAATCTAATAAAGCTACATAAATAGAAAAACAAGCCACATTTATAGCTTCCTCATTAATGTCAATTCCAAAAAGATTTTTTTCGGCAATTGTTCTAATTTTAGTCCCAAAAGTTAGATTATCATCATTTGGATTCAGTTCTTTTTCTCGTTCAATCATTCTTCTTAGCCCTTGCACTAAGAAAATCCCAGAACCCATTGCAGGATCAAAAATTTTACATTCACTGATTGATTTATTTTCTTCAAAAAATTTATCAACTGTTTCGGTTAAAATATAGTCAACTAAAAAAGGTGGCGTATAGACCGCAGATGTAGCATTTTTAGTTTCTTCATCTAAAAGTGTCTCATATATTCCACTAATCAATTCTACAGGAATGATTCCAAAATCAAACACATCATATTGAAAATCAAAATCAGAAAATAAATTTATCTTATCTTCAGTACTAACTCCGTCAGGGTTAAAAAGCTTAGATAATAGATTCGCTTGATTTAAACTTAATTCAATATTTGAGTCCTTAAATAAGACCCCATTGAATCTTTTGTTTAAATAATCAAAAAAAACAACTAATTGTTTTGGATTCGCAATTAACTCACTTAACGATCTTCTTCTTTGAATTATATCCTCTTCATTTCCAACAATAAATGAAGTGTCAATTTTTATTTTTCTATCAATAAGATATCGAATGAAAATCAATCTTAAAACAAGTATTTTAGCCAGACTTTCCTCTAAACCAAAATCATTCTTTAGAATAAGAATGGTCTGTTTTATGTTTTCAAAAAGCTGTTGATTTACCCTCTTTTTGAGTACTGTTTTTTTATGCTTTTCATAGAACCATTCAAACGCTTCCCCGCTTTGTAAATTCCAAAAAGAAAATCTTTTATTTCTTTCTTTTTCAGATAATTCAATTTCTTCTAAACCTTTATGTTTTTCAAAGTTTAAAGCATTATAAACTTTAACCTCGGTATCATTTATTACAAAAATTATAGGGGAATTATCAAATGACCACACCTTTTTGTGAATTTCACTTTCTCTATTAATATCACTATTTGATGTTAAATCAAAAAATAAAACAAAAGGTTGATTATTGAAAACATAAAAAGCATCTGGCTTTATGTCTTCTAATTTTTTATTCACATCTGACGAAAAACTATTAAAAATCCCACCCTCTTCTTTATCTCTAAAGAAAACAGCTTTGTTTTCAATTAAATCTAATTGATTTAAAATATTTTTTAATGGATTCATCAATGAGTAAACTTATATATTTCTTTTACAAATCTAACACATTAGATTAGACTTATTTTTACCATATAAAAAAATTGTTAACCTTTTTTTTAACTTAATGTAATTCAAAGAAGTACTATAAACAAAAACTCTCAATACAGCTTATTCTTGATTACAATAAAAACCAAAAGTCTACACTAAAAATTCAGTAAATCAATGGCTATAATCTAGAACTACATTTTTACCTGCTTTCCTAAATCACTTTCATTTTCAATGACTTTGCCTTCGTATTGCAATTTCCAGCCCATGGTATGAGTTAGAATCAGGATTTTAGAAAGTTCACTTATGAGTCGGTTTTGAGCATTGGACTTTAACGATGATTTTTCTATTTTCTTGGCTAAATTGGCCTTTACTGATTTATTGATTTTATTATAATCGTCTCCGGTAAACGGGTTCAACTTACTTTGTTGCACATCATAAAACTGAATATCGGGACTGATTTTTATTTCTTCTTTTGGAATGCTTACAATCGTGATGGTTTTGTTTTTTTCATCAATATCATATTTCATTTGATGCAAATCATAAGCCACCGTCACATCGGCATTGACCACAATAAGTGCTTTCTTTTCGAATGAAAGCATATTCATTAAATATTTTTCCTGATTTTTATAGGTAATCACTTCTGAGAAATGCCCTTCGGTAACGACTAATTTTCCAACGTTTACAATTTGCTGCTGAATCAAATTGGTGTTGTAATCTAATGTACTGTTATCGCCTTTTTTAAATTCACAAAATTTAAAAAGTAAAACAACAATAACTAAAGCTACTAAGCCAACAACTATTTTTCTTATCATAATTAAAATTTCATAAATGGATATTCCGAATGCAATTTCGTTATTCTTATTTGAAGTTTAGCGATAAACTTTTGATGACTTTCGGACTGCGGGTTAAAAGGGCGATGAGACAAACCTTTTTGAATCCCTTCGACTTCATCCATTATTGCAAAAGCCGTTTTTGAAATGGAAGTTTCTTTAAATCGTTGCCAAATGTAATCTATCGCTACTTGACTAGGATGCAACATATCTTCGGCATAAAAGCGATAATCTCTTAGTTCATCCATCATGATTTCGTAACTCGGAAAGTAGTTATAAGTTATGGGTTGTGAGTTATGAGCTGAATGAACAGCACTAATTAAATGCGCTTTACTCAAGGTATTTTCGACAAAACCATCTTTGATATGGCGCACCGGCGAAACGGTAAACGTAAATTTTGCCTCTGGATTTATTGAGTGAATCAGACTAAACGTATTCTGAATTGCAGTTTGAATCGTTTCGATAGCAAGCAATTCTTTTGCAAATTGCTTTTGAGGAACTTTATGGCAATTGGCAACAATTTGCTTACTTTCAATATTTCGATACACCCAGGCAGTTCCATAGGTAATTTGGAAATGCGTTAAATCAAATATTTGTTGATTTGTTGAATCGAGTAACTGATTTAATGAATCTAGAAAAGCTTCTTTACTGGGATTTGAAAGTTCCGAATGTACTTCAAAACAATGCCATAAATCGTTGTGAAAGAAAATGTCACTTTCCGTAAACAGCTCTTTATTTACAATTCTTTCTACTAATCTTTCAATTGAAACAGGATTGAAAATAATACCAAATGGATTGCAGTTGTTTTGAAATTTAAAATCATTAAATTTTTCGGCCATGTTTACTGCAAAACAAGAACCTACAGACATAATTTTAGAATTATAATCAATAGGAAAAATACTTTCTGAAATGGGTATTGGCGTACGAAACTGCATGGTAGTTTTTCACCAAAAATAAGTATTATAATATTAATACAAATACTGGATTTTGGAATAATTTGGATTCCCTATACTAGCTTCTGAAACCTGTTCAGTAGGATAATCATCAGCATCGTATTTAAACGTAGCTTTATAGATATTAGCAGAAGTAATTGTTTCGTCATTAACCATAAGTGTTGATTCCACAACCGTTAAAACAACATTGTTTTTAGAAATTGACACACTAAGATCCAATAATTTGTCGTAACCTAAAATACTAAAATAGGGATTATTGTAGGTATCATATTCAAAACTTGTTCTTGAACTGGAACTTACGTTTTCATCTTTATTATCAAAAACGCGTTCGTCTTTAACTAAATTCTCATTTTTAAAAAATAAAGTTCCGTGATATGCTTTATGTTCTTGATTTTGAGAATCTATCTTGTATTTTTCATACAAAACCGTTCCATCAGTATTATGAGTGTAATAAATCACATAATTTTGAGATGACGTTACTTTAATTAATTTTCCTTGAAGATAGATATATACTAATGTAACACTAAGTTGAGTTTGCTTATTATACTTGATTATCTTGGTGATAAGTCCATTATCGTAAGTATAATCTATTTTTTCTTTAGAATTATCAGCACTTATTATTTGATTTTCATGATAGCTGAAAACTGAATTTTCAGAAATACCATTCTCAGTAGATTCAATTATTTTAATAAAATTCTTGCCCTTATCGTCTTTATCATTTGAGCAAGACGCTAAAAAAAGAGAAACTATTGAAATGAAAAAAAATATTCTAATTAATTTTTCCATAATCTTATTAGGTTATTTTTAACTTAATATACTTGGGTTTCCAAAACTAAATATTAAATACAGCTGAACCAACTATATAAGCTTAACGACCTAAAAACTCGTTTAAATGGACTATTCATCCAATAAAAATGAGTCTATAAAAGACTCATTTTCAATTTCAACACATTTTATGCGCTACTATTAATTTACTTTGGCGCTTTGTAAGGATGTTCTTTTAATTCTACAACCAAAAATTTAGCTGTTTTGTCGCCTATATTTTGAGTTATGTGCGGACGTTCTGGTCCACTTACCCCCGATTCTCCTGCTTTCATTTTAAACACCTCGTTTTTACCATCTTGATAGTGTACTTTTAAATTTACATCGGTTAAGGCATAATAAAAATGTGCAGGATGAGTGTGCATAATCGTTCTTTTTCCTGGTTTAAGTGTAACTTCTGATGCATGAATCAATTTAGAATTAGCCAAATCACGCCCAACCTGACCTTCATTATTCATCATCTGAGCCTCAAGATTCAATGAACATAGTAAAGAAAATAAAATTCCTCCAACTAGTATTAACATATTCTTTCTCATAATTCCAGCATTTAAAATTAAACAATATACTAGTTATCAACACTATAACAAAATTACGATTTTATTCAATTACTTCCGTAAAACACACTAACACAATAACTTAATATCAAAACACAAACCCCTTATATAATTATATGAATAATGAAATTTTCATTACAAATACGATAAAAAACAACAATTAAACCTAACTATTCCTGATAAATCCCTAATTAAAGTAATCTACTAACTCCTACTTTTTACCGATAAAAAACCATCCGCTAGCGGTTTAAAGAGTATTTTGTCCTTTCAACGATTTTAAATGGCAAACTAATTTTTTGCTTCTACATTTGATATGAATTCTACTCCAATTATCATGAAAAACATATTTAACCCTATTTACAGACAAGATTATTTAGAAGGATATTCTAATGGTCTAAATCCGTATTCAAAAGCGAAAAATAGCAATACTGCTTTTAATGACGGATTTAATTCAGGTAGACTTGATTACGAAAGTATAAATGGCAGCATTATTAACGGAATTCCGAAAAGGATTATAACCGAAAAGATTTTAGAAGAATTTCTAATGGCCGGTTTACTAGGCATTAACATTGATACCGAAGGCTATACCCACTTTCAAATAAGTGTTTTAGTAAAATGGTATCAAAGTGGAATTGAAAAATACGACCCTATACAAAACAGCTATCTTTTAGATATTCTGGAAGAAAACGGAATTGAAATAAGTCATTCCTGAAAATAAACTAATCTATTTTAAGTTCATAAGTTCTTTTAGCAAATTAACTTCAAAACGAATTGTTTTACTTTTTTGCCCCATAAGATTTAACACACTTAAATCGAAAACCCTTTTAGAATGCTTTTGCAAACTAAAAGGGTTTCTTATTTTTTATAAAGCTAAAATTTACTTCACGTACTCAATTGCTTTAGATAAAGCTTCTGCAATTCCAGCGCCATTTTTACCTCCTGCAGTAGCAAAGAACGGCTGTCCTCCACCTCCACCTTGGATAAACTTGCCTAAAAATCAGGCATGAAAATTATTAATTACGAATCAAAATTCCGGAAATACTGTCCAATGCTTCAGTAATTCCGGCTACATTTTTTCCTTTTCCAGACGCGAAAAAAGGTTGTCCGCCACCATTTCCATCAATATATTTTCCTAACTCTTTGATTACCACATTTGCGTTTAAACCTTTTCTTTCAACCAGTTCTTTAGCAATATAACAATGAATATTTGGCAAACCATCTTCAACAGAAGCTAAAACGACGAATGAATTTGGTTTTGCACTCCCCAATGCTTGCGTTAAATCTTTGGTAGCACTCATAGATAAATCCACATGCCTGTCTAAAACGTTAATGCCGTTAATTTCATGAAATTCAGAAAGCAATTCATTTTTTAATCTATCGATTTTTTCCTTTAACAATTGCTCCACTTGTTTTTTCAACTTAGCATTTTCATATTGCAAAGACACCACTGCTTTAACCGTATCCTGCGGGTTTTTCAATGCCACTTTAATTTCGTCTAACAATTCTTCCTGCGAAGCAAAAAATTGTCTTACACCATCACCAGTAATCGCTTCCACACGACGAATTCCAGCTGCAACTGCTCCTTCAGAAACAATTTTGAAAGACCAAATATCAGCCGAATTGTTCACGTGAATTCCTCCACACAATTCCATGCTATCGCCAAATTTAATCGCACGTACATTATCTCCATATTTTTCACCAAACAAAGCCATTGCTCCTTCTTCTAAAGCTTGTTGGATAGGAATACTTCTTCTTTCAATTAATGGCAATTGCTCTTGAATTCGAGCATTTACAAAATCCTCCACTTGTTGCAATTCTTCATCCGTTACTTTAGAAAAATGAGAAAAGTCAAAACGTAGATTTTTTGGATTTACCAAAGATCCTTTTTGCTCCACATGCGTTCCTAAAATACTTCTTAATGCCTGGTGCATCAAGTGTGTCGCCGAGTGATTTTTAGAAGTCGCTGCTCTTAAATCAGTATTCACTTTAGCAATAAAAGAAGCGTTTACATTTTCCGGCAATTTTTTAGCAAAATGCAGAATTAAATTATTTTCCTTCTTAGTATCTATAATTTCAATAGTTTCATTTGCCGAAACCAAAGTTCCTTTATCTCCTACCTGTCCTCCACCTTCCGGATAAAATGGAGTAGCATCTAAAACAATTTGGTACAAAACACCATCTTTTTTAGAATCCACTTTACGAATACGGGTGATTTTCACTTCGTTTTCTACCTGGTCATAACCTACAAAAGATTCTGTGTTTCCATCAACCAGAATTTTCCAGTCATCAGTAGAAACTTCTGAAGCCGCACGAGAACGCGATTTTTGTTCTTGCATGGCTTTATCAAAACCAGCTTCGTCTAAGCTAAACCCTCTTTCTCTAAGAATCAAAGCCGTTAAATCAATTGGAAAACCAAAAGTATCATACAATTCGAATGCTTTTGTTCCTGCCACTTCTTTTCCTTCGGCAGTTGCAATTACGTTATCTAACAATTGTAACCCTTGGTCTAAAGTTCTTAAAAAAGAAGCTTCTTCTTCACGGATTACATTGGTAACCAAAGTTTGTTGTTTTTTGATTTCTGGGAAAAATTCACCCATTTGATCTGCCAAAACAGCAACCAATTGATTGATAAAAGGTTCTTTAGTACCCAAGAAAGTAAAACCGTAACGGATAGCACGACGCAAAATACGACGAATTACATAACCTGCTCCCGTGTTAGACGGCAACTGTCCGTCAGCAATAGCAAAGGCTACGGCACGAACGTGATCCACAACTACACGAATGGCAATATTGGTTTTGTTTTGTTCTTCAGATTCTTCACTATCGTTCAGAATGACATCATTGGTAGTGTATTTCAATCCTGTAATTTGCTCCACTTTTTCGATTAGCGGCGTAAATACATCAGTATCGTAATTAGAAGTTACATCTTGCATAGCCATACACAAACGCTCAAATCCCATTCCGGTATCTACGTGTTGTGCCGGTAATTTCTCCAATGAACCATCAGCTTTACGGTTGAATTCCATAAATACGTTGTTCCAAATTTCCACTACCTGCGGATGATCGGCATTTACCAAACTGAAACCTGAAACTTCAGCTCTTTCAGCATCAGTACGTAAATCGATATGAATTTCTGAACAAGGTCCACAAGGTCCCTGATCTCCCATTTCCCAGAAATTGTCTTTTTTGTTTCCAAGGATAATGCGATCTTCAGATACAAATTGTTTCCAAATATCGAAAGCCTCTTGGTCAAAAGGCACATTCTCCGCTTCGTTTCCTTCAAAAACAGAAACGTACAAACGGTCTTTGTCTAATTTCAACACATCTGTCAAAAATTCCCAAGCCCACGGAATAGCCTCTTTTTTGAAATAATCACCAAAAGACCAGTTCCCTAACATTTCGAACATGGTATGGTGGTAAGTATCAAAACCTACATCCTCTAAATCATTATGTTTTCCTGAAACACGAAGGCATTTTTGCGTATCAGTAATACGATTGCTTTTAGGTGTGGCGTTTCCTAAAAAATACTCTTTAAACTGTGCCATTCCTGAGTTATTAAACATCAAGGTTGGATCGTCTTTTAGAACAATAGGTGCCGAAGGAACAATTAAATGTCCTTTACTTTCAAAGAATTGTAAATACGCTTTGCGAATGTCTTGTGATTTCATTTTTATTTTTTTTTGCCACTAAGGCGCTAAGGCACAAAGTTTTTATTTGTTTTTTGTAAAACTCCTAAATTCAACAATTTTTAAATCATTGAATTTTTAAATCTTTCAATCAATTTTATGTTATATTTAATACTAAAAAAAGGGTCGAACAACTAAAACATTTATTAAATTTGTTGCAATGTGCTTTTTTAGCAGGTGCAAAAATAGGGTATTTTAAAATATGGCGAAAGTAAAATATTATTACGATTCTGAAAATCTGGCATATCGAAAAATTAAAGTAAAAAAAAGGAGGAAATTTGGTTTTGCCGCCTTGTTTATACTGGCTTCTGCTTTATTTGGTTTTATCAGTTTCGTTATTCTTTTGAACACTCCTTATTTTGACACTCCTAAAGACCGTCTTTTGATGCGGGAAATAGAGAATTTAAAACTGAATTATGCATTTTTGAATAAAAAAATGGATCAGGTAGACAATGTAATTGAAGCCATTGAAGAACGCGATAACAACCTGTACCGCACTTATTTTAATACCGCAGCTATTCCTGAAGAAGAAAGAAAAGCAGGTTTTGGAGACGTAAATAGATACAAAGCCCTTCAAGGCTACAACAATACCCAGCTGGTTTTGCAAACTACCAAAAGAGTGGATGTATTAACAAAAGAGTTGGCTATTCAATCGAAATCATTAGATTATATTTTAAAATTAGCCAAGGAAAAAAATAAATTATTGGGTGCTATTCCTGCGATACAACCTGTGAGAAATGAAAATTTAAAACACATGGCTTCTGGTTTTGGTTATCGAACGGATCCATTTACTAAAGCCAGGAAAATGCACAAAGGAATGGATTTTACGGCTAAAAAAGGAACCCCTATTTTTGCCACCGGAGACGGCGTAATTGCAAAGGCAGACAATACGGCTTCGGGATACGGAAATCACATTGTAATAAGACATGGTTATGGATACGAAACTTTATATGGTCATTTGAGCAAATACAATTGCAGGGCTGGCCAAAGAGTAAAACGCGGGGACGTCATTGGGTATGTAGGAAGTACAGGACGATCAGAAGCACCACATTTACATTATGAAGTTCACAAAGATGGCAAAGTCGTCAATCCGCTTAATTTTTATTACGGCGATATTTCAGCGGTGGAATACGTTGCCATTTCAAAATTGGCTAACCAGGAAAATCAATCGCTTGATTAACGATTTTAGATTGCAGAACTTAGAATTTTCAGAAAAAAATAAAGAAAAATGCATATAGAATTACAACCTGACAAAAGATATTACAGCATCGGCGAAGTGGCGAAAGCCTTTGACGTCAATGCTTCCCTAATTCGTTTTTGGGACAGTGAATTTGATATTCTCAAACCTAAAAAGAATGCCAAAGGAAACAGAATGTTTACTCCCGAAGACATCAAAAACCTCCAACTCATTTACCATTTGGTAAAAGAAAGAGGATTTACGCTCGAAGGAGCCAAAACCCACTTGAAAGAAGGACAAAAGAAAACCTTGGATAAATTTGAAATCATTAGCAAACTGGAAGCAATCAAAGTACAGTTGACTAATATTAAAAATCAGCTTTAAACAATGGTAAAATTCAAAAAAACAATTGCAATATCAATTTTGAAATAAATAAATTAGAACAATAAATATTAAACTTTAAATTAAATAGAAACATGGATTTTAAAAGATTTTTACCTTGGATTATTTTAGCTGTTATCCTAATTGGTGGTTATAGCTGGGCTTCTGGAATTTACAATAACGCTGTGACACTTGAACAAGAAGTAAAAGAAAGTTGGGGAAATGTTAATACAGCCTACCAAAGAAGAAATGATCTTATACCAAATATAGTTAGCACTGTAAAAGGGTATGCAGAACATGAAAAAAGCACATTAACAGCAGTAATCGAAGCAAGAGCTAAAGCAACTGCTGTTACTATTGACCCAACCAAAGTAACTCCAGAACAATTGGCTGCATTCAATTCAGCTCAATCTGGTGTATCTTCATCTTTGTCTAAATTATTGGTAAGCGTTGAACAATATCCAAACCTGAAAGCTGATGCAAGTTTTATGAAATTACAAGACGAACTAGCCAGTACTGAAAACCAAATTTTGACAGCTAGGACACGTTTTAACGAGTCTGTTAAACCATATAACAACAATATCAACACATTTCCAAGAAATATTTTGGCTGGAATATATGGACTTAAAGAAAAACCTTATTTTGAAGCGGTAGCAGGATCAGAAAAAGCACCTGAAGTAAAATTCTAATCCTCCCCAACCCCTCCAACGGAGGGGCTTTTTAAAAGGAATTAAAAAACAAAACAAATGTCAAAAGTAGAAGATTTTTTAACCCAAGAGGAAGAACAAGAAATTGTTGAAGCTATTCGAATAGCCGAAAAAAACACTTCTGGCGAAATTAGAGTTCATATAGAAAAAACGACCTCGCAGGATACCTATGACCGTGCTAAAGAAGTTTTTCATGAATTAAAAATGGATGAAACCGAATTAAAAAACGGCGTTTTAATCTATCTGGCAGTTGATGATCATCATTTTGTAATATGTGGAGACAAAGGAATCAACGATGTTGTTGAAGCCGATTTTTGGAATTGTACACGAGATGCCATGGTGGCTCAATTCAAACAAGACCAGTTCAAACAAGGACTCGTTGACGGAATTTTAAGAGCAGGAGAACAACTCAAAAAATATTTTCCCTGGCAAGAAGGCGACAGCAACGAATTATCTAACGAAATATCAAAAGGATAAATAATGAAAATTCCAACAAAGAAAAACTCAAATTCCGAAGGGATTTTTCAATTTGCATTCTTACTGATTGTACTTTTTTCCAGTAATTGCATCTTCGCACAATTTACAATTCCTGAAAAGCCCAGTTTACAAACATCTGTGTATGACTATGCTAATCTTTTTAATGCCAATGAAAAAACGCAATTAGAAGAAAAGCTCATTCATTATGCTGACACTACTACAACACAAATTGTAGTCATTACAGTAGAAAGTTTAAAAGGCGAAGACGTTAGCCAACTAGCAACCAAATGGGGACATACTTGGGGAGTTGGTGGAACAGCCAAAGACGACAACGGTGTAATTATTCTTATCTCTAAAAATGATAGAAAAATTGCCATTAATCCCGGTTACGGTTTAGAAGATAGACTGACAGCTGGAATTGGAGGAGAAATCATTAGAAACATTATCCTTCCTGAGTTTAAAGCAGGTAGCTATTACAACGGAATTAACAAAGGTACCGATGCCTTATTTGACGTTTTTAAAGGCAAGTACAAAGGCACCCGAAAACAACTTCAACAAGAGCAAGATTTTCCTATTTTGCCTTTTATTATCATCATTGTTTTTATTTTGATTTTAATTTCAAGAAACAAAGGCGGTGGCGGAAACTCTGGAAATCGCGGTGGCGGCGGACCAAGCTTATTAGATGCAATTATCTTGAGTAGCCTTGGTCGTGGAAACGGTGGTAGTTTTGGAGGAGGTAGCTTCGGCGGCGGTTCTTCTGGCGGTGGATTTGGTGGAGGCGGTTTCGGTGGTGGCTTCGGCGGCGGAGGTTTCTCTGGCGGTGGCTCTAGCGGAAGTTGGTAAACACCATTTTATTAGATATAAACATATTTTAAGCTAAAAACCCATTCGCAGCGGCGAATGGGTTTTTAGCTTGTATACAATTTCTTTTTATTTAGGATTACGAAAACATTAATAAAATGTCTTGACTCATCTATAAATTTATTTATCTTTATCCTTATTTTTCCTGAAACATACCAGAAACTAATAAACCATGCTTTCACAAAAAACCAAATACGCACTTAAAGCACTACTCTATTTAGCGCAACAAGACGCTAATCATATTTCTAAAACAACGGATATTGCCGAAGAAGCAAATATTCCTAAAAAATTTTTGGAACAAATTCTATTGGACTTAAAACGCGGTCATTTAGTGGGTAGTAAACAAGGAAAATTTGGCGGTTATTATCTTTTAAAATCTAAAGATGAAATTACTTTAGCCGATATTCACCGATTATTTGATGGTGCCATTGCCTTATTACCTTGTGCTTCATTAAATTTTTACGAGCGTTGTTCTGATTGCAAAAGCGAAGACGAATGCCTGCTACGACACGGATTGATGACTATTAGAGACGAAACTTTAAAGGCAATGCAAGGCATTACTATAGCCTCATTAGTAAAAAAATAAAAAAATATTTCTTAATCTCTACTAGTTTAATAGAATTTATATATATTTGCAGTCGAATTACGATTACAAATTTAATTTTTAAGAAATGAAAACAGTTCAAACAAGGTTCACCAGAAAGGAACAAAGTCAAGAAAAAAATTTAGAATCCATAAAAGAGAATAATTATTCTATGATGTGTATGTGTTGGTAAAAAAAATTAATTTTAAATTCTACTAATTACATATAACATACATAATAAATAAACAATGAAGACAACTATAAAAAACATATTTACAACGATTTTATTACTAGGCGTTTCAAGCACATTTGCTCAAACCATTAACGGGCATATTAATAACAACGATAACATTCCATTAGAATCAGCGAATGTTATCATTAACGGTACAAAAATTAATGCAACTACTGACAAGAATGGAGATTTCAATATCGATTCTCAAGGAAGACTTCCATTAACACTATTAGTACAATACACTGGATACAAAACAGAGAAAATAGTACTTACTGCAATTCCTTCTACACTACTTAATATTCTATTAATAGAAGACAACAAACTGGCAGAGGTAGTAATTTCTTCCAGACGTCGAATTGAAAAAGCACAAAACGTACCTATTCCAATTTCAGTAGTTAGCGGGAAACAAGCGGAACAAGCAGGTGCTTTCAACGTAAACAGAATTAAAGAATTGATTCCATCAGTACAATTGTATTCATCTAATCCAAGAAACACAGGGATTAACATTCGTAGTCTAGGTTCTCCTTTTGGACTTACCAATGATGGGATCGATCCAGGTGTTGGTTTTTATGTGGATGGAGTATATTATGCTCGTCCAGCTGCTACCACACTAGATTTTATTGACGTAAGTCAAATAGAAGTACTACGTGGACCACAAGGAACATTATTTGGAAAAAACACTACTGCCGGAGCTTTTAATATTACAACCAGAAGACCAAGTTTCACTCCAAGTGCTGACTTTGAAGTAAGTTATGGAAACTATGCTTTCTTGCAAGCTAAAGCTTCTGTAACTGGAGCATTAAGCAAAAAACTTGCAGGTCGTATCTCTTTCTCTGGTACACAACGTGACGGTTTAATTGATAATGTTGCAACAGGAAGAGCAACTAACACATTAAATAATCAAGGAATTAGAGGACAATTACTTTATGTTCCTTCAGAGAATACAAACGTATTGTTCTCAGCGGATATCACGACACAACGTCCTGATGGATATGCTCAAGTTGTTGCTGGTGTTGCGCCTACTCAAAGAGCAGCTTACCGCCAATTTAACGCAATCATTGCTGATTTAGGATACCAATTACCAAGCACTAATGCTTTTGACCGTAAAATTGACCATGATACATCATGGCGTTCAGGACAGGATTTAGGTGGAGCCTCTCTAAATATTGATACTAAAATTGGACAAGGAACACTTACCTCAACAACTGCTTGGCGTTTTTGGACTTGGGATCCTTCTAATGACAGAGACTTTACAGGTTTACAAGTATTGGCTAAATCACAAAATCCATCAAGACAAACACAATTTACGCAAGAACTTCGTTATGCGGGACAAATCTCATCTAAGTTAACTGCTGTAGGTGGAATATTCTTCATTGATCAAACATCAAAAACTAAAGGTACAGAAGAATCAGGAAGTGCACAATGGCGTTTTTCTCAAAGCACCACTAGCGCAAAATGGAAAACTCCAGGCCTTTTTGAAGGATACGGAATAAAAACTAATGCTAGTATACATTCAATTAGTGCTGCTGTATTTGGTCAATTAGACTGGGAAATCACAGAAGGTTTACATGTATTACCTGGTGTAAGATACAATTTCGATAAAAAAGATGCTGATTACAACCGTACAACATACGGAGGATTACAAACAAACGATCCAGAACTTATTGCTCTGAAAAAATTAGTATATACTGACCAAAGCTTTGCAAAAGATACTGATGCTACTGACTTTTCAGGAAACTTAACTGTATCTTATAAAGCATCTGACAAAATCAATGCTTATGCTACTTATGCAAAAAGTTACAAACCTGTTGGAGTTAACGTAGCAGGACTTCCTACCGTTAATGGTCAACCAGATATTGATCATGCAGTAATCAAACCTGAAAAAGTAAATCACTATGAAATTGGCGCAAAAACATCGCCTTTTAACAACGCTATTTTAAACGTAACTTTCTTTAATACTGATATTACAGACTACCAAACAAACGTTCAAGCGGCTGAGTTAGGTGTAAATCGTGGATATCTTGCTAATGCAGATAAAGTACGTGTAAGAGGTGCTGAACTTGATGCTAGCTTTACAGTAAACAAACACTTTAGCTTCAATGCAGCTGCAACTTATAGTGATGGTAAATATGTTAAATTTACAAATGCACCTCTTCCTTTAGAAGAAACTGGAGCTACTGTTAATGGAGTTCAGGTTGCATTTAAAGATGTTTCTGGAAGTGATTTACCTGGTGTTTCAAAATGGGCAGGAAGCTTAGGTGGAGAATATTCTAAAAAAGCAAAATTCTTTGGAAATTTAGGTAAATTCTTCGTAGCAGCTGATTCATATGCTCGTTCTGAATTCTCATCAAGCCCATCAGCTTCAAAATACCTAATCGTTGACGGTTATGCTATTTTTAATGGTCGTCTTGGTTTCCGTACATCAGAAGGATTATCTATTTCAGTATGGGGTCGTAACCTTTTGAATAAAGATTATTACGAACAATTATTACCTGCTGGTGGAAATGCTGGACACTATGCTGGAGTATTAGGTGACCAAAGAACATATGGTATCACTTTGAAATATTCATTATAAATTCAAATTTTCTAACTGAAAGAAGCCTTCTCAATACTATTTTGAGAGGGCTTTTTTAATTAATTCAAGATAAGATCTCTCAATCTATTTTAGAGCCACTTATAAAATCATAAAACACACAAGCTTAAACAAAATTTAAAATCGTTCAAATTCCCTACTATAAAGACTATTTTTTTTCTATTTTTACATCAAAAGTAAAATACAAATTATAAAACTGTAACAACATAATGCACATAGCAGTAGCTGGAAATATAGGATCAGGAAAAACCACATTAACCGCTTTACTATCCAAACACTTTAAATGGGAACCGCATTATGAAGATGTAGTAGACAATCCTTATCTAGACGATTTTTACCATCAAATGGAACGTTGGTCTTTTAACCTTCAAATCTATTTCTTGAACAGTCGTTTTCGTCAAGTGATGCAAATTCGCGAAAGCGGGAAAAAAGTCATTCAAGATCGAACCATCTACGAAGATGCTTATATTTTTGCCCCTAACCTTTATGCGATGGGTTTAATGACCAATCGTGATTTCCAGAATTATTCCACTCTTTTTGAATTAATGGAATCTACAGTGAAAGCACCCGATTTATTAATCTACCTAAGAAGTTCTATCCCTAATTTAGTGGGACAAATTCATAAACGCGGACGTGAATATGAAAACTCCATTTCGATTGATTATTTGAGTCGTTTGAACGAACGCTACGAAGCATGGATTCATACCTACAACAAAGGAAAATTACTAATTATAGATGTAGACAAAATTAACTTTGTTGACAATCCTGAAGATTTAGGAAATATTATAGAAAGAATTAATGCCGAACTAAACGGATTGTTTTAAACACCTATTCGTTTAAACTTTTTCATATAACTAAAAAATGCCTCGCAATAGCAAGGCATTTTTTATTTTCACTACCTTTACAAATCAATACATTAGCATCAAAATATATCTTGAAATTGATTTGTTTTGATTCCCCTTAATTTATCATACATAAAAAACACTAATCAATTGGTTTTTCTGATTATTAATTAAAATCTAAAAATCATGAGACACATCAACTTAAAAAGCAAAACTGTTTGTTTTTTACTAGTTATTGCGCTTATTCTGCAAAGCTGTAGCGTTTATAAAAAAACGCCTGTGACTTTAGACGAGGCTGTAACTGCGGATAGAAAAGTTTTAGTTGTTAAAGTTGACAATACAAAACTCAAATTTATCAGGATTGAACAAATTGACGGTATATATTACGGCCGCATAAAAACTAGAGGTGGAATTGAAAAAATACCTTTAACCGAAAATGATCTAAAAACAATACGTGTTCTGGACAAAACAGCAACAACAATAGGAAATGTTGCGATTGTCGTTGGTTCTGTAGGGACTGTTCTCTTAGTTGTTGCAGCTATAGAACTTTCTGATTTGGGTGCTAATTGGGGTAATTGGGGCTATTGAATATCCTGGAAACACATTCGTAACACACACTAAATAAAACGTTTACTAGACACAAATACATTATGAGTATTATTTCAAAGCATCGATTTTTGCCTGAACTTCTGCATCAGTTCCTTCAAAATTCTGAATATCCACTTTACCATTTACGGTTGTTTTAATCGTAGCTTTAACTTTTCCATCAACATTTGTTTTTTGAATTGAAACTTCTTTAGACATCATATGAGTCGACATTGCTCCTGCATTCATGTATTCACAGGTTTTATTTGTACAGCCTTTTGCTTTACATTCTTCTGCTGACATTGAGGTACATTTCCCTGAAGCCACACAACAAGACGCTATATCAGAAATAGTATGACTTCCGTTACCTAAAATTGGCGCAATTACAAGACCAATCAAACAGCTTAGTTTAATCAAAATATTCATCGAAGGCCCGGAAGTATCTTTGAAGGGATCGCCCACCGTATCTCCTGTTACCGCTGCTTTGTGTGCGTCAGATCCTTTATAGGTCATTTCTCCATTAATCATTACTCCTGCTTCAAAAGATTTTTTGGCATTGTCCCAAGCACCCCCAGCATTGTTTTGAAAAACAGCCCAAAGTACTCCCGAAACAGTAACTCCAGCCATATAACCTCCAAGCATTTCAGCAATCAACTGATTATTGCTACCATAAACTAATTTACCCAGTAAAACAATCGCAATAGGAAAACCAATAGTCAAAACTCCTGGCAACATCATTTCGCGTAAAGCGGCTTTGGTCGAAATATCCACACATTTTGCATATTCAGGTTTTGCCGTTCCCTCCATAATTCCCGGAATTTCCTTGAACTGACGACGCACTTCATACACCATATCCATAGCAGCTTTCCCAACAGAACTCATAGCTAATGCTGAAAAAACTACCGGAATCATTCCGCCTACAAATAACATGGCTAAAACGGGTGCTTTAAAAATATTAATTCCGTCAATTCCTGTAAAAGTAACATAAGCTGCAAATAAAGCCAATGATGTCAGTGCTGCCGAAGCTATTGCGAATCCTTTTCCAGTTGCTGCAGTTGTATTTCCAACCGAATCCAAAATATCAGTTCTAGTACGTACTTCTTTAGGTAATTCGCTCATTTCAGCTATTCCTCCCGCATTATCTGAAATGGGCCCGAAAGCATCAATAGCTAATTGCATGGCCGTTGTGGCCATCATAGCTGAAGCAGCCAGCGCCACTCCATAAAAACCAGCTAAAGCATAAGAAGTCCAAATGGCCGCTGCAAACAATAAAACCGTTGGAAATGTCGAAATCATTCCCGTTGCTAAACCCGCAATTACATTAGTTCCAGCTCCCGTACTCGATTTTTGAACAATCGCCATAACTGGTTTTGTCCCTAAACCGGTGTAATATTCCGTAACCGATGAAATCACTCCCCCTACTATTAATCCGATAATAGTGGCATAAAAAACTCGCATCGATGAAATTTCCTGACTTCCTTCGCCAAAAAACTCCATCTTCATGGTTTCTGGTAACATATATTGTACTAAAAAGAAACAACTCACAGCCGTTAAAGCAATAGCGACCCAATTCCCTATATTAAGAGCTTTTTGCACTTGTGCTTCTTTAGCATTATCATCTGAAATCTTAACTAACATTGTCCCGATGATGGAAAACAAAATTCCAAAACCCGCAATGGACATTGGCAACAAAATAGGCCCAATTCCGCCAAAAGCATCTTGAATATTTCCCCCCATATCTTTTATAACATAATTTCCTAAAACCATAGCAGCCAAAACAGTCGCTACATAAGAGCCAAATAAATCAGCTCCCATACCTGCAACATCCCCAACGTTATCACCAACATTATCAGCAATTGTAGCGGGATTACGAGGGTCATCTTCTGGAATTCCAGCTTCAACCTTACCCACTAAATCCGCACCTACATCGGCAGCTTTGGTATAAATACCACCACCTACACGAGCAAACAAAGCTAT
Organism: Flavobacterium undicola; assembly: GCF_009909155.2. Classification (GTDB taxonomy): domain Bacteria; phylum Bacteroidota; class Bacteroidia; order Flavobacteriales; family Flavobacteriaceae; genus Flavobacterium; species Flavobacterium undicola. The sequence goes on from NZ_JAAAPM020000022.1 coordinate 43,753, forward strand.
AGATTCGGCTCCTAAAGAGAAACCTGCTAAAGTTTCCAAAACAATGGTCATATCCTCAGTAGAAGTCCAAGTACCGCCCATGAAAAAATGATAAAAGAAAATAAAAAAGGAAGTTAAACCTAAAACTGCCAAACCAGCTACACCTAATCCCATTACCGTTCCTCCTCCAAAAGAAACTTTTAAAGCTTGTGGTAAACTAGTACGAGCTGCCTGTGTGGTTCTGACATTAGTTTTAGTTGCAATTCTCATTCCCATATTCCCTGCAAGAGCAGAAAAGAAAGCACCAATAACAAAAGCGACTACAATTAATAAATGTGTTTTAACTCCAGGTAAGAAAGTAATCCCGGCCAGAGCTATACTGGCAAAAAAAACAAAAAAGGCCAGTAATCGATATTCGGCTTTTAGGAAAGCCAGAGCTCCTTCATAAATATAATCAGAGATTGAAGCCATTTTGCCGTCACCGGCATCTTGTTTTAAAACCCAGGCTCTTTTTAAAAACATAAAAGCAAGTCCAATCAATGCCATGAAAACAGGCACCCAAATCATAATTGTATTCATAAATTCGTTTTGGTTAAGGTTATCAATCAATAGTATACAAACGAATTTAAACAAAAAAGCAATACTCTTAACGGAGTATTGCTTTTTTTATAATTATGAGGGCTAAAATTATTTAATGCTAAATAATCCCTCTGGTTTGTTTTCAATTGCATCAAAACGATCCGTACACTCTTTGATAATCGCTTTCGCCTCACTCAAATCTCCCCAACCTTCTACATCTACTTGTTTGTTTTCAAGATCTTTATATACTTGGAAGAAATGCTCAATTTCTTTTAATAAGTGTGGATTAATATCTGACAAATCATTTAATGAATTCCAAATTGGATCTGAAACTGGTACACAAATAATTTTCTCATCTGGTCCTTTATCATCTGCCATGTGGAAAACCCCAATTGGTTTTACTTCTATAACACATCCAGGAAAAGTTGGTTCATTTATCAATACCAATACATCAAGAGGATCTCCGTCTAAAGCTAATGTTTCTGGAATAAACCCATAATCAGCCGGATACATCATTGAAGAGAATAACATTCTATCAAAACGCATTCTTTTAATTTCGAAATCGTACTCATACTTATTTCTACTTCCTCTTGGAATTTCGATTAAAACATCGAAAGTGTTTATTTTGTCTGCAGTCATTTTATTTATTGTCTTAAATTGAATTTATTTGGACACAAAAGTAATTTAAATCCTTATTTATAGCAAAACATTTGTTTTAGATTTCATCATTTTTAGAAATAAAAACCAAATGAACCTTTCACTGAAAACTTCTGTGCATCTGGAGTGCTTAAATAATTTCCTCTCCAGGTAAAATCGATTCGGAATACCTTAAAAATATTCCCAATTCCGGCACTGTATTCCCAATAAACATCTTCCGGGGCAGTATAAATCAATCCCGAAGCATTGATGGCTTTACTCGCATTCGAAACAGTTCCATAAACCCCTCTTGCTCCCACAATTTCCCGCCAATTTAATTTTCTCATAAAAGGAATTCTTGAGAATAAACGTCCTCCAAAATTATGCTCCCATTGTAGCGTAGCATATTGATCAGCAACAAACTCATAAAAATTAAGATTGCTAAAGGTGTTATCTATAGAAGAATAAGATTGATTCCCGGGAATCACACTCATTAAACCTAACGGAATGATACCAAAAGTTTTTCCTACTTCTAAAACAACATTGGAACGCCCTAAAGGCCCAATAATAACAGGTTGTTTATAGTACAATTGTAGCTTATCATAATCAAAATCACTATCCAACAAACCTTTAAAACCATGACTATAATTAACATAAAAACGGCTAAAAGGACTATCAACAGTGTTTCTTTCCACTCCGTAACCAATCATTTTTCGTTTAGGAGTTAACTCTACTTGAAGATTAACTTCTGATTGTTTTACTTCGCTTCTGGTAGTTGTTTGCGTTGCATCAGTATAATAATCCAAACTAAAGACGTCTGATGCTGATTCCAGTGTTCTATAGGAGAATCCCACCTGAAACATCAAGTTTTTTACCGGTTCCATTTCGACAGCCAGATTGGACAAATTAATATTCGTCAACTTCCCATTACTACTAGTTGAAAACAATGAAGACGAAGCAAAACTCCTGCCTAAAACATCGTTTGTTGTTGTTAAGCTGGCACCTATTTGCTCCACATCTCTCCTATTTCCTCCTGAAATAATGATTCGATTTTTCTTATCAACCATCCATTTACCTGACAAACCATATTTGAACTTATTATCATCAAAACCATAAGCAGTATACCCTTGAAGACGCCAAGGATCATTAGGCCCAAAATAAGTCCTTCCTCCTGTTCTAATTCGGATTCCTTCCACTTGATTGTATCCAAAAGTGGAAAATATAGGTCCATAATCAAAATGACCAAACTGAACATAACCACTTCCCAGAATAGAAACTAAGTTATACAATTGCCTAAATTTCTTGACTGTTTGCAAGGTATCGAGCATTTTATAAACACCTTTCTCGTCTTTATTTAAATTCTCGAATCGATTATCTTCCCAGTATTTGTCTGATTTATTATAAACTTCATTGTCTATATAATTGACTTCATCTTTATAAAAAGCAGCTGGTTTTTCGACATTAAACTTATGATTTTGATATAAGGTGGTACGTTTTCCATAAACTCCTTTGGATTCGTCTTTTTTATTCAAAGCAAAATCCGACATCATATAATCACGGGTAAGCAGGAAAACAGAATCGTTTTCTACCTCAAATTCCTGTTCGATATAAATGTCTTTTACCCAGTTAATATTGGCACTTTTAGTCACGGCCATATTAATTTTTTTGATAGCAAAAGTGGTATCGTTTACCCAAAAATCACCTTTAAAAGTCAATTCGTTTTTACGTCTTGGATAAAACAAAATGTTATAACACCATTTTTTATCAATAAAAGCACTATCTCTAAGAATGTAATTATAAACATCAATCCCTGTTTTTGACAATGGACTGGTAAAACTTTTATCAAAAAAAGTAAGGTGATTATTGTAAATATCATAATCAGAATACAAGTCTTTTACAAAAGATAAAATTTGCTGATTATCACTAAATCCAGAATTCTTATTGGCTTTTAGCTTCTCTTTTACTTTCTTCAATTTATTATTTCCATAAACATCCGATAAAGATTCATTTATAAAAATAGGCAGATAGGTTTTTCCCGTAACTCTTGACGTATCGATATGCTTAAAAACAAACTCCATTCCTTTGAAGAGTTTCTTTTTCATAAAAGCACTATCAATAGTATTCATATCGAATTCTACTTTTTCGTACTTCTCCATTTGGTATTGATCAAACAGGTAAAGTCCGTTTTTTCGTTTTCTTTCCCAAATTTTTCTAAGAATATCCAATGCAGGATTTTTCTTTTTTGATGTTTTTCCGGTATAAATAACCACCTCTTTTAGCACTTCGACTTCTTTAAGCAGCACCTTAAAATTATAATTAACCGTTTTCTCTAATGTAACTTCCCTATCCGAAAAACCTACCGAAGTAACTATTAAAGTAGTGTAAGTATTAGGAGATTCTATATAAAAACGTCCGTCTTCATTAGACATCGTACCTGTATTCGAACCTTTTAAAACAATATTAGCAAAAGGAACTGGTTGATTTGATTTATCTACCACTATACCACTCACTTTTGTTTGAGCAAAAAGTGTTGTAAAGACAGACAATATAAAAAACAGAGCTAAAAATAGGTACTTCTTATTCATATAGTAGATTTAAAAAAAAAGCTTCATCAAACTAACGTAAGATGAAGCCCTAATAGTATTTATTATGTATTATTTATACAATACTTTCTTTACTGCTTTTACAACATCAGCTGCATTTGGCAACCAATCTTTCAATAATACAGGAGAATAAGGTGCTGGAGCATCAGCAGTTGTAATTCTTTGAATTGGTGCATCAAGGAAATCAAATGCCTGTTCTTGAACAATATAAGTAATCTCAGAAGAAATACTTGCAAATGGCCAAGCTTCCTCAAGAATTACCAAACGGTTTGTTTTTTTAACTGATTTTAAAATCGCTTCATTATCCATTGGACGAACCGTTCTCAAATCGATAACTTCACAAGAAATTCCTTCCTTAGCTAATTCATCAGCAGCAATAAAAGCTTCTTTGATAATTTTTCCAAAAGAAACAATTGTTACATCAGTTCCTTCTCTTTTAATATCAGCAACTCCAATTGGAATAGTATATTCACCTTCTGGAACTTCTCCTTTGTCACCATACATTTGCTCTGATTCCATAAAAATCACAGGATCATTATCACGAATAGCTGATTTCAAAAGTCCTTTAGCATCGTAAGGAGTTGAAGGAACGATAACTTTTAAACCTGGAGTGTTAGCAAACCAGTTTTCTAAAGCTTGAGAGTGTGTAGCTCCTAATTGCCCTGCAGAAGCAGTTGGTCCACGAAAAACGATAGGCACATTAAATTGTCCTCCTGTCATTTGACGCATTTTAGCAGCGTTATTTATAATTTGATCAATACCAACTAAACAGAAGTTGAAAGTCATATATTCTACAATAGGACGACATCCGTTCATTGCTGAACCTACTGCAATTCCTGTAAAACCAAGCTCAGCAATTGGAGTATCGATTACTCTTTTTTCGCCAAATTCAGCTAGCATTCCTTTTGAAGCTTTGTATGCTCCATTGTATTCTGCAACTTCTTCGCCCATTAAATATATGGATTCATCGTGACGCATTTCTTCGCTCATCGCTTCGCAAATGGCCTCTCTAAATTGTATTGTTCTCATATTTATATTGTATGTTGAATTTTCTGAAGAGCAAAAATAAATATTTAAAACCATTTAAAGCACAATTTAGCTTAAATAATCCGTCCTAAATTCTAACATCTTACCATCGGTATGTGAATATATCGTATTTCCACTCTTATTTTACCAATATTAAACAAACAAAAACTATTTAGTATCATCGGTAAGTAGGTATTGATAACTAATTATTCGAAATATTATTCTAATTTTGTAACTCAATCTACGAAATTTATAAAATATCCAAACATGAAAATACTAGTTTGCATCAGTCATGTTCCTGATACTACCTCAAAAATTAACTTTACTAATGGTGATACCGAATTTGATACTAACGGCGTACAATATGTAATCAATCCTAATGACGAATTTGGATTAACACGTGCCATTTGGTTCCAAGAACAACAAGGCGCTACTGTAACTGTAGTAAACGTAGGTGGTCCGGAAACCGAACCTACATTAAGAAAAGCTTTGGCCATTGGAGCAAACGAAGCCATTCGTATCAATGCCACTCCTACTGACGGATTTTTTGTTGCCAAACAATTAGCCGAAGTAATAAAAACAGGAACTTACGATTTAGTCATTGCCGGAAAAGAATCTTTAGATTACAACGGAGGAATGGTTCCTGGAATGATTGCCGGTATTTTAGGATACAACTTCCTGAATTCTTGTATTAACATTACTGTTGAGGGTACAAACGTAAAAGCAGTTCGCGAAATTGACGGAGGAAAAGAAACGATCTCTACTTCATTACCATTAATTATTGGTGGTCAAAAAGGACTTGTAGAAGAAAAAGATTTGCGTATTCCAAACATGAGAGGAATTATGACTGCCAGAACAAAAGTATTAAACGTTGTTGAACCAATTGACGTTGCAATAAATACAAAAGCAGTAAAATTTGAAAAACCTGCTCCAAAATCAGCAATAAAAATGATTTCTCCAGATAATTTAGACGAATTAATTAATTTGTTGCACAACGAGGCTAAAGTAATTTAATCCTCCCCTAACCCCTCCGAAGGAGGGGGAATTAGAAAACAAATAAAACAACAACAATCTCGTCCTTGCTCCCTCTCCTTTGGAGAGGGCTGGGGAGAGGATCTAAAATCTAAAATCATCATGTCAATATTAATATATGCCGAGTCAGCCGAAGGGAAATTTAAAAAAGTAGCATTCGAAATTGCTTCTTACGCAAAAAAAGTAGCTGAATCTCTAGGAACGACCGTAACTGCCTTAACTATAAACACTGAAAACGTTTCTGAATTATCAAAATACGGAGTCGATAAAGTATTAAAAGTAAACAACGACAAGCTAGCCGGATTTAATGCCAAAGCTTATGCTGACGTTATCAAACAAGCAGCTCAACAAGAAAATACAAAACTAGTTATCTTATCTTCCAGCACAGACAGTATTTATCTTTCTTCGCTGGTAGCGGTAAACTTAGAAGCTGGTTTTGCATCAAACGTAGTAGGATTACCGGTAAGCACGGCTCCTTTTCAAGTAAAAAGAAATGCTTTTTCAAACAAAGCTTTCAACATAACCGAAATCAATACCGACATAAAAGTAATTGGCTTAGCTAAAAACTCTTATGGTCTTTTCGAAAACGCATCAACTCTAGCAGAAGAAGCCTTCAACCCAAGCATTGGAGACAATGATTTTGGAATAAAAGTAGAATCAGTTGAGAAATCTTCAGGAAAAGTATCTATTGCCGATGCTGATATTGTAGTTTCTGGCGGACGCGGATTAAAAGGTCCTGAAAACTGGAATTTAATTGAAGATTTAGCTGCCGTTTTAGGAGCTGCAACAGCTTGTTCTAAACCAGTTTCTGACTTAGGTTGGAGACCACACGCTGAACACGTAGGTCAAACAGGAAAACCAGTAGCTACAAACCTATACATTGCAATAGGAATTTCTGGTGCTATTCAACACATTGCCGGAATCAATGCTTCAAAAGTAAAAGTGGTTATCAATACTGACCCTGAAGCTCCTTTCTTTAAAGTAGCCGATTACGGAATTGTAGGTGATGCTTTTGATGTTGTACCAAGATTAATCGAAAAACTAAAAGTATTTAAGGCGCAAAACGCATAATTTAAATGCTTATAAAAATATCTGTCCAATAAAATAAGATAATCGTATCTTTGCTTATTGGCAGATTTTTTAATTAATATTGCAACCTAATATTAGTTTAAAAGAATCCAAAAATTAAAAAACTACATTTTCATTTCAACAATTATGAGCTTAGTCAAATTATCCATAAAAGGAATTTCATATAGCCAAACACAAAATGGAGCCTACGCTTTGATTTTGAATGAAGTAGACGGCGAAAGAAAACTACCTATAGTCATAGGAGCTTTCGAAGCCCAATCCATTGCTATTGCATTAGAAAAAGAAATAAAACCACCGCGTCCATTAACTCATGATTTGTTCAAAAATTTTGCAGAACGATTTGATATCGTTGTCAAACAAGTCATTATCCACAAACTAGTTGACGGCGTATTTTACTCCAGTATCATTTGTGAAAGGGACAAAATAGAAGAAATAATAGACGCCAGAACTTCTGATGCTATCGCATTAGCCCTGCGTTTTAATGCTCCTATTTTTACCTATAAAAACATTCTGGATAAAGCAGGTATTTACCTAAAAACAAATCCATCAGAATCTGACACAGAAAATCAGCCGATAGATGATATTATTTCGAATCCAGAATCTTTTACTGCCGAAGCCGAAAGCGGTCGTGCTTATATAAAATACAGCCTTCAAGAATTAAATGATTTATTAATTCAGGCAGTAGAACAAGAAGATTACGAAAAAGCAGCTAAAATAAGAGACGAAATTTCAAAAAGAGAATCTTAGTTCAATCCTTAGTTTGGCTATTTGTTAATTAGCAATAACCAAATACAAAAATTACCATATTCAATGAAGCAATATCTAGATTTAGTACAACACGTTATGGAAAACGGCTGCCAAAAAGGTGACCGAACTGGAACTGGAACTAAAAGTGTTTTTGGTTACCAAATGCGTTTTGATTTAAGTGAAGGTTTTCCAATGGTTACCACTAAAAAACTACATCTTAAATCTATTATTTACGAATTGCTATGGTTTTTAAAAGGTGAAACTAATATTAGTTATCTAAAAGAGAATGGAGTAAAAATTTGGGATGCCTGGGCAGATGGAAATGGCGATTTAGGCCCCGTTTATGGGCATCAATGGCGCAACTGGAATAGCGAAGAAATCGATCAGATTTCTGATTTAATCAAAGAATTAAAAACCAATCCTAATAGCCGCAGAATGCTAGTTTCGGCATGGAATCCTTCGGTTTTACCAGATACTACAAAGTCATTTGAAGAAAACGTAGCCAATAACAAAGCTGCGCTGCCTCCATGTCATGCTTTCTTTCAATTCTATGTAGCCGACGGAAAACTGTCATGCCAACTCTATCAAAGAAGTGCCGACATCTTTTTAGGTGTTCCATTCAACATTGCTTCTTACGCACTATTAACCATGATGATTGCACAAGTATGCGACTTAGAGCCTGGAGATTTCATCCATACTTTTGGTGACGCACACATTTACAACAATCATTTTGACCAAGTTCAATTGCAATTATCGCGCGAACCAAGACCATTACCAAAAATGATCTTAAATCCAGCGATAAAAAACATCTTCGATTTTGATTACAGCGATTTTACACTCGTAGGTTATGAACCACACGAAAGTATAAAAGGAAGCGTAGCTGTTTAAATTATAAAAAAAGCGTTTTAGATTAAACCTCTAAAACGCTATTTTCTGTACCTGCAAATTCATTCCATTTCAAAGAATCTGCTTCACTATCGTTGATATATTCTCCATCAACTAAGTATTTGAATTCGTAAGCAGCATCCTTATCTAAATCAAAAGTTCCTTTAAAGGTTCCATTTTTTAATTTACTTAAAGTACCTTCTTCAGCATTCCAATTGTTGAAATCACCAACAACAGCAACTTGAGCTGCTTCTTTAGCCTCAATAGAAAATGTAACTTTACAAACTGGTTTTGACTTTATGAATTGTTTTTTAATCGACATAACTATTTCATTTTTAGATTTATGAGACAAAGTAAATCAATTTATTCGAAGTTTAAATACCCAAAAGTAAGTTTTAGGATAATGCTTAATAAAATGTTAAAAACCAACCAATTCGTCAAATTTTGGAGGATTATATTTTCAAAAAACAAAAAAGGCCCAGACTTAATTCTAAAAATTCTTTACTACTAACAAGCATTTCCAAATTAAATTTTATCTTTATAAACAAAAAATTAACCTATGAAAACCGAACAACATGAATTATACGAATATGCCCGAAAACGTATAAAACAAAAAAGAATAGTTTATTTTCATTTCGTTTTATTGTTTTTAGCTAGCTTATTTCTATTTGTTTCTACTAAAGTTTTTCACTTTAACGAAGATGCAAATTGGCACATTTGGATAATTACAGCTTGGTTATTTATATTTATTTTACACTTTATCAAAGTTTTCATAACCGATCGTTTCATGAATAAAAACTGGGAAAGAGAACAAATTGACCGATTGGTTGCATTGCAAGAAAAAAAAATAGCCGAACTAAGCAATCATATAAACGAAGAACCTCCTACTAAATAAAACAATAATGATTACAATGATTGCTGCTGCCGCCCAGAACAAGGCACTAGGAAAAGACAACCAATTGATTTGGCATTTACCTAACGATTTCAAAAGATTTAAAAGCCTAACTACTGGACATCATATCATCATGGGAAGAAAAACTTTTGAAAGTTTCCCTAAGCCATTACCTAATCGTACACACATTATAATTACCCGTCAATCTAATTACCAGGCCGAAGGTTGCATTGTGGTAGATAGCATCGAAAAAGCAATTGAAAAATGCCCAAAAGGAGAAGATTCTTTCATCATTGGCGGAGGTGAGATTTACCAATTAGCGATGCCTTTTTCAGATAAAATTGAACTTACTGTGGTGCATCATAATTTTGAAGCCGATGCTTTTTTCCCTGAAATAAAACTGGAAGATTGGGAATTAGTCCAAAGCGATTTTCAACCCAAAGACGAGAAACATCTTTATGATTATAGTTATGACACTTACATCAGAAAACAAAAAACCACTTCGTAATGAAGTGGTTTTTTTATTTTTTATTTTTCTCTAATATAGATATCTATTGGAACACCTGAGAGATCCCAGTTTTCTCTAATTTTATTCTCAAGGTAACGTTTGTATGGTTCTTTTACATACTGTGGCAAGTTGGCAAAAAACACAAACTGAGGTGTTGGCGATGGCAACTGCATACAATATTTAATTTTCACATATTTTCCTTTTGTTGCCGGTGGCGGATAAGCTTCAATTACTTTCAACATATATTCGTTGAATTTTGAAGTAGGAATACGTTGTTGTCTGTTTTCATACACTTTTACCGTAGCTTCTAGTGCTTTCAACAAACGTTGTTTTGTCAATGCAGAAACGAACAAAATGGGCACATCTGTAAAAGGCATTAATTCTTGTTTGATTTTTTCTTCGTAATCACGGGTTGACATGGTATCTTTTTCAACCAAATCCCATTTGTTTACTAAAATCACAACTCCTTTGCGGTTTTTTTCAGCCAACCAAAAAATACTTTGATCTTGCCCTTCAAATCCACGAGTCGCATCAATAACCAGAATACAAATATCAGCATGTTCAATAGCACGTACCGAACGCATTACCGAATAAAATTCTAAATCTTCCTTTACCTTAGCCTTACGACGAATTCCCGCAGTATCTACCAAGTTAAATTCGAAACCAAAACGGTCAAATTTAGTATCAATAGCATCACGAGTCGTTCCTGCAATATCAGTAACCATAAAACGGTCTTTACCAATAAGTGCATTAATAAAACTTGATTTTCCAGCATTAGGACGTCCTACAACTGCAAAACGTGGCAAAACCACTTCTTCCTGAACTGGCTCTGGTTTTTCAGGAAAAGCTTTAATTAAAGCATCTAGCAAATCTCCTGTTCCACTTCCTGAAATACTGGCAAATGTGTAATATTCACCTAAACCAAGGTTATAAAATTCAATTGCGTCTTTTTCACGCATGGCATTGTCCACCTTGTTTACAGCTAATAAAACGGGTTTTGTTACCTTACGCAACAATTTAGCCACCGTTTCATCCATTGGCGTAATCCCCTCTTCTACATCAACCACAAAAATAATAACATCAGCCTCATCGATAGCAAGTTCCACTTGTTTACGAATTTCACCTTCAAATACGTCATCTGATCCGCGAATATATCCACCGGTATCAATTACAGAAAACTCTTTTCCGTTCCACTCGCTTTTTCCGTAGTTTCTATCTCGGGTAACTCCCGAAACCGAATCTACAATAGCTTCTCTTCTTTGTATCAGCCTATTAAAAAGGGTTGATTTCCCCACATTAGGTCTTCCTACTATCGCAACAATGTTATTCATTTTTTTTTAATTTTAGACCTGTCTGCCGACAGGCAGGTTTTAGATTTCAAATTTTAGATTCTAGTTTCCTAAAACCGAATCACTTGTTATCCAAAATACAGTATTTTTAATTTTTTGCAAAGGTACACTTTTAGTTTGCAGTATGCAGCATTAAGTATTCAGTAATTAAAACGACTCAAACTGATCACTAAAAACTGAACACTGCTTACTGGTTATACCCAAAACGCTTCAACATATTCGCGTTGCTTCTCCAATTTTTATTCACTTTCACAACTAATTCGATGTGAATTTGTTTTCCAAAGAATTTTTCTAAATCGGCACGAGCCTCAGTACCTACTTTTTTCAGCGCCGCTCCTTTGTGACCAATGATAATTCCTTTTTGTGTATCTCTTTCGACCATAATAATCGAACGAATACGGATAATATTTTCATCTTCAAAAAACTCTTCTGTAACAATTTCAACCGCATACGGAATCTCTTTGCTATAATTCAACAAGATTTTCTCACGAATGGTTTCGTTTACAAAAAAACGTTCCGGTTTGTCTGTTAATTGATCTTTTGGATAATATGCAGGTGATTCTGGTAACAATGAAATAATTCTTTGGAAAACTTCTGGAACGTTAAAATTCTGCAAAGCCGAAATTGGAAAAATTTCTGCATTCGGAACTTTCTCAGCCCAAAAAGCCACTTGTGCTTCTAATTGCTCCTGATTTGAATTGTCAATTTTGTTCAACAACAACAAAACTGGAATTTTAGAATGGATAATTTTATTAAAAAAAGCTTCGTCTTTTAGTTCTTGTTCTCCAATTTCAACCATATAAACCAAGATATCAGCATCTTCAAAAGCCGATTTCACAAAGTTCATCATCGACTCCTGCATTTCATAAGCCGGTTTGATGATTCCTGGAGTATCCGATAAAATCAATTGAAAATCTTCGCCATTTACGATTCCAAGAATACGGTGACGTGTTGTTTGTGCTTTTGACGTAATGATTGATAATCTTTCGCCAACGAAAGCGTTCATCAATGTTGATTTCCCAACGTTTGGATTTCCAATGATATTTACAAAACCTGCTTTATGTGTCATAATGTGTGTAATTTGAATCAAGTGAAGTGTCGATTTTTTACTAGATGATTTGAATTCATTTTAATTTTCGAATCCATAAAAAAACCTCAATACGGTACTGAGGTCAACTCCTTTATTTCTTGATGTTTCGGGCACAAAGGTACGATGGAATCCAATACCTTCCATAAGAATTACTGACTTTTTTACAACAGCCGAAAACCTATAAACTGACTCAGAGGTTTTTACACCTAAAAAAAGGACAGGTTTTTGAAAACCTGTCCTTTAACAATTATAACAACCCTGAAAAAATCCTTATTTACTATTTTTGAAAAACGTCAATGATCACAGTACGGTTGTAAGAACGTTCCTCTGGAAATTTGTTATTAAATGGAGAGCGGCTTGATTCCTCACCGTAACCAGTTACTTCAAATTTAACATCATTTCTATTTGATGCTGTCAAAGCCTCTTCAATAATAGTTTTCACTTCAGTTGCACGTGCTTGAGACAATTTTAAATTGTATTCATCATTTCCAATAACATCAGCATGACCGTGGATGATAACAGTTCCATTCATTGGAATTTTAGGCACTACAACATCTGTTAGATATTTTCTATAAATAGTAATTGCTTTTGATTCATTGAATTCAAAAATAATACTATATCTAACTCCATTTTCTATTGTAGTTGGTGCCCAACGTGCAATATGTACCGAAGTTTCTTTAGTAACAGACTTACCGCTTTTAGTTTGTCCTGTCATGATTATTTTATAATCTCCTTCGGTTTTATCACCCAAAATAGATTTACGGGACAAGCTCACACTTTCTTGTGTGTAAGGACCAAAAGATTGTACTTTTCCACTTTCATCCGTAGTTTGTATAGACCATACAGAGAAAGCTTCGTTAGCTCCTTTTACATCAAAAACTACATCACTTTCGATTGGTGCTTCTAGCAAAGGCGCAACATCTGATGATTTAGCATCAGGCCCGCTTTGAAATTCTACCAATAATACTGGAGAACTACTTTCGATTGAAACCCTTCTATCGCCTTCGCGAAGTAAATCTAATTCCAATGTACCTCTTGGTTGCAATGAAGGAATATTTGGTTTCAACTGCCCTTTGGTACTAATTCTTGAAGCATTAATTCCAAATGTATTTACCAAATAGAATTTTACTGATTCCGCCATTTCCTTGCCTTCTTTCGCACCTTGTTCTGACGATCCAACCAACGTAATTGTTGTTGATGGATTTTTTATCATACGGTCTCCCAAAATATTGATGACATTGTAATACACATTCATTTGTCGTTCAGAACGACCTGATTGGTTTACCGGTGTTACCATTTCCAGTTGATCTTCTCTAAAGTCTTTTACTTCCTCTTTTTTAAGCAGTTTGTAACGACTTGGTATTTCAGATGAACCAGCATTAAAGAACACATAATTACGTAGTGGAAAAACTTCTCTAACACGACGTTGAGTAGCAACATTAGCAGGCGCATTAACAGAAAACTGAACTTCCGGGTCTGCCATTACCGTTGTTTTTTCCTCCGGTACTGGGACTGGGATTAGACGTCCTTGACCAAATTTAAGTGCTACACCGGCTCTTATGGTTGTGATGTTCAATGTTTCTATAGAACGCGGTTTCTGTCCAAAGTATGGATGAAAAGAAGCAAAAGGAGAAAGCACGAATTGTGTTTTGCTGTTTTGTGATGAAAGCGGAATATCATACCCCAATCCGATTTGCATCGAAATGATTGTTTTTTTGACATCGCTTAAATCGCCTTTCACTTCAGGAGTTGCCTCCTGATTAGGATAAGCAGGATTGATACCAAGTTGGTAATTGAATGATTTATCCAAATTGAAAGCAAAACGAGGCCCTCCAAATAAATAGAAATTAGATTTAAAAGGAGCAAAACGCAAACTTGGTTCTACTGTAATATAACTAATATTCGTTTTCAAATCGGCAGGACAGTCACAAGGAGTTACCACTTGGTCAAACTTGGCTTTACGATTGTCGTATCCGGCTTGCAACATAAACCCCAATCTAGTATCAGGACGGTGATATTCCAAAAGAGGTGCCACAAACAATCCTACACCTTTACCATCATGAAAAGTAGCCGGAGGTGTAAAATCGGAATTCAATTTATAAGTAGAACCTTCATAGAAATTAAAATTGGCACCCGCTGCCACACCAAACCACCAAGTGGTTTTTGTGTATTGTAATTCCTGTGCTTGTACTGGCGCTTGGATACTGAACCAAACCAAAGCAACTATCAAAATGCTTTTAAGTGTCAGTTTATTTGGGGGCAATGTACTATACAATCCCTCTTTAAAATTAGCTTTTGCTTTCATTTTTTATTTTTTTATTTTGTTAAAATAAATCCCGCCCTAAGACGGGATGTGTTTTTTTATGTTTTAAATCAGGTTCTTAGTTAGGAACATTAATTACGGTATTGACCATGGTAACTGAAGATACCAGCGAAATCGCTCTACCGTTTAATGTAGTCACACTGGCATTTGTACTGTTGGCAGGAGAAGACAAAGTCACTCCAGAATTAGCGATAATATTTCCGGTCATCACTCCACCTCCGGCGTAGTTAATAACTGCTGAACTACCCACATACCAGTAAACATTTTTAGCCAAGGCGCCACCAATCAATTTAACACTGCTTGGAGCTGAATCACCTACAGTTAAAGCAGAAGCCGTTTGGAAAACGAATACGGCATTGGGATCTCCTTTGGCATCCAATGTAAGGTCACCGTTAGTGATATCAAAAGTTCCACTGTTCGATTTGTAAACACCCGGAGGCAAAGTTAATCCTCCAAGTTCTCCTGCTCCTGGATCAATACCACCCGGCATCGACGCTGGAGAAATACTTAAATAAGCAGCTCTGGCAGCATTTAATCCTGCTAAAGCAGTTGCTGCTTTGGTAGCATTTCCTGGTGCTGGTGCAGCTGCGAATATTTCACCCGTAACAAGTCCTTTATTAAGAGGTGTTATAGTATATACATCACCTGTCAACACTTCTTGGAAACCTGTCATCAAAGTTGAAGCAGCAGTTGTTCCTATATTTCCATTGACCACGGTAAATAATCCTTGATTGGTTATTCCGGCATTTCCTCCGAAAACACCAAAGAACAAACCGCTTGTACTTATAGGAGGAGGCGTAACAATTACAGGAATTACCGTTGTAAAACTCCAAACATAATTACTTGCCATCGCAGTACCGGCAACATTTTTAGCACCATTAGTAATAGTAACCGTATATACTTTGTTTGCTAATAATGGCAAAGAAGGCGCAAAAGAAACCGTTGATCCGGAATAGGTAATAGCACCTAAAACCGCATTTGCACCTTCTTTAACGGTAAATGTTGTACCGTCTAATGTCAATGGATTCATTGGCATATTAAAGGTCGCCGAAATAATTTTATTTAGCGCAACTCCAGTAGCATTGTTCGCAGGATCAGTAGAAACTACAAAAGGGACAATACCTGTAGTAAATGTCCAAACGTAATCAGCCTGCAATGCATTACCAGCTAAATCCTTGGCAGATGTTTTAATTCTAGCTACATAAACTGTGCTTGGGGCAAGAAGACTGTTTGGGGTAAATGTCGCAATTGCACCAGAAAGTGTAACTACTCCAGAAACCGGCACTCCTGCAACTGTCAAAGTAAATGAGGATTGGTCAATAGTTGCTGGATTCATCGCTTCGTTGAAGGTCGCTGTGATTATTTGGCTCAAAGGTATGCCAGTAGCGGCGTTGAGCGGGTTCGTTGTTGATACAACTGGACATACACCAACGACTTCTTCGAAATCATCATTTGCACAGCCTGAAATTAAAGCAATAAATAGTATTGCGATAGTCAATAGTAATTTTTTAGTTTTCATTTTCTGGGGGTTTATTAATTTTAAAATGTTAAACATTTCACAATACAAAGATTAGTCTGTTATGACTGGAAAGTATTATACTATTAAACCTAAGACTTGTATTATTCACGCATTTTTAAATAATACAAATCCATAAACACCGCTATACCAGTGACTTATTACAACATTAGAGATAATTTTGAAGAATAAGAGACTTTAAAAAACAGCAAAAAAAAAAATCGAGATGAAAATCTCGATTTTTAAAAGTTATCCTTTTTATGACAATGCCATATAAACATAAAAAACAGTTTAGCCTTCTACGTTTTTTCATTCTTTTTTCATGGAATTAGACTTTGCTTCTCCTACTGTAATTAATTCTTCTTTTGCCTGCCAGATGTTATCATATTTTTGACTCACCGATTCTAACAACGAATCAAATTTATCTTTCAAAGCATCTTTGCTATCATTAGCTTTGTCCATAATTTTTTTTCTTGTTTTTATTCCTTTATCAGGAGCAAACAAGACTCCAACTAATGCACCAGCGGCAATACCACCCAAAACTCCTAATAATACTTTACTTGAATTCATAATATATTTTTTTAATTATTTATAATTTTCTTCCTTGAATAATTCGAAACAAAACAGCCACAATTGCTATAACAAGAAGGATGTGAATGATTGATCCTGCGCTATAGGCAAAAAATCCGATAGCCCAAAAAAGGACTAAAATAACAGCAATGGTATAAAGTAGATTACTCATGATTTCTATTTTTTTAATTATTGTTTATTATCAACTCTTAGATCTTTCAATGCCTGCCCTACTTCATCTGTATCATGATTAAATTCACGTTTAAACGATTGACAGTCAGCGTTTGCATCGTTTTTATATGTTTCCATTTTGACTTTAAGATCTTTGTTTTTTTGTTCTAAAGCATCAATGTTTTTTTATAATGCTTGGATAATTTTATATACTTCTTCTTTTGTTTTTCCCAGTTTAACTTGGAGTCTTGCTATCATTTCCTCTTTTTTGCCTTCTAGAAATAACAAATCATTATCCGTTAAAGCAGCAAATTTTTGTTTTAGCTTCTCTTTTTGTTCATCCCAGTTTCCTTTTATTTCTATGATGTTCATCTCTTTTTAGTTTAATCGCAAAATGGTTTCACGACATTACAAAGTTGGGGTCATTCCTTCGAAAAAGTGTTATATAACTTTAGAAAGAACTTACATATTTCACTGATTTTAGAAAATTTTAATCTTAATATTAGTATAAGCAAATGAAATAAAAGGTTAGTTTGTATAAGTTGTCTTATTTTTATCATCCTCTTCTCCCTCCTCTTTAACTTGCTCCGCCAGTTCTGAATATTCTTTAGAAAGTTCCGTTATTTCCCGTTCTGTCTTTCCTTCGGCATTAATTACCGAATTATTTGCAGGTTCATGTGATGAAACGAGTTCGTTTACTTTCAAATGCAGGGAACCCGAGAACTTGTTGAATGATTTTTGAATAATAAACAAACTCAAAAAAGTAAGTCCCAATATAATATCTCCAATAATTTGATGCACATCCCGGCTAGTAAACAAAAGGTTTATCCACCAAAATAGCACCAGACAAAAAGCCAAAATAAAGGTGATAGAATCCCCAAGAATGGAAGTTGCTAAAGAAACCAGTCTTTCAAAAATTTTTTCGGTGAAACTGTATATGTTTTTTATTTTTTTCAATTTTATTTTGTTTTTATGTGATGATTTTTTAATAGTCCTCTCATATAACATCCCATGAATAACAATAATCTTATACTGATTCACAGTTGATTTTTCGATTTTCTATATCCGAAATTGTAACTGAGATTTCTAGAATGTGTTTTTCTTAACCTTACAAAGGTGAACAGTTATAAAAGAGAAAGTACTATATAACTTTCGGATTAAGTTACAGTATTCACACATTAAGCACTATTCTTTTTTACTTATAACAATAGCTCCAATAATTAGTATTTCTACTACACCAACTACTATCCTAGTTTCTTTTTTGCATTCATGTTAGCTTATTTTTCTTTCTTTAATTCTTCTTCTTTCTTCTCTTCTTCTTTCTTTTTTGCCGCGGCTTTTTCTTTTTTATTGAAATAGCCTTTTAGTAAAAAATTATGTTTTGCTGCTTCCATATTTTCACTCAATCCTTTTGATCCGGATTGCAGATTAGACATAGTTGCATCCAGTTTTACTGCAAAACTTTTATCATTCATCAATTTTGACAATGTACCATTTCCATTATTCAGCTTATAGGTAAATTCAGCCAACTGAGCCGTAATAATCTCAACATTATCAACGCTCTTTTTCACACTTTTCATCAAGTCATCTATTTCTAACGGCCCTTTTGAAACAATATAAGCATTGTCTTTGATGATTGTATTAGATGAAGTTCCCGGTGAAATAGTCAACACTTTATCTCCCATTAATCCATCAGAACCTATACTTGCTATAGCGTCTGTTTTAATAAACTTTTGTACTTCTTTTTCTATTATTAAAACCACGACTACACTAGTATCTGTTACCAATTCGATTTCGCTGACAGTACCTACATTTATTCCCGAAAAACGCACATTGTTTCCTATTTTTAAGCCACTTACTGTTTTAAATTTTGATCTTAATTGAAAAGTAGCACCAAACATATTCTGCTGTTTTCCAACAAAATAAATTGTGAAAACAAATAATATTAATCCAATGATTACAAACATTCCTAATTTCCAATTTGATCCAGCACTTTTATTCATGATTCCTGTCATTTTTTGATTAAATAAAAAAGGAACGCACCCATTCGTCTTTGCTTTTTTCCAAGCTGTCATAAGTTCCTTCGGCATTAATTAGTCCATCTTTCAGAATCAAAATTCTGTTTCCAGTCATTTTTGCACAAGCCATATCATGAGTAATAATTATGGAGCTTGTTTTGTATTTTTTTTGAACCGATAATATCAATTCGCTAATTTCTCTTGAGGTAATGGTATCCAGACCCGAAGTGGGTTCGTCATACAAAATAATCTCAGGTTTAATAATAATGGCTCTGGCCAATGCAATTCTTTTTTTCATTCCGCCTGATAATTCCGAAGGCATTTTGTCAATAGCTTCTTCTAAACCAACACTTTCTAATGCTTCCATAATTTCAGTTTTGATGGCTTCTTCAGTTAAATTCCGAATATGGTGTTTTAATGTAAAAGTTAAATTTTGCCTTACCGACATAGAATCATACAAAGCTCCATTTTGGAACATAAAACCAATTCTAGCCCTAATCTTATTGAGTTCATCATCCTTTAATTTTGTGATTTCTGTACCAAAAATTTCAATTTTTCCTTTATCAGATCCTAATAATCCCACCAAACATTTAATGGTTACTGATTTCCCAGAACCTGAACGTCCCAGAATAACCAAATCTTCTCCCTTGTTTACCGTAAGACTAATTCCTTTTAAAATTTTATTTTCGCCAAAAGATTTATATAAATTCTTGATGGCTATGATAGGCTGTGCTTCCATAATTTCAGAAAAATAAATCGGTTAATTGTGCGGCCAACATATCAATAATAAAGACCGAAAGTGAAGCTGCAACCACCGCTTCATTGGCAGCAATTCCTACACTTGCTGTCCCGCTTGAGGCATTAAACCCCTTATAAGAACCTATTAATCCAATAAAAAAACCAAAGAAGAAAGTCTTGATAAAAGCGGGTACTAAATCTAAAAATTCAAGATGCTCCAATACTTCTGAGAAATAACGAAACAAAGTCATACTTCCGTGTATGTTGTAGCCAATATATCCACCATAAATCCCAATAAAATCAGCATAAATTACCAAAATAGGCACCATAAATGTGGTGGCTAAAATTCGGGTAACCACTAAATATTTATAGGGATTAATTGCCGAAACTTCCATAGCATCAATTTGCTCGGTTACTTTCATCGAACCCAATTCGGCACCAATACCTGAAGCTATTTTTCCTGCACAAATCAGCGCCGTAATTACCGGGGCAATTTCTCTGATTAAAGACAAGGAAACCATACTGGGCAACCAGGATTCAGCTCCAAATTTCAACAATGTTGGTCGTGATTGAATAGTCATCACCAATCCCATTATAAATCCTGTGATGGTTATTAATGCCAGCGTTTTGCATCCAACAGCGAAACATTGTCTGCTAAATTCCCTCCATTGAAAAGAAGGTTTGAAAAGTTCCCTAAAAAACCTCAAGGTAAATTGGGTCATATTACCCGATTCAATAAAAATATTTTTTAGATAGACAGTCAAAATAGTGTGATTTTAGGTTTTTCTGAAATTATTTTTGGAATTTTAAACCTATGCTTTTGAAAAATATTCTTTCACAAAAGATATTTTTTGATTCTCGGTCATTTTATCAGTGTTTTTAATTTCAATTTTGATCTTCCCGAATTCCTCTTCTTGGTTCAAAACATTAAACAATTCAACTTTAGCATCAGTTGGTCCAAAAAGAACCACTTCATTATACCCCTTAATTACCTCAGCCAGTTTCTTATAATAGATGGATAGTTGTTGATTCTCCTTATGGTGCATCAGGCTTTCACTTTTCGATAAAGCTTGCTTTTTTTCCTGAGAGGTAAATTTTGATTCGATGTTTTTCATTTCGAATGAATCAGGACTAAATTCAATTAAACAGGCATTGGAATGATCCATCCCAATTCCTAATTTTCTTGCTGTTTTCATAATATTATTTTTTATAATTAAATTGATAATGTTCTCGACTTCGCTACCAATCACGTTTTTATTAAATGTAAAAAATTAGATTTATTAATTTTCTTTTTTGCTTGATTAAAAAAGAAACAAAAAAATATTCATGCGTTCTTATTGTTTTTCGGTATTCATGAATCTTCGATTTCAAGTCTTACACTTCCTCGTCGGTCAAATTAGTTTTCGAATTAGCTTCGCTCTGTTCGCCTTCGGCTCGAGTCTAAAAGAAAATAACTCGTCCCGAATAAAGGTCATTTTATATTACTTTTTTTTTAGAATAAAAATTATACCTCGAACTGACAGCGGATTAACCTAAAAACATTATCTACACAAAACCAAGCCATTAACACTTGAAAGCATTATGTAACTTTAGATAAAAGTGATGTAATACCTGTTTTTCACAACCCAATAGGTAATGATTTTTCAATTGGAGACTTTACCGTATAAACCGATTTCAATTTCTTTTCTTGGTAAACAGCGGGTTTTCTATCTTTCATTTTGAACTGTTTTTCCATTGTAAGTCTTGCCATTAAATAACTCACCGTTGATTCGGCGCCTTGATTCAAATTGATATAATCTTCTTCTAAACCGTCATAACATCCTCCCGTACAAGGATTGTAGATAATTTGGTTTAAATGATTGTTTCCTAAAAACCAGCTAAAACCAATTTCCATTTTTTGCAAATACTCTTCTTCCTTGAAAACATCATGAAATTTGCTCAAAGCAAGAACAGTATAAGCAACATCTATGGGCTGTTCGCCACCTATTTTTTTAGGATTTAATACTTCTCCATTGGTTAACCAACCTTTGTTTGAAATTACTTTTATGCTATTATTTCTGTATATTTTAGACAATAAGAAATCAAAAGATTTTTTAGCAATTTCTTTGTAAATATTCTGTCCCGTTGCTAAATAAGCACACAACATCGCTTCTGATAAAATACTATTAGCATAAGTAAGATAGCTCTCAAACCATTGCCAATCCTCTTTTGTTTCATGCTTGTACATTTGAACTAACTTATTTGCAAGATGCTCAATCAGAGAAACATTTTCAATAGAATTATTTCTCAAATTACTGTAATAGATTCCTTTTATAATAAAAGCCATTGCCCGGGTAGAATGAATTTTATTCACATTTGTCAATGCCATTTGCATCATTGAAAGTGCTTTTTCATTCAAATCTGGCGGCAATAAATCACCTATAGAAATTAAATATCCCAAAGCCCAAATCGCTCTTCCGTTAGCATCGGCAAGGTTTTCACTGTTTTGTTTGGTGAACTTTTTATTTTCATCTACATAATTCAAAAAATAACCATCCGATTGAAAACAGAATTTTATAAAATTGAAATGCAGTTTGATATATTCTAAATCCGCTTCGTCATTTGTCAACTCAAAATGTTGGCACATGGCTACCAAAGCGCGTGCATTATCATCCAAAGTATAACCCGAATCCAAATCAGGCTGATTGATTTTTGAAAACTGAATCATTCCAAACGAAGTTGTTAAATTCTTGAAATGATTCAGATTGATTTCGGGAATTTTATAATTCAAAACGATTCTCTGATCTCCCATTTTTTCGAATAACAAAGCGTGTGCAATGGCCGAATTTTCCCAAGCCGTTGGCGCTAATTTATGAATGCCATTTGCCGAAATGTTCTTGCGTAATTGCACATCATTCAACAAAAGAATAACTTGTTCTGCTAATTGTTCTGGATTTTCAAAATCCACTATAATCCCTGTTCCGTTTTTCAATACTTCAACAGCGTGTGGAATTGGAGTCGAAATAATTGGACAACCGCAGCTTATAGCATAAGAGAAAGTGCCACTTACAGCCTGATTTCTATCTTTAGAGGTAAAAAGATAAACATCTGTTAACTGTAAATATTCCAGAAGTGAATCCAAAGGCAAATAGGCATCAACGAATTGTACATTGTTTTCTAATTTTAACTCTTCAATACTTGTTTTAAGAGAATTTCTGTATTTTTCTCCTTCGTTTTTAAAAACCGTTGGATGTGTCTTTCCAATGATAAGAAACAATACATTTGGCTGTTCTTTGACAATGGTTTGCAAGGCGTTTATAGTGGTTTCAATACATTTTCCGGAACTCAACAATCCAAAAGTCGAAATTATTTTTCGTCCTGATAAATTGTATTTTTCTTTCAGCGTTTGTTTGTTCAAATGTTCTACTAAATGCGTTCCGTGTGGAATAACCGTAATTTTATCCTGCAAAACCTGATAATCATTTTCTAATATTCTTGCCGAATTATTAGTCATTACAATAAAGGCATCCACAGTAGTATTGATTTCCTGAACTTGCGTTTTGAACTTTTCGTCAGGACGGGGTAAGACAGTATGATAAACCACAATTTTTGGTTTATGAATCGCTTTTAAAAACAACATAAAATCGGCTTCATTTCCTCTGAACAAACCAAATTCGTGTTGAATTAAAACAATTTCAATCGCTGGATTTTTATTGATATTTTCAGCTAATTCTACATAGGAATCAGGATTGTCTGTTTCTAAAACGGCATATATATCTTCTTTATAATTGTGCTTTTCATTTTTCAATTCCAAAGCAGCAATTTTTATAGCAAACGATTTTTTAAATTTGTTGTTTAATGCCAAAATTAAGTCTTGGGAATAGGTTGCAATACCACATTCCCGGGGTGGAAAAGTGGTCATAAATAAAATTTCAGGCAAGTTGATTTCAGTTCTTTTTAAATTTAATTTAGTATCAGAACTCATTTTAAGATGTCTTTTGGTCGAAAATAAATGACTGCGCTTGATTTCTACTTTATTCCTCATTTTATTTTTTATTTAGCATTAATTCTTTCAGCAATTCGGACAAACTCATTGATGCACAAGCAATTCTTTCATCGGCTGCACCATAATAAATATATAATGTATCGTCAAAAACTACTGCTCCCGTTGGAAAACACACATTATCTACTTCACCTTTTAATTCCCAAATTTCCTCTGGTTTAAATAATGGATAAGGCAATCGCGCAATTTCTATTTTTGGATTTTCTAAATCCAATAAAGCTGCACAAGCCGAATAAACATAGCCGTTTATCGATACGTGAACGCCGTGATAAATGATAAGCCAGCCCTGTTCTGTTTCTATAGGTGGACAGCCTCCACCGATATAACTTATTTCATGGTCATGATTTGGAGAAAACAGGATATGATCCTTGAAATGAATGAAATAATTTTTCCAAAACTCTTCGGATAAATCCTCTAATGATTCAATTCCAATCACAATTTGTATTTCGGGTTTGATGCGATGAAGAAAACAAAACTTACCGTTGATTTTTCTTGGAAAAAAAATAAGATTTTTGTCCCTTAATAGCATTTTCAATCCTTCTTTTTCAAAAATATGACTGTGCTGATTGTAGCGATAATATTTCTCTTCTAATTCGCCTTTTGTTTCTGCCAAGTCATCAAATTCTTCATACGTAATTTGAGGAATAATAATTCCTCTTTTTTCAAAATGAATTAAATCTTTAGAAGTTGCCAATGCTCCCAATGCATTTAGACCATCATAAGCCGTATAAGTGAGATAATACAAGTCCTCTATTTTCACTATTCTTGGATCTTCCATTCCGTGACTTTCATAATCAAATTCAGGAATAAGCAATGGCGATTTCATCCGTTCTTCTACTTCTAAAGGTCCCATTAATTTGCAATAGCCTATGCTGGAAAAATTCCCTTGACTTACCGCTCTATAAAATAGATGAACAAAAGCTCCTTCTCTGATGACAGCAGGATTTAACACCCCTTTATTTTCAAAAAGAAGTGTTGTTTTCATGAGTATAATCCCGTCTTTTTTTACTTTTATCATATTTCAATTTCAGTAATCAACTCAATACCAATCAACTATAAATATCGGTTTTATAACACCAAAGAAGTTATATTACTTTTATAAAAAGTTATAATATTCACACTTTTACCCTTTTAGTGTTTTTTAAAACCTAAAATTTAAATTCCAAAAAAGAAAGAGACTGTCTCAAAAAAGACAGCCTCCAAACTAAAATTTATTCCTCTAAATTCTCCTTCCACAATTATACTAAATCATAAATATCAATTGTGAAATTCAATTATTAGTATTTTCAACTCAGGATTATATTGCCTATGATTCGTCTTTTGTTGTACGAACAAGGCTAATACCTGAAACGAAAAATACGATACCAAGTACCCCGTAAATAATAAGCTGTTTTACATCTCTTTCACTACCTGCTGTATCGGTAAAAACCATAGCAGTATAGATAAGACCACCTATTCCAAGGGCTGTGAGCAATGCTCCAAAGATTCTTTTTAGATTCATGATGTTTAATTTAAAGAGTTGTTATATATAAAATCTAATCTTTTTAAAGTACAAAGTTGGCTTAATTTCTCCTGAAATCTATTACACAATTCTATATAAGACTTCTATTATTCACGCATTTCAAGAATAACAAACAGAATTTCTTACACAATTTAAAATATAATCTTAGAGCCTGTTTAAATTTATTTTAAAAAAAGAAATTTTCTTTTCCCCGTCCCTAAAGGGCGGAAAATTTCATGAAAATTCATCAAAATTACACCCTTTAGGGATTGGGGAAGTTAATTTTGATGAATTTTAAACAGGCTCTTAGTATTATAAAAAATCAGGAGTAATTATAAACCCCTTAAGCAATTACATTCTATCCATATACCAACTCAGTTCTTTTTCCATTTTTTTATATTTGAAAATGGTAGGGATGATTTTTTGCAAACGCATAAAAGCAGTTTCACTTTTAACCACATAGTCAAAAGCTTTGTGGTGCATACATTTTACAGCGACTTCAATTTTATCCTGTGAGGACAACATTACTACCGGAATATCTGGATTAAAAGCTTTTATTTTATCCAATGTTGCTATGCCGTTCATCGCCGTTTTATCGATACCGTCCAATTGATAATCCAAAATAATAACATCAGGCTTATTTGACAAATTCGCTACACAAAGTTCTCCGGTTGAATAGGTTTCAATGTAGAAATCAGCTTGTTCCATAAATTCAATTTCCAATGATTTCAAAAACAAGGCATCATCATCTACCAAGAACAGTTTTATTTTATTTTCATTTTTCACAATGCAGCGTTTTTAATAAGGTTAAATTCTATTGCTAATTCTTCGCAAGCTTGCATACAGACAGTCTCTAATTGGATAGCCATTTTGGCTGTTTCGTCCGTAAATTGATTGGTATTTGCAGCTTCCTGTATTTTTCTGGATACTATTTCTAAATCCGGATTCATACCCATTATGGCAAAAGACGGAATCATTTTATGTACTGAAGCACCCAATAATTCCCAATCTTTATCCAGAATACTTTGCTTCATCGCATCTACTAATGGCGGTGTTTGCTGCATATAGATGGAAATCATTTCCATCATTAATTTCGGATTGGATTTTGTACGAATGTTTAAATAATCTAGATTGGTACATTTTATTTTTACCTTTTTAGTTCTATTTTTAGTAGCTTTTGAAATCCCTTTATTTTTTACAATGTCAACAATTTTGTGATACAACAAGCGCTCATTAACAGGTTTTGCAATATAATCGTCCATTCCTACGGCTTTGCATTTTGCCAAATCAACGGTAGTTACATCAGCCGTTAAAGCAATAATCGGAATATCTAACTTCAAGGTATTTCTAATGTATTCTGTGGCATCAAACCCATTCATAACAGGCATTTGTAAATCCATTAAAATGACATCATACGATTCTTCCTGGAGTTTTTCGATGGCAATTTTTCCATTCTCAGCAATATCGCGTTCAAAACCAAAATCCTCCAAAAGGGTCTTCATCAATAATTGGTTCAGGGGCATATCTTCAACAACCAATACTTTGATACTCTTGACTTCTGTGTCCAGTTCTATTATTTCAGTTTCCTGTTCCGCATCCACATTTGTTTTTAGAAAACGCAATACAAAACTAAAAGTAGAGCCTTCGCCAATTTTACTCTTTACACTTACAGTTCCGCCTTGCGGTTCCACCAGTTGTTTAACGATGGCCAGTCCTAATCCTGTTCCTCCATATAATCTGGAAGTTCCGCTGGTGGCTTGCTGAAAATCATCAAAAATAGTATCAATTTTAGCTTCTTCTATTCCTATTCCTGTATCGGCAATAGCAAATTTAACCGTGACACTTTCTTCGTCTTCATTAAGCAAAAGAACGCTCACCGTGATTCTCCCCTTAGACGTAAATTTAATTGCATTGCTCACTAAATTTAAAATAATTTGATGCAAACGAACAGGATCTCCCAGTAATACCTTTGGAATATTGGCATCATATTCTGTAACTAATTCTAAGTTTTTTTCCTGAATTTTTGTTTCAAAAATATGCAGCATGGCCGAAATAGAGACCGATAATTTAAACGGAACCTGCTCAAATGTCATTTTTCCTGCATCTACTTTTGCTAAATCAAGAATATCATTAATAAGCACTATTAAGGCATCACCACTCATTTTTATGGCTGATAAATATTCCTTTTGTTTGTCTGTCAAATCGGTCTTCAATACCACTTTAGTAAATCCGATAATAGCATTCATCGGTGTGCGGATTTCGTGGCTCATATTAGACAAAAATTGCTGTTTTGCTTTTACGGCATTTTCGGCAATTAATGTAGCGGCTTGGGCATTTCGTTTTTCTTCTTCGGCAATTTCAGTAGCCAGTTCAGCAAATATTCTTGCCTCTATCAATTCTGTCGCAAACCTTTTTTGGTCGGTAACATCTCTGGCTACAATTACCACTCCCAATACGTTTTCATTATCATCTTTATATACGGATCCATTGAATAATACATCAGTCAATTTGCCATTTATATTTCGCAAGGTAAGCGGCGCATCGGCAACTGATCCTTTTTTGAAGACCTCTTGATATACTTCACGTGCCATTTGTTGATCTGTAAAATAATCAAAAAAGTCGGAGCCTATAAGCTCTTCTCGTGTCATTCCGGTAATAATTACTGTCGCTTCATTCATATCGGTAATCTTGCCTTCGGGGCTTATAGTAACCAATGGATCACGGCTGGCTTCAATTAAACTCAAAGAATATTGAGAAGCCAATTTTGCCGAATAGTTAAGTGCTTCAAGCTTTTTATTTGTAATTTCCCGTTTTTCTTTTTCTTTGTTTTGAAAGTCCAGTTCGATGTCGGCAATAACCAATTCATCGGCTCGTTTTATCTTTTCTTTATTTTGAAAAAGAAGTTCTTTGTTAGCGATAATTAATTCAGCCGCACGATTTTCTTTTTCTTCATTTTGATACGCCAGCTCTTCATTAGCAAGAATCAATTCATCGGCTCGTTTTATCTTTTCTTTGTTTTGAAAAAGAAGTTCTTTGTTAGCGATAATTAATTCAGCCGCACGATTTTCTTTTTCTTCATTTTGATACGCCAGCTCTTCATTAGCAAGAATCAATTCATCAGCTCGTTTTATCTTTTCTTTGTTTTGAAAAAGAAGTTCTTTGTTAGCGATAATTAATTCAGCCGCACGATTTTCTTTTTCTTCATTTTGATACGCCAGTTCTTCATTAGCAAGAATCAATTCATTGGCTCGTTTCTCTTTTTCTCTGTTTTGAAAAGCTAATTTTTTATTGGCATTTTGTAAATCCAGTGCCCACTTTTGTTCCGCGATATCTCTGGCAACAATCACAACGCCTTGTACAATTCCATTATCATCTTTATACACCGACCCATTGAATAAAACATCGGTCAATTTTCCGTCTTTATGACGAAGTGTGAGTGGTGAATCGGCAACCGAACCTTTATCGAATACTTCCTCATATACTTCACGTGCCATTTGCGGTTCAGTGAAATAATCAAAAAAATCAGAACCCGTTAATGCTGAACGTTCAATACCTGTAATATTTACCAATGCCTGATTCATATCCATAATTTTACCAGTAATACTAATGGTAACTAATGGATCTAGACTGGCTTCAATAAGACTCAAAGAATATTGAGAAGCCATTTTTTGATCGGCAGTATGAGTTTCTAATACACTGTGTTTTACTTTTTGATTGTTTATAATTAGAACCACAAAAATAAAAATGGCAACCAAAAAAATGAGTAGTAATAAAAAGAGTAATCCTGAAAATTGATTATTCTTTTCATTTTCAATTTTACTAATCTTCAGCAATTTAAATTCTTCGTCGTTAATTGCCTTAACTGCATTTCTGATTTTGTCCGTAAGATTTTTTCCTTCTTCAATAATTGCCGTTTTTTTGGCATTATTCAATAAAATAGTTTTTGGGTCATCAATGTATTTGTTCGTAAATACTAATCTGTCGGCTACCGCTTTTTTTAATAGACTGATTCTATTTTGTTCTTCTGGATTGTCTTTGGTATAGCCTGACAAAACCTCTAAATTGGTACTGATTTTAGTTTTTGCTTCATTATAAGGGGCTAAAAAAACTGCATTTCCCGACAGTAAATAACCTCTAAATCCAGTTTCAGTATTAAGGACATTCAATAACACCTCATTACTTTTACTAATAATTTCCTGAGCATGAATCATTTTTCCAGTAGAGTCAATTTCTTTTTGACTGTTAGCATAGAAAATTGCCAAAACCGTACTCAATAAAATCGCTGAGAGAATATAAAAAAGGCTTGTATTTTTTTCAAAAATGAGTTTCATTGTATCTTGCAAAAATTAATTGAGATGTTTTACATTTCCAATTTCTTCAATTGGACTGCGTCTTTTATCTTTCAATTGTTTAAAATGAGAAGGCGAAAGACCTGTTACTTTCTTAAACTGACTGGATAAATGCGCCACACTGCTGTACCCCATTTTCCAAGCAATTTCAGTGATATTGTGTTCTCCGTAAATAATTAATTCTTTGATACGCTCCGTTTTATGGGAAATAATGAAATGCTCAATGGTAGTTCCCTGTACTTCTGAAAATAAATTGGACAAATAGGTATAGTCGTGCTTCATTTTTTCGCTTAAATAATCCGAAAAATTAACTTTGATAATTTCATCCGAATGATGAACCATTTCTATAATTATATTTTTGATTTTTTCAATAAGCATCGCTTTCTTATCATCCATCAATTCGAGTCCTGAATGAAGCAGATTAGCTTTGAGTTCCTGCCATTGCTCCATAGAAATATTTTCCATAATCTCTACTTCACCTAAATCAACAACGATAAAGTGCAGCCCCAGTTTTTTTAATTCTTCTTTCACGGCCATTTTACAGCGATTGCTGACCATATATTTAATGTATAATTTCAAGTTCTTTTATTTTTTAAACTGATTATGTAAAATTCGAGCAGTTTTGCTTATAAAGACTTGCAAAACTTTAGAAAAAAGTTGTAAAATTCACAGATTAGTAATTAATCCTGTACTTTAATAATGGGTAAATTTCTTGAAAATTAACAGCTAAATAGCTAAAAATCAGAAACAAAAAATTACTACTTCTAAGTTACGAATTAAAAACCTAAAAATGCTGTTTTTGCGTTAGCATAAATTTTTAAAAGAAAACAAATAGCTTTACTAGGCATCAGAAACTACTTTAGACCCCTTACTCTTTAATTCTAACACTGAAAAGAGGGCTGTATCAGGCTAATAGCTGAAATAAAACATTTTTTAAAATTAGGCATTGGATATCTCGAATTTATGTGTATCTTTGCACCCGAAACATCGCGGGATAGAGCAGTAGGCAGCTCGTCGGGCTCATAACCCGAAGGTCACAGGTTCGAGTCCTGTTCCCGCTACTAAGGTAGCCTTATTGAGATTACAAAACGCACATCGCGGGATAGAGCAGTAGGCAAATCAAAGAGCTCATATCCGCCACGGCGGACACAAGTTCTAAATAGAAAAAATTGAAAATACATCGCGGGATAGAGCAGTAGGCAGCTCGTCGGGCTCATAACCCGAAGGTCACAGGTTCGAGTCCTGTTCCCGCTACTAGAAAGAGAACTTATTTAAGTTCTCTTTTTTTTTGCCCTAAAACAAAGGTTTCACACTACTTTTTTTATTTATATTTATAGATAAAAAACTCATGGAAGAATTTGTTGTTTACATTTTATATTCCGAAAAATTCAATAAGAATTACACTGGCTTTACATCCAATTTAATAGAACGGTTCAAATCACACAATCACCTAAGTAACAAAGGCTATACCTTAAAATTCAGACCTTGGATAGTTATACATGTTGAATTTTTCGATTCCAAAACCGAAGCCATGAACAGAGAAAAACATTTAAAAACTGGAATAGGGCGAGAATTTATTAAAAATATTATTCAAAACTTATAGCTCGTCGGGCTCATATCCGCCGAGGCGGACACAGGTTCGAGTCTCCGCTGCGGCGGACTACTAGAAAAGCTTCATAGAAATATGAGGCTTTTTTTATGGAATAAAATTTTTAATTCAGAAGGCTCATATCCGCCGAGGCGGTCACAGGTTCGAGTCCTGTTCCCGCTACTAAGAAAACACCACTGAAAAGCTGGTGTTTTTTTGTTTAAAAATATATTTATATGGATGAATTCGTAGTCTACATTCTATATTCTGAAAAATTTAATCAG
>NZ_JAAAPM020000023.1 GCF_009909155.2 Flavobacterium undicola
TACGCGTTACGCACCCGTGCGCCGGTCTCTTGGTCCGAAAACCAATACCCCTCGACTTGCATGTGTTAAGCCTGCCGCTAGCGTTCATCCTGAGCCAGGATCAAACTCTTCATCGTATATTATGCGAATTAGATAAATCTAATTCTATTTATTTTGACTGAAGATTCTAGTGGTTTATTCTAATCTCTCGATTCTATTACTCTTATTCTTTTGTTTTGAAATCTCTTTCAAAACGGCTGTCAATTCAATATGTCTAGGAACGTGTTCTTCTTGTTTAAACTGAATTTATTTCAGTTTCTTTTCGTTTCGTTTAACGCGCTTGGCGTGTTTCCCGAAGCGGGTGCAAAAGTACAACTTCTTTTTAATCTCGCAAGAAATTTTTAAAGTTTTTTTTGAAGATTTTTTTCTTCGTTTTTCTCTCAAATCTCTTAGCAGTTTTTCAAATAACTTGCCGCTTTTGCGGGGTGCAAATGTAACATCTGTTTTTAAATCTCACAAACTTTTTGAAGCTTTTTTTTAAGAAATTAATTTTCTAATTAAGCTTATTTGTCTGTCAGTATTTTAATGAACGTCTGCGTTGTTGCGGGTGCAAAAGTAGAACCTTTATTCGTTTTGACAATAGATTTTCGGAAGTATTTTCAATCTTTTTTTTAACACATTGATAACATGAAGTTTAAATTGCGAGTTTTTTAAGCATTTTAAAAGCTCAAGGCTCATTTTGTCTTTCTACAGCGATTAATTAGACTTTACTACATTAGTTTATGAAAAGAATTCATCCATTTTCAAGAACAAAACAGCCTTTTCTAGCCTTTACCCTAGCCCCGACCTGTCTGCCGACAGGCAGATAGCAACGAAAATCCTTTCTTGCCCCGTTTTTTTTTAAAACGGGACAAGGAAGATTGTAGTGAATAGCGGGAAATAGCTTCAAAAAACAATACATATATAGGTAAGCTTTTTTATTTAGACTTGGATTCCAAGAAACATACTATAATATATATTGTATGTATTTTTCTAATACTCTATATTTGCATTCTCAAAATTAAACTAACAATGATTAAGATTACTTTGCCCGATGGGTCAGTTAGAGAGTTTGCGCCAGACGCGACTCCGATGGATGTTGCTAAAAGCATTAGCGAAGGATTTGCAAGAAATGTAATTTCGGCTTCTTTTAATGGTACAACTATAGAAACAGTAACTCCTTTAACGACGGACGGCAGTCTTACATTATATACATGGAATGATTTAGAAGGCAAAAAAGCTTTTTGGCACTCTACTTCTCACGTGATGGCACAAGTTCTTGAAGAAATGTATCCAGGAATTAAATTAACTCTTGGTCCAGCTATCGCTAATGGTTTTTATTATGATGTGGATTTTGAAGATCAAAAAATCACCGAAGCAGATTTCAAGAAAATCGAAGACCGTGTTTTGGAAATTTCGAGAGGAAAACACGAATTCAAACTTCGCCCTGTTACTAAAGCAGAAGCTTTAGAACTATATAAGGACAATGTATACAAAACAGAATTAATTTCGAATCTAGAAGACGGAACAATCACTTTTTGTGATCACGATACTTTTACTGACTTATGTCGTGGAGGTCACATCCCAAACACTGGACTTATCAAAGCCATGAAAGTGATGAGTGTTGCTGGCGCTTACTGGAGAGGTGATGAAAAAAACAAACAGTTGACTCGTGTTTACGGAACTTCTTTTCCAAAACAAAAAGACTTAACTGAGTATCTTTTACTTCTTGAAGAAGCAAAACGTCGCGACCACCGTAAATTAGGAAAAGAACTGGAATTGTTTGCTTTTTCTCAAAAAGTAGGCCAAGGCCTACCTTTATGGCTACCAAAAGGAGCTGCTTTAAGAGATCGATTAGAGCAATTCTTGAAAAAAGCGCAGAAGAAAGCTGGTTATGAGCAAGTAGTTACTCCACATATTGGTCAAAAAGAACTTTATGTAACTTCTGGTCACTATGCAAAATATGGAGCTGATAGTTTTCAACCAATAAACACTCCTGCCGAAGGCGAAGAGTTTTTATTAAAACCTATGAATTGTCCTCACCACTGTGAAATCTACAATGTAAGACCTTGGTCGTACAAAGATTTACCAAAGCGTTATGCTGAATTTGGTACTGTTTACAGATACGAACAATCTGGCGAATTACATGGTTTAACTCGTGTAAGAGGATTTACTCAAGATGATGCGCATATTTTTTGTACTCCGGAGCAATTAGACGATGAATTCAAAAAAGTAATTGACCTTGTTCTTTATGTATTTGGCTCATTAGGTTTCGAAAACTTTACTGCTCAAATTTCATTAAGAGACAAAGAGAACAGAGAGAAATATATTGGTACAGATGAAAACTGGGAAAAAGCTGAAAATGCTATTATCAACGCTGCCGCTGACAAAGGTTTAAATACCGTTGTTGAATACGGCGAAGCTGCTTTCTACGGACCGAAATTAGATTTTATGGTGAAAGACGCATTAGGAAGACAATGGCAACTAGGAACAATCCAAGTTGACTACAACCTACCTGAGCGTTTCGAATTAACCTATAAAGGTTCTGACAACGAATTGCATCGCCCAGTTATGATTCACAGAGCTCCTTTTGGATCTATGGAACGCTTTATCGCTATCTTACTGGAACATACAGCAGGAAATTTCCCTCTTTGGCTTATGCCTGAACAGGCTATTATATTGTCTTTGAGCGAGAAATATGAAAATTATGCTAAAAAAGTTTTAGATTTGCTGGAAATTCACGAAATTCGCGGGCTAATTGACAACAGAAGCGAGACAATTGGTAAGAAAATTAGGGATGCTGAATTGCAAAAAATCCCATTTATGCTTATCGTTGGTGAGGAAGAGGAGAAAAACGGAACCATTTCTATCCGTCGTCAAGGTCAAGAAGGAAAAGGAAATATCAGCGTAACAATAGAAGAATTTGCTTCGATTGTAAACGAAGAAATAAACAAAACATTAAAAGTATTTACAGTTTAACTTAAATTTAAAAGTCATAGCAATAAGAAGCAACAGAGGTTTTCAACCTCGCGTAGAAAAAAAAGATGCACACAGGATAAACAATCTTATCCGTGGAGTGCAAGAAGTAAGGCTTGTAGGTGAAAACATTGAGCCTGGAGTTTTTAAACTTTCCGAAGCATTAAGATTAGCGGACGAGTTTGAACTAGATTTAGTTGAAATTTCACCAAATGCAGATCCACCGGTTTGTAAAATCATGGATTATAAAAAGTTTGTCTATGAGCAAAAGAAACGAGAAAAAATTCTAAAAGCGAAATCTTCACAAGTTGTCGTTAAAGAAATTCGTTTTGGTCCTCAAACAGATGAGCATGATTATGAGTTTAAAAGAAAGAACGCTGAAAAATTCTTAAAAGAAGGTGCTAAATTAAAAGCATTTGTTTTCTTTAAAGGACGTTCGATTATTTATAAAGATCAAGGTCAAATCTTGTTATTAAGATTAGCTACGGATTTAGAAGAATATGGTAAAGTAGAAGCGATGCCAGTTCTTGAAGGAAAGAGAATGATTATGTTCATTGCTCCGAAAAAGAAAAAATAAGACACTAAGCACCTGAGTTGCTGAGTAACTGGGAAAAACTCAGTAACTCAGTTTCTTAGATTCTTAGTAACTCAAAATAAATAAGTAAGTAAGAATAAATTAAAACACTAGGAAAAAATGCCTAAAATGAAAACCAAGTCTAGCGCCAAGAAACGTTTCAAAGTTACTGGTTCTGGAAAGATCAAAAGAAAACACGCTTTTAAAAGTCACATCTTGACTAAAAAATCTAAAAAACGTAAATTAGCTTTGACTCACTCAGCGCTAGTTCACAAAACAGATATGAAAAGCATCAAACAACAATTAAGAATTATATAATTGTTAATCGTTAAAAGTTATTTGTTATGAGTTTTAAAACCTCTAACCTCTAACTTCTAACCTCAAACTTTTTTATTCTTTAGGTTAAAAACAATTTCAATAACCTTGGAGTATGGCTGTAAGTTCCCTTGATTAAATTCGGGACGCCTGCTACAAAAAAACAATAAAATTATGCCAAGATCGGTAAATTCAGTTGCTAAAAGAGCAAGAAGAAAAAAAATAATGAAGCAAGCCAAAGGTTTCTTTGGTAGACGTAAAAACGTTTGGAC
This sequence comes from Flavobacterium undicola, assembly GCF_009909155.2. GTDB lineage: Bacteria > Bacteroidota > Bacteroidia > Flavobacteriales > Flavobacteriaceae > Flavobacterium > Flavobacterium undicola. The sequence continues at coordinate 4,156 of NZ_JAAAPM020000023.1, forward strand.
AGTTGCAAAGAATGCGGTAGAAAAAGCAATGTGCTATGCATACCGTGATAGAAAAGTGAACAAAAGAAATTTCCGTGCTTTATGGATTCAACGTATCAACGCTGGAGCTAGATTAGAAGGAATGTCTTATTCACAATTCATGGGTAAAGTAAAAGCTAACGGAATCGAATTGAACAGAAAAGTTCTTGCTGATTTAGCTATGAACCACCCAGAAGCTTTCAAAGCTGTACTTAATAAAGTAAAATAAACGTTTTATCAACTCAATTTAAGACTACTTACTTATATAAAATCCCTTATCGTTTGATAAGGGATTTTTTTATTTAAACAATCAAAGGAAACATAACAGATATAGAAAAATCATTTTTATAACATCGGATAAATCTGTATTTTCGTACTATGATAGTCAAAAAAAATCTCTACCCTATTTACATAATTTTAATCGTTATTTTTTTCTCTTTACAATCCTGTGAGAAGAAAAAAGAAGTCATTAGGAATACAAACTACAATTCAAAACTAGTTGATCAATACTACAAACTTGCCAACGATTATTACGACAATTCTAAATATGATAGTGCATTTTATTATGCCAATAAGACAAAACTAATAATCAATCCTGAAAAGGAAAGTAAAAAATATACCATTGCGATGTTTATTTTAATAACATCTCAGCAGCTACAAGGAGACTATTCAGGCGCTGAAAGCTCCATTGTAGAAACGCTTTCATTTGTCGACAAATCAAACAACGATAGATATAAATGGAAATTCTATGGCATGTTGGCTAGTAACTATTCTTATTTACACAATTACGATGATGCAATATACTATCACAAAAAAGCATTATCCTTCAATGTAAGTAAAATAAAAAAACTATCAGATGTTCTTAATATAGCTTATGCATACAGCAAGAAAGGAGATTTCAAAAAAGCTTTAGAAATATACGAACCAATATTAAAAGGACAAGAAATAAAAACAAACAAATACTACCATTCAAACCTTTTAAACAACATAGGATATTGCTATATTAAAATCGGCAACCCTAATGCAATTAATTATTTAAATAAATCGTTAGAGATGAATTTTAATATGGATTCCACTGCAGATGATGATTATAATTTAGCAACAAACTATCATTACTTATATAAATATTACCAAGCTCATGCCAAAAAAAAAGCTATAAAATATGCTGACTTATATTATCAAAAAGCGACAGAATATAACAATCCTGACGATCGCCTACAAGCCTTAGGTTTTTTAATAAAAAACAGTTCTGGAGAAGAATTAAAAAAATACTCTCTTACTTATGTTAATATTAATGACAGTATTACTGTAGTTAGGCAAAAAGCGAAAAATTATTTTGCCAAACTAAAATACGATTCTAAAAAAGAAAAAGAAGAAAACCGTAAACTTAAAGGCGGAAAAGAGCTACAGCAGGAATTAGAGAAAAACAAAAACATAGTAATCGTATTTATAATCGTAATCATAATAATTATTTTGGGCTTTGTTTATTATTATCTGATTGAGAAAAACAAAAAAGAAAAACTTAAAACCGCCTATAATACCGAAATTAGAATTGCCAAAAAATTGCATGATGAATTGGCCAATGATATCTACCAAACGATTGCTTTTGCAGAAACTCAAGACTTATCCACTCCTAACAATGCTGAAAAATTACTTGACAGTTTGGACAGTATCTATACTACAACAAGAAATATTTCGAGAGAAAACAACCTAATCGAAACGGGGAGTCTTTTCTCCTCCAACTTAAAAGAGATGATTTCAGGTTTTGACCATCATTCGATAAATCTTATGATTAATGGATTAGATGAAATAGATTGGACAAGCTTAGAAAACTTTAAAAAAATCACAATCTATCGTGTTCTTCAAGAGCTATTAGTAAACATGAAAAAACACAGTCAATGCAGCGTAGTCATTGTATCATTTAAAAAGCAGGAAAACAATTTGTTTATAAACTACTTTGACAATGGAATAGGAATAAATCTTGATGAAAAAATCAAGAAAAATGGTCTTCAAAATGTAGAAAGTAGCATTATAGCAATCAATGGAACGATTACTTTTGATAGTAAAGTAAGCAATGGAGTTAAAATAAATATGACTATACCAATATAATTAAGTCAATATGTTTAAAAAAGTATTAATTGCCGAGGATTTAGATTCTATTAGCCAAACCATTATACACACTTTAGAAGGCTTGTCTATAGCCAATATCCAGCACGTAAAATATTGTGATGATGCTTATATATTAAAATTAAAAAAGCCCAGGCAGACAATGAACCATTCGACTTATTAATAAGTGACTTGTCTTTTAAACAAGACCACAGAGAAAACAAGCTCATCAATGGCGAAGAACTCATTGCTGCTGTAAAAAAAACACAACCTGATATTAAAACAATTGTGTTTTCAATTGAAGACAAATCTTTTAAAATAAAGTCATTATTTAACAATTTGGAACTTAATGCTTATGTAGTAAAAGGAAGAAACAGTGTAGAAGAACTCAAAAAAGCAATCAACAGCATTTACAATAACGAAACTAGAATACTATTACCCAAAACAGTAGCGAATGCTTTAACAGAGAAATCAATAATCGAAATTGAATCTTACGACATTTCATTACTAACATTACTATCAAAAGGCTTAATATTAAACGAAATTGCAACTGAATTAAAAAATTCAGGAATAACGCCTAATAAGTAATAGTAGTATAGAAAAACGCACTAATAAACTAAAAACATACTTCAAAGCAAATAATAATGTACAACTTATTGCTATTGCTAAAGATATGGGACTAATATAAATCAAACCCTTACTAACTCAGCTGTTTCCTCTTTAAATTACTTACAAAAAAACACTCCGTTTACGGTTTTCCGTAAATAACTCATTTTTATTAGTCATAAATTTGGTCTTTAATTTTATTAAAACTGATTGAAATGCCTAATTTTCTAGCAAAGATTTAGCTTATGCTGGCTATGATACTATTTTCAAACTTAGCTTTATTGGATTATTAATCTGCTCTACTTCTTGTAAAAATGAAAATAGCAATAAAAAAGCTTTAGCTATAAAAAAACAATCAAAAGATTATACTTCAAATAGAATAAGACAAAGACTTTCTGTTTCTGATACGCAGCAACTTTATTATTATTCTACGGCGAATAATCGAAAATTCGATCATCGATTTACAGGAATAGATGAAAATGGAAAAAAAGTAAATGGAGTAATCAATCTTGAAAATGAAATAGCTATTGGAATTCTAAAAGCAGATGACGGTAATGAAATTGAAATTATTAGCGATCAAATCAAAGCTGATAAAATAATAGCTTCAGATATAAACGGTTTTATGTATCGTTTAAGAATGGATTAAGTTTTTTGCTTTTTCTTTCTTGCTGCAGGAAATAAAACATTATTTAAAATCAATCGATAACCCGGCGAATTAGGATGTAAATCTAAAACTGTTGGTGGATCCCCTACTTTGTGTTGATAATCTTCCGGATCATGCCCTCCATAAAAACTGAACATTCCTTTTCCTTTTTGCCCATGAATGTATCTTGCTTCTCCATTTAGCTCACAAGTTCCCAAAATCAAAACATTAGATTTGATTAATTTCGAATCAAAAGCAGTTGTTTGTCCCATAAATCCTTTTACGAGTTGGGTATGATTTTGACATAACATACTAGGAATAGGATCCCATTTGGCCGAAAATTCCATTAGCGTAAAATAATCTTTTTCCATAGGAATAATTCTTTTTTCAGTCATATCAATATCTGAAAACTCATATTTCTCCGGACTTCTTTCTAATACAAAATCTTTAAATGCAAATGAATTATTATAGTTCAATTTCGACTGATAATTAGCCTCACTAGGATCTCCATCAAACATCGATTCACAAATGTCTACCCCATCGGCTGATAAAGCAATATCAAAACTATCCGTTGCTGAACACATGGCAAACATAAATCCGCCACCGATAACAAAATCTCTAATTTTTTTGGCAACAGCTCCTTTTTCCTGAGAAACTTTTGCGTAACCCAACTTCGCAGCAAGAATTTCAGCGTCTTTTTTTTGTTCTATATACCAGGGCACATTTCGATAAGAACCGTAAAATTTACCATACTGTCCGGTAAAATCTTCATGATGCAAATGCAACCAATCGTAAAGAACTAACTGGTCACTTAAAACTTCTTCATCATAAATAGCGGTAAAGGGAATTTCGGCATAGGTTAAAACCAATGTTACAGCATCATCCCAAGGTTGTTTTCCCTTAGGTGTATAAACAGCAATTTTTGGTGCTTTTTCCAAAATTACATTTTCCATATTTTGGGATGGACTTGCAATTTCGTTTAAAATAGCCTGCTCTTCATTATCCGATAAAATTTCGAAACTTACTCCTCTAATCTGACATTCTTTTCGAATTTCAGTAGCATCAGGCAATAAAAATGAACCTCCGCGATAATTAAGTAGCCAACTCGCTTTGTATTTTTTATCTAAACACCAATAGGTAATTCCATAGGCTTTTAGATGATTTTGTTGCGAATTTTCATCCATTGGCAACAAAATAAAAGAAGCCTTTACCGAAAAAGAAATTAAGACAATAATAAGTAAGGCTATTTTTCTAAAAACCATTGGACTGTTTTATTTCAAATATAGCGCTTTTATCTTAAAACGGCATATCATCGTCGTCGTCATCATTCAAATTGCTACCAAAAGCTTCATGAGGAGACGGCAGATTTTTAGTAATAAACGAATTATCATCCTGATTCATTGCTGAAGGCAAATCGTCATCATAACCTCCACTGTAATCATCTAAATTATCAAACTTACCTAAATGACCTAAGAATTTCAAACGAACGTTTTCAATTCCACCATTACGGTGTTTAGCAATCATAATTTCGGCTTGTCCAGCTGTAGGAGCAGCTTCATCATCATCCCATTCGTCAATTTTATAATATTCAGGTCGATACAAGAACGATACAATATCGGCATCTTGCTCAATCGCTCCCGATTCACGAAGGTCAGAAAGTAAAGGTCTTTTACTAGAACCACGCGTCTCAACGGCACGCGATAACTGTGAAAGTGCAATTACAGGAACGTTCAATTCTTTAGCCAAGGCTTTTAAATTTCGAGAAATAGTAGAAATCTCCTGCTCACGATTTCCTCCTCCTTTTCCATTTCCACCGGCTGTCATTAATTGCAAATAATCGACAATAATAATTTTAATACCGTGTTGCGAAACCAAACGTCTAGCTTTAGCACGTAAATCAAAAATAGATAACGAAGGTGTATCGTCAATAAATAATGGTGCTTTTTCTAAGTCTTTTACTTTAGTACTCAACATTGTCCATTCGTGTGGTTCTAATTTACCTGTACGCAATTTTTCTGAAGATAAACCTGTTTCAGACGAAATCAAACGGGTAATTAACTGTACCGATGCCATCTCCAGAGAGAATAACGCCACTGGATGTCCATAATCAATAGCCATATTTCTAGCCATTGATAATACGAATGCTGTTTTTCCCATTGCAGGTCTTGCTGCAATAATAATTAAATCACTTGGTTGCCAACCCGAAGTAAGCTTGTCTAAGTTAGTAAAACCAGTTTCAACACCACTTAAACCTTCTTGTTTACTAATTTCTTCAATACGCTTTTTAGCTTGTAAAACTAAACTTTGTGCAGTTTCCGAACTACGTTTAATATTTCCTTGGGTAACTTCGTAAAGTTTAGATTCCGCTCTGTCTAATAAATCAAAAACATCGGTAGTTTCATCATAAGAATCTTCAATAATTTCAGAAGAAATACGAATCAAACTGCGTTGAATAAATTTTTGAAGAATAATCCTTGAGTGAAACTCAATGTGAGCCGAAGAAGATATTTTTTGCGTTAGCTGAATTAAATAAAAATCACCTCCTGCTAACTCTAATTTTGCATTTTTTTTCAACTGTGCAGAGACAGTCAATAAATCGATAGGTTGGGTTTCTGTAAACAATTGAACAATTGCTTCAAAAATATGTTTATGGGCTTCTTTATAAAATGCATCAGGCTGTAGGATATCAATAACATCATCAACTCCTTTTTTATCAATCATCATCGCACCTAACACAGCCTCTTCTAAATCAAGAACTTGCGGAGGTAACTTTCCTTTTTCCAGGTTTATAATAGTAGATTTATCCACCTTTACAGGCTTAACATTTTTGAAATTTTCCATATCACGAAAGTACCACAAATTTTAAAAAAAACACAGTTTAGTTATTACAACAATATGTTTACAACTAGTCTTTTTTTGTTCATAACCAAAAAAAAATCCGAAACGGTAAGGCTTCGGATTATAATCTTAAAAATAGGTTTGTTATTCTTTAAATTCACCCATTTTAGTGTATTTATCCATTCTCTGAGCAATTAAGTCTGCTGTTGATAAAACTTTCAATTCGTTGTATCCTTTTAGAATATATTCTTCAACTGTTTTAAAAGTTGTCTCTCTATCATAATGAGCACCACCTAATGGCTCTGGAATAATATCATCTATTAATTCTTGCTTTTTCATATCAGCAGAAGTCAATTTTAATGCATCAGCTGCTTTTTCTTTATATTCCCAGCTTTTCCATAAAATAGAAGAACATGACTCAGGAGAAATTACAGAATACCAAGTATTCTCAAGCATATAAACGCGATCTCCAACTCCTATTCCTAAAGCTCCACCCGAAGCACCTTCACCAACGATAATCGTAATAATAGGCACTTTAAGCAAAACCATTTCATAGATATTTCTGGCAATAGCCTCCCCTTGTCCGCGCTCTTCAGCTTCTAAACCTGGATAAGCACCTGGAGTATCAATTAAAGTAACTACAGGAATTCCAAACTTCTCAGCCATTTTCATCAATCGCAAAGCTTTACGATATCCTTCAGGATTAGCCATCCCAAAGTTTCTATACTGACGTGTTTTAGTATTGTATCCTTTTTGTTGGCCAATAATCATAAAAGATTGACCACCAATTTTCCCTAAACCACCTATCATGGCTTTATCATCTTTAAAACCTCTGTCTCCATGAAGCTCTAAAAATGTATCACCACAAAGTCCTCTAACATGATCTAAGGTATAAGGTCTACTTGGATGCCTTGATAATTGAACACGCTGCCAAGCAGTAAGGTTTTCATAGATATTCTTCTTAGTCTCAATCAGTTTATCGTTGATTTGATTGCATGTAGCAGTAACATCAACGTCTGATTCTTGCCCAATAACTTGACATTTTTCTAACTGTTCTTCAAGTTCTTTTATTGGAAGCTCAAAATCTAAATATTCCATAGGATTTGTGCGTTATTATTTTATTTGGAAGTGCAAATATAAAATATTAAATCATTTACACCCCTTTATTTTTAATTTTAGTACTACTTAGTAAAGATACTACCTATAATGTCATTCTTGTATTAAGCTCATTATAAACTTGATTCACCTGAAAATCAACACAAAAAACTTCTATTTTCTTAATCTATTTTTGCCCTTTCATTCTGTATTTTCTCTCTTTATATAGATAAGATGCCGTTGTAATATGTGCTAAAGCATCTTTGGCCAATTCAGGATTTAGCTTAGTTGGAATCAATACCGTATCATTTTTCATTTCAAACTGCAACGGTTTTGTATTAGGCTGTAAAATAACAACTTGATTTTCAACCCTAAAAGCATTATTGTCATGAAATTGCATAATAGCTCTTCCCGGTACATTAGCAGCTAAACTCATTAAATTTCTCCCTGGCATAGGATCATTAATATCCATTCCTATAAAACTTAATAATGTAGGAGCAATATCTATTTGACTACATAACTTTTTATAAGCTTCTCCTTTAGAAACGTTAGGCCCAATAAGTAGAGCCGGAATATGAAATTTATTAATTGGAACTAAGTTTTTTCCATAAGTTCTGGTATTATGATCGGCAATCACAAGAAAAATAGTATTCTTAAAATAGGCTTCTTTTTTAGCCATTTCAAAAAACTTTCCAATAGAAAAATCGGCATATTTCATTGCATTATTTACCGTATTTTTCTTTTTATCGTATAATTTTATTCTTCCATCAGGAAATTCAAATGGTTCGTGATTTGAAGTAGAAAACATCAAAGAAAAAAATGGTTTATTCCCCATTGATTTAAAATAGCTATTGGCTTTTGTAGCTAAATCTTCGTCAGAATATCCCCAAGTACCTTTAAAAGCAGCTTTTGATGAATCATAATCTTTTTCATCAATAATTTTACTAAAACCATTTCCATTAAAGAAAGCAGCCATATTATCAAAGTTAGCCATGCCTCCGTAAATAAAACTGGTTTGATACCCTTTCTCTCTTAAATTTTCAGCAAGTGTGTAAAATCCTGTTTGCGAATTACTCAATTTCACCACACTCTCAGAAGGCGAAGGCAAAAAACCAGTAACCACAGCCTCAATACCTCGCACACTTCGGGTTCCTGTACAATATAAATTGCTAAACAACATTCCTTCTTTAGTCAGTTTATCAAATTCAGGAGTTAAGGGCAATCCTCCTAAACTCCCTACATATTCCGCACCAAGGCTTTCCTGCAAAAAGATGACAACATTATAAGTTTTTGCAAGTGTCGTATTCGTTTTTTGCAAATGCATCAATGGTAAATTAGCATCAGTAAAATTAGCTTGAGGAACACCCATATATTTTTTTACACGACTAATAGCTTCATTAGTGTCCATTTCACCATACATCTTAGCCGCATTCGATTCATTTTTAAGCGAATACAAAGCAAACCCAACCGTATACATTGAATTTAAACCTAGATTATTAGTCAATTGATCTGTAGAAAAGATTGCATTACTAGCATTAATAGGTCTTTTTGAAACCAAACTGGAACGCGCTCCAAAAAATAACAGAAAAGCTACTAAAGGAAACAACATTAATTTAGTACGATAAGCTACAAATTTTGGATAAAACCAAAAAGCAGCTTTTTTAATACTATAATACAAGGCAATACCCAAAACCAAAAACGAAAACAACATTGAAGTCAAATAACTCTTCAGTAAAGTCCCCACTACTTCTTTAGGATAAATCAAATAATCAATAAATAATTTATTAGGACGTGTATCGTATTCTTTTATAAAATCATAACTCGCTAATTCCATAAAAAGCAATAGAAATAAAAAAGCGATAAAATAGAAACTGAAAAATTTCTTTATTTTTTGCAAATAATTATCAGGCAAAACAGCTAATAATAAAGTCGGCAAAAATGAGATATAAGACAATAGAATGATATCCATACGCAAACCAATAGGGAATATCATCCAATAATCAGGTGTTTGGGTTACGCGTTCCATAAAAATAAGAAACAACACTAAACGACTTATTGTAGTAATCAATAAACCAATAAGAAAGAAATTAATTATTGGTTTAATAAAAATATATATTTTCATTTTATGTAAAAGATAAATTTTGAATAGTAAAAATGCGGCACCTTTTAACAAAGTACAATATGAATCATTATTGACTACTATTGTACGTTTTTCTAAAATTTCTTCGGTGTTTTAAAACACCATTCAAAATTACCGTAAGAATAATAACAACTGCCCCTAAATAAAATGAAGGACTCATTTTCTCTTTTCCTCCAATAATAAAATAAGCCAAAACAATACCGTAAACAGGTTCTAAATTAGTCGTTAACATCACGGTATAAGGACTCAATTGTTTCATAACCTTTACCGAAGCAGTAAAAGCATAGGCTGTACAAACACTGGATAAAACTAATAACAACATCCAATTATTGAAAGAAACGGTGAAAAAGTCTGCAGTAAATTTATTTTGAAAAAAGAAATAACAGCTTATAAAAAACAACCCTGCCAGAAATTCATAAAAAGTAATCACTGCCGAATCATGATTCTGAATAAGCTTCCCATTAGACAAGGTAAATAAAACACCTAAAACTATTGAGATTAAAGCAAATAACATTCCCTCAAAATAATTTACCTCAACCTGCATGATTATTGCCAATGCTGCAATTATAACTAATCCAAAAAACACTTCGTACCAAAGTACTTTTCTCCCATAAAACAATGGTTCCAGTAATGAAGTAAGAAAAGCACCCAGTGAAAAAACCGATAAGGTAATCGACACATTAGAAACATGAATCGCATGAAAGAAGAAAATCCAATGCAGCGCAATTAATAAACCTACAAAGCTTAATTTAAGCAAAGAATACCAAGGAATAAGAAAAGATTTTTTAGAAAAGAACAAATAAAACCCCAAAAACAGACCTGCAAAGAGCATTCGATACCAGACAATTACATCGGCCGAAATGGTAATCAAAGCACCAAGTATAGCGGTAAACCCCCAAATAAAAACAATGAGATGAAGATTTAAATAACTTTTAAGTCTATCGTTTGGCATTGCGCAACAAAAATACAGCTAAAATTCCAAAAATGATATTAGAGAACCAAACCGCTAAAAAAGGGGAAAAAGTCGATTTTTCAGCTAATACTCCAAATATCTTATCAAAAAACACAAAACCAAAAGCAACAGCAATTCCTATGGTTAGATTCATTCCCATCCCTCCTCTTCGTTTCATAGAGGAAACCGAAACAGCAATAATTGTTAGAATAAATGCCGAAACAGGAATACTGAATTTCTTATACAACACCACCAAATAAATGTTGATATTTGAAGAACCACGCTTTTTTTCCGTGTCAATAAAATCAATCAAATCACCCAATCGCAATGTCTCAGCAATATAAACCACGGGAGTTAAATCTTTGAGTTCAAATTTAAACTTGACTTTCTTTTCGGGTGAAATTTCAATCTTATCGCCTAATTTCCCAACTGTTCTTTTAGCATAATCATATAAAGTATAGGTACTATCTTTTTCATTCCATTTAATTCTACTGGCTGTGATTTTAGAGACCATTTTTTCTTTATCAAATTTCTCTAAAACAAAATTAAAAGCCATTTTAGACGCAGTATTAAAATTACTTACATACAAAAACTCTTTATCATTCAGCTGTCTGTAAACATCCGTATTATCGCCAGCCATTAGCTCTTTCCCGCCCGATCTTAAGTACGTATAGCGAAAATTATTGAATCCCTCACTGGCTTTTGGAACTACATAAAAACCCATTAACAAAACCAGAACAGAAACAATGGATGCGCCAATGATATACGGCTTTAAAAAACGGGTAAATGAAATTCCTGAACTCAAAATAGCTATAATCTCAGTATTGTTAGCCAATTTTGATGTAAACCAAATTATAGATAAAAACAAAAATATCGGAAACAAGGCATTTGCAAAATAGATGGTAAAATTATAATAATAGATAGCAACATCCGTAAATGGAACTTTGTTCTCTATCATCTTATTAATCTTCTCCGAAACGTCAATTATAATCCCAATTGGGATAAACATCAACAACATAGCCCCAAAAGTGGCTAAATATCTTTTCAGGATATACTTATCTAATATTGTTAACATATTTTTAAGTTAGAAGTTAGAAGTTGGGAATTAGAAGTTTCTTAACGTATAATAACCTCTAACTCCTAACTTTTTTTACAAACGTTGGCTCATGTTTTTCACCATCATCTCTTTCCATGGTCTAAAATCGCCAGCTAAAATATGTTTTCTAGCTTCGCGCACCAACCACATATAAAAACCAAGATTATGAATCGTAGCAATTTGCTTTCCAAGGTATTCATTGGCAGCAAAAAGGTGACGCAAATAGGCTTTTGTATATTCCGTATCCACAAATGTAATTGCCATTTCGTCAATTGGCGAAAAATCGTCTTCCCATTTCTTATTCTTGATATTGATGGTACCATTAGCCGTAAACAACATTCCGTTTCTGGCATTACGAGTTGGCATCACACAATCAAACATATCAATTCCTAATGCAATATTTTCTAAAATATTAATTGGCGTTCCCACTCCCATCAAATAACGGGGTTTGTCTTCTGGCAAAATTTCGGTAACGACCTCAGTCATCGCATACATTTCTTCCGCTGGTTCTCCAACAGATAATCCGCCAATAGCATTTCCTACCTGGTTCGAATTCGCAATATATTCTGCCGATTGACGTCTTAAATCTTTATAAGTACTTCCTTGAACAATAGGGAAAAAAGCTTGATCATAACCGTATTTGACTGGCACTTTATCCAAATGATTGATACAACGATCCAACCAACGGTGTGTCATATGCATCGAGCGTTGTGCATATCTATAATCGCAAGGATAAGGCGTACATTCATCAAAAGCCATAATAATATCGGCTCCAATAGTACGTTGAATTTCCATTACACTTTCTGGTGAAAAAAAGTGATAAGAACCATCAATATGCGATTTAAACTTTACTCCTTCTTCCTTAATTTTTCTATTATTCGAAAGAGAATATACCTGATAACCTCCGGAATCAGTCAAAATATTACGATCCCAATTCATGAATTTATGCAAACCACCCGCTGCTTCTAAAATTTTAGTTTGCGGACGCAAATACAAATGATAGGTATTTCCAAGAATAATATCAGGATTAATATCGTTTTTTAATTCTCTCTGGTGCACTCCTTTTACCGAGGCAACAGTGCCTACAGGCATAAAAATAGGCGTTTCAATTACACCGTGATCTGTGGTAATGCTTCCCGCTCTGGCTTTAGAAAGTGGGTCTTTTTGTAATAAATCAAACTTCATACTAAGGTTTTTCTTCCGATTGTTCGGCTGGCAAAGATAGTTTAATTTAGAAAATGTTACTCTGTTTTTAACAGCAAAGTAACGCTTAAAAAATACAGTTTAAAAAGTCATTTGGGCGTGCCACTAAGTTAAGGGATTTTTGATTGAAGATTAACGATTCTTGATTTCTGATTTTGGTGTTAGTAAATAAAATTCTTCCTGTTTTCAAGAATCCACACATCTAAAATCAAAAATCATTAATCAAAAATATGCAATCAAATTCATTGATTTTTCCTTAAGTTAATGACATTAACTACTATCCCTCACACTAAAAAAGCAGCAACAACATCATTAATCCGAAATTACAATTTGTAACTTTGTATCTATAAAAGGTAAAACAACAAACACAATGAAGCTCAACATTCAAGATACATTCAATAAAGAATTACCCGCCGACCCAATTACAGAAAACTATGTCAGACAGGTCGAAAATGCTTGTTTTTCATTTTCAACACCTACAAAAACAGCAAATCCTGAAATCATCCATGTTTCACCCGAAATGTTAGAAAACTTAGGATTAGCAACCGCTGATACGCAAAATGACGAATTCAAAAATGTTTTCACAGGAAACGAAGTTTTGCCTGACACTCAACCTTATGCCATGTGTTATGGCGGACATCAATTTGGCAACTGGGCAGGACAACTTGGCGATGGTCGCGCAATCAATTTAACTGAAATCGTTCATAACAATCAACGTTGGGCAATCCAACTCAAAGGTTCTGGAAAAACACCCTATTCCAGAACCGCCGATGGATTAGCCGTTTTGCGTTCTTCCATTCGGGAATATTTATGCAGCGAAGCCATGTTTCATCTTGGTGTTCCTACCACTCGCGCCTTATCTCTTGCCTTATCGGGTGACGAAGTTTTAAGAGACGTGCTTTACAATGGCAATCCTGCTTACGAAAAAGGAGCCATCGTCAGCCGAATTGCGCCTAGCTTTTTGCGTTTTGGGAATTACCAAATCCTTGCGGTTCGCAATGACATACAAACACTAAAAACATTAGTTGATTATAGTATCAAACATTTTTATCCCGAATTAGGTGCACCTTCTAAAGAAAGCTATCTCCAATTTTTTAAAAAAGTTGCCGAAAATAGCCTAGAAATGGTCATTCACTGGCAACGTGTGGGTTTTGTACACGGAGTGATGAATACCGATAATATGTCAATCTTGGGATTAACCATTGATTACGGTCCTTACGGTTGGCTGGAAGGTTACGATTATGGCTGGACTCCCAACACCACCGACTCGCAACACAAGCGTTACCGTTATGGAAACCAACCCAATATAGTGCTTTGGAATTTATACCAACTTGCTAATGCTTTATTTCCATTAATCGGAGAAACCGAAGGATTAGAAAAAGTTCTTGCTGATTTCGGTACTGCGTTCGAAAGTAAATACTTGAACATGATGCGTTCTAAAATCGGTCTTTTCACCGAAGATGAAAACGATCAAAAACTCATTCAGGAATTGGAAAACAATTTGCATTTGACAGAAACCGATATGACCATTTTCTTTAGAAACCTAAGTCGTTATCAAAAAGAAAACCTAGAACTAGGAATCTCGATTATTCAAGATGCTCTTTATAGTTCAATTGAAGCATTTCCAGAAATCACAGAAGCATGGAATAAATGGTTCGAGAAATACAGCCTTCGTTTACAATTAGAAAAAGAGTCCGATACAGAACGTGCTGAAAAAATGAATGCTATCAATCCAAAATATGTATTGCGAAATTATATGGCACAACTAGCCATCGATGCCGCCGACAAAGGAGATTACAGCCTAATTGACGAACTTTTCAACTTACTTAAAAAGCCGTATTCTGAACAAGAAGACCAAGAAAAATGGTTCGCCAAACGACCTGATTGGGCAAGAAACAAAGTAGGTTGCTCTATGCTTTCGTGTAGTTCTTAATTTTTCAATCATTTTTCCCATTATATAAAACAAAAATCAATTTTTATTAGACTAATTTGATATAATAAATTGGTATTTCATAGCTTTGTAGTATTCTTAGATTAGTATAAAACAATATGGAGTATAGCGTATTAATAGTTCCCGGATTAGGCGATTCGACCGCAGGACATTGGCAAGACAATTGGTTACAACATTTCCCAAATGCAAAAAAAGTAGTTCAAAACAATTGGAATCAACCGCAATTACAGGATTGGTTAATCAATCTGGATGCTACTATTAAAAGTATTGAAACACCCATTATTATTGTGGCTCACAGTCTGGCGGTTTCTTTAGTGGCACATTGGTCCCAACAAAATGATACCAGCAAAATTGCCGGTGCTTTACTGGTTGCTCCCGCCGATGTAGAATCATCAGAACACACACCTGAAGAAATTTGGAACTTCGCCCCTATCCCTTTAGATAAATTGAAATATCCATCTATTGTAATCACCAGCGCTAATGATCCTTATATCTCGGCAGAAAGAGCCGAATTTTTAGCTCAAAATTGGGGAAGTCTTTTTTACAATGTTGGCCCAAAAGGACATCTAAATCTGGCATCACAACTGGGACTTTGGGAAGAAGGGCAGGAAATATTACAAACATTAATAGAATCGATTGCAAAAAACGGATAAAAAACAACTAGTTTCAACCTCCACACATAGCATATTATTAAAAAAGTCCATGAAAATTGGGCTTTTTTTATGCCTATACATTCGACAATAAACAATTATAAAAATCATTTGTCTTAAGGGAAAATAAAATTTACATTTGCAACAGTTTAACTTTTACACTCAAAATGAAACCTAACACTCAACAATTAAACGATTTAATTATCCAAGTAAGAAGAGACATCCTTCGAATGGTACACGCTGTTAATTCAGGTCATCCAGGAGGTTCTCTAGGTTGTACCGAATTTTTGGTAGCCTTGTATCAAAATATAATGGACCGCAAAGAAGGTTTTGACATGGACGGAGCTGGAGAAGATTTATTCTTCTTATCAAACGGTCATATCTCTCCTGTTTTCTATAGCGTTTTAGCAAGAAGCGGGTATTTTCCAGTAGCGGAATTATCAACTTTTCGTTTATTAAATTCAAGATTACAAGGACACCCAACTACTCATGACAACTTGCCGGGAGTACGTATTGCATCTGGTTCTCTAGGTCAAGGATTATCAGTAGCAATTGGAGCAGCGCAAGCTAAAAAATTAAACAAAGACAATCATATCGTTTATACACTTCACGGTGATGGTGAATTGCAAGAAGGTCAAAACTGGGAAGCTATCATGTATGCTTCTGCTAAAAATGTTGACAACCTTATCGCTACAGTAGATTTAAACGGAAAACAAATTGACGGAACTACTGACGAAGTTTTATGTATGGGAAGTATCCGTGCTAAATTTGAAGCTTTTGATTGGGAAGTGGTTGAAATCACTAAAGGAAATGATGTTGAAGCAATCATTGCTGGAATGAATGAAGCAAAAGCAAGAACTGGAAAAGGAAAACCAGTTTGCGTATTGTTGCATACTGAAATGGGTAATGGAGTTGACTATATGATGTACAGTCATGCTTGGCATGGTAAAGCACCTAACGATGCTCAACTTGAAAACGCTTTAGGACAAAATTATAATACTGGAGGTAATTCAGATTATTAATTCCCTCCTACCTCCCGCCACGGCGGGGAGGAATATCAAAATTAATAAATAACATAAACCCTATCACCCCAATAGGAACTCCCCCGCCGCGGCGGGGGTTGGGGAAGGAAAATGAAAAAATATATAAATACAGGAAGTAAAGATACCCGTTCAGGTTTTGGAGTGGGAATGACTGAATTAGGTCAGAAAAATGAAAATGTAGTAGCACTTTGTGCGGATTTAATTGGATCATTAAAATTTGATGATTTCAAGAAAAATCACCCAGAGCGTTTTTTCCAAATCGGAATTGCTGAAGCAAACATGATTGGAATTGCTGCCGGATTAACTATTGGTGGAAAAATTCCTTTTACTGGAACTTTTGCTAACTTTTCTACAGGAAGAGTTTATGACCAAATTCGTCAATCGGTTGCTTATTCTGATAAAAACGTAAAAATCTGTGCTTCTCACGCTGGATTAACTTTAGGAGAAGATGGAGCTACGCACCAAATCCTTGAAGATATTGGTTTGATGAAAATGTTACCAGGAATGACTGTTATTAACACTTGTGACCACAACCAAACTAAAGCGGCTACAATTGCACTTGCTGATCACCACGGTCCAGCTTATTTGCGTTTTGGTCGTCCGGTTGTACCTAACTTTACTCCTGCTGACGAACCTTTCATCATTGGAAAAGCAATTATGTTAAACGAAGGTACTGATGTAACTATTGTTGCTACAGGACACTTAGTTTGGGAAGCTTTAATTGCTGCTGAGAAATTAGAAGAAAAAGGAATTTCTGCTGAAGTAATCAACATCCACACGATTAAACCATTAGATGCAGAAGCTATTTTAAAATCGGTAGCTAAAACTAAATGTATCGTAACGGCTGAAGAGCACAATTATCTTGGTGGTCTTGGAGAAAGCATTGCAGGTGTATTAGCTTTAAACAATCCTACTCCACAAGAATTTGTGGCTGTTCAAGATAGTTTTGGTGAGTCTGGAACTCCGGAACAATTAATGGAAAAATACAAGTTAAACAATCAAGCTATTGTTGAAGCGGTAGAAAGAGTTATTAAAAGAAAATAATTCGATTCTGAAATATATTAAAATCCCATCTTGTATAAACGAGATGGGATTTTTTTGTGCTATAATTATAATAAAATCGTTGGGTGAAATTGTTTTTGATTTTAAATTTTCGTCAGTTCGAGGAGTAATTTTTTATTCTAAAAAAACAATATAAAATGACGTTAACTTGTCTTATATTAAAAAATCAAACTCTCGTTATTTACGAGTTTCAACTGTCCTTAGCTTCCGCAGTCGAGTGTCAAATGTTTGAAGAATACGTAAAAAGAAAAGCTGTTTGATCCGCCGCGGCGGAGAGTTCTTTTCTTTTAGACTCGAGCCGAAGGCGAATAGAGCGAAGCTAATTCGAAAACTAATTTGACCGACGAGGAAGTGTTAGACTTGATTTTTTTGTTTCTTTTTTGATCAAGCAAAAAAGAAAATTGGTAAATCTAATTTTTCACTTTTGATAAAAACGTCATTGGTAGTGATTTTGATTAGAAAATCGTATCAAGCACAAGAAAATTTATCATCAAAAACGGCTCTCGATACATTTTTTGCTCTATTTCATTATGCAAAAACACTCGAACTAACGTTTTTGATTTCATTCAATAGATAATAACTACTGCGCATAAAGCAAAGACTGTATTACTTCAAAAGAAATACTTTCATCTTCATTGACAAAATACTTCAACAAGACTTCGCCCCACATTTTGCCATCACTATAATCAGCAATAATCCAGCGGTGGTTTAGAACTTTTACTTTGTTGATTACAAACTTATTCGCTCCTATTTGATCTTGTCCCACATAAGGATTCCCTTTTGGATTGGCATTAAAATCCATCAACTTTTCCTTTAATACAGGAATCAATTTTTCGTAAGGAATTATTTTATTGGCTATAGCCGAATCAAAATAATTTTGGGCATTCTCATTTTTTTCCAAAGAAAAATAATTAGCATCATTTAACTTTGTGGTAACCGAGTTCAAACTATCCTTCAATTTCTTTGTAGTTTTCTCGTACCTGTTTTGCTCAAATTCTACCTCTTTACTTAAAAACATATAGGTAAAAACATTAATTAATACCAGTAAAATAAAGGCGTAGAGCGCGAATGACTTTTTCATTGTAAAAAATATTATAGGGTGATTTCTAAATTATCATAAGCAAGGAATACATTTTCAGGAAGTTTTTGTTGTACTTCTTCATGAAAGCCCATCACATGACTAATATGGGTTAAATAAGCCTTTTCTGGTTTTACCAAAGCAATAAAATCCAAAGCCTCTTGTAAATTAAAATGCGAAAAATGATGTTCTTCACGCAAAGCATTAACCACTAAAACTTTTAAGTCTTTCAATTTTTCGATTTCGACATCCTCAATAGTTTTTACATCCGTTAAATAGGCAAAATCATCTATCCGATAACCAAAAACCTGAAGATCACCATGCATAAAATCAACAGGAATAGCTATTTTATTCCCTAATGGAAACGGAACATTATTCACTACCTCAATTGTTTTTACCGATGGCGCTCCTGGGTATTTATTCACCGTTTCAAAAACATAACCAAAACGACTTCGCATATCATCAAGAACTCTCTGATGAGCATAAATAGGCATTTCACCCTGTCTAAAATTAAAAGGTCTTATATCGTCTAAACCTGCAGTATGATCGGCATGTTCGTGAGTAAAAACAATTCCATCTACTTTATGACAATTGGAAGTCAGCATCTGTTGCCTAAAATCAGGACCACAATCAATAACAAACGAATACTCATCCCAGCGTATCAAAACCGAAACGCGAAGTCTTTTATCCTTACTGTCCGTACTTTTACATACGGGATGATCGCTCCCTATAACTGGAATGCCCTGAGAAGTACCTGTACCTAAAAAATATATCTTCAAATCTTATTTTTTTCACAAAAATAGGATTATTTCCCTTTTATTAGGCTAGCTATTTAATTAACTTTGTAACATCAGGCAAATACATAAAATTAAACTAAAAAATGGGTAGCGAAATAAAACTAAAAGGTGACAGAGTCATTGTACAAGTCCCTTCAATAAAAGACAAGGCACTACGTATCAATTTAAACGAAAATATTTATGGAACATTTGCCGAGATAGGCGCAGGACAAGAAACAGTAAGACATTTTTTTAGAGCAGGTGGCTCATCAGGAACCATTGCAAAAGCCATGTCAGCATACGATAAAGACTTTAGTGATGCCGTTTATGGTACCGAAAAAGACGGTCGTTATGTTACTGAAAACCGACTGAAGAAGATGCTCTCGCACGAAGTTGACTTAATTGAAAAACGATTAAGCAGAGAGAAACACCCCAACAAAATGTTTTTTAGTTATGCCAATACCGTAGCTACAATTGACTTCGCTAAACAATTTAAAGGACACGGATGGGTAGGTATTAGTTACCAAATTGACCCTAACGAAGAATACAACGAAATCATACTTCACATTCGTTTTAAAGAAACGGATGCCAAACTTCAACAGGAAACCCTTGGAATCCTGGGCGTAAACTTAATTTACGGCGCTTATTACAAGTACAACGACCCTAAAAAATTATTACGCTATTTATACGATCACCTGGACAAAGACCAACTAGAGATTGACACCATCAATTTTTCAGGACCTCGTTTTGCTGATGTAGACAACCGTTTAATCAGTTTACAATTAGTTAAAAACGGAATGACTGATGCCGTAATGTTCAACCCAAAAGGAAAAAACATTCTTCCTGCTACTATTTTATACAAAAAAAACATTCTTGCGCTAAGAGGAAGTTTCCGTCCGGTTACTAAGGTAAACATGGACATGTACGAGAAATCGATGCGCATGTTCATTGAAGAAAACAAAGTGGACAAAGAAAACACCTTGGTTATTTTCGAAATCACCTTGTCTAACTTGCGTTCGGATGGTGAAATTGACGAAAGAGATTTCATGGATCGTGCCGAACTCCTTTGTTCTTTGGGACAAACGGTAATGATTTCTAATTTCCAGGAATACTATAAGGTAGTAGAATATTTTGCTAATTATACGAAAGCCCGAATGGGACTTGCTATGGGTGTCAACAATCTGGTTGATATTTTTGACGAAAAATACTATCGCCATTTAAGTGGTGGAATTCTGGAGGCTTTTGGTAAATTATTCTTCAGAGACATGAAGGTTTTATTGTACCCAATGTTAGACGAAAACGGAGAAATCACTACTTCTGAAAACTTAAAAGTACATCCACGAATGAAAGAATTATACAAATTCTTTAAATTCAACGGAAAAGTAATTGACATTAAAGATTACAATCCAGAAAACCTAAAAGTGTTTTCACGTGAAGTTCTAAAAATGATCAGTAACGGAACACCCGATTGGGAACCAATGCTTCCTGAAGGAGTTTCTGAAATCATCAAAAAGCAACGCCTTTTTGGTTACGATCCTGAAAAGAAATTAGTTGAATAAAACAACATCTTAATTATATCAAACGCCACAAAGAAATTCTCTTGTGGCGTTTTTGCTTAAATGCAGTTTGCATCTCTATTTTGCAGTTTACAAGAAACTTGTTTTTATCTTATAATCATTATAGTTCTTTTGTGGGATAAATATTTAAATTTACTACCATGAAAAAATCACTCTACTTTTTAGTATTTCTAACAATTGGAAACTATTGTTTTTCTCAAGACCAAGAAAAACTTCCTGTAAAACCTTGGAAAGAAATCGTTGAGATAAACTCTTTTTACTATAATTCATTACAAAAATGGGACACTGATATACGTGTTAAATTAGAAGGAAACTATACTAAAAATGATTCTATAACGATAGATCATACTTTAAAAAAATTAGATGCTTTAACAGAAACTATTTCGATTAAATTTTCAAAAACAGAGAAACCTAATTTTAAAATTAATTTTTTAGATGCTGCTCTAAAAGAAGGCAATAGTTATACAACAAGCAGTTTTGGCCCTCAAAAGCAAGGACAAGGATATACAAGCTGTGAACTTTATATTTATAAAATTGATGCTACAGATACAGATTTAGAAATTAAAAAATCTTTAGAATCTCGAATAGCAAAAATGCTAGTTGGAGGATGTTTTGCATATCCGCCAATAGAAGAAAAAAGAAACAGTATCTTCCATTCTATATATGGACATTCAAACTACGATATCCCCTTAAACCATGAAGACGAAGCAATTATAAAAGAGGTTTACAAAAAAGGCTTTGAAGAACGACTGGCAAAGGCAGAAGATCAATTTGAAGACAGTGTTACAAAAAAAATACAAGATGCTAAAATTTCAAGCAGAGACCGTTCTTTATGGTGGGTAAGAAACCCAGTAGCATTAATTTTTTTACCTGCATTAATTTTAGGATTGCTAGGGCTATTTTTTATTAATAGCATCAATAAATCAATAAGCATTAAAATTAAGAAAGATTGGCTTCGATTTGGTACTATAGCCTTAATAACGTTGCTATTTGCAGATATACTAATCGTATTTTGTGTGTCTTTTTATGATTTTTTAACTATACCCGATGATTACAAAAATGTCCGTATAGTCAGAAATGACACAATTAAATCTACCACTTTATTCTTGGTTATTTTATTTCCTTTTCTTTATTTGTTTCGTTTTATTGAATTAAAAATTCAAAAAACTGCAAAGAACCTATTTACAAAAACGGGATTAATCTTTTTGTCAACAGGGTTCTTGCCTTTCGCCTGTTTATTAATTGTCTTTTTTATCTTAAAAAATGCACTTAGCTATCAACAAGATTATTACGCTTTATCTAAAATGTTTTTATTTTTAATGGCAATTGCATCGCTTCGAGCATTGATCGGTTATTTTATTTTTAAAGAACGAAACTTAATTATAGAAAATGAAACAAAGCTTGCCAACTTAAGAGAACTAAAAGTTAAAGCCGAATTAAAATCATTACAATCCCAAATAAATCCTCACTTCTTGTACAATTCTTTGAACTCAATTGCTAGTTTAGCACCTATAGATGCTCAGAAAACACAAAAAATGGCACATTCGTTATCCGATTTATTTAAATACTCCATAAACCGAAAGGATAAAAAAACGAATACCATTTTAGACGAAGTGAACATGGTCAAAACCTATTTAGATATAGAAAAAATTCGTTTTGGTGATCGTTTACAATTTACTGTAGATTTAGAAAAAGATTTAGAAAATCATGAAATTCCTTTGTTTTTAATTCAGCCACTAGTAGAAAATGCTGTAAAACATGGTATTTCAAAAAATGAAGGTCAAGGCAACATTGGTTTAAAAATTTCAAAAGAACAACATGAGATTACAATTTCGGTAAGCGATAATGGCCCAAATTTCCCCGAAGGTTTGTTAAGCGGTCACGGTTTACAAACGGTTTTCGATTTATTGCGATTAACTTATGGAGACAAAGCCACTTTAAACTGGACAAACAAACCAGAAAAAATGATTATCATTACAATTCCTGAAACTATATAATATGAACAAACGCTATTCCACTATAATTATTGATGATGAAACGCCTGCCAGACTAGGCTTACAAAATTTACTAAAAGAATTCCCTGAAACTTTTGATGTTATAGATATAGCACAAAACGGAACGGAAGCACAGCAAAAAATAGAAGCTTTAAATCCTGATATTATTTTTTTAGATATTGAAATGCCTGGTTGCTCTGGTTTTGAATTATTAGCACGTTTAGAAACTATTCCAATGGTAGTTTTTTGTACGGCTTACGACCAATATTCTCTGGAGGCTTTTGAGACCAATAGTATCGATTATTTGGTTAAACCAGTCAAATTAGAACGTATTGAAAAAACTGTACAAAAATTAAAAACGTTTCATGTAAAAAGTTCTTCAGATGAAATTTTAAAAGTTCTAAAAGACATTACAAATAGAAAAGAAGAGAAAAAAATGACTTCTATTACAGTTAAAAAGAACGATAAATTAATTTTTATAAAATTAGAAGATATATCCTTTTTTGAAGCCGATAATAATTACACAACAATACATTCAGAATCTGGAGTATTCTTAAGCACAGAATCTATTTCAAATTTAGAAAAGAAATTACCTGATAACTTTTTACGCATTCATAGAGGTATCATTATTAACAAAGACTATGTAAAAGAGGCTCAGAAATATTTCAACAGTCGTTATATCATTACTCTCAATGATGTTAAAAAAACAAATATTACTTCTGGGAGAAGCTATTCAGAAAATGTAAAAACTTATTTGGGATTTTTTTAATCTATTTTTTTTAGAATATCAATAGAAATGGGCTTTAGCCCATTTTTAAGAATGAAATATTGATAGGCTTTAGCCAAAATTTTTATATAAGTTTCGGCTAAAGCCTTATTATCTTATAAATTCTATCATCTGGCTAAAGCCAGATGCAATTGATTTCTGTATGTTTAATAATAATAGAACTCTAGTTTTAGATCAAGACATGACATGATAACAAAAACGCTACAAAATTTCTCTTGTGGCGTTTTTAGTTTATACCGATTGTATATTCAATATAGTCCAATTGCATTGTACTATTTTCATATTACATCGGTATGATACAAGAATAATTAGAATTAAAATTCACTATTATTTTGGTATCACTTCAAAATTTGAGCGGCGTGCTCTTTGGTTTTTACATTTTCAATGACTTCATCAATGATTCCGTTTTCATCGATTACAAAAGTAGTTCTGTGGATACCGTCGTATTCGCGTCCCATGAACTTTTTTGGTCCCCAAACGCCAAATGCCTCAATAACTTCTTTTTCTTCGTCAGCCAATAAAGGAAATGGGAATTCATACTTTTCTTTGAATTTGGCTTGCGCTTTTGCCGAATCGGCACTTACACCTAACAAGGCATAATTATTAGCCTTAAAACGCTCGAAATTATCTCTTAAATCACAGGCTTCGGCAGTACATCCTGGCGTACTGGCTTTTGGATAAAAGAAAACCACTAATTTTTTTCCTTTATAATCTTCTAATTGATGCGGCTTTCCGTCTTGGTCTACGCCAAAAAAATCGGGAGCTTTATCGCCTTTTTTTAATGTTATCATGTTTGTGAGTGTATGGGTTATGAGTTATGGGTTTTGAAGTGTGAAAATTAATTATTTAAAATTGAAATTGCTATTGACATTGTATTTTGTAATTGTATTTTTGACATTGCTATTGCTATTGATTTTTTGCCATTGCCATTGAAATTCCTTTTCTTTACAATCCAAAATTAAACTAAAATGACCAAACAAGAACGGGTAACATTTGTTATAAATACGTTAAAAGAACTCTATCCTACCATCCCGATTCCGCTAGACCATAAAGATCCTTATACACTGTTGATTGCTGTTTTGCTTTCGGCACAATGCACAGATGTAAGAGTCAACCAAATTACGCCTTTGCTTTTTGCTAAAGCCGATAATCCGTATGACATGATAAAAATGTCGGTGGAGGAAATCAGGGAAATTATTCGTCCTTGCGGCTTATCGCCAATGAAATCCAAAGGAATTCATGGTTTATCGCATATTCTAATCGAAAAACACGATGGCAAGGTGCCGCAGAGTTTTGAAGCTTTGGAAGAATTACCTGCCGTGGGACATAAAACCGCCAGTGTGGTGATGTCGCAAGCCTTTGGTGTTCCTGCTTTTCCTGTGGATACGCACATTCACAGATTGATGTACAAATGGAATTTAACCAATGGAAAAAACGTAGTTCAAACCGAAAAAGATGCCAAACGCATATTTCCTGAGGAAATTTGGAACGATTTGCACTTGCAAATTATTTGGTATGGTAGAGAATATTCGCCAGCTCGTGGCTGGAGTTTAGAGAAAGATATTATTACCCGAACTATTGGAAGAAAAACCGCCTTAGACGGCTATAAAAAGTAAATCTCACTAATTTTAAAAAATAATTAGTGAGATTTACTAAAACAGCTATTACTAGCTTAACTAATTTGCAATAATTTCAAAACTTTTATCTGCAACTTTTATCATGTGCAGTGCTTTTGAATAATTCAAAAGAAAAGAAATAACTTCTTTTTTAGGTTTCATCGTTGTAGTAACTAAATTTTTCTTAGAGTAAATTTTTGCCATATACTATTTCTATTTGTTTGTTAGAATAGAACGGGACAAGTATTAAAATATTGTTTAATTGGTTAAAATAATTTGGTGTTTATCAATTACTTTTCTCAAATTCATCAAAGCATAACGCATTCTTCCTAAAGAAGTATTAATACTTACTCCTGTCTGTTCTGAAATTTCTTTAAAACTCATATCCTTGTACATTCGCATAATGAGAACTTCTTTTTGATCTTCAGGAAGTTCTTCAATCAGTTTTTGAATGTCTAATTCTACCTGATCGGCAATTAACTGATTTTCGATAGTCAGACTATCATCAGTCATAATGGAAAAAACTGAAAACTCCTCGGTTTCCCGATACAATGGCATTTTTTTGTTTTTTCTAAAAAAATCAATAATAAGATTATGAGCAATGCGCATCACCCAAGGTAGAAATTTCCCTTCCTCATTATAGGAATTTGATTTTAAAGTTTTAATTACTTTTATAAAAGTATCTTGAAAAATATCGTTAGAAACATCTCTGTCGGATACTTTTGAATATATAAAACCGTAAATTTTGGATTCGTGTCTTTTAATCAACGTAGCTAAGGCCTCTTCGTTACCTGCTACATAATCCTGTACCAACAAAGCGTCGGGAATTTGAATATTAGCTATCATAGTAATACTTTTTAGTATGGGTTAAGGGTATTTTCTAAAAAGTAGTTTTATACTATAGGCGCTTTTATTTTTAAAGATGATTGATTCTTCAAATTTAACGAATTATTGTCTTGCTTGGCAAATAAAAAATAGAAAAATTATATATAAATTACTATTTATAAAAAAATAAGCCGTATTTTTTTAAAGTCAATCTTCGAATTTCATTATTATTTATGACTTCGCGGAGTTCTTTTCTCAGCTGGAAAATGATTACTTTTGTAAAAATCCAATATTTTTTATGAAAGTTGACTTTTCTAAAATAGATCCAAAGAAAAATATAATAATAAAAGGGGCTCAGGTACACAATTTAAAAAACCTTGATGTCGTAATTCCTCGTAATAAATTAGTGGTAATTACCGGGCTTTCGGGCTCCGGGAAATCCAGTTTAGCATTTGATACTTTGTATGCCGAAGGACAACGCCGATATGTAGAAAGTTTATCGTCGTATGCAAGGCAATTTCTTGGAAGATTGGATAAACCAAAGGTTGAGTACATTAAAGGAATTGCTCCTGCAATTGCTATTGAACAAAAAGTAAACACCACTAATGCCCGTTCTACCGTAGGAACTTCGACCGAGATTTACGATTATATGAAATTATTGTATGCTCGAATTGGAAGAACATTTTCTCCAGTTTCGGGTCGTGAAGTCAAAAAAAATACGGTTTCGGATGTTATTAGCGATGTGAAAAATCTGGAAATCAATAGCAAATGGTTGCTTCTTGCTCCTATTCATCTGGAAGAAGGAAGACAGCTAGAAGACAAATTAAAAGTATTGCTTCAACAAGGTTTTTCTCGAATATTAGTCAATAATGAAACGGTTCGTTTAGACGAAATTGACCAACATTCGTTAGACAATAAAGATATTACTTTAATTGTGGACCGAATTGTAGTAAAAGACGAAGAAGAATTCTATAATCGTCTTGCCGATGCAGTACAAACTGCTTTTTACGAAGGAAAAGGAATCTGTTATTTACAGGAATTAAATTCAGACAAGCGATTTGATTATTCGAATAATTTTGAATTGGACGGAATTACGTTCCTGGAGCCGAATCTGCATTTGTTTAGTTTCAACAATCCTTACGGAGCTTGTCCTAGCTGTGAAGGTTACGGAAATATCATCGGGATTGATGCCGAACTGGTAGTTCCAAACACCAGTTTATCGGTTTTTGAAAACGCTATTTTTCCTTGGCGTGGTGAAAGCATGAGTTGGTTTCGAGACGAATTAGTGAACAAAGCCTATAAATTTGATTTCCCTATTCACAAACCGTATTTTCAATTAACCGAAGAACAAAAAGAATTAATTTGGACTGGAAACTCCTATTTCCAAGGACTGAATGATTTTTTCAAAGAACTGGAAGAGAAAAATTATAAGATACAAAATCGTGTGATGCTATCGCGTTACCGAGGAAAAACCAAGTGTCAAACTTGCAAAGGAAAACGCCTGCGTGTAGAAGCATCTTACGTTAAAATAAATAACAAAACCGTTTCTGATTTAGTCGATTTACCCATTAAACATTTAGTTGATTTCTTTAAAAATTTAGAATTAGATGAATACGAAAAACAAATAGCCAAAAGATTATTAGTCGAAATTAACAATCGTCTGTCATTTTTAACCGAAGTTGGTTTGGATTATTTAACGTTGAATCGAAACTCGTCTACACTTTCCGGAGGAGAATCGCAGCGTATCAACTTAGCCACTTCGCTTGGAAGTAGCTTAGTGGGATCTATGTATATTTTGGACGAACCTAGTATTGGTTTACACCCAAAAGACAGCGAACGTTTGATAAAAGTATTGTTGTCTCTGCGTGATTTAGGCAATACTGTGATTGTGGTGGAGCACGACGAGGACATCATGAAAGCCGCCGATATGATTATCGACATTGGTCCTGAAGCGGGAACTTTTGGAGGTGAATTAGTTGCTCAAGGTAATTTTGCCGAAATCCTCCGTTCGACTTCGCTCACGGCACAATACCTCAATGGCGATTTAGAGATTTCTGTACCTAAAAGACGTCGCCCTTTTAAAAATTTTATCGAAATAAAAGGTGCCAGAGAAAACAATCTTCAAAATATTGATGTTACGTTTCCTCTAGATGTACTCGCTGTAATTACCGGAGTTTCTGGTAGTGGAAAAAGTACGCTAATTAAGAAAATCTTATTTCCTGCAATGCAGAAGAAGCTGGATAATGCGGGAGAAAAAGCAGGTCAATTTACCGAAATATCAGGTTCTTTTTCTCACATCAAACACATTGAATATGTAGATCAAAATCCAATAGGAAGAAGTTCGCGTTCTAACCCGGTCACTTACATCAAAGCTTATGACGACATCAGAGAATTATTTGCAAAAGAAAAATTATCAAAAATAAGAGGCTATCAAGCCAAACATTTTTCTTTTAACGTGGATGGTGGTCGTTGTGAAACTTGTAGTGGAGAAGGAAGTATTAATGTAGAAATGGTCTTTATGGCCGATGTGCAATTGCCGTGCGAAACCTGTAATGGAAAACGCTTTAAAAAAGAAGTCCTCGAAGTTGCTTTTGAAGGCAAAAACATCAACGATATTTTAACAATGACCATTGACGATGCAGTACACTTTTTTGAAACAAACAAGCAAACTAAAATTACCCAAAAACTAAAACCGCTGCAAGATGTAGGTTTAGGTTATGTACAATTAGGCCAATCTTCTTCTACACTTTCTGGTGGTGAAGCACAGCGTATCAAACTGGCTTCTTTTCTAGTAAAAGGGACTACCAAAGAAAAAGCCTTATTTGTTTTTGACGAACCCACCACAGGTTTGCACTTTCATGACATCAGGAAACTATTAGCTTCTTTTGATGCCTTGATAGAAAAAGGACATTCTTTGTTAGTTATCGAACACAATCTTGACTTAATAAAATGTGCCGACTGGATTATTGACTTAGGCCCGGAAGGAGGAGAAAACGGAGGACAATTATTGGCTGTCGGAACACCTGAAGAAATTGTGAAAAACAAAAAATCAATTACCGCTAAATACCTAAAAGAAAAGCTATAAAAAAAAAACTCCGTCTTGTTATTTTAACAAAACGGAGTTTTTCATTATTTTTTTTCAACTATCTAACCATAGCATTTTTCTTCAAAAGGCATTCCGTCTTCATCGATAGCGATTATAATTTTTCTTTCCTTCTTCGCTTCGAAATATTTATAAGCCCAAGGAATAGACCACAAACCAAAAGTAGCACAGGAAATCAAAAAATTCAAACGATGATTTACCTTAGTAGGCTTTTTCGATAAAACCACAAAAGGCAATTTATCATTGACTTCCTCTACTACAAATCCTTTCTTAATTTTTTGAGCTAAGACGCCGGATAATTTTAAATTTTCATTTTTAATAAGAGAAATGTTTTTCATAATTTGAGGGTATTGATGAAAAGATTAATTTTTTATTAGTAAAAATAAACCTACCACAAATTTAATACCATAAATCAAGATTTACAATACCCACTTTTAGTGATTAACAGTTCTTGAAAATAACATTTAATTATAAAACCTATCTTACAATTTTAAACTTCTTCAACAAGCCATCGATAACCTCATTAATTTGAATGGAAATAACAAACTTATAATTCAAATACACATAAGCAATGCTCACTAAAATTGACTTTAAACCAATGCCGACAATAGGATATGAAGGAAACAACTCCCAAAAGTAAAACAATAGAAATAAAATAGAGGTTAGCCCTATAGAATACAGCGTTTGGTTTGTAAAAGGATACAGATGCAATCTTTTTACAACAAACATTAATTTAGCGATGCTATATAAAGTGATTGATAATAAAGTCGCAAATGCAGAGCCTATAATGCCATACATTGGAATAAAAATCATATTTAGTACCACAGTAAGAAAAACCAAAACAACTCCTAAAAACAATACCGCCCTGTAATATTTTGTATTAAATATAATGGCATTATTATTCCCAAGGATTAAATCAAAATACTTGGATAAACCTATCATAAACACCACTAGAATTCCTCCTCCATATTCCTCAGGAATCATCTTATACAACTGACTGATATTTACAAAAATGCACAACATGACATAACCTCCTACAATCTGCAAATTAATTGAGGTCTTTTTGTATAAATCATTCAATTCATCATGTTTTTCCTCGTGCATCAATTTTGCCGTTATTGGATAAACAATTTGGTGCATCGCTCTACTTGGAACCGAAATCACCAAGGCAATATAAGTCGCAACTGAATAATAGGCGATATTTTCGATTTTGATATATTGATTCAGCATCAATTTGTCAATATCTAATAATAAAGTTGCTACTCCTCCTGATAAAATGATGAAAAAAGTATAGACTGTAATATCTTTTACATTGTGTGGTACCGAAAGTTGGAAATTGGGTTTCTTTAGATAAAAAGCATAAAACATCGTAGCCAGAAATGCCAAAAGATAAATGACTGCTGTGACATAGATAAACTGAATAGCACTAATCCAGTGGTAATACACTCCAATTAATGCTATTAACGAAAACAATCGCAAACCTACTTCTTTAATAAAATTCCCAAAAACTGAATGCATTTGCACTCTGGCCCAAGCATAAAATATTTCGAAATAAGCCATACAAATTCCTATAAACGGAATTAGCCACAAGAATTCTTTTACAATAGGATTTACTTTCGATAAATAAGCCGAAATGTCATTGTAAAAAAACAAACAAATCAACAGTAAAGGAATGGATAAGATTAAAGGAAATAAAACGGCAAAAGACAAAAACTCTTCTTCCTCTTTGTCGTTTTTACATTGGGAAAAAAACTTCACCAATGTATTTTGCATTCCAAAAGCCAATAAAGGCATTATTATAGCTGCTGCCGAAAGAATATAATTATTTAAAGCATAATAAGTTGCTCCTAAAAAATACGGATATAAATAAATGGTATTTACCGCCCCTATCCCAAAACCTATGTAAGTAAGTATCGTGTTTTTTAATGACTGATTTAATACAAGTCCCATTTATGAATATAAAATTAGATGTTAGAAGATAGAAGTTGTACCAATTGCTCAGTCAAATTTTTCCTTGAATATTTTTGTAATCCTACACCATGAGATTGCAATTTCCCTTCCAGGTATTGATTATAAAAGTCCAAAATTAACTTTTTAAGTTTTACTTTTTCAGAATAATCGAAAAATACTCCGGTGTTGGTTTCTGTAATAATTTCGGCAAAATCAGAACCGTTGGGTCCAATAGCGATAATTGGTCGATTAGAAACCAGATACTCAAACAATTTACCGGGAATAATGCTCTTTGTTTCCTCAGAATCAATTTCGATAAGTAATAAAACCTGTGATTTTCTTTGATGTGCTATCGCTTCTGCATGGGAAACATAACCTAAATTATTCAAATAGCCATTCAAACCAAACTCTGTAATAGAATCTAAGACTTCCTGACTGACTGCGCCAATTAATTTGATTTCTAAATGAGATTTGAAATCAGGAATTTCAGCTACTAATTCAACAATGGATTCCCATAGTAACTTTGGATTTCTAGCCGAAAGAAAAGAACCAATATGCGCCAAAGAAAATTTAGCATCTAAAGTTTGTTTCTCGACTTTTTCTATATCAAAACCATTTGTAATTACAGCAATGGGCTTTGTGGTCAGTGCTTGAAATTCGGTTTTTGTAGTTTTACTGGTAACAATAATAGTGTCAGCCGTATTCAAAACCTGTGACTCTAACTCCTTGTGTTTTTGAGCTGCAGTATCAGACAAACGTAACGATTTATGATAGCCTATAGTTGTCCAGGGATCTCTAAAATCAGCAAACCATTTTACATTTAATTTCTGTTTTAATTCCAATCCAATAAGATGCAAACTATGCGGTGGCCCTGAAGTAACAATAGTATCAATATTATTTTCAACTATGTATTTCTCTAAATAAGAAACAGAAGGTTTTATCCAAAAAAATCGAGCATCTGGAATAAATAAATTACCGCGAATCCATAGAAAAACTTTATCTAAAAAGGATTGTTTCTTCTGGTTGGGAATAATCCCCGAATTCATCTTCTTGGTTTTATTCTTCGATAAAAAAGAAGCCAATTGATAAGGTTCAAATATTTTCTGTTTTAGAATAATAGCCTTATCTGAAACTTCTTTTACTAAGTTTTCATCAACAATAGGATAAGTAGGATTTTCAGGAATATAGACTATGGGCTGAACGCCAAAATCAGGTAAATATTTAACAAATTTAAGCCAACGCTGTACTCCTGGTCCTCCAGCTGGCGGCCAATAATAAGTAATAATTAAAAGTTTTTCTGATTTCAAGTTTAAGATTTTGTGATATTGAATTATAGATCTCTATTTATTTTTTCAAGTTCCTCAATATCTAAAAGATCCTTGGGCCTGTTGGCTGCTTTTTTTGCAATTATTAGATTTTTATAATCAATAAAAAATACTGGGATTCCATTTATATCTACAACATTTGCTTTTTCTAAAATCGCTGTAAAAGACTGATTTTCTAAGCCTTTAACAGAAGTCATAATATCCAATCTAAGATTAAAATTTAGAGTAAAATCTGTCCAACCTGGAATAAATTGCATCGTATTAATACTTTCAAAATCGCCTAATCCCATTTGTTTAATGGCATTCCTTAAATTTTCACGATTAACAATTGTATCTTCTATAAAAATATCAATATCTCCAGTGTTTCTTCCGTAGCCATAAATATTTACCGCAAATCCACCAATAGTTAGATAGTTTACATTATTTTCTGATAAATATTTCCAAACATCTAATATTTGCTCATTCATATTCATTTCAAATTATTTTGATTTTGAATATTTTTTTGCATTTCTCAACATATAAGAAAGTTCGATTATTGCTATCAATTTTTCAAAACGCTGTTGATAGGTCAATTGTCTCGTTTCTTCTATATACCTCGCTTCCATTAATTTTGGGTGTGCGTGATTTAATTTGACTTTGCCCATTTCATTTAAAAATTAGATTCTTTCGAAATTTATCTTTATCAAAATTACAAATAAAATATCATATGTTGAGTCTTCCTTTTTTCCTTTCGTAATAAATTCCTCCAACTAAAAGTAATAACATTCCAATTGAGCTTATCAAAGTGATGGTTCCACCGGTTTTGATAACCTGAGGTTCAAATTTAAATTCAATCGTATGTTTTCCACCAGGAATTTCCATTGCTCTCAAAACATAATCAACAGGAAAATGATCTGTCAATTTACCATCGATATAAGCGTTCCACCCATTTTTATAATACATCTCAGAGAATACAGCTAAACCGTCTTTGCTATTATCAGATTTGTATTTAATATAATTTGGTTTATAAGTAACTACCTGAATAGTTCCCGTTGTATCCCAAGCTTTTTTCATTCTGGCATTTTTAAATTTACCTTCATGCTCATGAACATTGAAAACTGCAACTTTTTTAGTATCGATATCATCTAACGCTTTCATAACATCATCAGGCTTATTAACCAGTTTTACAGCGCTTACAAACCATGCATTTCCGTTTGCATCCGGATTTATTGTTGGTATAGGTGCACCCGTAGAATCGACCTGAATTACATACTTAACATTTAGCATGTTCAATATTTCCAGATTATTTTTTGCAATTTGATAATCATACAATTGTTGCATTCTTCTTGGTCTTACAGCACTGTAACCACCAATTGTTTTATGAAAATAAGAAGACCGACCCTGCAATTGTCCCTGTGGATCAAATACGCGATAAACCGAAGTATCTTGTAAAATTTTTGTATCAGCAGGTGTTTCCTGGAATGGAGCAGCAATCTGAACCGGGCTAACAAAATCCTTAGCTGAAACGTATTTTTTATCTACAAAGAACAAATCAAAAATCATTAATAATGCGACAATAACCAAAGCTGTTGTATGCGAAAATTTGTTTTTAATAAACAACCACAAAACACCAAAAGTTACTACAATAAAGAAACCAGAACGAAGCAAATCAGCAGAATATAAAGACATTCTGTCTTCTTTTAATGCATCAACAAATGCTGGTCCGTAACTTTCTAAATAATATTTATCGCTCATTCCTGTAAAATGGAAAAAACCTTTTGCAAAAACCAGAATCAAAAGAACTCCAAGTCCAAAAACTCCTGCTTGAATTAAAGCTTTCTGCTGTAATTTAGGTTCGTCTTTTGCTTTAAAAAAGGATTGCAACCCCATCACAGCAAGCACAGGAATACACAATTCTAAGATTACCTGAATAGACGATACTGCTCTAAACTTATCATACATTGGGACATATTCAATAAAGAAATCGGTCAGTAAAGAAAAGTTTTTTCCCCAGGAAAGCATCAAAGTAAATAATGCTCCAGAAAGAAAAACATATTTTATCTTTCGCTCATCTATAAATAAGGCTAAAACAGCCAAAAAGAAAACCACAACTCCAATATATGCAGGAGCCGAAACAATTGGCTGATCTCCCCAGTACGTCGGCATACCTGAAACAAAATCGGCCGCCTGATCTGATGGAACTCCCTGTTCAATCATAAAAGAATACATACGACTATCTGTACCAACATTCTCATGGCTTGATCCTCCAAAAATTCTTGGAGCAATTAAATTCAGACTTTCTGCAATTCCATAACTATATTCTGTGATATAATCTGTCGTCATAGACGCAGTAGTTTCATTTTTTGAACCATCAGGATTAAAAGTTAACTCACTTTTATCTCTAATACTGTATTTTGCATATTCACTGGTTGCTAATAAATTCCCAGCATTAGCTCCGAGCGCAACAATTCCGGCTATAGCCAAAGTTCCAATCGAAATTAAAAGTGGCTTATATTCTTTTTCTTTGATAAAATTAAAAGCAAAATAACCTGAAAGTATCAATAAGAAAATCAACAGGTAATACGTCATTTGGAAGTGGTTTGCATTTATTTCTAATGCAACGGCAAACATGGTGAGAAGTCCTCCCAAAATATATTTTTTCTGAAAAACAAGTATAAAACCTGCAATTACCAGCGGCATATAAGCAATAGCATGCGCTTTTGCATTATGCCCAACACCTAAAATAATAATCAAATATGTAGAAAAACCGAAAGCAATCGCACCAATAAAAGCTTTTAAAGGATCGGTTTTTAGGACTAGTAACAATCCGTAGAAACCTAAGAAATATAGAAATAAATAATCTGCAGGACGAGGAAGAAAACGTAGAACGTCATCTATTTTACCAACAAAATCATACGGATAATTAGCTCCTAACTGATAAGTCGGCATTCCTCCAAAAGCTGAATTGGTCCAATAAGGCTCGATGTGTTCAGTAGCTCTAAAATCATTTTGTTCCTTCGCCATACCCGTATATTGGGCAATATCCGATTGAAAAATTTGTTTCCTTTGAAGTACCGGATAAAAATAAATTAGTGAAACTAATACAAAACCAAGAATGGCAATAGCGTGCGGGTATAACCTATTTATTATTTTCAATTTTCGAGAATTTTATTAAAATTGGGATTACTAGTGCGGCAAATTTAATCTATTTCTTCGTAATCCACATAATCTCCTACTTTTTTGGTTTCTCGAGGTTTTTTTACGTTTTGAGTATTGTAAATAATGGTCTCATCCTCCTGGGTATTATTCCATGACTGTTGAGATTGATGCTGTTGTTGTTGCTGGTACATGTTTTGCCCCGCTTTTTCCACTACTTTTTTCACTAATAGCGGTAAAAACAATTTGGCCAAAAACCTAAAAATATAATAGAATGTTATAATATAAAACAGTGTTCTTATAAATCCTGCAAATGATGCTTCTTGCATAATCAAATATTTTTTTAGCAAAATTAACAAATACTAGATTCAAAAACAGATTATCATTCTTAAATAAATAATAAAATATAGTACATTTGGAAAGCTTATTACTTTTAAAATCCAAAACATCATGTCTCAATTTAAAATTTTATTAGCCTTAGCCATAAGTCTTTTAGCAAATTACAATTACGGACAACACACTGATGAGATTAATTCCAATCGACCTGGCTTAACTATGTCAGCCTATGCCGTTGGGAAATCGGTGATTCAAGTGGAAACAGGTGTTTATGGCATCCAAGAAAATCATCGTTTATTAAATTATGATGCCAGCGGATATGGCTTGGACCTTAATTTACGTTATGGCTTTTTTATGGAAAAACTGGAATTACTTGCCGATATCCAATATCAAAATGAAGACTTTGTAAGCACTTTTAATCAATACAATAAATCAGCATTAAAACAAACGGTTTTGGGAGCCAAATACCTCATCTTTGACCCTTACAAAAATTACGAAAAAAGAATCAATGTCTATAGCTGGAAAGCCAACCATGCTTTCAACTGGCGCCAATTAATTCCTGCAGTTTCTGTTTTTGCTGGTGCAAATTTCACCATGAAAAACAATCCGTATGCTTTTAGCAATGAAGCTATGATTTCGCCAAAAGTCATGTTAATTACGCAAAATCACCTGGGAGATGGTTCTTGGGTTTTTGTAACCAATATCATTGCCGATTACATTTCGACTGACTATCCTAGTTATGGCTACATCATTACTTTAACCAAAGGAATTAGCCGAAAATGGTCGGGATTCATAGAAAACCAAGGATTTAAAAGCGATTTTTACAGCGATGCCATCATGCGCGGCGGAGCTGCATTTTTACTAAACAAAAACATGCAAATAGACGCTTCAATTAGCCATAATTTAAAAGACACCCCTACTATTTTCTATGGTGGTATTGGTTTTTCATGGCGATACGACACTAATTACAAAGAAGTCCGAATCAACCTGGACGACGCTCCTTCTCAACCCAGATCGGTACGAAAAGCAGCAAAAAAAGATCAAAAACGAAAAGACGCAATAGAATAAAGAAACAACATAATGATTACAGTAAAAGAAGCAAAGACAAAAAAAGAACTGACCGAATATATCAAATTCCCTTTTTCGTTATACAAAGACAACGAATTTTGGGTTCCACCGTTGATTGCAGACGAATTAGAAACTTTTGACAAGACTAAAAATCCGGCTTTTGAAAATGCCGAAGCTTATTTTTACATAGCCTACAAAAACAATGAAATTGCTGGTCGAATTTCAGCCATTATCAATTGGGCAGAAGTAAACGGACAGCAAAAGAAAAAAGTGCGTTTTGGTTGGTTTGATGTTATTAACGACATTAACGTAACCGAAGCTTTACTGGAAAAAGTATACGAATTAGGCAGAAAAAATAACTTAGAATACGTTGAAGGCCCAATGGGATTTTCAAATTTGGACAAAGTGGGTGTCCTGACAGAAGGCTTTGACCAACTGGGAACCATGATTACCTGGTACAACCATCCGTATTATGCTACTCATTTTGAACAACTGGGTTATGTGGTAGAGAAAGAATATATAGAAAGTAAATTTCCTTTTTCTAACGTACAACCTGAGTTTTTTCAGAAAGCAAACGAGTTGGTTAAAAAAAGATACCAATTAAAACCGCTTAACTTTAAATCGACAAAGGAAGTAATGCCTTATGTGGATAAAATGTTTGATTTATTCAATGCCTCTTATGCTAATTTATCTTCATTTGTGGCAATTTCTGACGTTCAAAAAGAGTATTTCAAGAAAAAATACATCAGCTTTATTAACCCGGAATACATCAAATTTGTAGAAGACAAAGACCAGAATATTGTTGCTTTTAGTATTGTAATGCCTTCTTTTTCCAGAGCCTTACAAAAAGCCAAAGGAAAACTTTTCCCTTTTGGATTATTCCATTTGTTGAAAGCAAAAAAACAAAGCAAAGACATGCTTTTCTATTTAATTGGAGTGCATCCCGAATATCAAAACAAAGCCGTAACGGCAATTATTTTCAACGAATATTATGATACTTTTAAAGAAAAAGGAATCGAAAACTGCTTTAGAACTCCTGAACTTGCCGATAACGTTGCTATTCACAATCTTTGGAAACATTTTGACCCAAAAGTACATTGCCGCAGAAAAACCTTCAGAAAAGAACTTTAAAAAGAGTGTTCAGTGTTCAGCTTGAAGTGTTCAGCTGATAGTAATCCATAAAAAAATCCATTCACCTCGATGAATGGATTTTTTGTTTTAGCATTACTGAATACTAAAAAACTGAACACTGAACACTAATTTCTATGCTTCCGCATCAACATTAATTGTAGTTTTTTCAGCAATT
Source organism: Flavobacterium undicola (assembly GCF_009909155.2). Classification (GTDB taxonomy): domain Bacteria; phylum Bacteroidota; class Bacteroidia; order Flavobacteriales; family Flavobacteriaceae; genus Flavobacterium; species Flavobacterium undicola. The sequence goes on from NZ_JAAAPM020000023.1 coordinate 42,435, forward strand.
GCTTTGTAAGTTCCATTTACTAATTTCTCACGAATAGCTTCAAAAGCAACCAATGTCTCATCGATATCAGCCAGCGTATGAGAAGACGTAGGAATCATTCTCAATAAGATAATTCCTTTTGGAATAACCGGATAAACCACAATAGACAAGAAAATACCGTAGTTCTCTCTCAAATCGTTTACCATCACCATTGCTTCCGGAATACTTCCTTCAAGATATACAGGAGTAATACAAGTATTTGTATCTCCAATGTTGAACCCTTTTTCTTTTAAACCACTTTGTAATGCATTAACATTTACCCAAAGCTTATCTTTAATTTCAGATGATTTACGTAATAATTCCAAACGTTTCAAAGAACCAATAGTCTGAATCATTGGCAAAGCCTTAGCAAACATTTGCGAACGTAAATTGTATTTCAAATAATCAATAATATCTTTATCAGCAGCTACAAAAGCTCCAATATTAGCCATAGATTTTGCAAAAGTCGAAAAGTAAACATCAATTCCGTCCTGACAACCTTGCTCCTCACCTGCTCCGGCACCTGTTTTTCCAAGTGTACCAAAACCGTGTGCATCATCAACTAACAAACGAAAATTGTATTTCTCTTTCATCGCAACAATTTCTTTCAACTTTCCTTGTTGCCCACGCATTCCAAAAACACCTTCGGTAATAAATAAAATTCCTCCTCCAGTTTCGGTAGCCATTTTAGTAGCACGTTGCAGGTTTTTCTCCATGCTCTCTAAATCATTGTGCTTATACGTAAAACGCTTACCCACGTGAAGACGAACCCCGTCAATAATACAAGCGTGCGAATCTACATCATACACAATAATATCGTTTTTAGTCACCAAAGCATCAATAATAGACACCATTCCCTGGTAACCAAAATTCAATAAATAAGCCGATTCTTTCATTACAAATTCAGCCAATTCTTTTTCTAATTGTTCATGATAAGTAGTATGTCCACTCATCATACGAGCCCCCATTGGGTATGCAGCACCAAACTGAATCGCAGCATCAGTATCAGCCTGACGTACTTCAGGATGATTCGCTAAACCTAAATAGTCATTCAAACTCCAGTTCAAAATATCTTTTCCAGCAAACTTCATTCTAGGCCCTAGTTCTCCCTCTAATTTTGGAAACACAAAATATCCTTCTGCTTGCGAAGCCCATTTTCCTAACGGTCCTTTATTGTTCTGAATTCTTTCGAATAAATCTTTTACCATACTATCGTGATGTAATAACATTAATTTTTAACAGTTTGCAAAATTAATTATTTAAATTTTATTAGCGGCTTTTAAGCTGAATTTATTTTAGGAGCAAAACTATGTCATCTAAAACCACTTTTACTCCTGCTTTCGCCTTTATCTCCTTTCGCTCCGCTACAGGAGGATATCGGCTCTATCAGGGCTAGAAAATAATATTTTGTTTCCAAAACGGCTGATAATAAAAATCGAGCTGAATGTTTGTAAGAAAAAATAAATATATTTGGGATAAAATAAATATTAACGTTTATCAGATTTAATAAAAAAGTTATTGAGCATTTTATAAAATCGTACCAAATACAACCTAAGAAAAATGGAAGGGCAAATTTTTATAGATAATTCAGCTATTGGAATTGTAAACTTTAAAATCATTGACGAAAGCATGGGCGCAATAGGTGGCGAATTTGTTGCAACAGAAAATTACAGTAATTTTAAAAATGAAATTCAAAAGTTAACTGACAAAAATGGAAACGCAAATTCACAGAATTTTAATTTTAGAATAATTTTGAAAAACATTGAATTAAATCCAATCGGAGGAATTTGTCTAATTGACTCAGAAGAATTTGGAGAAATGTATTTAGATGCGGCTGGAATAAATCAAATTGAATTAGAAAAAGTTAGCAACTAAAAACACCCTCCGCTACCGCACGAATCCTTTCGTGTGGTACTTTAAAGAACGCACACAACTACAAACTAACATAACATTAGAACAATTAAACATCCCAATGCTCAAGGTAAATATATACAATTACAAAAATGAACTTAGAAAATTTTTTCTCATCTGAATTGATTCTTGAAAATGAGTCAATTTTATTGCGCCCATTATCTATTGATGATATCGATAAAATAGAATCTATAAGCTATAACAAAGAATTAGGTGAATTTGGAGCACGAGTAAAAAACAGAAATGATTTAACTGATTATTTTAGCTTCTGTCTAAATTCTAAAAAAGAAAAAGAACTGTATCCTCTAATAATTATTAGGAAAGAAGATAATAGTCCTATAGGATTGACAATGTTTGGGAATTTTAGTTTTCAAAATAAGAGATTAGAAATTGGATGGACTTGGATTGGTAAAAAGTTTCAAGGAACTGGCATAAATGTAATTTGTAAAGAACTTCTCTTAGATTATTGTTTTGACACTCTAAATTTAAGAAGAGTAGAATTTAAAATAGATGTAAAAAACCTAAAATCACAAAAGGCAATAGAAAAAATTGGAGCCATTAAAGAGGGGTTTTTGAGAAATTATAATATTCAATCTTATGGAGACAGTGAAGGAACTTACGTTTATAGCATTCTAAAAGAAGAATGGAAAAATTGATTATCTCAAAACATAAATAAGAAAAAAATCCCCCCGCTACCGCACGAATCCTTTCGTGCGGTAAGTTTATCAATGAGGAGTTACTTGTGGAGTTCCCTCCTACGTCGGGAAGACAAGTTTGAGGAAATTGATTAGAAATTAAAAAAAAAGCAACATAACTATAAAAAAACTAATATGACACTAGAACAACTAAAGTATCCCATTGGAAAGTTTGAGCAACCAGTAACCATTACAAAAGACATTATATCACAATGGATTGCTGATATTTCATCCTTTCCCACCAGACTTAAAAACGAAGTCAATCATCTAACTGATGAACAATTAGACACTCAATACAGAACTAACGGCTGGACAATCAGACAAGTCATCCACCATTGTGCCGACAGTCACATGAACAGTTTAACGCGTTTGAAGCTCGCTTTAACCGAAGACCAACCCACAATCAAACCCTATTACGAAGAACGATGGGCTGAACTTATCGACAGTAAAAATATGCCTATTGCTCCTGCCTTAAAAATGTTAGAAGGCATCCACGAAAGATGGACTGCGTTGTTAAACCATCTGACAGAAGAAGAAAACGGAAGAATATTTATTCATCCCGAACACGGAAAAACATTTAGAATAGACGAAAATATTGGAGTCTATGCCTGGCACTGCAATCATCATTTGGCTCACATAACAGAAACCAAAAAACGCAACAACTGGAAATAAAAGTAGTAAGCAGCAATCAGTAGCAGTTATTATTAAATCAAGTATCTGGTATCATTCCGAGGAGTAATTTTTATTCAAGAAAAAAATGACATTTATCTCTGCATTCAACTGTCCTTAGCTTCCGCAGTCGAGCGTCAAATGTTTGAAGAATGCGTAAAAAGAAAAGCTGTTTGATCCGCCGCGGCGGAGAGTTCTTTTCTTTTAGCATTCGAAAACTAATTTGACCGACGAGGAAGTGTAAGACTTGATTTTTTTGTTTCTTTTTTGATCAAGCAAAAAAGAAAATTCGTAAACCTAATTTTCCCTTTTAATAAAACGTCCATAGTAATATTTTTTGTCTCGTTTTTATTTCAGCCCAAAAAGTTAAATCAATATGAACAACACCAGAGTCTACAAAATATCCTTTGCTTCCGTCTATCCGCATTACATTCAAAAAGCGGAGAAAAAATCTCGTACCAAACAAGAAGTAGATGAAATTATATTTTGGCTCACAGGCTATAACGAACAAAGCCTGCAACAACATCTTGACAATAAAACGGACTTTGAGACTTTCTTTGCCCAAGCTCCACAAATCAATCCAAATGTTTCTAAAATTACAGGAGTTATTTGCGGCTACCGTGTAGAAGAAATTGAAGACAAACTCATGCAGCAAATTCGTTATTTAGACAAATTGATTGACGAATTGGCAAAAGGAAAGTCAATAGAGAAAATTTTGAGAAAATAAAGAAATCGCCAACTCATATCTTTATATCTTTGATTAAATTTCACAAAACTCCTTGCAAATGTCAAATAACCCAAAAGAATTAAAACTTGCCGTTCTGATTGATGCCGATAATGTTCCGTACAGCAATGTAAAAGGAATGATGGAAGAGATTACCAAATTTGGTACTCCTACTACCAAACGTATTTATGCCGACTGGACCAAGCCGAATGCTAACGGCTGGAAATCGGTTTTACTGGAACACGCCATAACGCCTATTCAGCAATACAGCTATACTACAGGTAAAAATTCTTCTGATTCAGCTTTGATCATCGATGCGATGGATTTATTGTATTCTGGTAAACTCGATGGTTTTTGTATTGTTTCCAGCGATAGCGATTTTACGCGTTTAGCTATTCGCCTTAGAGAATCAGGCATGAAAGTTATTGGAATTGGAGAACAAAAAACACCAAAACCCTTTATCAGTGCCTGTGACCGATTTATATTTATCGAAGTTTTAGATGGAGCTATCAAGAAAAAAGCGCCTAAAACCATCATTGACACCAAGAAACCAGTCGAAAAAACCACTACTAAAACTCCTGAAAAACCAACACAAAAACCACTTAACAAAATTGACGAACCTACAATAGAATTAATAGAATCTACTATTGAAGACCTTGCCGATGATGATGGTTGGGCATTCCTGGGTGATGTTGGAAATCTTATTGTAAAGAAAAAACCAGAATTTGATCCTAGAAACTATGGTTTTTCAAAACTCACTCCTATGTTAAAATCACTTACGGACATTCTTGAAATCGACGAAAGAGACTCAGACAAAAAAGGAATTAAACATGTTTATGTGCGTTTACTTTTTAGTTAACATAACGCTGCATTCATTCGAAAAAACTAAAATTTGAAGTTTAAAAAGAGCTGTCAAATTACTTCTGCAATACATTGGGACAATTAATTTTCAATAATAATTTCTCAACCGTCATTAGCTTCCACAGTCGAGTGTCAAATGTTTGAAGAATACGTAAAAAGAAAATCTGTTTGATCCGCCGCGGCGGAGAGTTATTTTCTTTTAGACTCGAGCCAAAGGCGAATAGAGCGAAGCTAATTCGAAAACTAATTTGACCGACGAGGAAGCGCAAGACTTGAAATCGAAGATTCATGAATACCGAAAACAATAAGAACGCATGAATATTTTTTTGTTTCTTTTTTGATCAAGCAAAAAAGAAAATTGGTAAATCTATTTTTCCTCTTTTAATAAAACGCCATTGATAGTAATTGCGCTTTGGGGCAAGATTCTATCAAAAACATTTAAATAAATATTAAAATTTTTACTATTTATTTAAATGTTAGTTATTCTTCTTATTTTAGATATTCACAACGCTTTTTATTATGAGAAAAGAATTTTTTATTGTCGGGATAGGCCTTTTCATCCTTAGTTTTGCGGCGCATTTTTTATTCAAAACCAGTTTATTAATTGCCATTTTTCTATTCATACTATTGATTATTGGTCTCTTCAACAGCCTCCAACACAAACATACTATTTTAAGAAATTTTCCTGTTTTAGGCTATTTCAGGTATATGTTTGAAGAAATAGCTCCTGAAATCCAGCAATATTTTATCGAAAGAACCACTGACGGAAAACCTTTTTCCAGAAACGAACGTTCTCTGGCTTATCAACGTGCCAAAAACATTAGCTCCACAACACCTTTTGGAACCCAATTAGACATCAACACTTCGTCTTACGAAGGTTTAAAACACTCCATTTTTCCCGCTAAAGTTAACCACGAATTACCTCGTGTAACCATTGGTGGCGCTGATTGCAAACAACCTTATTCTGCTTCTCTACTTAATATTTCAGCCATGAGTTTTGGTGCATTGAGCGAAAATGCCATTGTAGCATTGAACAAAGGTGCTCAAAAAGGAAACTTCTACCACAACACTGGCGAAGGTGGATTGACCGAATACCATTTACAAGGAGGAGATGTCACCTGGCAAATTGGTACAGGTTATTTTGGATGTCGAGATGACCGAGGGGACTTTGACTGCGGAAAATTTGCAGAAAAAGCCAATCTTCCCGAAGTTAAAATGATTGAAATCAAACTCTCTCAAGGTGCTAAACCGGGGCACGGCGGCGTTTTACCAGCGGCAAAAAATACCGAAGCCATTGCAAAAATCAGAGGCGTACTACCTCACATCGAAATACTTTCACCACCATGTCATAGCGCTTTTGACTCTCCAAAAGGACTAGTCGAATTTGTGGCGCGCTTACGCGAATTAGCAAAGGGAAAACCTATTGGATTCAAGCTTTGCATCGGACAAACAGCAGAATTTGAAGCCATTTGTCAGGAAATGATGGATCAAAATTGCTACCCTGATTTTATAACAGTCGATGGTGCCGAAGGCGGAACTGGCGCAGCTCCATTAGAATTTTCCGATGGTGTGGGTATGCCCTTAGAACCTGCTTTAATCTTTGTAAACAAAACCTTAATTCGACTAAACATCCGTGATAAAATTAGAATTATTTGTAGCGGAAAAATAATCTCTGGACACGCTATTCTCAAAGCAATTGCTTTAGGTGCCGATTTATGCAATAGTGCCCGCGGATTTATGTTTTCATTAGGTTGTATTCAGGCTTTGCGCTGCAATACAAATAAATGTCCTGTAGGGGTAGCTACGCAAGACAAAATGCTGATGAAAGGATTATCAGTAACTGATAAGTTTGAAAGAGTCTTTTATTTTCATAAAAACACCTTGCACGCTGCCAATGAATTGCTGGCTGCAGCAGGAAAATCAAATTACGAAGAAGTAGATGTTTCTATATTTATGCGTGGAGATGAATTCACGCACCTATCTGATTTGTATTTCCCAGACAATTTAGGAAATGTAACCAAGCATTAAAAAAAAAAGGAGGGCTATTAAAGCCCTCCAAATTGGTTTTGATTTACTATTCTCAACTTATAATTAACTAAATTCTGCTGCTGATTGTGTTTTCATTTTTCTACCCAAATTAACATACACACATAATGAATCAAAACCACAGTGTAAAGATACAAACTTTATTTAAAAAAAACACAATCACTTCATTTTTTTTACACTTAATTAACTCAAAACCAAAAGATTAACAACACAAAGCACAATCCAAAACAGCTGTTATTTTTTATTCTTTTCTATCAAAATTACTTCAAAGCTATTTATATAAAAAACCACCTTAAATTTCAACTTTTAGAAACAAACATTTTCGGTTTAGACCATAAAAAAAGGAGGGCTATTGAAGCCCTCCAGTTGTAGTTTTGATTTATCATTATCACCTTATACATATACCAGTATAGCCGACTATTGAAGTATTAATCTCATTTTAAAATTAAGCCATTCAAGTAATTAATCGAAACCACATAGTAAAGATACAAATAACTTTGTCTCCCTTAGCAGAAAACCACCATTTTAACTGATTATTAACCGATTACAAAAATACTATTAAAATAAATTGTGGTAATCCAATCTGGTTTATACTAAAAAAGGACTCCACAGCCAGCTCCTTACACCTTATCCATCTTATTTATTACAGCTCAAAAAATTATTACATTTGTACAAAATCACAAATAAAACAACTATGCAACTCGTTTTCGCTTCCAACAATCAAAATAAAATCAAGGAAATTCAGCAATTAATTCCAAGTGCTATAGAAATTCTAAGTCTGGAAGCCATTGGATGTCATGAAGAAATTCCCGAAACAGCAAATACCATTGAAGGAAACGCCATTCTAAAAGCCAATTATGTAACTAAAAAATACGGTTACAATTGTTTTGCCGATGATACTGGTCTTGAAGTAACAGCGTTAAATGGAGAACCGGGTGTCTATTCTGCCCGATATGCCGGAGAACAACGCAATGCCGAAGACAACATGAATCTTTTATTAGAAAATTTAGCTGGGCAAAGCAATAGAACGGCACAATTCAAAACCGTGATTGCACTAAACCTTAATGGTCAGCAACAATTATTTACAGGAATTGCCAAAGGAAAAATCACTACTGAAAAATCAGGAAACCAAGGTTTTGGATACGATCCTATTTTCCAACCCGAAGATTTTCAAGAAACTTTTGCCGATTTGACATTAGAAATCAAAAATAAAATCAGTCACAGAGGAAAAGCAACTCAATTGCTAATTACTTTTTTAAGCGAAATAAAATAATTGTTTGAAATCCAACATTTTTATTCACTTTTTTTACAAACATTTCCATTATTTACTACAAAAATTCAAAATTCCGAAGCTCGAATTTTAGTTTAAAAAGATAACTTTCTGATAATCAAAAGATATTAAATCATTAAAACTTGAAATAGCATTAGTTTATATCGAATATTAACAGTAATTTTGCACCCTATTTTAAAAATACATAATGAATAAATTTGAACAATTAGGATTGAGTGAATCGTTACTGAAGGCGATTAAAGATCTAGGATTTGAAAATCCGTCAGAAGTACAGGAGAAGGCGATTCCCCTATTATTGGAAAAAGATACAGATATGGTTGCGTTGGCTCAGACTGGGACAGGGAAAACGGCAGCTTTTGGTTTTCCAGTTATCCAAAAAATTGATGCTGACAACAGAAATACACAGGCGTTAATTTTATCTCCAACGCGCGAGCTTTGCTTACAGATTACCAACGAACTTAAAAACTACTCAAAATACGAAAAAGGTATTAATGTGGTAGCAGTTTACGGTGGGGCTAGTATTACCGAACAAGCGAGAGACATTAAGAGAGGAGCACAAATTATTGTGGCTACTCCAGGAAGAATGCAAGACATGATTAATAGAGGATTGGTAAACATTACTCAAATTAACTATTGTATTCTTGACGAAGCAGACGAAATGTTGAATATGGGATTCTACGAAGATATCGTAAACATCCTTTCAACAACCCCAGACGATAAAAACACATGGTTGTTTTCTGCTACTATGCCAGCAGAGGTTGCAAGAATTGGAAAACAATTCATGACTAACCCTGAAGAAATTACTGTTGGTACTAAAAATTCAGGTTCAGCAACGGTTTCTCACGAATTTTACTTAGTAAATGCTCGTGACCGTTACGAAGCTTTAAAACGTTTAGCTGATGCTAATCCAGACATTTTCTCTGTAGTTTTTTGTAGAACAAAACGTGATACACAAGCTATTGCTGAAAAATTAGTTGAAGATGGATACAGCGCTGCTGCTTTGCACGGAGATTTATCTCAAGCGCAACGTGATGGTGTAATGAAATCTTTTAGAGGTCGTCAAATTCAAATGCTTGTAGCCACTGACGTTGCTGCTCGTGGAATTGACGTTGACAACATTACTCACGTAGTAAACTACCAATTGCCAGACGAAATTGAAACGTACAACCACCGTTCAGGTCGTACAGGTCGTGCAGGTAAATTAGGAACTTCTATCGTGATTGTTACTAAAAGTGAATTGCGTAAAATTTCTTCTATCGAAAGAATCATCAAACAAAAATTTGAAGAAAAAACAATTCCTTCTGGAATCGAAATCTGCGAAATTCAATTACTACACTTAGCAACCAAAATTAAAGATACTGAAGTTGATCACGAAATTGACAACTACTTACCAGCTATCAATGATGTATTAGAAGGTTTGACTAAAGAAGAATTGATCAAGAAAATGGTTTCTGTTGAATTTAACCGTTTCATCAATTATTACAAGAAAACCAGAGATCTTTCTTCTCAATCAGGAGAGAGACGTGAACGTGGTGATGATCACGCTCCAAGAGAAAACAATAATGGTGGTGCTACAAGATATTTTGTGAACATTGGTTCAAGAGATAATTTTGACTGGATGACATTGAAAGATTACTTGAAAGAAACATTAGACTTAGGTCGTGATGACGTTTTCAAAGTAGATGTAAAAGAAGGTTTCTCTTTCTTTAACACTGACCCAGAGCATACTGATAAAGTAATGGAAGTATTAAACAACGTACAATTAGAAGGACGTCGTATTAATGTTGAAATTTCTAAAAATGATGGTGGCGGAAGACGTGACCATAACGGAAGAAGTTCTGGTGGTGGATTTGGCGGAAGAAGCTCAGCTCCAAGAAGAGAAGGTTCATCTGACAGAGCTCCTAGACGTGAAGGTTCTGGTGGTGGTTTTAGAAGCGACAGAAACTCAGCTCCAAGAGAAGGTGGTTTCAGAAGCGAAAGAAGCAGTTCCGCTCCAAGACGTGAAGGTGGTTCATCAGAAAGACCAGCAAGACGTTCTGAAAGCTTTGGTGATTCACCAAGACCAAGAAGACCAAGAAGAGACTAACAGACCACTGTTAATTTTCTTATAATTAAAATAATAAACTACAAAATATTTAAAGCCGTTTTATTACTTTTAAAGTTTTAAACCAGTTTATGAAATATTTTGTAGTTTTCTTTTTTTTAGTACTATCTGCAGCCTCATTTGCTCAAGCAACAATTCCTTCTCAAAAGGTAACAGGCTATATTTATAACGATAACACCAAAACACCTTTAACTGGCGTTAACATTATAAACATCAACAAGGTAAGAGGCGCTGTAACCGACTCAAAAGGATATTTTGAAATTGATGTTCATCCTACAGATACTTTACATTTTTCCTTTTTAGGATTCCAATCGTTAAGAGTTAAAGTAACCAATGACTGGATCAAAAACAAAGTCGCTAAAATTTTCTTAACCGAAAAAGCCATCGCCTTAGAAGAAGTAATCATCCGACCATTTAACCTAACGGGGTATTTAGAAGTCGACTCGAAAACCATTCCTATAAATCAAAACTACCGCTATAATATTTCCGGATTGAATAGTGGCTACGAAGCAGGAGAATATTCGCCGGGAGCTTTTGGTAAAGTATTAGGCTCTATATTTAACCCAGCCGATATGCTGTATAATTTCTTTGGCAAAAAAACAACTGAGCTAAAGAAACTTAGGGAAATGAAAAAAGACGATACAGTTAGAAATCTTCTGGAATCTAAATTTGACCGTGAAACACTCGCTGTTTTATTGGGTATCGATAAAAAAGAAATCCCTGAAATATTACAAAGATGCAATTATTCAGAATCTTTTATTCAAACCGCAAACGACTTACAAATCATGGATGCCATAAGCGGATGCTATGAACAATACAAAATTTTGAAAAAGAAATAAACTAAAATATCATAATTTAGATATCCGATTTCAGTCCTCAATTACAAAGTAGTTGGGGATTTTTTTTATTGCTACCAATATAAATTACAATAATTTTCTATATTTGGCTAAAAAAACAAACTATAATTCTTATAAAAATGAAATACTCAATTACAGTCTTAATTATATTTTTTACACTAAAATCAACATTTTGTATTGGTCAAACAAAATTTATTCAACAAAAAGCAGGACATATCTTCTTTATAAATTTGCCTGACTATATGAATAAAACCATTGGTCTTAATGATGTAGCAACAATTCAATATAAAAACAGTGTAAAAGATGTTTATACTATTGCTATTGAAGACAGTAAAGAAGATCTTGCAATATTAGACATGCATTATTCATCAATAAATGAATTTCATGAAGATTTCGTTAAAGATTTTTTAAAAGACGAAGAAAAAAGAAATATTTCTAAACCTATTTATCAATCAAAAGACAACATTAATTTTGTTGAATTTGATGCATCATACTACGACAAGGAAGCAAAGATTGGAATTTATTATCTAGTAGGTATTGTCGAAAGTAAATCACATTTTTACAAAGTACTCTCTTGGACTAACATAGAAAATAAAGATAAATTTAAAGCTGATTTTCAAAATACGCTATATAGTTTAAAAGATTAATCCATTCGAAATTCAACAAAACATCTCCTCAATTACAAAGTAGTTGGGGATTTTTTTTACTGTTACCAATATAAATTACAATAATTTTCTATATTTACTAAAACACAACCTTAAAACACAATTACCATGTCAAAAAGTCAAGACGCTAAAAAAACGGTTAAAAAAGAACCGTTAAAAACAGCAAAAGAGAAGAAGGAAGAAAAAAGAGAAAAGAAAAACAGTCCTAAAAGAGACTAAAATTAAGTGGTCAGTATTCAGTAGTATAGTGGTCAGTTCCACTCTAACTACTGAATACTATACTACTGAATACTGAACACTATTTTACAGGGATATTCGCCAAAATTTCGATTAGAAACTTCCAGAATTTTTGAGAAGAAGCAATACTCGCTCTTTCGTCTGGTGAATGCGCACCGTGAATGGTTGGTCCAAAAGAAATCATATCCATATCAGGATAATTAGACCCTAAAATTCCGCATTCTAAGCCCGCATGGCAAGCCACTACTTTTGGTTTTTCTCCATTTAGTTTTTCATAAATTGGAACCAAAACCTCTAAAATCTCCGATTCTGGATTAGGAGTCCAACCTGGATATGAACCTGAAATTTCTACTTCGCAGCCCATTAATTCAAAAGCCGAACGCAAGTCGTTAGCCAAATCAAACTTAGCCGATTCAACTGAAGAACGCGTCAAGCATTGCACGGTTAATTTCCCTTTACCAACAGCAACCTTAGCAATATTATTCGAAGTTTCCACTAGATTATCAAAATCGGCACTCATTCTATGCACTCCATTGGCTGCAGTGGCCATCGAACGCACAAAATAATATTGCGCCATCGGAGGCATCACCTTTGATGGTGCTTTTTTCAATTTTTCGAAAACAATTTCTAAGTTGGGTTCTGTAGTTTTTAGTTCATTTTTAATTTCGCTGACAATTTGCTGCATATCAAAAACAAAAGCCTCATCATAAACCGAAGCAATAATCACCTTTGCCTCACTTTCGCGCGGAATAGCATTCCGTAAACTTCCGCCATGAATTTCCGAAATTTGCAAACCAAAATTATCAAAACCATCATACAAAAGTCGGTTCATGATTTTATTGGCATTGCCTAAACCTTTATGAATATCAATCCCCGAATGCCCTCCTTTGAGTCCTTTTACGGTAATACTATAACCTACAGAATGATCCGGAGTCTCCTCCTCATCGTACTCAGCCACCGCCGTAACATCTATTCCTCCTGCACAACCAATATCTATTTCATCATCTTCTTCAGTATCCAAATTCAACAGAATTTCTCCTTGAAGTAAACCGCCTTTTAAATGCATCGCACCTGTCATACCAGTTTCCTCATCAACAGTAAACAAAGCTTCAATAGCAGGATGTGCAATAGTTGTACTTTCTAAAATGCTCATAATCGCAGCCACACCCAGCCCATTATCCGCTCCAAGAGTCGTTCCTTTAGCACGAACCCAATCGCCATCAACATACATTTCGATGCCTTGATTAGCAAAGTCAAAAACAGTATCGGCATTCTTTTGATGTACCATATCCAAATGCCCTTGCAACACAATTGGTTTACGGTTTTCCATTCCCGCTGTGGCTGGTTTTCGAATAATCACATTATGAATCTTATCTTCAAAAACTTCTAAACCTAAGCTTTCGCCAAAGCTTTTTATAAACTCCACTACACGTCCTTCTTTTTTAGAAGGCCTGGGAACTGCATTTAAATTGGCAAAATTATTCCACAATGCCTTAGGTTCTAAATTCCGTATTTCCTGACTCATATTTTGTGTTGTATTTTCGATTTAAAAAACTCAAAGTTACAAAGTTTAAAATCCTTTTCTAACATTAATACCGTTTGTTATTTCAAAATAGCCCAATAAAAATTGGACTAAATGAAATATACAACGGCATTCCACCACAACGATTAAACTATATTGTATTTATATTCGGTGTAAATTAATTATTGTAATTATATTTACGCATATAAAATTGCTATTTTGAAACGGAAATACCTACTCCCCTTTTTGCTCGTTATTCAGATTTTAATTCTCAAAATAATTCGCTTTTTCCCTGAGACTGTAGAAGCATTTTACAGCAATGGAATGTATCCTTATATTTCCAATTTCCTCAGAATCACTTTGGGCTGGATTCCGTTTTCTATAGGTGATGTATTTTATTTTGTTTTGATTTTATTAGCTGTAAAATGGTTTTGGAATAATCGAAAAAATTGGTCATCCAATTGGAAAAACCGGGCATTATCAATTCTAAGTGTGCTGTCAGTATTTTATTTTTTCTTTCATTTTCTGTGGGCAATCAACTATTACAGAATTCCTCTTTTCGAAAAAATGAAAATTGAAAGAGAGTATTCGGATGCTGATTTATATAATTTCACAAAAAAAATCATTGCAAAAACCAATGAAATCCACAGTCAAGTTACCCAAAGTAACGTACTAAAAGTAGTTTTTCCTTACTCTCAAGAAGATACTTTTTACAAAAACTTGAATGGCTATAAAAACCTGTCAACTGAATATCCTTTCTTTGCTTATTCGAATTTAAGCATTAAAAAATCGCTATTTAGTTTGCCGTTAACATATATGGGTTTTGGTGGTTATCTGAATCCTTTTACCAATGAAGCACAACTTAATCATTTAATGCCAATGTATAATTTACCCACAACGAGTTGTCATGAAATGGCGCATCAAATGGGTTATGCCAGCGAAAGCGAATGTAATTTCATCGGTTTTCTGGCTTCGGTAAACAACAACGATTTATACTTTAAATATTCAGGATATAGCTTTGCTTTGCGTTATTGTTTGAACAATTGGTATATTCGAAACGAAAAAATATATCACAAATTACTTAAAACCGTTCATCCCGGAATTCTACGAAATTTCGAAGAAAGCGAAAAATTCTGGATGCAATATGAAACGCCCATTGAAAGAGGTTTTCATGCCTTTTACGACCGTTATTTGAAACTAAATCAACAAAAAGAAGGAATAGACAGCTACAGTAAATTTGTCAATTTAATGGTGAATTATTATAAAAAAAGGCCGTTATAGCCTTAAGTAAACTGTTGGATGAAATTATTTAAAACATCAGTTCGAGTATTTTTTGTGTAGTAAAACGGAATCACTACCAATGAAGTTTTTTAAAAGTAAAAATTAAGGTTTATTAATTTTCTTTTTTGCTTGATCAAAAAAGAAACAAAAAAATCAAGTCTTGCACTTCCTCGTCGGTCAAATTAGTTTTCGAATTAGCTTCGCTCTATTCGCCTTTGGCTCGAGTCTAAAAGAAAATAACTCTCCGCCGCGGCGGATCAAACAGATTTTCTTTTTACGTATTCTTCAAACATTTGACACTCGACTGCGGAAGCTAAGGACAGCTTAAACCCCAGAAACAACAATTTAATTCATAATTAACAAAACATAAACGTCATTTACATTGTTTTTTTTTAGAATAAATTACTTCTTGGTAATTAAATTTCATCACTGGTAAAACTAGTAAAGCTTCTCTTTTTATAAGGTCTGATAATCAATCGGCCTTCACGGTCAAAACGGATGTAATTGTACACCCAATTCAAGAAAACGACTGCTTTGTTTTTGAAACCAATCAATGAAAACAGGTGGACAAACATCCAAACAAACCAAGCAAAAACACCACTAAAATGACAATTAGGTAAGTCGACTACGGCTTTATTTCTTCCAATGGTAGCCATAGAACCTTTGTCTTTATATTCAAAAGCTTCCATTTCTTGATTTTGGATCAATCGAATAATATTTCCCCCTAATAATTTCCCTTGTTGTATCGCAGGCTGTGCCATCATAGGATGTCCTTCCGGATAGGTTTCGGTTTCCATAAAAGCAATATCGCCAATAGCAAAAATGTTATTATAACCTTTTACCTGACTAAATTGATTCACTCGAATGCGTTCTACCTTTTCAACCAAAGAATCGGCATCAAAACCAGAGACTAAAGCACCTTGAACACCAGCGGTCCAAATAACCGTGGCGGTATCAAACGCCAAATCAGAATCAGTAGTAATGGTACGTCCATCATAATTAGTAACCCGAACGTTTTTCCAAATCTTAACCCCAAGTTTCAAAAGGAATTTTTCGGCAGCCTCGGATGATTTTTCACTCATAGTATTAAGAATTCGATCGCCGCTTTGAATCAAATTGATTTGCATTTTATCAATATCTAAATCGGGATAGTCTTTTTGAAGAATGGCTTTTTTCATCTCAGCCAAAGCACCCGCTAATTCTACTCCCGTGGGACCACCGCCTACAAGAACAAAATTAATTAAGCAGTTTCTTTCATCACAATCCTGAGTTAAAACAGCTTGTTCAAAATTTTCTAATATCAAACTTCTAATATTAAGCGATTGCGGAATGGTTTTCATAGCCATGCTATTTCGCTTAATCTCTTTATTGCCAAAATAATTTGTTTTAGAACCCGTAGCCATAACCAGATAATCATAGTCTAATTCCCCAATTTCGGTAATGACTTTTTTATTTTTGGTATCTATTTCCAGAACTGAAGTCAGTCTAAAATAGAAATCATCGTATTCCTGAATCACTTTTCGAATAGGAAATGCTATAGAACCCGCTTCCAGTCCGCCGGTTGCCACTTGGTACAACAAAGGTTGAAAAGTATTGTAGTTATGTTTGTCCAAAAGAACAACCTGAACTTTTTTATTTCTCAATTCTTTGGCCAAAGCAATTCCGGCAAAACCGCTACCTATAATTACAATCCTCGATAAATTTGTATTGGGAATATTCATAATGCCGTTGTTATAACTATCTAAATATACAAACTATAAAATTCAAAACGACTAGAAATAAAAAAAGAGAGCGTATTGCTCTCTTTCTATTCTATTTCCCATTGACGCAATTTGTTCAATTGCTCTTGCTCTTCTAATTCTTCGGCTGGAATTACCTTTAAAAAAGAAGAATGTTGCTCAATTGCATATTCTATTTTTTCGACAATTTCGTCAATTGTATCATTATCATAATCAATTTCGAGTGGTTCTTTGATGATAAAAGATTGTAGAATCCCTTTCTTTTTCATTCGAATTCCTTTTCTGTCAAAAGAACGTCGGAATCCATCAATCACGATAGGAACTACAATAGGGCGATGTTGTTTGATAATATGCGCTGTTCCTTTTCGAACAGGCTTGAAAGAACGGGTTGTTCCTTGCGGAAAAGTAATTACCCAGCCATCATTTAATGCTTTTTTAATATTTTCGGTATCATTAGGATTTACTGCTTTTTTTTCAGTCGCATCTACGCCTTCCGAACGCCAGGTTCTCTCAACAGGAATGGCTCCGGCATAAGACAATATTTTAGGCAATAATCCAGAACGCATGGTTTCCTTCGCTGCCACATAATAAATATTCATCTTAGGTTCCCAAAGGTATCCGATGTTTTTAATCGAATCGATTCGTCCGCTTAAACTGGCATTAAACACATGAAACATCGCCACTACATCAGCAAAATAAGTTTGATGATTAGAGATAAAAAGCACATTGGTATCCGGTAAATTTCGAATAATCTCCGAACCTTCGATTTGCAAATCATTAAAACCTCTATAACGTCTATGAGTACAGCTTCCAAAAAAACGAATCAGCCATTTTTTTAGAAATAAGATATGTCCAAAAGGATTTCTTTTAAATAGTCCCATAAACTGTGATTTGTTTTTAAAAATTGTATTGTAAAATTACAAAAATATTATTTGAGAACTCTGAATTGTACTCTTGGTAAACTATTCCTTTTCATCAATTAAAACGGAGTTTAAAACATCCCTCAATTCGCTCAACATCATCGCCGTTGCCCCCCAAACAATATGCCCGTCTATCTTAAAAGCGGGAACTTCAATAAAAGAAGCATAAGAAGTTGATAAATTTTCGATGGTTAAAATACTATCATCCATAAAAACAGTCAAAGGCAATTCAATAATAGAGGCTACTTCTAAAGCATCTGGAACAAATTGAATTTCTTCTTTACAAATGCCTAAAAAAGGATACACCATGAAATTACTCGGCGGGATATACAACGAACTAAATGCTTTTATAATTTCAATTTTGTCACGACTAATTCCTATTTCCTCTTCCGTTTCTCTCAATGCGGTTGTTTGAAAATCGGCATCTTCCAGTTCGAATTTTCCTCCTGGAAAAGCAATTTGAGCCGAATGCACTCCTTTGTATGAATTTCGAACAATAAGAACCAAATGTGTCTCTTTGTTTTTAGGATAAAACAACATGGTCACTGCGGCTTCTTTGGGATTTATTTCTTTAAAATTGATTTTTTCCAAAAGCTCCTTGCGTTGTAATGGCATCATCTTTTCATGAGAAACAGCCGCAGGAAGTTCCTCTTGAATTAATTGAGGTATAAATTTTAAAAAATATTGAAAATCCATAATCAAAGTCTATTTTTGCAAATAAAACATAAATATACTTTAGAAAACCAGTTTGCACAAGTTTTCTAAAACCAAAGCATCTAATACCGATTATGTATTCAATATAGTCCAATAAAAATCGGACTATTTTCATACTATATCGGCATTATACCGGCACATCAAGTGACCAAATTACAATATAAATTGGTATAAAATGTACAGTAAAGAAGAAACACAAAGATTAAAACGAGAATTCTGGGTAACATTTGCCGAAAAATATCCACGAAAATGGATGTTGTACGATACCAAGATTAAAGATTTTTCTTTTAAGTTTTTTGTAGACAATAAAAAAGCGCAAGTTCTTATTGATATTGAACCCCGCAATAATGAAAAACGCATCGCTTACTTTGAAAAACTGGAAGCTTTAAAAAACATCTTAGAAGAAGAATTTATTGCTGATTTGGTTTTCGAAAAAGACTATGTTTTAGAAAACGGAAAAACAATTAGTCGCATTTGGGTAGAAAAAATAGGTGTTGGTTTTAGCAACCGAAACTATTGGGATAGTATTTTTGATTTCTACAATGAAAAAATGGATGCTTTAGAACGTTTTTATTTGGAATATGATGAGTTTATAAAGGATATTGAAAATGAATAAAACTAAGCCTTTACATCGTAAAAATATTATACACAATCACATGATCGTTATAAGTAATGTATAATTGCTTTCGATTTTCTTGCTTTTTACGGGTGATGATAGAAACGGTACAATCAATTCCATCATTATCTTTACAGGCAAAAGAATAAACTAAATCGCTTTCACTTTCTGATTCTGGCTGATAAGTTAAAATCTCAAACAATTGAATATTTTGAGAATAAACTAAAATCCTATTTTTATTAGTATCTAAAGTCACCAGAATATTAACCAGACTCAAATCAGACCATTTCCCCCATTTTCCTTTTTCGTTTTTTTCTAAAACACTAAAGCCAGAAGTTTTGAATCTATAAGTTTGACTATAGGATTGCTGTACCCCAAGTCCTAAAAATAGTAAGCATATGTAAAAGCATTTGATTTTTGTCATTTCAATTTATTTTAAAATAAAAAATTAGCCACTACTTTTTTGGCTAACTGATATTCTTGCATTGTATCTAACACGATGGCTTCGGCAGATTTTATTTCGTGAATTAATCCTGTAATCTGACCTATTTCTAATTCGCCCTCTATTAGATCTCCTTCAAAAATACCTCTTTTGGCACGTGCTCTTCCTAACAATTGAGACAAATCTTCCTTCGTAGGACACTTGGTATATAATTCCTGAACATCTTCAAAAAATTTATTCTTTATCAGACGTACTGGAGTCAGCTCTTTCAAAGTCAAATGCGTACCACCTTCTTTTGTATTTAGAACTACTTGCTTAAAATTATCATGTGCCGAAGATTCTATTGAAGCCGCAAATCGGCTACCTATTTGAACTCCATCAGCTCCTAAAACCATCGCTGCAAGCATTCCTCTCCCATTGGCAATACCGCCAGCTGCAATAATAGGAATTTTTATTTGTTCTTTCACCATGGGAATTAAAGTAAAAGTGGTTGTTTCATCCCTTCCGTTATGACCTCCTGCTTCAAAACCTTCAGCAACAATAGCATCTACACCTGCCTCCTGAGCTTTTAATCCAAATTTTGTACTACTCACCACATGCACTACCGTAATGCCATTTTCTTTTAAATAAGGCGTCCAAGTCATCGGATTCCCTGCCGATGTAAAAACATTTTTCACTCCTTCGTCAACAATAATTTTCATGATTTCTTCGATATTGGGATACAACATCGGGATATTCACTCCAAAAGGTTTCGAAGTTGCTTTTTTACATTTTTGAATGTGTTCTCTTAAAACTTCCGGATACATTGAACCAGCACCTAACAAACCCAAACCTCCAGCATTACTAACTGCGCTGGCTAACTTATAACCACTTACCCAAACCATCCCTGCCTGAATTATAGGATACTTAATATTGAAAAGTGTGGTTATTCTATTCATTAAAACTACTTTTTAATTATTTTTCCGCTCTTCGAAACCGATTCCGATTCGATTTTATAAAAATATATACCTCTATTTAACGATTCTAAAGAGAATTTAGCATGAATTTCATCTACTTTTTTTTCTAAAACTTTTTGGCCCAGAACGCTATAAAACAAAACTGTCCCCGAATTGAAACTGGGAGGAAAATCTACAGCAACAAAATCGGAAGTAGGATTAGGATAGGCAATATAGTATACGGTCTTATCGCTTTTTAATGCGACTCCTTTATTCAATGCCAAAATAAAATCAGGAATTCCATAACCATATTGATTATCTGGTGCCGTATATTTAGTAGCCGATTGAAGCATTAATTCTTTTATTTCCTGATTGGTCTTATCCGGATAAGCTTGCCATAAACAGGCTAACATTCCTGAAATTATGGGAGCTGAAAAAGAAGTTCCACTTAAAAAAATGCTACTTCCATTTTCATCTGAAACAACTGTTTTTTCTCCCTGAGCCATCACATCCGGTTTTATGCGACCATCAAAAGAAGGCCCTATCGAACTAAAACTAGCTATCGTTTTATCGGCTCGCACCGCTCCCACTGTAATCACCGATGGAGCATCGGCTGGAACTCCCATATAAGGACTTTTAGTTCCTCCGTCATTCCCTGAAGACACTACCACCAACATACCGCGACTATAAGCAATTTCAGCTCCTTTAGAAATAAAAGTACTTGTACCGTTTCTATCGCTATAATTATGATTGTATGCCGGATTATCAAATTCAGTATATCCTAATGAACTACTAATGATATCCACTCCCAAACTATCTGCTTTTTCAGCCGCTTCCACCCACAAGGATTCTTCAACAGGATTTTCTGAAGCAACATCTTCAGTAACAAACAAATAATAAGAAGCATCGGGAGCCGTACCTATTAATACGTTTTCGACATAAGCTCCCATAGTTGAAAGCACAAAAGTTCCATGCGAATCCTGAGAAAAGATATCATCATTCCTCTTCACAAAATTATACCCCCCTAAAATTTGATTATTATCTCTTAAGCGCTTAAAAGGAAGCACCTTATCAACACCCGGAAAACCAGAATCTAAAACTGCAATTATTTTTCTCGAACCTGTATAATTTTGCTGATGCAAAAGCTGACCGTTTAACATTTCTACTTGTACAGCCGATCCACCATAAGCATAAACCGTTTTCTCTTTTTTTAAATCGCTTTTTTGTAGTTCTACAGCTTTAGAAGTAGCAACAATCTTATTGGTAGTATTCAAAGTTTTATCAGCAAAATCAACTTTGGCAACAAAACCAAAGTTTTTTAAAGAATTAATTAGGCTTTGAGTTCCTCTCACATGGATAGCATTGAGCCATTTGGATTTAGCCATCACTTTAATTCCTGAAACAGCACTAACAGTATTGATGAAATTTTGATTAATGGGAACATCTTTAAAATCCAAAGCGATATTTTGAGTGTTTCGTCTGTCTAAAGCACGTTGTGACAGCATCATCAAAGGATTATCTATGAAATATTGCTCATTTGCTTTGGCATTAAAATACACCCAGGCTTCTTCTTGCGAAAAAGTCAAAAGAGGGAACAATAGTAAAAACAACAAAACAAGCTTTTTCATAGTACCAATATAAGCAGAAAAAAAAGTGATTAATCTTCTAAAAGAATTAATCACTTAAATTTATTGCTTTTTTTTCGAAAGTCCAACTAAGAAATCACTCCCGAGCCAACTAATTCCTCACCGATATGCCAGGCTACAAATTGTCCCTCAGTAATAGCGGATTGTGGTTCTTCAAAAGACACATACATGCCTGATTCAAACTGATGCAAAGTAGCTTCTTGCAAAGGCTGTCTGTATCGAATTCTGGCCATCACTTTCATCGTTTCTCCATTGGCTAATGCCAAATCCTTACGGATCCAATGCACTTCTGATTTTTCTATAAATAAAGCCTTTCTAAACAATCCTGGATGATGGCTTCCCATTCCTGTATAAATGGTATTCGAAACTACATCAGTTGCAATAACAAACAAACCTTCAGCTGTACCACCTACATTCAATCCTTTTCGTTGTCCAATGGTGAAATAATGAGCGCCTTGGTGCTTTCCTACGGTCTTGCCCATTTGAGGCGTATACTGAATTGGATTTGCCGTTAAAGACAAGGTTTCTTCTTCTGGCAATCCTTGCGGAATTGCAAAATCATAAACCGGATTGCTTTTATCAATTTGAACAATAACTCCGTCTTTGGGTTGTAATTTTTGCTGTAAAAATTCCGGAAGACGTACTTTTCCAATAAAACACAATCCTTGCGAATCTTTCTTTTCAGCTGTAACCAATTCCATTTCGGCTGCAATTTCGCGCACTTGTGGTTTTGTCAGTTCTCCAATTGGGAAAAGTGATTTAGCCAATTGTTCTTGTGATAATTGACACAGAAAATAAGATTGATCTTTATTATTATCTACTCCGGAAAGTAATTGATAAACCGGTTTTCCATCAACTTCAATTTCGTTTTTTCGACAATAATGTCCCGTTGCTACATAATCGGCACCAAGACTTAAGGCGATTTTCATAAAAACATCAAACTTTATCTCGCGATTACAAAGCACATCAGGATTTGGAGTTCTCCCTTTTTCATATTCGTTGAACATATAATCAACGATTTTTTCTTTGTATTGTTCACTTAAATCAACGGTTTGAAACGGAATTCCTAACTTTTCAGCTACTAACAAGGCATCGTTACTGTCTTCTAACCACGGGCAATCATTTGAAATCGTAACCGAATCATCATGCCAATTTTTCATAAAAAGACCAATAACCTCATAGCCTTGTTGTTGCAACAAATAAGCCGCAACACTAGAATCGACACCACCAGAAAGTCCTACTACAACACGCTTCATAATAAAATTTGTTTTATGAGGCTGCAAAGGTACAAAGTTTTCAAACGATTCTTATCCCTAACTATTGTTAATTATAAAGTCGTTAGGAAATGATATAAAGTATGTTCAAGTATTTTTCGTACAATAGAATGATCCTTAATAATTTTCTTTTTTGCTTGATCAAAAAAGAAACAAAAAAATATTCATGCGTTCTTATTGTTTTTCGGTATTCATGAATCTTCGATTTCAAGTCTTACGCTTCCTCGTCGGTCAAATTAGTTTTCGAACGCTAAAAGAAAAGAACTCTCCGCCGCGGCGGATCAAACAGCTTTTCTTTTTACGCATTCTTCAAACATTTGACACTCGACTGCGAAAGCTAAGGACGTTTAAATAACGATGATTTCAGATACAATTATTTCAACACAAAAATCACTTTGTTTTGAGGGCATCTGCTTTTTTGGGATCACTCATATTTACTTCCTGAGTTAATTTTCCGTTTTCAAAAAACTGCCAAGAACCCGTTTTCTTTCCGTTTGTAAATTTACCTTTGGAAACCACATTTCCATCAACATCTTTGAAAATAGCTACTCCTTCATATTGATTGTTTTTAAAATTGGCTTCTTCTAAAACAATTCCTTTTTCAGAATATTTTTTAGAACTGCCATTCTTAAAACCCTCTTTATAATTTGTTTCTTCAGCAATTTTACCACTTGGAAAAAACACCGAACGCAAACCTTCCAGTTTTCCGTTTTTGTAATTCTCAGTCGTCATAATGGTTGTTGCGCCTAAATGGTAATATTTCCATTGCCCTTCAAACAATTTATTGACTACCTTCCCTTCACTTACTTTATTTTTAGCTTGGTCATAAAAAACAGTGTAAGCCACATTATCATTAGGATTAAAAGTACGTGTTGCAATAACAGTTCCTGCCTTTGTATCATCAAAAAACTTAAACATGCCTATTTCCTTACCATGAGAAAAAGTGCCTTCATATCGAAGCCTTTTTGATTCAGGATAAAAGCCTTTCCACAAACCCTCTTTTTTTCCATTGGCATCTAAATTATTAAAAGGATTTTGAGCCTGAAGGCTACAAAAACTTAAAAAAACCAATGTGATTAAACTAATTCTATACAATGTTTTCATTTTTTGAAGTATTTGTTTTAAACTATTAAAACGAATTAATCGAATTATAATTATTGGTAAAACCAAAAAAATCTCGAATGAACGAGATTTTTTTGTACTTATTATTTCTTTTTGTTTTGAGCTTTTATAGCTTCTTGCTGTGCCATAGCTTCTTGAAGCTTTTGTTGAAACTTACTTTGTTTCTTTGGCTCTTTCTTTTTGTTTTCTTGAATTTGAGCGTGAATCTTATCGCTATCAATAATGTAATTTTTGATAACTAACATAATTCCGATTGTAATTGTATTAGAAATAAAATAATACAAACTCAATCCTGAAGCATAACTATTAAAGAACAACAACATCATCAATGGCGAAATGTACACCATTATCTTCATCATCTTCGCCATATCTGGCATTCCTTCTTGTTGTGGTGTTGCCATTTGTTGATCTCCAGTTGTCATTCTCATATAAAAGAAAATGGCAATCGAAGCTAAAATTGGGAACAAACTAATATGATCTCCGTAAGCAGGAATATGGAAAGGCAATTTATATATCGCATCAAATGATGATAAATCGTCAGCCCATAAAAAGCCTTTTTGTCTTAATTCTAAAGCTGATGGGAAGAATTGGAACAAAGCATAGAAAACAGGCATTTGTAATAAACCAGGAACACAACCAGCCATTGGGTTTACCCCGGCTTTGTTGTATAATTTCATGGTTTCCTGCTGTTTTTTCATTGGCTCATCCTTGAATTTTTCACCAATTTCAGTAATTTCCGGTCGCAATACTTTCATTTTTGCCTGAGACAAGAAAGACTTATAAGTAATAGGCGACATTACTAATTTCACTAAAATTGTAAACAATACAATTGCCCAACCTTGTGAAATAAACATACTTAAAAATCCGTACATTGGAATAAAAGCATTACGGTTAATCCATCCAAAAATACCCCAACCTAAGGCTACAATATCTTCTAAATGTTTATCGTAAGATTTCAATAATTTATAATCCGTAGGACCATAATACCAATTCATTTTTTGGTCTATCTCTCCATTTTTGAAAGCCAATGGCATTACTGCCTTGAATTGTTTCGTATAAGTTGTATCCACATTCGCATCTTTAACTAAATTGTTAGAATACAATTCAGCTGTTTTGAATGGAGTTGAAGACAATAAAATAGAAGAAAAGAAATGTTGCTTGTAAGCTACATAAGAAACATCCTCAGCAGTTTCTGTTTTATCATTTCCCTGACCTAAATAGTCTTTTTTACCTTCTTCATATTCAAAATACAATTCAGAATAACGGTTTTCATAAGTAATACTTTTTTCATTAGTATACGTCTTAAGATTCCATTCTAATTGCAATGGTTTTGTTGTTTTCAAGATGTTATTCAAGCCTTGCGTTTGAATATCAAAATCCAACATATAATCATTTGCTTTTAATACATATTTGTATTCCAAATAAGCATTGTCAGCCGCTTTTAACCTCATCGTCAAAATTTGGTCTTCACCATTTTTAGCCAAAGTTGGTTCAAAATAAAGCTCTTTAGTATTTAAAGTATGATTATCGTTTGTTACTAATTGAAGATTAAATTGTGCATTATTATCTTTTACCAATTGCACTAATTGACCTGAACCTTTTTTAAATCGTTCAAAATTCTTTAAAGTTGCTTCTACAATATATCCACCTTTATTAGCAATTTTAAGTTTTACTAATTTGTTTTCAATTGTAGTATACTCATCTTTAGCAGATGGTAAAGTCGCTGAATAAGCAAAACTTCCTAAAGACTTTTGCAATTGCGCTAATTTCAAAGTATCAGTAGTTGCAACTGGAGCTACGCTCAATTTTGCAGCGCTTTCCTGAACTTTTGCATCTTTAACGACCAATTCTTTTTTAGCTTTTTCTGCAGCTAGTTCCGCATCAGAAGGCTTGTTTTGATACATTATCCAAAGTAAAATACCAAAGATCAATACAAAACCAATTAACGAATTGGGGTCAAACTTTTTTTCTTCCATTTTAATACTAATTATTTTTCTTGACTTATTGAGCCAAATTATTGGATTCTATTTTTCGAAATAGACTACTATTTTTTCTTTGATTTTACAGCTGCTGCCACAAAATTCACAAAAAGTGGATGTGGATTAACTACTGTACTTTTGTATTCCGGATGGTATTGTACTCCAATAAAGAATGGATGATCTTCAATTTCTACAATCTCTACCAAACCTGTATCAGGATTCACACCCGAAGCTTTCAAACCTGCATTTTGAAGCGCATCAAGGTATTCGTTATTGTACTCATAACGGTGACGGTGACGTTCAGAAATAGTAGTTTGACCATAAATTTTATACGCTAAAGTATCCGGTTTGATTTCACATTTCCAAGCTCCAAGACGCATTGTTCCTCCTTTATCCGTAACTGTTTTTTGACTTTCCATCAAATTCACAACTGGATTTTGAGTTTCTGGATTCATTTCAGTCGAATTTGCTTCTGCTAATCCTAATACGTTTCTTGAATATTCGATAACTGACATTTGCATTCCTAAACAGATACCAAAGAATGGTAATTTGTTTTCACGAGCATAACGTACAGCAGCAATTTTTCCTTCAATTCCTCTTTCTCCAAAACCTGGAGCAACAAGAACAGCGTCTAAATCTTTGAATTTTTCTGCTACACACTCTTCGTCAATATATTCAGAGTGAATTGAAATTACATTTACTTTAGTTTCATTAGCCGCACCTGAATGGATGAAAGCCTCTAAAATAGACTTGTAACAGTCTTGCATTTCAACATATTTTCCAATCAAACCAATATTTACGGTGTGTTTTGGAGATTTTATTCTTTTTAAGAAAGTATTCCAGTGTTTTAAATCCGGAGCTGCTTTTTTAGGTAAATCTAATTTCTTTAAAGCCACAACATCTAAGCCTTCTTCAAGCATTAAATTAGGCACTTCATAAATAGTAGAAGCATCAATAGATTGAATAACAGCTTCTCTTTTTACGTTACAAAACAAGGCTAATTTATTACGAATGTCATTAGAAATTTCGTGCTCAGTTCTACAAACTAAAATATCAGCTTTAATACCGCTTTCCATCAAAGTTTTTACGGAATGTTGAGTTGGTTTCGTTTTCAATTCACCAGCAGCAGCTAAATAAGGAACTAACGTTAAATGAATTACGATAGCATTATTCTCACCCAAATCCCAAACTAATTGACGAACCGATTCGATATAAGGTAATGATTCGATATCCCCGACAGTTCCACCAATTTCAGTAATAATAATATCATAATCACCCGATTTACCAAGCAATTGCATTCTATCTTTAATTTCATTGGTAATATGAGGCACTACTTGTACCGTTTTTCCAAGAAATTCCCCTCTTCTTTCTTTTTCAATAACCGAAAGGTAAATTCTACCTGTAGTAACATTATTAGCCTGAGAAGTAGGAACATCTAAAAAACGCTCGTAATGACCTAAATCCAAATCGGTTTCAGCTCCATCATCAGTTACATAACATTCGCCGTGTTCATAAGGATTTAATGTCCCTGGATCAACATTTAAATAAGGGTCGAACTTTTGAATTGTTGTTCTATATCCTCTTGCCTGTAATAATTTTGCTAATGATGCCGCTATAATTCCTTTTCCCAAAGATGAAGTAACTCCTCCAGTAACAAAAATATATTTTGTTTGATTCATGCTGTTCTAGTTTGTATTGTAGTTGTGTAAAAAACGTGGCAAAAATACGATTATAAATTTAGATTATGCTAATTTGGAAATGAGATAATTTCTAAAATTGACATTTGTTAATACAAAAATAAAAACCTCATTAATTTCTTAAATCAATGAGGTTTCGGGTATCTTTTTTTGATATTTCGTATTAATTCTTCTAAACCGTTCAACTTTAGTTCGTAAATCAATTGTAACTGTTCCCCTAACTCTCCTTTTGGAAAGCCTTTGTTGTGATACCAAACCACATAATATTCGGGTAAATCAATTAAAAACCGACCTTCATATTTACCAAAAGGCATTTTAGTGTGTGCTAATTTTATGAGTTGCTTCTGATTATTATCCATCTAAAAACAGCTAATTAGTTGGCTACTTTTTCAGTCAAATCAGTATCATAATACATGATATAAACCCCCTTATTAGTATATCCTGCATTATCTTTTTTGTAATACTCAAACTTATTTTCAAATTGCTCAGTTGCAGTTGCATTCACCGTTTCTTCAAAAGACTTATTTTGCATCAAACGCATCATCGTATCAAAGGTAACATCAAATCCTCTTACTGCATAATCACTTGGAGCAATCGAATTTATCTTTTTAAATTTATTTTCGAAAATAATTCCCTCTGGAGAGGTATTATCTCTAATTACCGAAGGATACATTAGTTTTAGTTTTACCAAATTCGAAAAATTAATTTCATCGGTATCCAAAGTTTCATTTGGTTCTAAAATCACTAATTGAAGCTGATAATTAGGCATTGCGCTTAACATTGCAGCAATGGTAGTTTTTATCATCAAAGTATTTCCCGTCTCCATCACCACATAATTCATGCGTCCTGCAGCCAACATTCCTTTTAAATTTTCAGCAGAAAAATAGCCTTTCTCATTCAAAGGAACAAACTTTACATCAGCCTGATTTTGTTTTATATATTGAATTACAGATTCTTTCTTTTTATCCACTACAGCTACAATATTCCCTTTTTTAGAACGCATATAATTAAACATGGCGCTCTTTAAAACATCATTCGAAGGGATAGTTTGATACAAATTAGCTATCGGATTCCCCGCATCTTTTGACAATGGCGAAATCACAGGCACATTATTAACAGCTAACAAACGGGCAGTAGCTTCGGCATTATTTTGATAAAACGGACCAACAATCGCATCAACCGATTGTAAATTATTAGCACTAACTACTCCAGCAATATTAGAAGCGTATTTCGTTTCTTCCGAATCCAAAATCTGAACATCTATAGGAAGTCCCAAAGTTTTAGCTGAATCTATTGCCATCAAAGCTCCTGCATAGAAGTCTAATGTCATATTCAAAAACTTATCCTTTTTTAATCGCGCCACTACTGAATTCACAGTATCTCCTTCTACTTTGGTAACATTAAACGGTAAAAGCAACGCTATTTTTTTACGTCCTGCAAAATTAGTTCTAGGAACTAAATCAGTGTAAACTTTATTTTCTTGCACGTTTGGAAACACTGTATTAGCAGGCGCTTTTAAAAGCATTCCTATTTCAACACCATTTTTAAGTTCAGGATTTAAAGCCAATAACTCTTCCTGACTCATATCAAACGTTTTTGACAAACTATATAAAGTTTCTTTAGGCTTTACTTCATAAGTTGCATATTTCTTAACCGGAGCAGCAACAACTTCTTGTTTAACCGTTACTTTTTGAGGCAAAACAGGAGTTTTAACCGGAGTTCCTTTAATCAACAAATGAGAACCAACAGTTAAATTAGGTACAATCCCAGGATTTTTCTTTTCTAATTCGGCAATAGTAATACCGTATTTCTTAGCAATCGAAAATTTTGTTTCTTTAGCAAGCACATCATGATACAAGGCTTTCTCCTGAAGCACCACCTTAGACTTAGCAGTATTTTTAGATGGAATTACTAAAACCTGATTAATCTGTAAACCGTCAGTTACTAAAAAAGGATTAGCCTTTTTCAAATCAGCATCCGAAACATTGTATTTTTTTTCAATTCCAAACAAAGTTTCTTTAGGTAATACTTTATGTGTCGTTGCTACTTGAGCAACTGCTGTTTTCACAGGGGCTTTAGTTGGAATCAAAAGCACACTTTTAGGACTTAATTTTGTTTGAGCATCAGGATTTAATTTATAAATATCATAAGGAGTTACTTGATACTTCTTAGCAATGTCGTTTATCGTTTCACCTTGCTGTACTTTATGAGTTATTGTTCCTTGAGAAATAACAATATTTGTAAACATTAAAATAGGAATCCAAATTGCAAAAAAATACTTCATTCGATTATTTTATTTAAAAAAATTATTACACTAAAGATAAAAAACGGTACCAAATTTTATTCCAAAATCTGATACCGTTTTTATAATAACTAAGAAACGTCAACTAAGAAGTTTCTATTATTCCCACTCAATTGTTGCTGGTGGTTTTGAACTAATATCATACACTACTCTGTTCACTCCTTTTACCTTGTTGATAATATCATTAGATACTTTCATCAAGAAATCATACGGCAAGTGAACCCAGTCAGCAGTCATACCATCGGTAGATTCTACAGCACGAAGCGCTACTACTTTTTCGTAAGTACGCTCGTCACCCATAACCCCAACACTATTTACAGGAAGCAAAATTGCTCCTGCCTGCCAAACTTTATCATACAATCCCCAAGATTTCAAACCGTCGATAAAAACTTTATCTACATCTTGTAAAATTTGTACTTTTTCTAAGGTAATATCTCCTAAAATTCTAATTGACAATCCTGGTCCTGGGAAAGGATGTCTTCCTAATAATTCCGGATCAATCCCTAAAGATGCTCCCACTCTACGTACCTCATCTTTGAAAAGCATACGCAAAGGTTCTACAATTTTCAATTTCATATAATCCGGTAAACCTCCCACATTGTGGTGTGATTTAATTGTTGCCGATGGCCCTTTTACAGAAACCGATTCGATAACATCAGGATATATTGTTCCTTGGGCTAACCAGGTAACATCTTCAATTTTATGTGACTCATCGTCAAACACTTCGATAAAAGCATTTCCGATGGCTTTTCTTTTTAATTCCGGATCACTAACTCCTGCTAAGGCATCATAAAAACGTTGAGAAGCATCCACTCCTTTTACATTCAAGCCCATTCCTTCGTATTGATCTAAAACACTTTGGTATTCATTTTTACGAAGCAAACCATTATTTACAAAAATACAATACAGGTTTTTCCCGATTGCTTTGTTCAATAAAACTGCTGCTACAGTTGAATCCACTCCTCCCGAAAGACCTAAAACCACTTTGTCGTTTCCGATTTTTTCTTTCATTTCAGCCACGATTTCTTCAACGAAAGCATTAGGCGTGAAATTTTGAGGAACATGAGCAATTTTCACTAAAAAGTTCTCCAACATTTGTTTCCCATCAGTAGAATGATATACTTCTGGATGGTATTGTATTGCATAAGTTGTTTCACCTTCAATTTTGTAAGCTGCAAATTCCACATCATGTGTACTTGCTAACTTTACACCGTTCGCAGGCAACTCCTTAATACTATCACTATGACTCATCCAAACCTGACTGTTTGGAGAAACTCCTTCAAAGAAAACCTCATCTTCCTTAATGTAAGACAAATTAGCTCTTCCATACTCTCTAGTGTTAGACGCTGCAACCTGACCTCCACTAAAGTGAGACAAGTATTGCGCACCGTAACATACAGCAAGCATTGGCAATTTCCCTCTAATTTGAGATAAATCAGGATGTGGTGCATCTTCTCCGCGAACAGAAAAAGGACTTCCTCCTAAAATTACGGCTTTATAACTTGATAAATCCGATGGAAAATTATTATATGGAAAAATTTCGCAGAATATATTTAATTCGCGAACTCTACGCGCAATCAGCTGAGTGTATTGCGACCCGAAATCTAAAATAAGTACGTTGTGTTGCATGGGCGCAAAATTACTTTTAAAATTTGGAATGGAAAAATGGAATTTTGAAATTTTTCATTTTTTTTCTTTCCCGTTTTCACTCCTTTTATTTTTAAAAAAACAACATACTCAACATATAAATTTTTTGAGTTAGTCATTTAGTTTCTGTATTTTTATGTCTTTAAAAACAGTCGTTATGGAAGTATTTGAAGGACAAAGCATACTAAACTTTATAAAAGAATTGCCAAATGATGAAGCTTGCAA
>NZ_JAAAPM020000024.1 GCF_009909155.2 Flavobacterium undicola
AATGTTCCGCCTGTTCCAGATTCTCGTGTCCATGTTCCGCCTAAATCCTCTCCAGTAATTAAACTGAATAAATTAATTGGGGTAACACTAGATTCACAAACAGTCGTATTACCATCACCTCCTGCATCAGGCTGGTTATTAACGGTAATTTTAAATCCTTTCACACCTGCACATAAAGTACCTGTATAAACACGGCGAACATAAATAGAATCACTTGATGTTGTATAAATCTCCGGAGTAAGAATTGCACCTGTTCCAGCAACCGCTTCTGCTGATGTCAGGTGGAATGTTTCTGTAGTTCCAGGTTGAGAATCGGTTACTGCATTTTTAAGATCAAATGTTGCCATACCAGTTGCCCCACTTTCACAAGCTGTTAAATCTGTTACAGCAGGAATAGGCGGAGGAATTGTATTCCCAAAACGGTATGGACCAGCAAAATCTTTCAACTCACTGGTAAAAGAATCTCCACCTCCCCCAGCAGAACTACGGGTTTTAACTAATAAACTACCCAATACATTGGCACAAGGATCACTGATCCCACGTCTGTCCAAACCAAAAGCAGTAAGATTAATACCTATTTCAACATGTTGAAAAGTCTGATACTCGGCAAAAGATTCTGCCTTCTCCCCTTCTAGAGTTCCCCAAGGTGCTGCCAAAGTACTACCTTCTGCATTCACTCTACCAAAAATATTGGTAGATGTATCTCCATTCTTTAAAGCTATACGACCATATCCAAAATTTCCACTATTCAATCCTTTTAAAAAAGTACCAGGAACAGCATCAAAAGGTCGACCACCAAGATTATTTAAATTATTAAAAACAGATTCTTCCATCCAAACTCTGATTCTAACATCAGGTTTAGTCCCTCCTCCTTCATAATCAATAGAAATAATGATACATCCCGGAACATCAACGGAACCGTCAGGTTTAAAAGTAAATGCTGTACGCCCTCCTTGATTTGCTGGGCCTGTATTTCCAAAAACCAAATCCCCGGGAGCATATGATACTAAAGTTCGGAAAAATTCAAAATCAATATGTTTACTCCCAGAAGTGGATCTTAATGTAGCTGCTGCAAAAGCCCATAATTCATCAAAAGGTCTATCATCTCCAGGATGATTAACACCGGGAGCGGCCGGTTTTGTCCCTCTTAAATGTGCCATCACATCAATAATATCATCTTTTTGAGGACCACCAGCTGCGCTTCCAAGATTCCAGGTAGCCGGGTTATCAGAATTCTTATCTGCTGTACCTATAAAAAAGGTGTCGTCCTTTGGGTGAGCTTGATTCCCAACCAAATTGTTATCTCTGCCATAAACAGCATCCAACCATAAATAATCAATAGGACCATTACTGTCACTGAAAGGGCTACGAACAATAGGAAAACCAGCAATAGAAGCAATAACAGGAAATCCTGAAGCAGCAGTTAATGACTGTCTTTTTTCAAAGGAAAAGTTACTATTTGCTGTAAGTTCATTCAAAATATTTGCTGATGGATTACCTACCACACCGATATTATTTTGATCGATAACACCTAATCCGGGTCCAAGATATAGACTTTGTGGAGGCGGTGGAGACGGTGGATTCACAGTCTTAAACCAGTCATCTGTACCACTAGTCGGAGTTAGAGCAATACCATCTACATTGGGAAATAGCAGAAGGTTAGCGTAAGCATCTGCTTCCACTCCAAAATTAGCCTTAACAGTTGAGGAACCAACTAACTGTCCAAATGAATTGACTGTAAAAAACAAAGACATAAATAAGAGCATGTTACAATAAAGAAACTTCTTAATTACAACATTCTCCCAATATATCTTTAATAAAACTGTCTTGCAGCAATTGAGAAAAGTGCGAAAACAAGCTTCTGCACTTTGCATCGTATAAAAAATATTTTTTTCCATGATATAAAGTATTTATATTCCATAAGTTGTATTATATAGGAAATCAAAAATTTGGGGAAACATGTAAAAAACATAGAAAACATCTTCAAAGAAAGATTCAATGAAGTAGTCCATCCGTTTAAAAGGATAACTTTTGTAGAAGAACAAGATTTATACCCTATTAATAACCAAAATTCTATTTAAAAAATAGTTTTAAGGATTAATATTATACGATGGGTTAAAAACAATTGTTTTCAGAATTTGGGAGAGAAAACTAGTAGAAAATAATCTCCATAAATACTTATGAAGTATGCCATCAGCAAAAGACACTCTATTGTGGGGAGCAATACTGATTCTTTTTTAAAAAATTAGTTCAAAAAGCGTAAAATTTAATTCAAAAAACTTTAAGAAATTAATATAAATAAGAAACTAGAATAAAAAACTGAAAGTTGATATTAAATAACTTAACAGTAACATGACCAACTTCAACAAAGAAATTATTGAAGTTTACAACCCCAATAGACTCAATTATTAAGACAATAATCTATCTATTTATACATTCTAAAACTATTATTTTTGATAACGAAAATCACTTAAAGTTAATTTTAAACGATTAACATATTTATAATAAAACACAAACTCATAGCAAACAAAACACCGAGTATTAAAATCATATTTTCTCTAATAACAAGGCTGTAGCTGTAAGACCGGGGCCAAATGCCATTGCAACAACTTTAGTTCCTGATTTGATAGTGGAATCATCTATTATTTCACCTAAAATATAGGGTATTGTTGCAGAAGACATATTTCCATGCTGACGCAATACTTCATAAGACCAACGAGCCTGATCATTTGAAATTCCGATTTCGCTTACCACATAATCAATAATTTTAGGCCCTCCCGGGTGTATGGCAAAATACATTTTGGATTTCTGTTCTTCGAGATTCACACCGCTTTTTTCACAAAGTGTTGTCAAAAAAGATTTGATGTTTTTTCGAATAAAAACAGGAACTCTTTTAGAAAGTGTCATTAAAAAATTATATTCTCCTAAATCCCAGGACATATCTTCTAATGAATCCGGAATGATAACCTCGTGAGAAGCTAAAATTCGTAAACCTTTTTTTTCTTTAATTGAATCATCACTCATAAATGATTTTTCTTCATATAAAGAATAGCCTATAAAACCATCCGCAAAAAGCGAACAAATCATGGTATTTGCGGGAGAAAATTCTGTTAAGTTTAAATGTGCAGACAATAGCTCTGTATGTACGACATCTGCCCTTCCATTATTCAAACTGGCAGATATAAGACTACTGGCTGTACGAATGGCCGGAAAAGCGCCATAACATCCCATATGATAAGAATGAGTGACCTGAACGGTATTCCAATTTCTTTCAATTACTGCTTCTTGAGCAACACTAGGAGAAGAATAACCCGAACAGGTAACATGTATAAGATTTTCAGGTTTAGTTTCCGTTTTTGAATAAAACTGATCAAAAACATAACCCATTTTGGTTTTAAACCACTCCATTCTAACCTCTATTTTGGGTCCAAAAGATTTTCCTTCCTTGACCTCAAATCCATCAGGAAAATGATAATCCAAAGGAGAAGTAACTTTCATTATATTTTCAATAAAATCTTTAACTCCCTCAAAAACTATAATCTGCCTTTTATTAATACTTTCAGAAGAGACAGCATACTTGTCAACTTGATCTGATATAAACTCAAAACCGACTAATTCATCCTCTATTTTATCAGAACTTCCTACACTTTCTAATTTCTGGATATTTTGGAAATGATAATATAAAAATTTGGTGTATTGATTAAGCTTTTCCTGCTCAAATAATTTACCAACTAGAATGGGATGAAAATTGGAAAGAATAATGCTTTTCATAACCTTAAAATTTAATTTACTATTAAAGTTTTAAGTGAAAACTTCTTAAAAAAATAGTATTGTTATTATGATCCCTTCTTTCAATTGGTATGAAAATACGACAAGTCATGATTCAAATTCCTATTTGAGCACCTCCATTTTGCGAACTCCTATTTTCATGATTTAAAGTATTTTTACATCATACATCTACTTAGGCAAAAAATTGAAAAACTTAGGATTACTTATTCTGAGAGAAAAAAGAATTACAAAACACCTCCATAGCAAGCAGCTATGGCGTTCACCATCAATCAGAGAATAATTTTATATCCTCTTTATATCTATCCAAAAATCTATTTAAAAAATAGTTTTAAAGATTAAAAAAAACTGAATGGGTTAAAACAAGTGTTTTCAAAATTGGGGGAAGAAAACTTGTAAATAACAATCTTCATAAAATATATGAAGCAAACATTTATTTGACAATTTCTACTATGAGATTAAATCCTATGACTAACCAAATATTGTAATAAATTAAATTTATTCTGAAAAATCAGCACAACATATAGGTTTAAAAAACAAGCTTGGGGTACTTGAAAATGAATTATAAAAACACTTTTTTTTATAAAAAAGCTGAGATCAAAAAGGCAAATAACTAAATAGCAACACCTTAACTTTTCTACTCTCAAAGTTAATTTTAAATAAAACAACGAAATGTTAATGAAGTCCTAAAACAGTTTATCTGTAAATTTCTTCGATTAAACGCATAATTATGTAAGAAAAAAGAGTTGTAAACATTTTTTAATCCTTTTAGTCCTATTAAAAAAAACAAGCCAAAATAAACTTCAATTTACTTTGACCTGTTCTATAAAAAATAGTTATTTCAAACTAATTAAATTTGCTTATTTACAATAATCTCTTGTTAGAAAAGATATTTAATTGTTGTATAAAATTCATTAAATCTTCCATCTTTAATTTCTAAATACCAAGACACATCTTCGTCTTCAAATAAAGCATCAATAACACCTTTTCT
Organism: Flavobacterium undicola; assembly: GCF_009909155.2. Lineage (GTDB taxonomy): Bacteria > Bacteroidota > Bacteroidia > Flavobacteriales > Flavobacteriaceae > Flavobacterium > Flavobacterium undicola. Next base: position 4,778 of record NZ_JAAAPM020000024.1, read on the forward strand.
TAGATTTTTTAACTTATCTATATTCAGTTGCAACTTTTCTATTGTCGTTTTCGCAGTCACATCATTTTCATGGAAAGGAAGGATTTGACCATCATAAGTAAATTTGAACCTAATTTCACAATTGGAATCTAATGGAGATATCAAAAGACTCTCATCAAACCAATTTCCTTTACTATTGCCGCAATGCAAAGGTTCCCCTTTTTGTGTATTAACCTGACATGAGCAAAACAAATTACTGTATTCTAATTGTAATTCAGGAAATTTCGTTTTATCTTTTGGTTTAAAATGTTCAATATGACAATCATCTTCATTTAATTCTCTTTCGCAATAACAACAGATATACCCTTGTTCATTTTTTAAAGATTTAAATAAATCTATTCGTTCTTGCTTATCAATGTTTGCATAATTTGGCTTCCAAACATCATTTGCTTTATTTTTCCAAACAATAAAAGATTCTGGTTCTGTTTGCTTTACTATATGTTTCATTTACCAATAATCTCTTTGCGCTTAATTAAAACATTTGCCTTTGTTAGTTCAGGATCTCCACCTGCTATTTTACTAGACAATTTCTTGTAAATTAACTTTGCCTTATCAAGATCCCCCTCTTCAATATATTGATAAAGTTTCTCTATATCATTTTTAATATCTGAAGGACGAGCATCAACACCTAATAAATCTTCTAAAATTCTATCTGAATTTTTCCCATAAGATTCAATTGCAAAAGAATGTGTCAACATATTATTTTTATTATCAAGTAAAATAATATTTTCAGGTTGAACATTATTTAAAACTTGCGGTGAATGTGTTGAAACAATAAACTGACAATTAGGAAATATCGTTTCCAGTTGAGGAATCATTAATTGTTGCCATTTTGGATGCAAATGCAAATCAACTTCATCAATCATAATAACACCATCTCCGTTAAGAGGGTTATTACTTTCAGGATTTGCAATTGCTAATCTTCGAGCAATATCTCCAATGAGTGTGATTAAATTCTTTTCCCCATCAGATAACTGATTAAGATTAAATTCAATATTTCCTTTATTAATAAGCATATGAGGTCTAGGACTTCTTCTTACTCTTAAATTAGTATAATCTGGAAGAAATTGCTCGATTGCTTTTTTCACAAAGAACATTTCTCTTCCTTCATTTCCTTTTAAATTTTTCTTCTTTTTAATTTCATCATCAATAATTCTAAAAATCGAAGATTCTAATTGTTTAATTTCTGAATCAAGTCTGGATTTTTTTTCTTGCTTATTGCTAGCAATTTCTCCAAGTGAAGTACGCAATTCATTCTCAATTTTTTTTCTTGAAACATCGCTTAGCCACCATAAACTCAACTCGTTTGCGAAAACAAACAATTCAATAAAAATAGAAAAAAAATCACCCTTAACTTCTATTTTCTCATTGTCTGAGTAAAAATTTTCTAATATTCGATGAAATGTATCTATATAAACTAATTCATAATATCTTGAATCATACTTTTCTTCTCTATTTTGAACTTCTATTTTATGGAACATATATTCTAAATCATGAAAAATGCGTCCATCTCTTGATCTGGATTTAGGATACCTATAATCAATTAATCTAGAAATTTCATGAAAAAGGAAACGAGGTTCTTCATAAATAAAATCATCCTTACTGATTCTTCTTTTCAAATAATCAAATTCCTCCAAAATAAAATTTTCATCAGAATTTGAAGGTTTTAATAATTTAAATATTTTATCAACTCTTTTTTTTATTGAAATTTTATTCTGAAAAATCCATTTACTTCTACTGGTAGCCTTTTCATTAACAATATCGTCTTGTTGTCTGAACCATTCAAAAAAAGATTTAAAATTTTGTTTTCCATCTAAAGACTTATCATAAGCATCTAATGTAGAAAAACCTTCATCAAATTTTAACTCTGGAGTAATTTTATCTACTACTCTGGTAACAGGATAATAAGCAATCACCGGTAATTGGTTTTCACTTTCTAATATATGTTGGAAATATAAGGCCAATTCTGAAACTCCACTTAAATCAGATTTTTTTTCTAAAACTTTACCTTCGGCAAATTTTACTAATTCCCAAGAAAAATCCTTACCCTTTTCAATACAAGTTATTTTTACACTTGCAAAAGAAGAATCATATCTAATATCTGAATCTGAAATTATTAATCCTGAAGTATTTTGTCTTTGAATTCTTTTAATCAACCAAGACAGAGATAATGTTAAAGCTTCTAATATAGTAGTTTTCCCTGCCCCATTAACTCCAACAAGTACATTCAAACTATCATCAAAGTCAATCTTCAAATCTTTGGCACTACGAAAATTTTCAATATGTATGCTTTTAATTTTCATTTTTGATTTTTCTTAAACATTTTTCTAAATTACATATTTTTAAACAAATAATGGTATTTATTTAAAAACATCAAAAATTGATCTTTTATATTTATGAATAAAACCCGACAAGTTTCAAAAACCTATCGGGTCTATAAATTATAGGCTAAATGAGAATTTAATCCTTATTTCAAACTCAACAAACTTTGTTCAAGAGTTTCAATTTTTGCTAAAGCATCTGCTTCTTTTTGTCGTTCATTAGCAATTACTTTCTCTGGAGCTCCAGCCACAAATTTCTCATTTGATAATTTAGCCTGTACTGATTTCAAAAATCCTTTAATATATACTAACTCTGAATTCAATTTTTCAATTTCTTCTTCAATATTAATACTTCCGGAAATTGGAATAAAATATTCATTTGATTTCACACGGAAAGACAAAGCCGAATCCACTTTTTCAGCAACATATTCTAAATCAGCAACATTTCCTAATTTAGTGATAACTGTATCAAAATAAGTTGCTACTTTATCATTATTCATTACCTTCAATTCGATGGTATCCTTAAACGGAATATTTTTATCTTTTCTAATCGTTCTGATTCCAGAAATCACTTCGATTGTATTTTCAAAATCTGAAATCAAACTCGCATTGAACGGTTTTAATTCTGGCCAAGTTGAAACAATTAAAGCTTCTTCTGGAGTTCTGTCAGCAATTAAATGCCAAATTTCCTCCGTTAAGAAAGGCATGAATGGATGCAATAATTTCATGTTATTCTCCAGCATTTCAATTGCTTTATCAAACGTAGCTTTATCAATTGGCTGTTGATAGGCTGGTTTAATCATTTCAAGGAACCAAGAACAGAAATCATCCCAAACTAATTTGTAAATTCCCATCAAGGCATCAGAAATTCTGTATTTCTCAAAATTATCCTCAATTTCCACAAGTGTTTGTTGCAATTTCGCTTCATACCATTCGATAGCTACTTTTGATGATTCCGGTTGTGGAATAGTTTCAGAAACTTCCCAACCTTTAATCAATTTGAAGGCATTCCAAATTTTATTCGAAAATCCTTTTCCTTGATTACATAATTCTTCATCAAACATAATATCATTTCCTGCTGAAGCACTCAACAACAATCCTACACGAACACCATCAGCTCCAAACTTCTCAATTAAATCTAAAGGATCAGGAGAATTACCCAAAGATTTAGACATCTTACGACGTTGTTTGTCACGAACTAAACCAGTTAAATATACATTGGTGAATGGTTTTTCTCCTGCATATTCATAACCGGCAATAATCATTCTCGCAACCCAGAAAAACAAAATATCCGGTCCCGTTACTAAATCATTCGTTGGATAATAATATTTAAAATCTTCACTTTCCGGATCCATTATTCCACCAAAAACTGACATTGGCCATAACCAGGAAGAAAACCAGGTATCTAAGGCATCAACATCTTGTTTCAAGTCGGAAGTTAGAAATTGGGAGTTAGAAGTTTTTTCTTTGGCTAATGCCAAAGCTTCTTCAATGTTTTCAGCAACTACAAAATCTTCTTTTCCGTCTCCATAATAATACGCAGGAATTTGTTGTCCCCACCATAACTGACGGGAAATATTCCAATCACGGATATTGTTTAACCAATGTGCATACGTATTATTAAAACGAGCTGGATGCAATTTAATATCGCCATCAACCAAAACAGATTTGATTGCTGGTTTTACTAAGTCTTCCATTTTCAAAAACCATTGGTCTGATAATCTTGGTTCGATTACTGCTTTAGTTCTTTCAGAAGTTCCTACTTTATTCAAATGGATTTCGGTCTTCGCCAAAGCTCCAATTTCTTCTAATTCTTTTGCAATTTCAGTACGAACCACAAAACGATCTTTTCCTTGGTAATGCAATCCAAAACTATTTAGCGTAGCATCTTCATTAAAAATATCAACGATTTCAAGATTGTGTTTTTCCCCTAAGGTTTTATCGTTCATATCGTGAGCAGGAGTCACTTTCAAACAACCTGTACCGAATTCAACATCTACATATTCATCTTCGATAATTGGAATAACACGACCACAAATAGGAACAATAGCTTTCTCCCCTTTTAAATGGGTAAAACGCTCATCGTTCGGGTTGATACAAATTGCAGTATCTCCAAAAATAGTTTCCGGACGTGTTGTAGCAATAGTCAAAAATTCCTCCCCCAACCCCTCCGAAGGAGGGGAGTCAAGCGTTTCAGCTCCCTCTCCTTTGGAGAGGGCTGGGGTGAGGATTTTATATTTTAAGAAAAATAATTTTCCCTGTTGTTCTTCATAAATAACTTCTTCGTCAGACAAAGTAGTTTTTGCTTCAGGATCCCAGTTTACCATTCGGTATCCTCGGTAAATCAATCCTTTGTTATATAAATCAACAAAAGATTTAATTACTGAAGCTGACATATCAGGATCCATAGTAAATTTAGTACGTTCCCAATCACAAGAAGCACCTAATTTTTTAAGTTGTTCTAAAATTACACCACCATATTTATCAGTCCATTCCCAAGCGTGAGCTAAAAATTCTTCGCGAGTCAAATCATTTTTATTAATTCCTTCGGCTTTCAATTTAGCTACAACCTTAGCTTCAGTTGCAATAGATGCGTGATCTGTTCCCGGAACCCAGCAGGCGTTGAAACCTTTCAAACGTGCTCTACGAATTAAAACATCCTGAATGGTATTGTTTAACATGTGCCCCATGTGCAAAACTCCCGTTACATTTGGCGGAGGAATAACAATGGTATAAGGTGTTCTATGGTCTGGTTCTGAATGAAAATAGTTGTTCTTCATCCAGTAGTCATACCATTTTTGTTCTATCGTTTTAGCGTCAAATTGTGCGGGAATAGTCATAAAAAGTAACCGTTAAGAACCAAAATTATGTTTTGGTCTGATTTTTGTAATTTATATCGGGAACAAAAGTAAATAATAAAGTACACTATAAAAAGGGAAATAAAAATTTGTGTACTAATTAAAACAAAGTATATTTACTTTATGTAATACCAACTTCAATGAAAAAAATAGCCACATTAATAGCAATCTTATTATTTAGCAGTATTGGATTTGCTCAAAAGGGAGCTAAAATAGAATTCAAAGCGAATAATAACACTATCGATTACGGAACAATTAACAAACAAAAAGACAATGGAATTCGTTCATTCGAATACACTAATACCGGTGATGCACCGTTAATTATTTACTCTATTCAATCAACAGCTAGCTGTACCGTTTTATCAAAACAAAACGAAACTGTTTTACCTGGGAAATCGGGTAAAATTGAAATTAAATACAATATGGTTCCCGGACCAATAAGAAAAACTATTACAGTAGAATCTAATGCCATTAATTATGATGATGGTCGAATCCCACTGAAAATAAAAGGCGAAGTTACAAGCTTGTAACATCTCTTTAAAAAAGCTAATGCTTCTTAGATCACTCTAAGAAGCATTTTTTTTATAAAATATTCACCAATTGAAATTTAAAAGTCAACAAATTTCCTTCTCTTAGTACTGTTAATTCTATCCAAATTTCATCTTCTGACCACAAATGCGAATTAATTTCCTGTAACGACAAATTATAAGCTGGTTTTCCATCAATCGCAACAAGAACATCAGTAGCACGCAAGCCACTTTTAGCCGCACTCGAATTTTCTCTGACATAACCAATCTCATAAACTGGTTTCAACACTACTTTATACTTGTAATTAGGACCATTCACTTCTGATTTATTATCATCTGTTTTTATAACAATTGGATTATCAGGAACAGTAACCATTTGTTCCACAAATTGAACTCCTGTCTGCCATATTTCAATCCCACTCTTGTTATAATAAAATGAAGATTTATACCATTTATTTTTCTTTAAATACATCATCTCGTTTTTATAATCAAAAACTACCGAAAACCGTTTCAATATTTCACCTCCTAAAGACCCCAAACGATTAGAATTCAAACTAATATTCTTGATAAAAACGGCATCTGGAAAAGCAACAATAGGCGAATTAAACTTAAAATCAGCAATTGAGAACTCAGTAATACGAGCCCTTTTTCCTTCAACGACTCCGCTTAAACCTTGGCCAAGATAATCATCAAAATATTTTTCGGGCACTTCAATCTTATCTGAAAGTTTATCAAAAAGCCAAATAGCATCACTATTACCCGAATCAATAAGAAGTCTGACCAAAACCTCAGAATCACCAAACTTTACAAATGCATTCATATAAGGCTTTCCACTTTCAATCGAAACAGGAACTTTAGTATATTTTTTCTCTATTTCCTTATGAAACTTAACATCCGACTTATGAAACACAACCATTTTTTTGATGTAATCAATCTCTACCAAATAATTTTTAAAAGCAGCAGAACCAATAATTCCATTAACCGAAATCCCAACAAGACTAGACAAATTAAACTCCGAATCTAAAATCAAATACAACAAATGATTCTTAGACTCCAACTTATCCATTTTCAATATATTCCCTGTAGACTTTAGCCCTTCAACGGCTTCATTAGTCCCCAAACCTCTAATATTTATTTTCTGAACCTGATTAAAATTGACTTTTTGAGTTTCTTCTGAACCAAACAAAATAGTTTCTTCGACCCCTGAATCTAATAAAAAAAGTAACTCTACCCCGTTAACTTCAACTGGAATAAAAACTAAATTATTGATTAATTTAACAGGGATTTTAATTCTGCTACTTTTGGCATTAACAAATTCAAAGCCCTTTTGCGAAAGAACAGGAATCGCAAAACTAAAGAGGAAAAAAAATAGGATTATTTTCTTCATGAATCACAGTTTCCATAAAGTTAATAAAAATCTTGCTTTTAGAACGATATATTTTCAAATAGTAAAACTATCGGTAGGCTAGTTCGAAAAAAAAATCGCAAATTTGTAGCAAATTTTTATTAACATGCCTGAGATTTCAATAAGAGGCCGTAGGATGCCTGAATCGCCAATTCGCAAATTGGCACCATTTGCTGATATAGCGAACAAGAAAGGCCTAAAAGTATATCACTTAAACATAGGTCAACCCGATATAAAAAGTCCAGAAATAGCCATTCAAGCCATTAAGAATATCGATATGGATATTATTGAGTATGGCCCATCGGCTGGTTATGAAAGTTACCGAAAAAAATTAGCCCAGTTTTACACCAATCAAAATGTAAGAGTGGACTATACTGACATTATGATTACCACGGGTGGTTCTGAAGCCTTGTTATTTGCATTAGGAAGCATTATGGATCCGGGAGATGAAATCATTATTCCTGAGCCTTTTTATGCTAATTACCATGCTTTTTCTGAGGAATCAAGCGCTACCGTAATCCCTGTAAATTCAAGTTTTGAAAGCGGTTTTACACTACCATCTATTGAGGCTTTCGAAAAGTTAATTACACCTAAAACTAAGGCCATATTAATTTGTAATCCAAGTAATCCTACAGGAAACTTATATTCTGAATCAGAAATTCTACAACTGGGCGAATTAGTTAAAAAACACGATTTGTTTTTAATTGCTGACGAAGTGTATCGCGAATTTATATATGACGAAAAAGACATTCACTATTCGGTGATGAATCTTATCGGCTTGGAACAAAATGTGATTATGATTGATTCGGTATCTAAGCGTTACAGCATGTGTGGAGCTCGAATTGGTTGTATGGTTACTAAAAACAAGCAAGTAATTGCTGCAGCAATGAAATTTGCGCAAGCGCGTTTATGCCCGCCTACAATTGAGCAAATTGCTTGCGAAGCCGCTATTGACACACCACAGAGTTATTTTGACGAAGTAATCACAGAATACAAAGAAAGAAGAGATACCTTGATTTCTGAGTTAAACAAAATTGAAGGTGTGGTAGTAACACTACCCAAAGCTGCTTTTTACTGTATTGCTCAACTTCCAGTTGACAATACCGAAACATTCGCTCAATGGCTTTTAGAAAGCTATCAATTAAATGGAGAAACGGTTATGGTTGCTCCTGCAGCAGGGTTTTATTCGACTCCTGGAATGGGATTAAACCAAGTGCGTATTGCTTATGTACTTAATAAAGAAGACCTAACAAAAGCAGTTCATATTTTAAAAGACGCAATTGCAACTTACAACGCAAGATAAGAGCTTAGTATTCTTTTAAAACACAGCAATAAAGACAATAACTAATTACAAGTTATTGTCTTTGTTTTTTTAACAAACTCATAAAACAAGATGAATTAGCTGCTTGAAAAGAGCTTATTTTTTATCAAAAGCTATAGAAATTCTTTAGTTTATATTAATTATCTTTACAGCCTTAAAAATATACACCCACTATAATAGTAGTATTTAATGATACAAAACGAAGAACTGCACGACGAAATCGGAGACAATCATATTGGTTCAAGTGCAAAAAATCCTATGCGAGCAGATGCTTTTGCAATTTCGGATGATGAAAAAATTGACAGAATAAAAAAAGACGTCGAAAACATTCTTCTAACTCTGGGAATGGACTTAACTGACGATAGCTTAAAAGGCACACCTAACCGTGTGGCTAAAATGTTTGTAAAGGAAATTTTCGGAGGACTAAATCCAAACAAAAAACCCAAAGCTTCTACCTTTGACAACAACTACAAATACGGTGAAATGTTAGTCGAAAAAAACATTATTGTCTATTCTACTTGCGAACACCATTTATTGCCAATTATCGGTAGAGCTCATGTAGCCTACATCTCTAATGGTACTGTAATTGGTTTATCAAAAATGAATCGAATTGTAGAATATTTCTCTAAAAGACCTCAGGTACAAGAACGTCTTACAATGCAAATTGTACAAGAATTACAAAAAGCTTTAGGAACTGAAGATGTAGCCTGTGTTATTGATGCCAAACACCTTTGCGTAAATTCAAGAGGAGTTAGCGATATTGAAAGCAGCACCGTAACATCTGAATTTGGAGGAAAATTCAAAGAAGAACAAAGCCGAAGAGAATTTTTAGACTATATCAAATTAGATACTAAATTCTAATAGATATAATTATTCACATATCTTCTTCAACAAAACCATAAGCGAAGCAAAATAGCTCCCAAAAAAATTAAACATGTCAATTTACAATACTCAAACACTAAAAATATACAATTCACTCTCTGGAGAAAAAGAAACTTTTGTACCAATTAACGAAGGTAGCATTGGGATGTATGTTTGCGGACCAACAGTTTACAGTAATGTACATCTTGGAAATCTAAGAACCTTCATGTCTTTTGATGTGATTTTTAGATATTTTACCCATTTAGGTTACAAAGTAAGATATGTTAGAAACATTACCGATGTAGGACACATTGTAGATGATGTTGATGAAGGAGAAGACAAAATTGCCAAAAAAGCACGCCTAGAGCAACTAGAACCTATGGAAGTAGTACAGCGTTATACTGTCGATTTTCATGAAATTCTAAAAGCATTCAACTTTTTACCTCCTAGTATAGAACCTACCGCAACAGGTCATATTATTGAGCAAATTGAAATTATCAAAAAAATAATTGATTCAGGAATTGGCTATGAAGCCAATGGATCAGTTTATTTTGATGTGGTAAAATTCAACAAAACGAACCATTACGGAAAATTAAGCGGTCGTAATATTGAAGACATGCTTGCCAACACCAGAGATCTTGACGGGCAATCGGACAAAAGAAACCCTCAGGATTTTGCTTTATGGAAAAAAGCCGAACCACAACATATTATGCGTTGGCCTTCACCGTGGAGTGATGGTTTTCCTGGTTGGCATTTAGAATGTACAGCCATGAGCACCAAATACCTTGGCAATCATTTTGACATTCACGGAGGCGGAATGGATTTAAAATTCCCTCACCACGAATGCGAAATTGCTCAAAACGAAGCTTGCACCGGACAAACTCCAGTAAATTACTGGATGCACGCCAACATGCTTACCCTAAACGGTAAAAAAATGGCCAAATCTACCGGGAACAATATTTTACCGGGAGAAATTTTATCTGGAAAAAACACTATTCTCAGCAAAGCTTTCCCTGCATCAGTGGCCCGTTTTTTCATGCTTCAAGCACATTATAGAAGCATTCTTGACTTTTCGGACGAAGCTATTGTCGCTGCCGAAAAAGGATACAAAAGATTAATGGAAGCTATTGATTCGTTAAGTCAAATAAAAGTCAGTCCAAACAGCAGTCTGGATATCGCTAACTGGAAACAGCTTTGTTACGATGCAATGAACGATGATTTCAACACACCTATTTTAATCGCACAATTATTTGAAGGTGTTCGTTTTATCAATTTGCTAAAAGAAAACAAAGAAACTATTAGCGCAGCTGACCTTGAAACACTTTCTACAACAATTCATTCTTTTGCTTTTGATGTACTAGGTCTTGAAAATCAAAAAACAGCTGATAGCAGTAATGATAAATTAGAAGGCGCTATAAACATGTTGATTGCTATGCGAAATAAAGCACGTGCCGATAAAGATTTCGCCATGTCTGACCACATCAGAGACCAACTGCTTGCTTTAGGAATCCAACTAAAAGACAGTAAGGAAGGAACAAGTTTTAGTATTTGATTTTAAAAAACATATTGAAAATATTTTTTTATGAATCTAAAAACCATTCGATAAACCCATAAAAATGTTTTCAAAAATCATCATATTTCCATTTGTTTTATTGGTGCGTTTTTACCAATTGGTAATCTCACCATTAATGCCGGCAACTTGTAGATTCACACCCACTTGTTCTGCTTATATGATTGAAGCATTAAAAATTCATGGTTTATTTCACGGTGGTTATTTGGGTTTAAAAAGAATACTTAGTTGTCATCCTTGGGGAAAAAGTGGCTACGACCCTGTACCTGAAAAAAAATGCAATCATAAACATTAACCTTTAATTAGTACTGGTTTTACTTTAAATATTTATTTTTACAATATAAAAACAAGAATAATGACACAGGCTTTAAACATTGTATGGAATCCATCCGAAGGTATAGATTTAGGTTTTTTTGTAATTAGATATTACAGCCTAATGTTTGTAGTAGCTTTTGGACTGGGTTGGTATATTATGAAAAACATTTTCGAACGCGAAAATGAATCAATCGAAAAACTAGATTCTCTATTTGTATGGACTGTTTTAGCCACATTAATTGGCGCCAGACTAGGACATGTATTTTTTTACGATTGGGAATACTTTAGAAATCATTTATTAGAAATCTTTCTACCTTTTAGATTCACTCCTAAATTTGAATTTACAGGTTACCAAGGATTAGCAAGTCACGGAGCGGCAATATCCATCATAATTGCAATGTATTATTACAGCAAAAACATTTTAAAAAGATCCCTACTTTGGATTTTAGACCGCATCGTTATTGCTGTAGCAAGTGGAGCTATTTTTGTTAGATTAGGTAATTTTTTCAATTCTGAAATAGTTGGAAAAGAAACAAACTCTCCTTTTGGCATAAAATTCATTCATGATTATTACAGCAAATCCGATGCCGCTAACGCAACACAAATCCCTAACCCTAAGGAAGCTTTTAACGCTATAGCAACTAATCCTAAATTCGCCAACTTATTAGCTCAGGTTCCTGTAAAACATCCGGCACAGCTATACGAAGCTTTCTGCTATGTTTTTGTTTTTGCAATCTTGTTTTTCTTGTATTGGAAAACCGAAGCTAGAAAAAAAGCAGGATTCTTATTTGGACTTTTCCTTGTGCTTTTGTTTTCAGTTCGAATGGTAGTAGAATCGGTAAAAGAAAGTCAAGGCGGATTTGAAAATGCTTTAGGATTACTTTCTACAGGACAATGGTTAAGCATTCCGTTTATCCTAATTGGCTTCTATTTCATATTTACAGCCGAGAAACCCATAAAAATATAAATCCTTTAAACATATTAAAAATGCCGTCTAACAAACTTAGACGGCATTTTTAATATCTTAAATTCTAAAATTTAAAAGCGATCAATTCTAAATGTTATGAAGAAACATAAAAAATACGCACTAATTATTTTTTACCGCAGAGAGCACAAAGATTTTCAGCTAAGAATGTGCTTCTAAAAGCACAAAGTTCGCAAAGCTAAGTCAATACAAAGCTTTGCGAACTTTACCTTTTTATAAAAGCTAAGGGTAAAAAAACTTAGCGTTCTCTGCGGTAATTTTTTTTGAAATTTGGAATTTTATTAAAAACAAAAAACCACCTAATAAAAATTAGATGGTTTGTTTTTGAGCCGGCGGAGGGACTCGAACCCACGACCTGCTGATTACAAATCAGCTGCTCTAGCCAACTGAGCTACGCTGGCGACTCAATGTTTTTTTGTAATGAATTTGTCAACTCAAATAAAAAACCATCTAAATGATATAGATGGTTTTTTTGAGCCGGCGGAGGGACTCGAACCCACGACCTGCTGATTACAAATCAGCTGCTCTAGCCAACTGAGCTACGCTGGCGACTCATTACGAGTGCAAATATAAGTCTGTATTTTGTTATTCCAAAATAAATTCAAACTTTTTTCACCCTTTTTTTAACTACAAATTGTTGATTTTAGCAATCAATTGATTTGCAGTTTGTTCCAATTCTACATTTATCTGTTTGAAATGTGCTTTCTTGTTTTCAACATTTTTAGCGTTCACTTTAACGATTAAAGTGTCAAAAGCTGCAATAGCTTCGTCAATTAATGCATTCGTTTCTTCAGTAGGTTTTCCTGTTGTAGAAATTTCAAACAAGTAAACTGCTTCAATAATATCTCCTAAAACATAGTTGATGTCTTTCTTTAAATTCTTAACGTTTGCCATTTTTATTTAATTTTAATTTGCGTCTGCAAAAGTACACATAAACTTTCTATTAGCTACTATGAAATGTAAATTTCTAAAATAGAAGCTTTTCCACTCAAAACAAAAGCGTCAATTGCTGCAGGAATTAACACTGTATCTCCTTTTTTGTAATTGTATTTTTCGCCATTATAACCCAATTCAAAACTTCCCTCAACACACATATAAACCGTAAAAGTTTCTGCTGATTTTTTAATCGAAACTTCTCCATCCAAAGGAACAAAATTAGTTGTAAAATAAGGACAATCAACAACCGCATTCGATTGATTTACTTCTTTTCTATATTCTTTGTAAGTATCAACCTTTTCATAATTAATAGCATCCAAAGCTTGATCAATATGCAATTCTCTTCCATTCCCTTGAGCATCTACTCTATCAAAATCATAAATACGATAGGTAATATCAGAAGTTTGCTGAATTTCGGCAACTACCAAACCAGCCCCAATAGCATGAACAGTTCCTGTTTCCAGAAAAAACACATCACCCGATTTCACTTTCACATCATCAAGAATAGAAAGCAAGGTTTTATTCTTTAGATTTTCAACATACTCATTAGCATTCGATTTTTCTTTGAAACCTACAATAATACGAGCATCGGTATCCGCTTGCATAATGTACCACATTTCTGTTTTCCCAAAAGAATTATGGCGTTCTTTAGCCAAAGCATCATTTGGATGCACTTGTATCGATAAATCTTCGCGAGCATCCAGATATTTAAAAAGCAAAGGAAATTGCTTTCCGAATTGCTTGTAAACTGCTGTTCCTAAAATTTCGTTTGGAGCCTCATCGATAATTTCCATCAACGAACGTCCTTTTAATTCTCCATTCGCGACAACACTGACATCTCCTTCAACAGTAGACAACTCCCAACTTTCTCCAGTTGTAGACGATTCAATCGACTTGCCTAAAACTGTTTTTAATTTTTCCCCACCCCAAATTCGCTCTTTCAAAATAGGCGTAAACTGCAATGGATATATATTTTTCATCATTTTTATATTTTTTTTATTCGAAACAAATGTAATTATAGCACCCATTTTAACACAAGTACTATTCCATCATTTATATAGATTATTTAGTCAATTTTTCAATCATTTTAGAAACATGCTTCATGCCTTGCAAACTATCAAATACCATTTGAATTACACCTTGCTTGTCCACAAGATAAGTCACTCTACCCGGAAGCAAACCTAAAAAACTTGACGGCACACCAAAAAGCTTTCGAATTGCGTTATCCGAATCAGATAATAAAATAAAAGGTAAGTTGTATTTTTTAGCAAATTCTTGATGTGAATCAACATCATCCGAACTAATTCCGACAACCTCAACACCCAAATTCAAAAAAACATCGTAGTTATCACGAAAACCACAAGCTTGAGCTGTACATTGCGAAGTATCGTCTTTTGGATAAAAATAAATAATAGCACCTTTTTTACCAATTATAGATTCGCTGTCAAAAAGATTTCCAGCAGCATCTGTGGCGGTAAATTTCGGAATTACATCTCCTGCTTTCAACGCCATTATTCTCCTTTATAGGTTACAAAATTACGTGGCGTTTCATAGAGCACCACTTCTAAATCAAATTTAGATGCAATACGTTTTCTGATTTTGTTCCAAATTACCACCACAATATTCTCGGCAGTTGGATTCAGATTTTCAAATTCAGCTACATCCAAATTCAAATTTTTATGATCAAAAGCATCTTCCACTTCTTCCTTAATAATATCCGCCAAAATTTTAGCATCTATCACATAACCTGTTTCAGGATCAATTGCTCCGGTCACACTTACAATTAACTCATAATTATGCCCATGAAAATTAGGATTATTGCACTTACCAAAAACGGCATCATTTTGTTCAAAAGTCCAATCTTTGCGATGCAAACGATGAGCTGCATTAAAATGTGCTTTTCTACTTATTGTTACTCTCATAGTGCAATTTTAAATTCAAAAATTAGCTTTTTATAGTTTATGCGCTTCTAAATAATGATAAAATTCGTCAAAAATAATCCTAAACCATACCGTATAATTATCCGGATTCACTTGAATATCTTCTTTTACAGATTCAATTTCCATCCATTTCCAAGACTCTACTTCTTCAGGATTAATCAATGGATCTTCATTAAAATACCCAATCATCACATGATCTAATTCATGCTCCGTTAAACCATTATCAAAAGGTGCTTTGTAAATAAAATGAAACAATTCTTTTAATTCCGTTTGAAAACCCATTTCTTCCATTAATCTTCTGTTCCCTGCTTGAAGATTTGTTTCACCTTCACGCTGATGACTACAACAAGTATTGGTCCACAACATTGGAGAATGGTATTTATGATGTGCCCTTTGTTGCAACATCAATTGGTTTTTATTGTTTAACACAAAAACCGAAAAGGCACGGTGTAATACCGCTTTTTCATGAGCTTCCAGTTTAGGCATCAACCCTATTTGCTCATCATTTTCATTAACTAGTATTACGTTTTCTTCTATCATAATTTTTTATAGCTAGACAAAAATACAAAAAAGATAAGGAAACAGTACCCCTTTAACGTTCTCTTTCGAATTATAAACCAAAAGCGATGATGACGGTAAAAAGACACAAAAAACTTCCATTTATATATTACAACTACCAAATATATTGGTCTTGTAAAACCAAAAACCAACATAAATCGTAAATACAATTAATTAAACAAATTATAAATAGCTGTTAAATTGTAAACGGAGCAAGATTAAAAATTCCATTTGACAACTATCTTTGTGTTTATCAAAAGATTACTTAGCAGCATCAAATTATTAAAACAACTAAAAAAGCTTACCAATGAAAACGAATTCTTTTATTAATTTGCTCTTTTTATTACCTCTATTCATTATCACCGCTTGCGGACAAAATAAACAATACAAAGAGATAGAAAAAATAACAGCCGATAATAAAATTAGCAAACCTGGAAATCCATATTACTCCAACACCGATACCACAAAACTAAAAATAAGTGATGCTGAGTGGAAAAAAGTACTTCCTGAAGATGTTTATCTGGTCATGCGAAAAGCCGAAACCGAAACCGCTTTTACAGGAAAATATTGGAACACCGATGAAAAAGGAACCTATTATTGCACCGCCTGTGGCAATCTATTATTCCGTTCTACCGCTAAATTCTCTAGCAGCTGTGGCTGGCCAAGTTTTTTTGAACAAGAAAATAAAAAAAGTGTGGTTTACAGAAACGATTTGTCGTACAATATGGAACGTATCGAAGCGCTTTGCGGAAGATGCGGCGGACACCTCGGTCATCTTTTTGACGATGGCCCTCCTCCAACAGGGAAAAGATACTGCATGAATTCTATTTCACTTGATTTTATTCCTGATAGCAAACAACCACAAAATAATACTACTCAAAAATAACATTATGAAAAAGTCATTTCTAATAATTCTCTTTCTCTCACTAAGCATGATGGGGCAAAACAATCCTAAAAAAAGCAATTCTAACCTGGAAACCATAACTCTTGGAGGCGGTTGCTATTGGTGTATTGAGGCTATTTTCGAAAATCTTGTTGGAGTAAAAAAAGTAGTTTCTGGATTTTCTGGAGGAAAAGTAGCCAATCCAAGTTACGAAGCCGTTTGTACCGGAAAAACTGGTCATGCCGAAGTAGTACAAATCACTTTCGACAAAAACGTTACAAATTTAGAAGAAATCCTGAAAGTATTTTTCACCGTTCATGATCCAACTACGTTAAATCGTCAAGGAACTGATGTAGGTACGCAATACCGTTCTGTAATTTTCTACAATAACGAAACGCAAAGAAAAATAGCTCAAGATATCATTAACGATTTAAACAAAGCCAAAGCCTATAGCGATCCAATTGTTACTATAGTAGAACCTTTTAAAAACTTTTATGATGCCGAAGATTACCATCAGGATTATTACGAATACAATAAAAACAAACCGTATTGTAGAATGGTAATCCAACCCAAATTAGAAAAATTTGAAAAGGTTTTTAAAGACCGTTTGAAAAAGAAGTAATAGACACAAATTACACGAATTAACACAAATTCTAAGCACTTTAAATTACTCGAACTCCATCTGCCTTTGGCAGATTCGTGGAATTAAAATTAAGCCTTTTTGTGTAAATCAGTGTAATTCGTGTAAAAAACACAAGTCTTTAATACTAGAAAACCTCGAATTAACTTATGATTCGAGGTTTTTTATTTAGGGCTTCACCAATCATCAAAGCACATTTTTCACCATCAATTGCAGCTGATATAATTCCACCTGCATAACCTGCTCCTTCACCACAAGGATACAATCCTTTTATTTGTAAATGTTCTAATGTAATCCCGTCTCTAGGAATTCGCACTGGCGATGATGTTCTGGATTCAGGTGCGTGAAGAACAGCTTCATTAGTCATATAGCCACGCATGGATTTCCCAAATGCAGTAAAACCTTCCCGTAATATTTGGGTTAAAAATCTAGGAAAAACCTGCCCTAACTCAACCGAAGTCGTTCCAGGAACATAAGAGGTCTTAGGAATATCTGTAGAAACTTTCGACTGCGTAAAATCAATCATTTTTTGAGCAGGTACTTTTTGGGTTCCGCCCGCCAAATGCCACGCTTTTTGTTCGATGCTTTTTTGAAATTCCATTCCCGCCAAAGCTCCAAATTTTGCAAAAGGTTTAAAATCTTCTAATTTCAATTCGATTACAATTCCTGAATTGGCGGTAGCCTGATCTCTTTTAGAAGGAGACCAACCATTTGTCACCACTTCTCCCGGACTTGTAGCACAAGGAGCAATCACACCTCCCGGGCACATACAAAAAGAATACATTCCTCTTCCTCCCACCTGCTTCACAATACTATAAGGTGCTGGCGGCAATAATTCGCCACGATAATCACAGCTATATTGAATACTATCAATTAATGATTGTGGATGTTCGGCTCTAACGCCTAAAGCAAAAGGTTTTGCCTCTATAAATATTTTTTTTCGATCTAATAATTCAAAAATATCTCGCGCCGAATGTCCAGTAGCCAAAATCAATTTGTTAGCAAGAATTCGATCTCCGTTTTGAGTTACGATTCCTTCAATTTCATTGTTTTTCACTAAAATATCTGTTACTCTGGTTTCAAATAAAACCTGACCACCACATTCTTTGATTTTCTCACGAATATCTTCGATAATCTTTGGCAATTTATTAGTTCCAATATGTGGATGTGCATCTACCAAAATATCCGGAGTTGCTCCAAAAGCCACCAACAATTCTAAAATCCGATTGACATCGCCTCTTTTCTTAGAACGGGTGTATAATTTTCCATCAGAATAGGTTCCTGCTCCACCTTCACCAAAACAATAATTAGAATCCTTATCAACAATATGATCCCGATTGATGGCTTTCAAATCACGACGACGGCCACGAACGTCTTTTCCACGTTCGACAACTATTGGTTTCAAACCCAATTCTATCAATTGCAAAGCTGCAAAAAGCCCCGCAGGACCAGCTCCAACAACAATTACTTCCTGGGCATTTTGCACATTAGGATAATCAGGAAGTTCTAGTAGATTTTCCTGAAAGGGTTCCTCTTTTAAATAAATAAGTACTTTCAGATTGATTTTTATCGCTTTTTGACGTGCATCAACAGAACGTTTTAAAATACTAACATGCTGGATTTCTTCTGGAGCCACTTTTATCTGTTTTGACAAATAATCTTTAAGCAACAATTCATTTGCGGCTATTTCTGGCGTTACCTGAAGTAAAAGTTCTTTTGGCATGGTATCTTATTTATGCTATTAGCTTTTCTTTTTATCAAAAGAAGTTGCAAAAATAACACTTTGAACCGAAATTAAATCAATTAGGAATTTTATCTAGTTCTAAATCTCATTTTGCCACATCGAAAAGCTTCGAAACAAAACAAGATTTATCGACTTCACGAACATTAAAATTTATATTAAAAAAGAAAAATTAGACTATCAATTTTCTTTTTTGCTTGATCAAAAAAGAAACAAAAAAATATTCATACGTTCTTATTGTTTTTTGGTATTCATGAATCTTCGATTTCAAGTCTTACACTTCCTCGTCGGTCAAATTAGTTTTCGAATACTAAAAGAAAATAACTCTCCGCCGCGGCGGATCAAACAGATTTTCTTTTTACGTATTCTTCAAACATTTGACACTCGACTGCGGAAGTTAAGGACAGTTTAATCTCAAAACAACAGTGTTTTAATTTTCTATTCAAAAATAAATATCATTTTATATTGCTTTTTGGACTAAAAATTATGCCTCGAAGCGAAATTAGTTCCTTAATATAAAATCCATTTTCAAAATAGACTTTGTACCTTTGCTTCTTTGAAACTTTGCACCTAAAAAAAATGTCTAGAAAAATAAAATTGATTTGGGATTTCCGCGGACCTACAGCTGCAAAAACGGCTGAACATCACGAAATTCATCTAAAAGAATATATTGCTATTGAAAAATTCCCAATTAACATCACTGGATTTGAAGTACAAGGCGAAATGCAAGCGATAGCCTTTATGGTAGTTACCGATGAAAATATGATTCAGGTACGAGATGCTTTGAAACCGCATCGTGGAGAAATCTATCAGAATTAAGATTTCAGAACGCAGAAATAAAAAAGATTTCAGATTAATTGTTTACAACATTAATCTGAAATCTAAATTCTTAAGTCTGCATTCTAAAATCTAGTTGGCTACTTCACTTATAAATTTGATACGCATTAAACGCAATTCGTCGATATCATAATCACCTTCAAATTCTCTTAAAGCTTCTTCTATTTTATCGGTTTTTGATTCCATAAAATAATCATGAATTTCTTCTTGCTGTTCTTCATCCAGCATATCATCAATCCAGTATTTGATATTCAATTTGGTTCCGGCATATACAATTTGCTCCATTTCTTTGATCAAAGCATCCATTGTTAATCCTTTTGCTTTAGCAATATCATCTAAAGATAATTTTCTATCAATATTTTGGATGATATATAATTTATTCACCGAATTAGTTCCTGTAGATTTAACCACAAGATCATCAGGTCTAATAATATCATTATCCTCTACATATCTATTGATTAAAGCGATAAACTCAGCTCCATATTTCTTAGCCTTACCTTCTCCAACTCCATGAATATTAATCAATTCCGCTTGAGAAATTGGATACTTCAACGCCATATCTTCTAACGAAGGTTCTTGAAAAACCACAAAAGGAGGCACTCCTAATTTTTTAGCTACTTTTTTACGCAAATCACGTAACATTTCCATCAAAGCTTCATCAGCAGTACCAGAAGATTTTGCAGCAGTTACAATAGCTTCGTCTTCAGCATCACTATATTCATGATCCTCAGACATCATAAACGAACTTGGATTTTCAATAAAATCTATTCCTTTTTGCGTGATTTTTACAATTCCGTAAGTTTCAATATCTTTTGATAATAAGCCTTCCACCAAAACCTGTCTCAGCAATGCCATCCAATATTTTTCGTCATGTTTTGCACCACATCCAAAAAACGATTGCGAATCGGTGCGATGCGCTTTTATAACTGCATTTACACGACCTATCAACGTAAAAACAATTTCTTTAGACTTGTACAAATGTTTGGTATCACGTACCACTTCTAACAATTGAACGACTTCGTTTTTAGCTTCAACTTTTGTTTTTGGATTTCTAACATTATCATCCATGTCAGCTCCTTCTCCAGTTTCGCTGTCGAATTCCTCACCAAAATAATGCAATAAAAATTTTCTTCTGGACATCGAAGTTTCGGCATAAGCCACCACTTCTTGCAACAAAGCAAAACCTATTTCCTGTTCAGCTACTGGTTTCCCGGACATGAATTTTTCTAATTTCTCCACATCTTTATAAGAGTAATATGCTAAACAATGTCCTTCGCCTCCATCACGTCCTGCACGCCCTGTTTCCTGATAGTAGCTTTCTAGTGATTTAGGAATATCATGATGAATTACAAAACGCACATCGGGTTTATCGATTCCCATTCCAAAAGCAATTGTAGCAACCACCACCTCAACATCTTCCATCAAAAACATATCTTGATGTTTCGCTCGGGTTTTAGCATCTAATCCCGCGTGATAGGGAACAGCACTAATTCCGTTGACTTGCAAAACTTCGGCAATGGCTTCTACTTTTTTACGGCTTAAGCAATAAATAATCCCTGATTTTCCTTTATGTTGTTTGATAAATCGAATAATATCCGATTCGATATTTTTAGTTTTTGTTCGTACTTCGTAATACAAATTAGGTCTGTTAAACGAAGCTTTAAAAGTAACAGCACTAGACATTTCCAGATTTTTAAGAATGTCTTCCTGTACTTTTGGAGTAGCTGTGGCAGTAAGTCCTATAACTGGAACATTGCCTAATTGTTTGATAATATTTTTAAGATTCCTGTATTCGGGTCTAAAATCATGACCCCATTCTGAGATACAGTGTGCCTCATCTATAGCCACAAAAGAAATGGTCACACTTTTTAAGAAATTGACATTTTCTTCTTTGGTTAATGATTCAGGAGCGACATATAGCAACTTCGTTAATCCCGAAGTGATATCTTTTTTAACCTGAGCGGTTTCAGTTTTAGTAAGTGAAGAATTTAAAACATGGGCAATGCCATTTTCTGAAGACAAACTTCTTATTGCATCAACCTGATTTTTCATTAAAGCAATTAATGGAGAAACTACTACTGCAGTCCCTTCTTGAATTAAAGCAGGTAGTTGATAACACAATGATTTCCCTCCACCTGTAGGCATTATAACAAATGTATTATGCTCATTCATTAAGCTTGTAATCACTTGTTCTTGCAATCCCTTAAATTGACTAAAGCCAAAATATTTCTTTAATTCTTTATGGATATCAATTTCGTTTGAATTCATTCTTTATTATCTGGTATTTTGTATAAATTTGCATCACATAAAGATACAAATTTCTTTTACACACACAAACTTTAAACATTCTGTTTTGATATCCAAAGAAAATATATTGGCCATTGCCAAGAAAACCATATTATCTGAAAGTGAAGCTATTGTAAAACTAATTGATTACTTAGATGACAACTTCTCAAAAGCTGTAGAAATTATCTTTCAATCAAAAGGGCGACTAGTCGTTACCGGGATTGGAAAAAGCGCGATCATTGGTCAAAAAATGGTAGCCACCTTCAACTCAACAGGTACGCCTTCCATGTTCCTTCATGCCGCCGAAGCCATTCATGGTGACTTAGGAATGATACAAAAAGACGATGTAATTATTTGCATTTCTAAAAGCGGAAACAGCCCTGAAATTAAAGCACTTATTCCTTTATTAAAAAGAGACGGAAACATACTAATAGGCATTAGTGGAAACAGCAGTTCTTTTCTAGCGAAAGGTTCTGATTGTGTTTTAAACACTACTGTAGACTCCGAAGCCTGTCCTATTAATCTGGCTCCAACTAACAGCACAACTGCCCAATTAGTAATGGGAGATGCACTTGCCATTTGCCTAATGGAAATGCGCGATTTTAAAGCGGAGGATTTTGCCAAATACCATCCAGGAGGTGCTTTAGGAAAAAAACTTTTACTTAAAGTGAAAGACATGATTGAACACAGTCAGAAACCAACTGTAAGCCCTGACACTCCAATAAAGAAAGTGATTTTTGAAATATCCGAAAAAAGACTTGGCGTAACAGCAGTAATAGAAAACAACGAGGTAATTGGAATTATTACCGACGGTGATATCCGTAGAATGCTAAACGACAGGGATACTTTTACTGATTTGACTGCCAAAGATATTATGACTAGAAATCCTAAATCTACTCAATCAAGCACGATGGCAATTGATGCGTTACAAATCCTGGAAAACCACTCCATCACACAACTTATTGTTATTGACAATGGTCAATACAAAGGGGTTTTACATTTACATGACATATTAAAAGAAGGAATCCTATAATGGCAAAAAAAAACATAAACGAAATGTCGTTTCTAGATCATCTGGAAGATTTAAGATGGTTATTGGTCCGAAGTACTATTGCTGTAATTATAATGGCAATGGTTACTTATTTCATTAGTGATTATTTATTTGATACTATCATTTTTGGCCCTACAAGACCTAGCTTTTTTACCTATGTTTATTTTTGCGAACTGTCACATACCTTAGGTTTTGCCGACAGTATTTGCATTACCGAAATGCCTTTTATCATTCAGAATACCGAAATGGAAGGTCAAGTGAATGTGTTTATATGGATATGTATCCTTTTTGGATTCATACTAAGCTTCCCTTATATCTTATGGGAAATATGGAAATTCATAAGCCCCGCATTGTATCAAAACGAAAAAAAGAACGCTAAAGTGTTTATTTTCTTCTCATCCTTATTATTCTTTTTAGGAGTCGTTTTTGGCTATTTTGTAGTAATCCCAATGTCAGTTAACTTCGTAGCAACTTTTACTGTCAGCTCTACCGTTGTTAACCAATTTACGTTAGATTCTTACATTAGTATGGTCAAAACTTCTGTGATAGCCAGTGGATTATTTTTCGAATTACCAATAATCATTTATTTCTTAACCAAACTAGGACTTGTAACTCCTGCCTTTTTAAGAAAATATCGAAAATACGCCATTGTTATTGTATTAATTATAGCAGCTATTGTTACTCCTCCTGATGTGGTGAGTCAAACTATTGTTGCTATTCCGATGCTTATAATCTATGAAGCCAGCATTTTTATTTCTGTTTTTGTAGCCAAAAAAGAAATAAAAACAGAAACACAAAATAATAAACAAATAGAAAAAGAATAATTAATTGTTAATCTCACTATTTGTTTATTTGGTAATTCGTTAATTTGTCGAATAATCCAATCAACAAATATTCAATAACCGAACACCCGATGATTTTAAGAGCCGATAATTTAGTAAAAACATACAAAGGAAGAAGCGTTGTAAAAGGCATTTCGGTGGAAGTAAACCAAGGAGAAATCGTTGGATTATTAGGTCCAAATGGAGCTGGAAAAACGACTTCTTTTTATATGATTGTTGGATTAGTAAAACCAAATTCTGGAAATATCTACCTTGACGATATTGACATTACTCATTATCCAATGTATAAAAGAGCACAGCAAGGTATTGGCTATCTGGCACAAGAAGCTTCTGTATTTAGAAAATTAAGTATCGAAGATAATATCTTAAGTGTTTTGCAATTGACTGCTCTTCCAAAAGAAGCTCAAATTGCTAAAATGGAAAGTTTGATTGCCGAATTTAGTTTGGAACACATTCGAACAAACCGTGGCGATTTGCTATCTGGAGGAGAACGTCGTCGTACCGAAATTGCGCGTTGTCTTGCTACTGATCCAAAATTCATCTTACTGGATGAGCCTTTTGCCGGAGTTGACCCTGTGGCTGTTGAAGATATCCAAAGAATTGTAGCGCAATTAAAAAACAAAAACATCGGAATCTTAATCACCGACCATAACGTTCAAGAAACACTGGCAATTACCGACAAAACTTATCTAATGTTTGAAGGAGGAATTCTAAAAGCCGGAAAACCTGAAGAATTAGTTGAAGACGAAATGGTACGTAGAGTGTATTTGGGACAAAATTTCGAATTAAGAAAAAAGAAATTAGAATTTTAATAAAAGTGGTCAGTGAGCAGTTTTTGAGTTAGCAGTTTGAAACTAAAATATGATTTCAATAAAATGGAAAATCCAGAAAAACCAAGTAAAGAAACCTTAGAACAATGGTCTAAAGATCCTGATAATTGGATTTGGGGAATGTTTTATTACAACCCAAAAGACAAACGCATTTTTCCTCCTAAAAAAATTGCATGGATGGGATATACAACTAATTTTGCCAATCCAAAATCGGTACTTGTTTTAATTGGGATACTAATACTCCCAATCTTAACTGTATTAACATTTCTAAAAAAAACACTAAATCCTATTCTTTAGTAATAAACTGCAATTGCTGTAAATCGCCATTAAAGATATTGACATCTACATTGCCTTTTATTCCTGAAACAGTCGCTTTTTCGGTAAATTGCCAAAACAGCCAATCTTCTTTCATTTTTTCTCGATAAAAATTATAATTAGCAATCCAAAACAAATAATCGGAGAATTCTTCTTTCAAAAAATCATCATAATACCGTTCCCCCGTATAGATTATGGGTTTTACTTTATAATGTTCCTCTACTTTGGTTAACCAACGTCTGAGTCCTATTTTAAGTCGCTCAATAGATTGATTTTCGGGTAATCTTTCAATATCAAGAACAGGTGGCAAATCGCCTTTTTGTAAGCGGACTGTTTTTATAAAAAGTTCGGCTTGCTCTAATGAATTTTCATTCGGGCGATAGTAATGGTAAGCTCCACGAATTATATTATTTTCTTTGGCTTGGAGCCAATTTTCCTTGAATCTTTTATCTAATCGATCATTTCCTACTGTGGCGCGTATAAAAACAAACGATAGCTTATAATCGTCATCCATAGTTTCTACAGCATCCCATTCAATTTCGCCCTGATATTCAGAAACATCAATCCCAATGGCTTTGGCTTCATTTTTTTCTAAAACCTGATAATTCCGTACATCTGAAATTTGTTTATCCTTAGCCTCTTTATCTAAAACTTTATTGGTTTTAAAACTAAAATAATAGGCTAAGCCATTTCTATAATGATACGCAATTCCTAAAAATAGTAGTCCGCAAAAAACAATAATCGCAGTTTGAATTAGCTTTTTCCGGAATACGGAAGGCTTCTTTTTTGGTCTTCTAGACGTTGTAGTTCGGCGTCGATTATTTTGTTTTGCCATCTAAAGAAAACCTATTATTCACAACTGATAACAACACATAGGCGATAATAACCATTGGAACTCCTGCGTATTGAAAAAACACTAACAACAAAAACGAAAGGGTTAAGAAAACAATTTGCAGTAAATTATCTTTCAAAGTAAATTTCTTAATTTTCAATGAAAACAAAGGGATTTCGGCATTTAAAATATAAGCACTAAAAGCCGTAATAAGCAACAAAACCCACTGACTAGTCAACAATTCTAAAATGAATAAAGAATCAGAATACTTTATTACCAAAGGCAAGCTCAGCATAAACAAAGAATTAGCAGGTGTTGGCAACCCAATAAACGAATCGGTTTGACGCGTATCAATATTAAAAAACGCCAAACGGTAGCAAGAACCCATTGTAATTACAAAACCTAAAAAAGGAATATACGAACAGTTCGAAATATCATGCTGACTATTCAACAACAAATAATACATCACAGAACCAGGAACTACGCCGCTGGTAACCATATCCGCTAATGAATCCAATTGTAAACCTAATTCGCCAGTAACTTTAAACAAACGAGCAAAGAAACCATCGAAAAAGTCAAAGAAAATCCCTAAAAAAACAAAGAAAAAAGCGATTTCAAAATCTTGATTGCTTACAAAAACCATGGCAATACAACCACAAAAAAGATTCAGTAACGTAATGCTGTTTGGGATGTGTTTTTTAATATTCATTTTCAATTTGATTTTAAGAATAGCTTCGCAAATTTAATACAATACATTTTGTTATTTCAAATTAGTCCACTTTTCTTCAGCATCAATTTTCAACAGATTGTTTTATTGACTATTTATTTAAAATAAGAAATAAATAAGCTCGCTAAAAAATGATACTTTTGAAAAAAAATAGCAAAGACACTTATTATGGCGCATATTTTCCTTTCTAAAAAAACGGCATTTCTTCTATTCTTTCTTAGTATTTTCAATTCTTTTTGGGCACAACGCATTCAATTGTCCAAAGATACTACAGTAAGTGTGATTACTTGTGGTCTTGGAAATGAATCCTATTCTCTCTTTGGACATACTGCTATTCGAATTAAAGACAACGCTAATTTTGTAGATGCAGTTTACAATTATGGTGCTTTTGATTTTAACACACCTAACTTTGTTCCAAAATTCGCCAAAGGAGATCTCCAATATTTTGCTGTAGTCAATCGCTATACCGACTTCATCAATCAATACACTTACGAAAATCGTTCGGTTGATGAACAAGAGCTTCAAATTTCTCTTGAATTCAAGCAAAAACTTTTTGATAATCTAAATAGCTCATTGGCGTCAGGAGACAGCCATTATACCTATAAATTTATTGACAAAAACTGTACTTCGATGGTGGTGGATATCATCAACAAAACATTAGGCGCTAGCATAATCACAAAGAAAACCGATACTGAACTAAGTTACAGAAGTATTTTGTATACATATTTCGACTATCATTTTTATGAAAAACTGGGAACCAGTATTATTTTTGGAACAAAAGTAGATGCTTTAGGAACAAAGCTATTCTTGCCTTTAGAATTGCAAAAAAGCTTAAAGCTGATTCAATATAAAAACCAAGCTTTAGCGCCTAAAAACCAAACTATTTTACACTTTGAGGAATCACACCCAAGCTCTTGGTGGAACAACATTTATTCTTACTTAATTTTTCTAGCCTTATTAGTAATCTTAAATAAAAAAGGAATCCATTATTTTTATTTTTCTTTAATGGGAATCCTTGGGGTATTCTTTCTTTTTTTGGGCTTTTATTCTAATCATTTAGAATTAGCCAACAATTACAATGTACTTTTATTCAATCCTACATTGCTTGTGCTGTGCTTTTTTTATGGTGCGAGAAATAAGGCTTGGATTTATAAACTTTCCCTATTTAATCTTTTCACACTTTTAATTTATTTGGTCGTTTTAATCAATAAAGCACATTTATTTATTGTATTACCTTTAGTCGTAACTTCTGCTTATTTCCTGATACAATTAACTTTAAAAAATAAGAAAGCGATACCAATAATTATTTAATAATACTATTAAATATATCTTTTAGAATAACTTTCTTTTTTGCTTGATCAAAAAAGAAACAAAAAAATCAAGTCTTACACTTCCTCGTCGGTCAAATTAGTTTTCGAATACTAAAAGAAAAGAAACTCTCCGCCGCGGCGGATCAAACAGCTTTTCTTTTTACGTATTCTTCAAACATTTGACACTCGACTGCGGAAGTTAAGGACAGTTTAACCTCAAAAACAACAACATTCTCGTTTCTAAATAAGTAACATTAAACAACTTTATTGTCCTCTATAAAACAAGATAGTTGTTATAGTTTTTAATGAAATATTGAAATCAAGGTAAATACTTCTATGTTTGATATAATACAAGTCATACTGTAATTTTATCAAACTCTCTTCAATAGATTCTCCGTAGCTATAATTCACCTGTGCCCAGCCTGTAAGTCCTGGTTTTATAACATGTCTTGTTTCATAAAAAGGCATGATTTCGGCAATTTCTTTCACAAAAAATGGTCTTTCAGGACGTGGTCCTATTACTGCCATTTCGCCTTTCAAAATATTTACAAATTGAGGAAATTCATCCATTCTGGTTTTCCTCATAAACTTCCCAAAAGCGGTAATTCTATTGTCTTGAGCAGTTGCAAATACCGCATTTTCCAGTTCGGCATTTTCAATCATTGTTCGAAATTTTAAAATCTCAAACACCACGCCGTCTTTTCCAACACGCTCTTGAGTATAAAATAAACTTCCTTTATTAGCTATAGTATTTACTAAAAAAACAAAGGGAATTAATAACAGCATAATCAACAAACCAATAACTGAAACAACAACTTCCAATATTCTTACAATCGACAAATACAATCTATTTTGGTTGCTTCGACTAAAGGGAAAAAAACGATAAAAATCGCGTTCTACATATTGCACCGGAATACGTTGTGTTTTTTCTTCATACACCTGTGAATATTCTCTAATTGCCTTTCCTGATTCTAATAATTTCAATAATTGCTGGTACAATTCGGTCGTGATGCTATCTGGGTTCTGGGTTCCAATTACAATTTCAGTAATGTGTTTTTCTTTGACAAAAGCAATTAAATTAATTGGCTTGACACACTCCACATAAGATGAACAACATTCCGTTTTCCCTTTTGACACACAATTACTCACATAAGCTATAATTTTATAATGAGGATCTATATTTTCTAAACCTGAAATAAGTTCGTCTAACTGATCCTCGTCACATATCAATAAAGCATTTTGATGAAAACGTTTGGAAGCCAAAAAACGCACATAAAAAACTCTCCATAAAACTAATGAAAAAAAAACGACGAATAAAAAAGTTAGAATTTGAAGACGATTATTTGGTAATTTCGGCGAATAAATTGGCGTTAAAAAATAAGCCAAAACCGTTGTTGTAACCGTGAGAATAGTACTTCTTGTAACTAGAAATTCATTACTTGCTACTTGAAGATTATAAAGTTCAAAAATAGTTCCAATAACTTTAAGATAAAGGATTAAAACCATCAAATAAATGAAGTTAGATACTGAAGATTTTAAATAAGCCAAGTCGAAAAAATAACCCACAGCATGTAAAGCCATAAAAACACAGAAAACGTCCACAAGATGCAGAATCATTTTTCTTTCAGAAATCTCAAAATGGATTTTGTTTTTTGGCATTCTATTTTTTGTTAGCAATATAATTTTATCCAGAAAAAATTCAACTCAAATGAGCTTTAAAAACATAATTTCTATACAAGTTTACAAACTATTTGCACTTGCTAAAAACATAGTCTTTCAATAACTTGAAATTCAGTTTAAATGCTGTTTTACATATAAAACCTAGAATACTAAATTATTTTATTTGTTTTTTCAATAGGCTTGATCCTTACATTCAATAAGGTCAAGGCATATACAAAAGCTGGAGCGGCAATTCTCATTGCTGCATGATTGATGGTCAATAGCCAAAAAACATAAAAGGAGAAAAAATAAATATTTTGATAATTATTCAAAAAAAGAATAATTGGTGTAATAAACAAAATCAATAAAATAAGCACTCCAAACATACCGTGTTCAGCTAACAATCTAGTAATTTCATTATGTGATGCCACTTCTTGTCCTAGCATTTGTACTCTATAAAATTTCCCTAGTCCTATTCCTACTCCCATAATGGGGTTCTCTTTAAAAAGTTCTAATTCGGTTCCCATTACTTGCTCACGCCCCCCCAAACGATCCTCTTTTACTCGCCCAGCTGCATCCTGATTAGCGTATCTTTTTGTAATTAATCCGCTGGTTTGTATCACACTATAACTCCAAATGCTTAAAGCCAAAACACCACTAAGAACAACGACCCACTTTAATTTTCTTTTTCCCGAAGGATTACTAAATAAATAAGCTGCTATTAGTACAAAAACAATCATTGCAAAGCCGGTAATTACTCCTCCTCTGGAAAAAGTTACAATAGCTCTGTAACTTGTTAAAACAAAAAGGAAACCATTTAATGCCGTAATCACTTTTGACTTTGACATAAAAACCAATTGACAAAAAAACACAAACATCCCTAATCCTAATATGGTAGACACCTGATTAGGTCCAAAACCTCCTGAGGTAGCAAAATTAGATTGAGTTCCCGTCACCACATCCCGAACACTTGGATTGTATAAAATCAAATAGACTAAAGTTGCAATGATGGGCAAACCAAAAAAAACCACAATATTTTGCAACTGACTGAATGTAATTTGTCTTTTAAAACAATACAAAGCGCACAAACCTAAACATACAGGTCCCGAAATATTAAAAGTAATGGCTTTTCGAATTTCTAAATTCATCTCTTGATTACTCATTGTAATCAGCACAGCGGGCAGGAGTAATAAGAAATACAACCAATACACAATACTACTTTTCGAAAAACCACTTAAAACAAACCCTAACAACATCAATAAAGAAACTACTGTCTTTACATATTCATTATTTAAATTCCCTCCAGTCATTCTCAAAAAAACCTCAGCACCAACCAAGTAAGCCGAAACATACAAAACTTCATTATTCTTATTATTCTTATTGATAATATAAGTAACACCAAAAACAGCGATTAACAACGCATAAATTTTGGATAAAAAAGGAATATAAAAAAGCGTCAGCGCTATACCAACATGAATTAGCGCTAGATTGATATAATTGATTTCGGATTTATTCATTTATAATTGTTGTTCTTATCCAATGAATGTATTTTTCTATAATTGAAGCCGCCGAAAAATGATTAACAACCTTCTGGTAAAGCTTTTCGGCAAAACATTCTTGAAGCATCTTATTATCAATTAGTTCGACTAATCGATTGTGAAATAACTCTATATTATTTGACGGTACTAAAAAACCATTTTTATTGTCTTCAACAATAGAAGCCACTTGACCTACATCAGTTAGTACCACTGCTTTTCTCTGTAAGGCGTATTCTAGTAATGCCACTGGCAAACCTTCCGAATTAGAGGTTAAAATCCCAATTTGGACTTGCTCTAAAACCGCAGCAACATCCGAACAAGAATCATATACGAAAACATGATTTTCTAATTGTTGTTTTTTAAGATTCATTTTCAATTCTTGTGAATAACTATCCTGAAAATCTTTACCTAGCAAATGAAAACTCCAATCAGGATGTGATTCTTTTAGCTTTGAAGCCACTTCAAGCAATAAAAAATGATTCTTTTGCGGTCTCAAATTCGCCAAGCACAGAATGCGTTTTCCAGACTGTCCTTGTAAATGTGTATGCGATTGTATTTCATTTTCAACTGTTGCAAAATTAGGCAAATAAATTCCATTTTTATAATGCAAGGCTTCTAATGACCAAGTTCTCAGCTTTTCATTTACAGCAATTATCCCGTTGAAAAAAAAACTTGCTAATTGCAACAAATATTTCGGTCTAGCTTCTATAAAATCACTGTTTCCGTAATGATCGTGCCATATTATTTTTACCCTTGGCAAAGTTAATTTGACCAATATCGCTAAAAAAAAGGAAGAACTATGAGCCTGAATAATCGCTACACGATTGCTGACAATATATTTTCGGAGTTTTAAAATGGCTTTAAAATCAAAGATGCTTTTTTTATCTAAAAACAAATAATTTACTTTTCCATCTAATTGATTTTTTAATTTTCCTTCTTTACGAGTAGCAATCAGACCTGAAAAATCAATTGTTTCCGAAAGTGCATTGGCATAATTTACCGCCATACGCTCTGCTCCACCTGCTTCTAAGGAATCTATTAGTTGTACCACTCTCATGCTTGTAATAGTTTTTGAATTTCATTTTCAAAACGTTCCAAAGTGTATTGTCTTGACCAATTCAATGCTGCTTTGCTTTTACGCTCAAAACCCATTGGATTATTAATTAAGTTATTAATTGTAGCTGCATCTTTGTATAAGTCCATTTGTAACAAAACCCCTCGATTGCCTTGATCTAACATATAAGGAACACAAGAAACTGCAGTTGCTAAAGGAACACAACCCCAAAACATCCCTTCGGCAATGGCTTTGGGCCAGCCTTCACTTTTAGAAGGCAAAACCACAAAATGACTTTCCTGATAGGCTTTTTTTAGTACTTCCTGATTTTGATTTCCATGTAAAATAATATGATGACTCCAATTATTAGTCTCAATATATTTTTCTAAAGATAGTCTAAGCATTCCGTCTCCATAGATATCCAAAACCACATTTGGGTTTGTTTGGAGTAATTGTTCCAATAGTTGGATAGCATACATTGGATTTTTTCCCTCCACCAAACTACCCACAAAAATGAGCTTTATTTTGCCGTTTATATCTATTATTTTTTGGATGACTTCTTTTTCAGCTTCCGAATAAGTAGCAGTAAAAAATGACTTAATGTTTTTTGATTGGTTTTCCCAATCGCCATACACTAAAACCTTTATATTTCGAGTCAAAAAAGTATTAGACAAAATCCATTTTTGCAATCGATAACTCCATGGTTGCATGGATTTCGAATCCCAATTTCCGGCATATTTTGCCGTTTTAGGCTTTGAAGGGAAAAAAATCTGAATAATACAAGCCAGTAACCCCATATTCCCAGGACAACGTAAATGAATGTGATCGGCTCGTTGCATGGCTTTGAAAATTTCAAAAATAATTTTAGGCCATTTAAAAATGGAAGAAACTGTATTTTTAAAAGTCGTCAAACTAAAATTAGAAATTCTTCTAAAATCAATGTTTTTATGTTCGTAAAAACTATCAATTTCTGTTAGTTTATTGTTTTCTAATGGAGCAACCACAATTAACTCATCGACATATTTTAACCAAATGTTCATTTCACGAACATAAGGAGTGTAAGCAAAATACTGCTTGTTACTATTGGTATGAACGACATGGGTGAAAATTGCAAATATCATCTTTTCAACTTATAGAACTCATTTAATAACTCAACCGGTTTCCTTTTAACAACATCTTTTTTAAATGTAAAAGCATATCCTTTAGGCATAGAAACAGAACGCCTATTAAGTTTAGGTTTAGGTTTACGTTTATCTAAATATTTCATCCAACCAAACAACAAACGTGTAATAAATAACCAAGTACTCCTTACTAATCTATGCGAACTAGTATTAATTAAATAATTAGATATTGTAACTGCAACTATGGAAGCATTTCCTTCTGTTATTTCCGCATTCATCACCTCACATTCAGCAAATAAACTTCGCATTCCTGTAAATGTAAATCTAAAAAAATCATAGGGTTCTGAATGATATGGGAAATTCTGAGGCGCTTCTATCTGAAGTAATCCTCCTATTTTTGTAACTCTTTGTAATTCTTGACAAAACTTCCAAGGATTTATAGTATGTTCAATAACCTGAGCTGCCAATACCATATCAAAACAATTTTCAACAAAAGGGATAAAATGACCATCAAAGACATAATCGGGTTTAAATTGATTATGAACATCAGAAGTAATTACCTCACAATGCGAAAATTTATTCTTGTAATAAGAAATCTTTTCACCAGCTCCAATAATCAATATTTTACTTTCTTTAGTTAATGATTTTGAAAGTTCTTCATACCTATTTTCAATATTGAAATCTTCGCAAAGTGAAGGAAGCAATTTTCTACGAATAAAATTTTTGATATTAGAAGTATCTAAATAATCACTATCTTGAGTTGTCTTTTTTTCATTTATAATATCTGCTTCATTAAATATCGAATTTGCACCAAACAATATAGGGGTCCCGTTAAAAACAGACAATTTTGATTTATCTTCAAATAAAAAATATTCATCAGTTTTTGAGACTAACCTTGAATGAGTATCTGGATGAATAATATATTCCAACATATACAATGATATTATTAATTTAAAATTTGAAACCAAGCAATTGTCCTACCTAAAGCTTCAGTAAAGGCTTCTTTTTTCTTAGTTGTGGTAAATATATTGCTAAATCGAATCATTGTCAAAAGTATCGTAATAGAATGCCACTTTAATTTATCTTTAAAAACAGGATTAGGGTTTTTGACTCTCCAAACATAAAAGCCATTTTTAACTACCATTTTTCCATATTGGTATTGATTAGGTCTTCCTGAAGTTTCATGAAAATGTTTTAATCGAGCAGCGGTATTCAAATACAATTTTCCTTTTTTAGCCAGTCGTAATGAAAAATCAGTATCTTCAAACAAACCATAGCCTTGAAAATAAGTAGAAAAACTAAACGTATTGAATACTGATTTTCGAAATGAAGAAACTCCTCCCATCAACATTTCTACCTCATATACTTTATCTGTTGGTGGCAAAAAACTAACACTTCGCCCATGAGAAAATAAAGGGGAAACACCTGGAGCACAATCGCTATCCAAACCTAATTTTTTGCGCAAAACAAAACGAGAACTATCAATTCTTTTCCAAGCATCAAAATAAAAATCAGTTGATTTTGGTTGGTATTCTTCTCCTACACGTTCCCATTTAATCTCATTGTTGATATAACCTCCAACCCCTAAGGCTTCGGGATAAATTTTGTAGGTTTTAAGTAACTTCTCAAAATAATCTATTTCTAAAACAGTATCATCATCTAAAAAACAAACAATTTCAGAAGATTCGGTAACTTTAGATATACCAAAATTCCTTTGTTTGGTTAAACCCCGATTTTCTTCGGAAACTAAAAAATAATGTAGATTTTTAAATGGATTGCTATTTAAAACTGCTGCTGTTTGCTTATCTGTAGAACCATCAACAATTAAAATTTCATCGGGATATAAAGTTTGCTTCTCAACCGATTGCAATAATTTTAGCAAAGGCTCAGCACGCATATACGTACAAATGATTAAAGTAAATTTCATTGGGTCTTTGATTTAAAAACAGAATAAATATTCAAAAAATACGCTTCCCTTTCTAAATGGCTACTCCACAATTTTCGGTTATTCATTTGCATTAATTCAAAATATTCCGGGCTTATTTTTTGATGAAAATTAACAAGTGTTTCTATTATTTCGTGTTCTTTTGCAATAATACAATGCTTTTCCCAATTGACATTCTCGCTTAAAGGTAACCTAAAATCAGTATCTATTACAAAAGGAATCCTTCCCATGGCTAAAGTTTCATAAAAACGAACTGAAAAATTTCCTACTCCACGCATACAAAAAGTATAAGGATTACTCTCTATATTCTCCAAAAACTCAATGGTTGTTTTATTTTTCTGCTCTATTGTTTTAGCTCCAGCCCTGTATTTATTTCTAAAAACAAAATTGGTTTTTATAGCTGGATTTTTTTCTAACAAACTTAAAAATTGGTAACGCTTAATAGTAGAAGAAAAAAAAGGCTGGTAATCCGTGTCTGTTTTTTTAGTCCAACGTTTGTAATTGTATCTCAAAAACACCAAAAATTCTTTTATCATTTTCAATCCAGAATTACTCGCATGTCCTACAAAACCTACTTGAGGTTGTTCCTCCTTGGCAATTGAACGAAAGTTTTTTGACAATTTCACATAAGGATCGGTAATAAAAGCAGGCATAATAAAGGTATATGCATTCAATTTAGAATCAAAACCACTCATTCTAAAAGTATACACAGGACTATTAATACTTTTGCCATAATCACCTCCAGAATACAACCAAACTTTTTTTCCTAACCCCAATGCCTTACTTATAAAACCGTCTAATTCTTGCTGTTTATTGTTCGTGTTAAAATGAGCTATATCAACAGGAACAACCGCAATGTCACAATCGGCAATAGCTGAAACAATTTGGTATTTTTCTAACAAGTTAGCATTAGGCGAGTACCATAAATCAAACAACAACGGAAAAATGACTCTTCTATTCTCAGCAGTAAGATACTTTTGATCTGTATATAATTTTAGCATTTAATTTAAAAAATCTTTTTTGATAAAAATTGTATTAAATTTTTTTGAGTTAAAAGTATCTAAAGGTGTCATTCTTTTACTTTCAACATCATAAGAAATAGGCACAAAATTATATGACACTAAAAATTCCAATATTTCCTCATTTGTATGCCCAAATTTTGATGTAGAAAAATTCAACTCGATTATTATATATTTCAATTTTTTACTTTTTAAAATATTTAACGCTCCTTTCAAAACAAAATATTCATAGCCTTCAACATCTATTTTAAAAAAGGTCGGAGTCTTTTTTATTAAAACATCATCTAATTTTTTGACTTCAACACTTACTACATCAGTTTCACTTCCTAAGGCAACACTATTCATAACATCCTTAGTTTTTGTGAAATTCAAAATAGAATTTTCATCCCCAATACCAATATTAAATAATATAATCTTTTGAGATAAATTATTTAGATTTATATTTCTTTCTAATTTAATAAATGTCGAAAGAATAGGTTCAAAAGCAACCACTTCAGCATTACAAATCCCAGCTGCTAATAACGTATAATGTCCTACATTGGCACCAATATCTACAAATAAATCTTCTGACTTTAAATTATGAATCAAGAACATTGAATCTTCGTAATCAAACAGTTTAAAATAAATATTAGCTACAATACCTGCATCTCCTTTTTGAGCGTAAAACTTTAGTCCATCTATCCAATCATAAATCCTAGGTTTTTCACTAATCCATTGAATACAATTAAATTTACAATATCTAAATAAAGCTCTAATAGGATTATGCTTTGTAAGTGGGTGTGTTTGAAAAATTAAAAATCTTTTATAAATTTTATTCCAAATGTATTTGACTTTCATTTTGTCTTTTCTCTTAATTTACCAGCCCAATATACACTCCTACTCCATCTTTTTTTGAAGTTTCTATAAAAACAAAAAAAATCTCTCAATGATGCGTGTTTCAATAATTTTAAAAACAATATTAATTTATAACTTTTTAATTGTTGTAAGGTATAATGTTTTTGCAATACATACAAAATAGTAGGCGATGGCTTAGGTTGAATAGCTTCCGATTCCCATTGTTTTTTAATTGGAATTCTGAAACCTCCCATCGGAGCTTTGAGATGGGTAATTTTTAAATCGGGAAAATAAATCACATCATGGCCTTGATTGCGCAATTGCAATCCAAAATCGGTATCCTCTCCGTAACCAAATTCGAGTGCCTTATCAAAACGTACATTATCAAGTGCCTCTTTTTTCACAAAGCTATTTCCCGAACCAAAAATACCCGACTGATGAATGGTTTTGTAATGTTGAATTTCATCAGGTTTAAGA
The DNA here is from genome assembly GCF_009909155.2 of Flavobacterium undicola. Taxonomy (GTDB): domain Bacteria; phylum Bacteroidota; class Bacteroidia; order Flavobacteriales; family Flavobacteriaceae; genus Flavobacterium; species Flavobacterium undicola. The sequence goes on from NZ_JAAAPM020000024.1 coordinate 42,355, forward strand.
CAAGAAGTTGTAAGGGCAAAAATGCTATATTCCTCTATCTTATTAAGAACATTTTGAAAAAGACCTTTTTTAAATCGAATATCATCATCTGCCATAAAAACCCATTCGCTTTCCACTTCCTCTAAAGCCAAATTACGGGCATTGCAAACTCCTGTCTGATGGGTAAAAATGTGTTTAATGGTAAAAGGCCAGTTTTCTGTTGTGAAATAATCCAATTCTGAAACGCTATCTTTCAAAGGGTTTTGCTCTACAATAATTACTTTTTCGGGCAAATGCGTTTGCTTAGCTAAATCCTGCAAAACATCATACAAATATTGTTTTCGACCAATAGTAGGGATAATAACATCGATTGTTTTTTTATCAACCATTTTTAGAGTTGATTGTACCTGAATAGCATCTAAATTTAATTTTATCCTTTTTCTATTTTTAAAAAACAAGGCATAGAAAAAAGGGATCATTGGAAATCGTTTTTCAAAAAAAAATAGATTTAACAATAATAATAACAGCCAACGCTTTTTATAATGCTGTTTTACAAATCGGAACAAAAGGAAGTTATTCGCTTGGTAATTCTCTTTTAATTCCTTAGGATTATTCGATAGTAATCCTGGTTCTGAATAACAAAAAAGCCCCGCTAGCATTCCTAATTTGGCAACAGAATTTAAAAAATAATCAAAATTAGCTGCTGTTTTTATTTTACTCCCTATTACATTTAAAACCGAAGCATGAATTCCGCCCACTTCACTACTCATTAACCATGTAGGATAAATAACCGATTTATTAACTTTAATAAAAGGAGATTCTTCGACATAGCCAATAGCATTAGAGATGTAATTTTGTGCACCAGCAGTGTAAGAAGCCATTATTTTATGATGATGGAAGATTGTTTTGAATTTTGAATGATTCAAACTTGTTCTTAAATCAATCTCACACCAAATAAGCCAATCTAGAGGATAGGATTTAGCTAACTCTAATAACGCTGTAGCAATAATATTCGATAAAAACGATAACTGCTCATCGTTTCGAATTACTTTTACAACTTTATTGTTTTTATGGTACACTATAATCATAATATGCTCATCCTTTTTTAACCGCAAACCTGTCTGCCGACAGGCAGGTTATAGTAATTTTGCTTCCCAAATTCTCCTTTTCAAGCTCGGATCAAAAATTAATTGGTGTTAATTCATACAATCAATTGCTATCATTTTCTTTTTTGCTTGATCAAAAAAGGAACAAAAAAAATCAAGTCTTGCACTTCCTCGTCGGTCAAATTAGTTTTCGAATTAGCTTCGCTCTGTTCGCCTTTGGCTCGAGTCTAAAAGAAAATAACTCTCCGCCGCGGCGGATCAAACAGATTTTCTTTTTACGTATTCTTCAAACATTTGACACTCGACTGTGGAAGTTAAGGACCTTTTAAACTTCTCTAAAGGTGACATTCATCCAAATTGACTACATTGTTATATGCAGCAAAGTCTAGATCATCTTTTCTAAAACTACAATTTAGCAAGAATCAATTTCTGATAAAATTCTATATTTTTCTTCACTAAATTACTACTATCAAATTTTTCTTCCACTCTCGTTCTTGCCTGCTCACCAATCCGTTGACATAAAGCATTATTTTGAAGTAATTGTAGAATTCGTTCTGCATACAAATCATGATTGGCAGGATGTACCAAAAAACCACTTTCGCCATCCAAAATTAATTCTTTCGCCCATCCAAAATCGGAATTCACTACTACTTTTTGCATCGCCATGGCTTCAATAGTTACCATTCCCAAAGTTTCGGCGAAAGTAGGAAACACACAAATTTGAGCTTTCTTCATATATTGCTGTACTTCATCATAAGGAATCTTTCCCAAATAATGCACATTTTTTAAATCCGCCGGATTAAATTGCTGCTGCATCAATTCCCATGTAGAAACAGAGCCGCTTTGCACATCGGCAGCATCTCCACCTATTAACAGCAAATGGGCTTCCGGAAATTGCTCACGAACCTTATTAAAAATAGCTGGCAATTCAAAAACCCCTTTTTTTCGAATCAGGGTTCCTACATACAGGATTAAACCTTTTTCATATTGCTCTGCTGCTTTATTCTCAAATCGATCCAAATCCAAGCCGTGATGAATGGTTTGTATTCTTTTATTTTTTAGCTGAAATAGTTTTTTTGACAATTCTCCTGTAAAAGTAGTGGGTGCGATAAAAGCATCAGCTCCTAAAACTGCTAATTTTTCGAACCAAAAATTTTTCATTTTCTGTCTACGATGCTCTAAATGACAGAAATAAGTATCACTGCCGTGAAAACGAATTACTAATGGTATTTTGAAATTCATAAAAGCCGTAATTCCTGTCCAATCGGGAGCTTCTATCAGATCTATTTTTTCTTTTTTCATTACTGATTTACAGTAATTTTCGATGTGTTTTCGATGAAAAAGCCAACCAAAGCATTTGTATTTTCTGCCTTTAATTAAATGAATTGCAATTCCGTTTTCGACTATGATTTCCTGTGTTTTCTGCCCATATACAAATACCGTAACAACAACTCCTTCTTTAACAAAAGCTGAAGTTAGGTTTTTGATACTCGTGCCTATTCCAGCCGCATGAGCAACCTTAGCATGAGGAAATTCGGGAGTTAAAAAAGCGATATGCATTTATTTACTAAAAAAATCATTAATAATTCTAGTCGTAAAAATTCTAGCTCCTGCATTGTTCATGTGCCCACAAGAGGAGAAATATTTATCCTCAAGCACTACGTTTTCATAATTATAAATCTCCGGATAACTTTTCTTTACTTTATCAAAATAATCCATTCCTACCACATTCTCACACATAGGTGTCATCACAGCAATAAAATTAATATTATTGGCTTTGCAAAGTTGTTTGATTTCTTCATAATATTTATTGTGAGCTAAAGGATTTAAACTTATAATATTATTCTTCATATTACCCTTAGTTGTTCCTAATGAATAATAACCCCCATTATCTAATAACTTTGATTTTTTATGAATCATACTGAAAAACATTTCCCTAAAACCTATCTTAGTTTCATATTTAATATAACGGTAAAATGGAATATAATACAACTCTTTAAAATCGTCTTCATTCTCAAAATGTTTCCTTACAGTTTCTGAAACATAAAAATAAGGTAAATATTTCGCAGCAACACCCTCTGCCTGATGTTCATTACACAAATTTAAATCAGCTTCCAAAATCACGGTTTTTATTTTATACTTACGCTCCAACATTAATTTCAGCATCAAATCTGCTTCGAACAAATGACCACCACTCATACCATAATTAAAGGTTTTCAATCCTTTTTGTTCAAACATTTCGCTTACAAAATGATTATTGGCTCGGGAAGAGCCCAGAATAACTACATCGTAATTTCTGGCTTTGGAATTGTAAACGTATTCTATTTTATTTCGATTATTAGATTGTAGATATACTGAGGTATAGCAGTAGTCTAGTAGTATCGCTAACACCACTGTTATGATTATTGTTTTTATAGTAAATCCTAAAAATTGCTTCATTATTGTTTTATTCTCTTTATTTGATTTTTTTTTCTTCCCCCCGCCCTAAAGGGTGGGAAAAGAAATGGAATGTCATTATTTATCAAGAACTTTTTAGATTTCATGAATTTTCGGCTCCCTTTAGGGCTGGGGAAAACGAAAATTCATACTCTTCATTTCCTTTTTCTTTCCGCCCTAAAAGATAAAAAAGAAGGTATTAAAACTGAAAATAAATAAATTCTTTATAATCAGAATAAGTACCTAATACCATTATTGCAGCCAAACACAAAGCTAGTTTGATAGTTTGGCACTTACCTGAAATAGGTTCCTCTTTAGTACGGTTGTTCCATTCGACAACGACAAACAACAACACCATGATTAACAACTCGTAATTATACCTTTCATTGGCTAAATATTGTGATGTAAAATGTCCGTTTGTAACAATTTGTTTTAAATATAAAACAGCATCAGCAATGGTTTTAGCTCTAAAAAATACCCAAGCCACGCAGCTCAATGCAAAAGTAAGCAGGATATTTGCCAGCACTTTTACTGATTCCCAACTCCTGTCCAATACTATAACATCCATGTTGTTTCTATTTGATTTTCTTAAAAGTAATGGTAAAAAGTACAAAGCATTGATTCCGCCCCAAACGACATAAGTCCAATTGGCTCCATGCCAAAAACCACTGACTAAAAAGATAATAAAGGTGTTTCTTATTTTCATCCACAATCCGCCTTTACTTCCTCCTAACGGAATGTACAAATAATCACGAAACCAAGAAGATAAGGAAATATGCCAACGACGCCAAAATTCGGCGATATCTCGGGAAAAATAAGGATAATTGAAGTTTCGCAACAACTCCAAACCAAATAATTTTGACATACCCAAAGCCATGTCAGAATAGCCTGAAAAATCCCCATAGATTTGGAAAGCAAAATAAACAGCACCTAAAATCAACGACAAGGAATTCATCGAATGATAATTATCAAAAATAGCATTAGCGTAGGTTGCGCAAGTATCGGCTATTACTACTTTTTTAAATAAGCCCCAGAGCATTTGATAGACTCCGGCCTTGGCTTGTTCGTAATCAAAGCTTCTTTTTTCTTTTATCTCAGGCAATAAATGCGTGGCTCTTTCGATAGGTCCTGCCACCAAAAGTGGAAAATAACTCACAAACAACGAATAATCGACAAAGTTGTATTCGGCTTTGATTCTTTTGTAATAAATATCAATTACGTAGGACAGGCCATGAAAGGTATAAAACGAAATTCCCACCGGCAAAACCACATCCAATAAAAATGGAGATGCTTTTAAACCAAATCCCTGCATCAACTCGGCAAAAGAATTTGCAAAAAAATTGTAGTATTTAAACATTCCCAGAAACCCTAAATTGATCCCAATACTGAGCCAAAACCAAAATTTTCTACCGCTGTCTTTCCGGCTTTTTTCGATTCGGATACCAGTATAATAATCCAAAAAAGTAGAGAAAACCAATAAAAACAGGAATCGCCAATCCCAGCAGGAATAGAAATAATAACTGGCAATTATTAATAAGGTATTTTGTGTGGTTTTGTTTTTATTAAACACAAACCAGTACAAAATAAATACAATGGGTAAAAAAATCGCAAAAGCGAAGGAGTTGAAAAACATATAGGAGTTAGTAGTTAGAAGTTATCCCTCGACAAGCACAAAATGACAGGCTGAGGGTGACAATATCAGAACATTATTTTAAATTACTATTTCGTTTACAATTGACTCTATGGTATTCCAAATTTTCTCCGAAGCCTGTGTTGGTGTTTCGCCAGCTACAATGGTGTACCATTTTTTCCCTTCAGAAACATTAGACAAATTGCCCTTCAGTATGGCTTCAATTTGACTTTCAAGTTGGTTTTTATCCGTACAAAAAATGGCTGCTTCAGGACTTGGCATACTTCTAAAATGGACGTACTTATAATTCTGTCCAATATCCCGAATTCCTTTTTTTAACTGAGGTTGTTCATAATTGTAATAAATACAAGGCTTGTTATGTGCTACAAAATCGAACACTGTCGACGAACACACATTAGTCACCAACTCTGAATGCGCACACACATTATATAACAATTTCAAATCGGCTTTGGTAGGAAAAACTTCGTTCCATTGTTTGCCCATCGCTTTCCACAAAGGATCAATTACTACAATAACATCTTTATTAGCTTCAATTACGGCATCATATCTCGACGTTGTATCCACAGGACATTTTCTATAAATAATCCCCAGATTATATCCTTTAGTATTCAAAACGCGAACTGCATTGGCTAAATCTTCCAAATAATATTGATCTAAGGGCGAAGTCGTTTCGTCATCCCCCGAAAAACAAATGTATTTTTTTGTAGTGTCTAAATTATATTCAGCAAAAAATTCTTCTCTAGTTTGGACTAAAGCAGTATCGTAATGCGGTTCAAATTGAGGCGTTCCAGTAACTATTAATTGATTTTCTTTAATGAAAGGATAGTACTGCAACATTTCTTTTTTCATCAAATTACTCCACACACAATAATAATCTGTTTCTACTAGTTGCATCGCTTTAGGCACATTGTCCCAGGAATACACAAATGTTAGTGTTGGGATCCCCAAATCTTGTGCAGCTAATAAGGCTCCAATGGATTGGCTAGCGCGTTGGGTGGTACAAAAAACCAAATCGGGTTTAATTTCTTCCAATTGGGCTTTGCAATAATTGTATTTTTCAGTAGAACGTTCCAGACTGTTGATTCGTTTTCGAATGCGAAGAATTCCTTTTTCGGAAGAATTCAACCCAATAAGCACTCTGATAAAAAGTGTCATCAAAGTGTTTTTTAATCCGTTATAATTAAAAGGGAACTTGTAAGTTTGGTATACTGAATCAGCAAACTTTTTTGTAGCAATATTTAGTTCGATGTGTTTCCTTATTCGACAATAAAAGGGTGTCAGTGGATGAATCTTTTGGGTTTTGATTTTCACTTCATTATAACCCAATTCCTCTTGTAATGGAAACGCCGTATTGTTCCAATATATAATTTGGTTGCCTCTTTGTTCGCCGATTTCCTTAAACTTGGTAAAGGCAAAATTGCGGAGCCCTACACCGTCTGGAAAAAAAACAAGAATTTTTTTGTTCATCATCTACTATGAAAAGTGTATTTTTAAAACTGGCGCAAAAATAAGGGTATTACAGCTTATATTAGTGATTTATTTTTAGAAAAAGACTTATTCTTTAGAATAACAAAACCCATTCAACTTTATACTTTCTTATTCTTCAACTTTTCTCTTTGTACTTGCTCAATAGGCAAAATATCGGTTGATTTAAATGTTAAAGCCGAATAAACTGCATTTAAATCACGGCTTAATTTGCGTAAACCCATAGGCTCAAGAGAAGCAGCATGATCAGTACCTTTCCATGTTCTATCTAATGTATAATGTCTTTCTACAATATTAGCTCCCAAGGTGTAAGCAGCAACATCTACTGCGATTCCTAAATGATGTCCCGAAAAGCCAATGTGTTTTACTTTGTCTCCGTATTTGGTCTTCAACAAATTGATATCTAACAGGCATACATCTTCAAAAGGAACCGGGTAACCTGAAGTACAGTTGTACAAGACCAAATCTTGGTTTCTTTCTTTTTCAATAAAAAAATTCACTAATTCTTCTGTTTCATCTTTGGTGGTCATTCCTGTTGAAATATGGATTTCGCCTTGGTAATTATCACATAACCAAGACAGCATCGCATAATTATTATTACATGCTGATGGAATTTTGATAAAATCAGGCTGCAAAGAAGCTATTTCCTTAGCCGAGGTGGTATCCCAAACTGAAGTAGAATAAGTTACTCCAATTGATTCGCAATAGTTTTTTAATTCGGCGTGTTGTTGAACGTCAAATTCTAAATATTCCCGGTGAGCACCATAGGTTTCACCATAAGCATTCGAACTATTGGGATGTGGTGCATTGTACTGTGTTTCAGTCAATAATTCTTTATTATTTCTTTTCTGAAATTTAACGGCATCGGCATTGCAAAAGATTTTAGCAATCTTAATGAGTTCTTTGGCAATTTCCATTTCTCCTTTGTGATTGCAACCAATTTCGGCAATTACATAGGGTTTTTTATAGTGATTCATAACGTTCGTTGTAAGAAATTATTTTTTCGCAAACTTCTCTAATAGCACCCTCCGCTGAAACTTTAGTCAATAAATAATCAGCGTTTTGTTTGACTATTTCTGTAGCGTTGGCTGGTGCAAAAGACCAACCCACACTACAAATATTAGTCAAATCATTTACGTCATCACCAATATATGCCAAAGCCCCAAAACCAGTATTTCTTGTCTTAACAAAATGTTGTAAAAAAGCATATTTGTCTTTCACTCCTAGAAAACAGTTTTCAATTTGTAGTTTTTTCATACGTTGCCCCACCAAAGTTGAATTTTCCGAGGTCATTACCACCACTTCCACTTGATGTTGACGAAGAATTTCTAAGCCCATTCCATCGCGCATATCAAAAGCTTTGGCTAATTCTCCCTCAGCCGAATAGAATACTTGCCCATTGGTAAATACCCCATCAACATCCAAAACAAGGTAATCGATGCGTTGGTGTTTTTTTTCTTTTTTCAAACGAGTTGCCAATAGGCTTTCAACTATTTTCCAATCGGTCATGGAATCAATTTCGACCAAGCTTGTTTCGTCCATTTTAACCATCCCTATGATACCGCTCAAGCGATTTTGAGAAGCTACAAAAGCGGCTTTGGTTGTGGCGTAGACCGCACCATTTTCAATCAATAAGCCCTCAAAATCCTGACGCCTTGGACGATTGAACACATCGTAATTTTGCGATGTCCCATCGGCATTCCAACAAAAACGATGGCTATTTACAACAGTGAGTGCCGAATCGTATTTTTCGTTTTCTATTTTAGCTAAAACAGCATTAATATCTGTTGCCGCTGTCATAGGCGAAGTTGCCTGCAACAAACAGAAGATATCAAAATCATATTCTATACCTTCCGCAAATTCCAACATCGCACTTTCGGTCGAAACGGTATCAGTCGCATTTTTATCCGAGCGTAAAAGAGCCTTCACTTTTGGAGTCCAATGGTATTCTTTATCAATATAATCAATAATTTCGACATCATCGGTAAATACATAAACGGCATCTAATTCCGAAAAAACAGCTTCCGCCAGTACCCATGAAAAAAGCGGACGGCCCAGCATCTTTTTCTTGTTTTTCCCAGGGATTCCTTTGGAATCTTTTCGTAAAGGTATTATTGCTGTTTTTTTCATTTTCTTGCTCTTGTATATCAGACTTGAATAAAAACAAATATAGTATTTTGAATAATCTAATTTTAACGTTTTGTATTATTTGTCTAGAGTTCTGCTTTTACATTCTTGATTATTTCATTTGTATATAAAATAGCTCCCTTTTTATTCAAATGAGATGCATCAAAAAAATATTGGGGGTTATTAAAAAATGATGTCTTTTTAGAATACAATTCTATTTTATTATCAATAATCAAACTTTTCAATCTGTTCTCAAATTCCTTGTTTTGTATCTTAAAATTTGGAGGTATAAAAACATATAATTTTATACTTTCTGCTTTACAAATTTTCTGAAATTCTTTAAATGCAGTTAATCGTTCAGGTAATTCAAGCTTTATATTATACTTTTTATTTTGCATTCGTTTTTCATCAAAATCAGTCGCTTTAAAATCTAATAGTACCGTTCCTGTTGCTGTCCAATTTTCATATTTAGTAATTGGATTTGGTTTTAAAAATTGTTCCCATCCTAATCTTGCAGAATAAAGAGCAACTGCAAACGGAGAGAGTTCTTTTCTGGCAATCAACTCATTAGTTATTTCTTGGTATTTTACTAAATTATATAATTTATCATAACGAAATTGCAAAGTTTTTTCAGGTAGAAATTCTCTATCATCATCTATGGTTAAAAATATTATTTCAGGTTTTTTATTGTGTTTTAATACTGCCTTTAAAATAAACAATTGAAAATCAATAGTACAACCTCGATAACCTAAATTAAAAGTTGGCATTTTTAAACTATCTTGAATCGCATCAGAATAGAGGTTGTGTTGTGCACGAGAAGAACCAAATATCAAAATAGCTTTGTTCATTTTCCCTTCTAAAATCCATTCTAGGCGTTTATCCAACTCACGATTAGATAATGCCTGAATTTTCCAATGAAACAATTTATCTACTAAGAAAAAGAGCAGCAAAAACAACACTATCATTTTTAAAAATTGTTTCATCGTTAAAATTGAAAATATATAAATTGCTGTTCTTCTTTTCCAAAAACAAATAACAACACTAAAATTAGCATCATAAACGACCAACGAAACCATCGGTTGCCTTGTTTTCTAAAACTGTCCAAGGCAAAATTTCCTTCTCGTCCCAACCATTCGATTATAATAAAAAATAATACTAAAAGAATTAAAAATGTAGGACGTATTTCTGGTAAAGAAAACAATGATTTTGTAAAAATTCCTTTTATATAATGAGAAGCTGAAGCAACAGAGTCTGCTCTAAAAAATATCCATGCAAACGCTGTCAATCCAAAAGTGACAATCATTTGACAACTTTCCTTAAAATTAGGAAGCCAACGATTTTTTGCAACAATTTCTAAATTCGTTCTGTTTTTGTTTGTTAGCAATAATGGTAGAAAATACAAAGCATTCAAAAATCCCCAAATAAAAAAAGTCCAATTGGCACCATGCCAAAAACCACTAAGCAAAAATATTATGAAAGTATTGCGAATTTGCATCCATTTCCCGCCTTTACTCCCGCCTAAAGGAATGTATAAATAATCTTTAAACCAAGAAGAAAGTGAAATATGCCAACGTCTCCAAAACTCAGCTATATCTCTTGAAAAATAAGGGAAGGCAAAGTTTTTAAGTAATTCTATACCCAATAATCTTGATGTTCCTAAAGCAATATCCGAATAGCCACTGAAGTCACCATAGATTTGAAAGCTGAAAAATAAAGCTCCAACAACTAAGGTACTTCCAGAATACTGACTTGGATCATTAAAAATAATATTGGTAAAATGGGCACAATTATCAGCAATCACGATTTTCTTAAACAAACCCCAAAGTATTTGATACAATCCCGAAATAGCCAAATCATAATTGAAATTTCGTTTTACTTTAATTTGGGGTAATAAATGTGTAGCCCGCTCAATAGGCCCAGCCACTAATAATGGAAAATATGCAACAAAAACAGCATATTCTACAAAATTTTTCTCGACAGCAATTCGTTTTTTATAAACATCAATCACATAAGATAAGCCATGAAAGGTATAAAAAGAAATTCCAACCGGAAGAATGATATTTAATGTAAAAACATCGACTGAAAAACCACATTTTAAAAATAAACTTTGAAAAGAAAGTACAAAAAAATCAAAGTATTTAAAAACCGCCAGAAATGACAAATTAATTCCAATGCTTGCATAAAACCAAAATTTTCGATCCCTTATATCTGTACTTTTTTCTATTTGCAATCCTGAAAAATAATCTAATACTGTAGAAAATAGCAATAAAAAAACAAAACGCCAATCCCAACAAGAATAGAAAAAATAACTAGCTACAAGTAATAAAATGTTTTGCGCTTTTAATGACTTTTGAAACACAAACCAGTACAACAGAAAAACTATAGGGGCAAAAACGGCAAAAGGAAAAGAGTTAAAAAACATGCTAATAATATATTCCTTTTAAAGTTTTTAATTTATGTTGGGTTTTAGTAGTCATACTTTTTCTATGTCTTAATACCATTGGAAAATTCCAAATCATATTCCCAATTGCTTTGCAATATAGTTTAAAATAAGTTTTATCTGAAATAGCATATTTTTTAAAATTGTGCCATAACAACTTGAGTATCCTCAAGATTGGATTTTGATAATACCCAACATAAATACGAAAACTGTTTTGAAGTTGTTTTTGGAAACGGAAATAATTTTTCCCCTGCAATTTTCGTTTTTCAAAATCTACTCGGTGATTGACTGCTACTTGGTTGGTATAAAAAATATCGTAATCTAAATTCATTACCTCAATAGACAAACAAGTTTCTTCGCCATAAATATCAATCCAAGTAGGAAAACCATTGGTTTTATTGTATACATTTTTACGAATGGCAAAACCACAACCAATAAATTCAGTGGTTAGAAATTCTTCTTTTTTAATAAATGCTAATTCCGTTTGAGGATTTTCATACAATCCCTTTAACTCTAAAAAAGCTAAAATTCCAAGATTTGGATTGGCTTCAAAATAGCTCTTTATCGTTTCGATTGGCTTTTCAGAAATCAAATGCGCATCATCATCCAAACCAATAAAAATTTCGCCAATTGCTTTTGAATAAAGAAGATTTCGTGCCGGTGAAGCCGAAATACTTTTATTTGAAACGTACCATTTTACCCAAGGAAACTGACTTTGTAATTGCTCTGTTTCCATGCAGCCATCAATAAAAACTAAGACTTCGTGATTTTTAACATCAAAAACAGCTTGCAGTTGTTTTAAAATAAACTGCAATTCTTCTGGACGATTTTTAGTAACTATAAGAAATGATATTTCCATTAACTCAAATTAACGCTTTGATACAAATTAATAATTTTATTTCGCAACATTTCTCTATTATAGTTTTCCTGAACAAAACTAACATTATATTCTTGAGCTTTGGCTCTCAATTGTTGATTTTCAATAGCCGTTTTAATCAGGCTTGCAATAGCCACAACCTCATTTGGATTCTCAATTAAAAAACCATTGACTCCATGAGTAATAATTTCTTCCGTAACCTTTCCAGGATTAGATTGAATAGGAAAAGCCCCCATTCCCATTGCTTCTAATAAAGAATTAGGCATTCCGTCAGAAGTGCTATTTCCAATATAAAGTAAACAAGAACCTAATTTTTGCAACAGTAATTTATTTGTCATAAAAGACTTTCTGGGAATCATTTCAACTTTTGTTTGTTTAAAATAAGCTGATTTTTTTAAATATTCTTCAACGATTTCATCAGCACTAAAAATTAAAAAATCAATTGACGAATCAAATTGTATCAATTCAATTGCTTTTATTACTACTAATGCCTTCCCAACGCCATCATCATAACCTTTTACACAAATGGTTTTTCTATTACTTATGGGTTGCATAAATGCGGATTCTGTTTCAATTCCTCCATTACCTGGAAAAAAACCCAGAAATTGATTTGTAAAACCTAATTGTTGTGCTATTTGAAAATCACGGTTGCAATCGGTAATTAAATAATTAACTCTATTTAAAAATGATTTTACATTATCAGTACTAACTCCTAAATTTTGATAAGCATACATATCACTCCCCCAAGAAGAATATACAAAAGGAATTTTATTTTGCTGCATTATTGATAAGATGGGTAAGCCCGATAATTTCATTTCGAAGCAATGCACAATATCAGGTTGAATTTCATTTAAAACATTTTCGAAAACAACTTCTACTCTATTGACAGTAATTTTTTCTAAAAAAGAATATAATTTTGGAAACTGTTTTTTTATTCTATAACGAAACGGATAGTTCCATTTTAATTTCCAGCAATTGAATTGTTTTACCCAATTTATTTTCTCTACAAATCCGGCTCCATCGGTTATATCAAACCAATATACTTCAAATCCACTTTCTTTCAATTGGTTTGTCCATTGAAAAAAATGATGATTGGGGATGGATACTAATAGGAGTTTCAATACATTTAGTTTAATAATTGTTGGTAGGATTTATTAAATTTCTCAATACCAAAAGTCTTTTGCGCATAATCAAAGGTTTTTTTAGAAATTTCATTTACCAAATCTTTATTTTCTGCCAATTCTATTATAGCTTTAACAAATTGTTTTACAAGTTCTGTTTCATTATTAGAATTGTCTATCAAAACTCCATTATAATTATTCTCTATATGTTCTGAAATCCCCCCAACATTAGTAGTAATTGGAATAACTCCATAAATCATTGATTCCATAAAGACCATAGGAAAACCTTCATAATTCGATGTGATTATTATAAAATTCAAACTAGAGTATAGAATCTGTAATTCTTCAATATTAGTAATTTCACCTAAAAAATGAACCCCTGCTTTAGTAATTTTATCAATATTACTTTTCATTCCTGTTCCTGCCATTACAAATTCAATATCTGAATAAAGATGTTTAATTTGTTTAGCCACTTCTAAAAACACTTCAGGTCTTTTTTCTTCTGACCATCTACCAATAAACCCTACTTTATTTATAGGCTTTTCCCGAAATGTAATATTACTTATTTCAACACCATTTTCAATAATCTCTATTCGCCTTGAAAATTCAAAATCTAAATTATTTTTATTATAAAGCTTAACAATATCAAATTTTGCTTTTCCATTAATTACAATTCTTTTATCAATAATTTTAGCTGTTTTTACAAAATCATCTGCTCTTGAGTCATCTTCACTTAAAGCATGAATCAAATCTATTTTTAATTTATTTTTTTCTAAATAAGGCAAAATTGTATAATAATAACTTGTATTACTACCAAAAACCGTATTCACAGTTCTGCTTTTATTGATTGATTTATAAATTAATTTAAATAATAAATTATTTATTATTTGAGATTTCTTATTCAAAATTTCATTCAATTCTATACAATTTGCATGATTATTAAAATCTTTTTTAAAATTATTCGTTGCAGATTTATGTGTAAAAATAACACAGCATTTTTTTGAGTAAATTGATTTTAAAATGTTTGAATGAACACGTTCTGCTCCACCAGTATGGTAAAATGGAAAAAAGAAAACAATTTCTGCTTTTTTAATTTTTCTATAATTAAAAACATAAAATAAAATCAAAAAATAGCATCCTTTAATAAAATTATATATCGATTTTGCTGTTTTTTTCATTTAAAACTTTTTAAAAAATTATAATACATTCTTTTAAAGTAATAAAGATTAATATCTCTTTTAAAACATATTTTATTCATTATTTTAAATAATGCTTTAATATACTTTTTATTTCTTAAATAATAAAATTCATCATATTCGACCCAAGATGCATTCCACAAATGAACTGCAAAAGTAGAATGTTGAACGTATTTCTTATAATTTTTCACATCATTTTTTTTCTTATTAGGCAACGGATAAAAATAAGACGATGGATAAATAACCAGTGAATTTGTTTCAACTATTTTTTCAAACAAAGATTTCTCATAAAATTTCATATAAGTACTAGTTAATAATTTAGGAATGATCATTTCATTAAAATTAATAGTCTCATTTAATTTTATCAAATCATAATTATCCAAACAAACTTTAATAAATGCATGGTTCTTTTCGGAACCTATAATTCCCCCACTAATTATTTTGATTTCTTCAGCACCAAAAAAACAACTATGTACTAACAAATCATTTATAGATTTAACTATCATCATATCAACATCTAAGTAAACCCCACCATTTTCATAAAGTACTTTTAACCTAACAAAATCAGAAACAAAAGCCCATTTTTTTTGAAAATAGGCTTCTTTAACAAAAGGATGTGACAAATCCGTATTTTTTTCATTCCATTCGACAACCTGATAATCATACAAACACTCTTTCCAGGAGGCAATACAATCTCTAACCAATTTTGGTTTTGATTTTCCTCCATACCAGCAATAATGTATAATTTTAGGTATTTTCTCTTTATCTGTATGCATTCTTATTTTATTAAAACATACCCTTTTTTAAAAATTTTATAAATAATAAATCCTAATGTGCTTTTAATAAAATTCCATATTTTTTTATTTTGTAATTGCAATTTTATTAAATTAAAATAGAAAAAAGAGCTTCTTCTTTCATTAGCCATTAAAACATCTCTCAAAATCACCCTATACCTATCCAACATGAACAATCGAATACCTGTATTTAACATCTTGTATTTTTTTAATAAAACATAATGTTTATTTCTTGTAAAACATTCTGACAGTAATTCTTCAATATTTAAAAAATTAACTTGTTTAGATAATGAATAAGCATGGGATCTATAACGAAATAACACTTCATTTAAATAAAAAATATTTGGAACTTTATAAAGGGCTCTCAAATTAAAATCCCAATCATCTAAATAACTAGTTTTCTCATCAAAAAATAAATAATGTTCTAATAAAAATTTCTTCTTCCATAAAGGACCAGAAACATAAAAAGTAACTTTCCCTATAAAATAATCCTGTATTAGATTATTACTCATAATAATATTTCGAAATAATATCACTTTAGAATCTGAATCAAAGAACTCCGCTTTTCCTATAACAACATCAACATCATCATCAAAACAACTAATCCTTTTTTCTAAGGCTTCACTTAACAATATATCGTCACTATCAAACCAATAAATATATTCCCCAACACTCCTTTTGAAGCCATAATTCCTACAATAACTTGGTCCCTTAATTTGATCTTGAGGACGATGAAAATATTTAAATCTTTTATCTTTTTCAATATAAGAACACACTATTTCTTCTGTATTATCATTACTACCGTCGTCAACAACAATACATTCCCAATTAGTATAAGTTTGAGCCAAAACACTTGCAAGTGTTTCTTCAATAAAACATCCACGATTATAAGTTGGAATGATGATAGAAACAAGCTTATTCATAAATTGATTATATTTTTAATAGACCGCTTAAAAAAATTTTTAAATGTATAACTATCGTAATTTTTAACATATAAAAACATTAATGAATTCCATTTAATAAAAGTTAATTTTCTTTCACTTCTTAGCTCAATTTCATATCTATAAATCATTTTAAGACGTCTTTCTTTAGAAAAAAATTTCAATCTACTGTTTAGTATGTTTTCATAAAAAATAATTGTTGCTTTTTTTTTTTGCGAAATATTATCTACCATCCCTGAAATATTAATATCAGAATTTCTTATATATACATTCGCCTCATTTATTGAAAAAATAAATTTCTGTTCTGAGAAATCAAACCAAGCATTATCATCACTAAACCAAGCTAAAGGATAATCAACAAAACCATATTTAAGATATACCTTTCTTGAAAAGATATGTTCTGACAAAGAACTTCTGGATAAGCCTTCAAATTTTCGGAAATAAGAATCAAATGGATTTTCCCAAATTTGATTTTCAAATTTTTTTGAAATCATTTTCCCACTTCCATTAATGATAACAGATGCATATCTAACCACATTACTTTTTTCTTCAAAAACAGTATATTTCTTATAAAATTCCTCAACTACATTTTCTCCCAACAAATCATCATCACCTAAAATCATCAACCATTCTTCATCTCCAGAAAGAGCAATACAACGTTCCCATTGTTCAGTCAAAGAAGTTCCTCCTAAATTATTATCAAAACGATGGTAGACAAAATCCAACTTCCCTTCAAAATCATCAAGTAAAGAACTACAATCTTCAGGACTAGCATCATCACCAATATAGACTTTAAATCGCTTATCTTTTTGATTTGCTAACGACAATAACGTTTGTGCAAAAAAAGCGAGTTTATAATATGGGATTATTATAGCTAGCATGAACTTTATATTAATTTTCTTTTAAGTTTCAATAAAAACTTTCTTGGATTCTTTAACGACTTTATCGCCTTAAAAAAAATATGATGAGAAACAAAAGCTTCTTGATACTCTGCTCTTACTAAAACCTCTAAATGATCCAAACTCCCTAGCTGTCTATCTAATAAAATTACATTGATTCTAGATTCTTTTGAATATGATAAAAGTAACGTAAACAGTTTAAAATTAGATTTCGTCATTTTTATAGCTGAATTAGTCGAATGAAAACCTACGCCAAACCTATAAACAGCCATTTTCTCTTCAATATATTTTAATTTACCCTTTTCAGCTAAAAGCATGTATAAGAAAAAATCACCTATTGGAGAATAGGAAAACTCAAATGGAAATTCTTTAATTATATTTCTGAATACTACTGAAGGAGTGTGCATATAATTTCCCCATCTAGCTAGTGTTTCAATAGTTTCATAATTTTCAGGAATTTTTGTTATAAAATCATCTACAATTTCTCCATTAGTCTTTAAAATATTAACTTGATGAAAACACAATACATAATCAGGATTGGTTTCCAAAAAATCAACTTGTTTTTGCAACTTCATTCGATCTATCCAGTAATCGTCACCATCACAAAGTGCAACATACTTGCCCTGACATTGTTTGAAAGCAAAAATAAAATTAGGCATCATCCCTATATTTTTTTCATGCTTTATATATCTAATCCATGAACTACGAGAATGGTTTTCGATAATAGACTTTATAATCTCATCTGTAGCATCAGGAGATGCATCATTAGCAATTATCAATTCAACATCAAAATCACACTCCTGCATCAAAACTCCTTCTATCGCTTGGCGAATGTAGTTTTCATGACCATAGGTAACCATACAAACACTAACAGTTTTTTTTTTCATCTTAGTTTTTGTCTTAAAATTCCAACTCCAACTAATGACAAAATAAGTTTTATCCAAATATGAATTTTCATTTTTTTTCTAAAAATATTCCAATTACAATATTTAAAAACATCAACAATTAATACATTTTTCAACAATTTAATAACGTCTATATATTTCTTAGCTACAAATGCATTATTTATTAATCCTCTATTAGTATTACAAATAGCATCTGATAACCAAATTGTATTCAGTTTATTTCTTTTTACAAAACTTTTTCTGCACAAATAAGAATCTTTTATTGCAAAAATATATTTATCGACCTCTTTGGGATGACTTGCACTTCCTTCCAAAATTCTATATACAGCAGTTACTTCATTCAAATAATGTAGTTTTGATATATAAACCGTTTCGAGTATAATTCTAGTATCTCCTATTACTTTATTTTTAAGTTCTTCTTTTATTTTTTTTACAACTTCATCTAAAATCGTTTTTCTAAACATCGTAGTTGCAAATTCTATAAATTTACTTTTTAACATTTCAGGAATTACATCTGACTGTCTTTGAACAAATCTGGCTGGTATATCTATAAATTGTCCTGTTCTCTGAATAAATTGTTTTACATCTGTATAAACTAAACCTATTTCCTCATTTTCTTCCAAAATTTCAACTTGTTTCCTTAGTTTGTCTTTAGTTATCCAAAAATCATCTCCTTCGCACATGGCAACATACTTTCCAGAACATTGCTCTAAAGCGAAGAAAAAATTCGGCATTATACCTAAATTTTTATTCTGCTTAAAATATTTAATCCAGC
This sequence comes from Flavobacterium undicola, assembly GCF_009909155.2. Classification (GTDB taxonomy): domain Bacteria; phylum Bacteroidota; class Bacteroidia; order Flavobacteriales; family Flavobacteriaceae; genus Flavobacterium; species Flavobacterium undicola. The sequence continues at coordinate 61,087 of NZ_JAAAPM020000024.1, forward strand.
CTGATCTTGGATGATTGGATAAAATATCTTGAATAATATAGTCTGTTTGATCAAGAGAGCAATCATTTGATAAAATAAGTTCAACTTCAAAATTACAATCCTGCATGAGTACCCCTTCTATGGCTTGCCTGATATAATTCTCATGACCATAAGTAATCATGCAAACGCTGACTTTTGGATACTGGCTCATTATTAAAATTCTAAAGGCATTAATTCTTTAATAATTTTTCCAGGTATACCTACAACCAAACAATTATCAGGAACATCTTTATTTATAACAGCTCCTGCACCTACAACAACATTTTTACCAATAGTCACTTTTGGCAAAACTGTTGCGTTAGTCCCTAAAACACAATAATCACCAAGTATACAATTTCCTGAAATACTAACTCCAGGAGATAACTCTACAAATTCACCGATTATAGAATCATGTCCTACTGTGCAATTTAAATTAATCAAAGAACCTTTTTTTATAATAACATCTGAAGTAATAACTACTCCTGTCATTATATTAGACCCTATTCCTATTTCATTACCAAAACTACCAATACTTGCAAATGGACTTATTGTAGAAGAAAAGACCCCTCCTAAATCAATAAATTTATCATATAGTTTTTTTCTTAAAACAGGATTTCCAATTCCGATTGTAAATCTATTATCAATTGTTTTAAAATAAACTAAAGCATCTTCAATAGTCTTTAATATAGGGAATCTGTTATATAAAGTTTCATTTACTTCTTCATTAATGTCATCATAAAACGCCAAGTTATCTGTCTGATTTAATTGATGAACAACTTCTAAAACTTCTTTCGCAAAACCTTTAGCTCCTATAATTAACATAAACTAGTATTAATAAGTAAAATGATCTTTTCTAACTCCTCTAATTTTAAATCTACATAAAGAGGTAAACACATGACACGAGATGCAATACTTTCTGAAATTGGCATTTCAAAACCTTTTGTGTATTCTATTGTATTTAATGATGGATAAAAATATCGCCGTGGGAAAATATTATTATCATTTAATTTTTTTTGAACTTTAAGCATTTTTTCTTCCGTTTCAAAAATAAGCGGATAATAACTATAATTCCAATATGTATTCCCTCTAATTTTTAAAGAATAAACTTCTAAAAAATCTATATTGGCATTATAAAATTCAACTATTTTTTTTCTTTCATAAATTATTTTATCTATATAAGGCAAAACTGCCAATCCCATAGCGGCTTGCAATTCAGACATTTTAGCATTAATTCCTAGACCATGAAAAGCCAAAGGCCCGTTATGCCCGAAATTATGACTATAAAACAATTGGTGTCGTAAATCAGTATCATTTGTAAACATTGCTCCGCCTTCGCCTGTATGAAAAAGCTTGGTAGCATGAAAACTACAGGTACTTACATCTCCATAATCAAAAATAGATTTCTCTTTATACTTTACCCCAAAACAATGTGCCGCATCATAAATCACTTTTAAATTATATTTTTGTGCAATATTTTCTATAGCCTCAACATGGCAAGGATTTCCAAAAACATGTGTCGCTAATATAGCCGTTGTTTTATCTGTAATCGCTGCCTCAATTTTAGTTTCATCAATCGTCAAATATTCAGGATGAATATCTACAAAAACAGGGGTGCAATTTTGCCAAACTATAGCCGCAGTGCCTGCTACATAACTAAAAGGTGTTGTTATAATCTCTCCATTACTACTTAATAAATTCAAGGCAATCTGCAATGGAATAGTTCCATTGGTAGTAATGATAATATTAGAAACGGTTAAATATTGTTTTAACTTTTCTTCCAGTTCCAATACCAATTCCCCTCTATTTGTAAGCCATTGATTATCCCAAGCCCTTTGTATTTGCTTGTTATATTCTTCTATTGGAGGAAAAAAAGTTTTGGTTACGTTTATCATCATAATATTACTTGCGAGTCTATAAATCCATTCTTTTTCACGAACACTAATTCTACCAACCACAACACTTGTGGTTTAAAAGGTCTGTTTAAATCTGTTATTTCAAACAATCGGTATCCATTTTCATCCATGAAATTAATTATTTTCAAAAAACTATTATCAAAAATTTTATTAACCACACCTGCTTCAACCATAAATATTTCAGTTTTCCCAAAAAAATTGCTAGCTCCATTTAACACCTCAACATCTAATCCCTCAGCATCTATTTTTATAATATCAGGTATTGGCAATTGACTATCCAACAACAGTCTATTCAAAGTAACTACAGGAATTTCTATTTGTTCAAATCCCTCTTTTTTTGCTTGTGCTGTTATATAACGAAAAGAACAGCTATCATCTCTATCCACTATCGTAAATTGACGAACAGTGTCTTTGTCTCCTGCTCCAACTGGAAAAAATTTCACTTTATTATTTTCATCTAATATATCTCTTACTGATTCTTCCATCCAATATTGAGGCTCAACTAAAGTATAATAGGCCTCAGGAAAATGAAACAATGCAGTTCTTGTCCAAGTACCATGATTGGCTCCAATATCAACAATATGTTTGGGAATAAAACCCATTCTTTTTATTGTATCATAAAAATTAAACAACAAATGATCCTTACTATTTGTGTTTAATATCATTTCATCTGTATTCACTTTTTTTAAAGTATACCCCAGTTTATTAATAATTTTTTTAAATATCTTTTTCATTTTAATTCTATAATTTTTTTTATATGAAAAAGTACGCTGTAAACAACTCTCTTAATATCAATGAAATATTTTTTTTCACCGGTACCGGTATGAGAAATATATTCAACCAAACTAAAATAATCTTTATGATTCCAAGTTCTAGACAAAGATTTTTTCAACTTTTCTAAAGTATAGGGATGATTAAAATCTTTATAACTATCCCAAGTCAAATGCAATGCTGATGATTGTTTGGTTCTTCCCCATTTTTTATTTTGTATATTGTAACAATAATTTGCCATTGAAAAATCTGTTATTGATTCTTTTCTCTCTTCTCTATATTTCCAATATTTTAAAAAATCTACTGTTCTTAACATTAATAAATGAACTCCAGTTCTTGCTTCATAATAATCATCTTCCTCTGAAATATCTTCAGTAATCCAAAATATAGACTCAGGAAAATTGTCTAATGGTAAGTTTATTTTATCTAATGAAACACCACAGGCAAAAAGATCACTATGATTATCCATAATGTTAATAATCTCTAAATATGATTTTTTATTTTCTATTAATAAGTCTCCATCCGAAATAATAAAATAATCATGGGCTGACATTTTTTTTAATTCCCTATCAATTACAATTTCTAAAGAATTATTTGATAAATTTCTATAAAAAAAATAACATGAATGAATTTTTCCTCTATTAATTTCCTTCTTTAAAAAAACTCTAATTTCAGTCGAATTAATACTGCCGTTTTCAATTACAATAATTTCTAGAAATTCAGATAATGCGTAAAAAGATTCTAAAGACCTTTTAATTACATCAAAATCAAAATAAGCTAAAAAAAATAAGGTGGTCTTTTTCATTAGTCTATACTTATCTCAGATTTTATATTTGGTCTAATCAATCCACTATGATTACCATACCAAGAAGAATTTCTTTCATTTTCAACTATTTCAAATTTTAGAATTTCATCAAAACAATAGAAGATTTGAGAATGATTTACAACTACCATTACTTCCACAGAATAAAAACCTATATTAAAAATATTGCTTGGTATATTAAATGTAGCATTTAGCAATCCTGCCTTGGAATCAATTATTTTAGTGTAAGAATTAAACAAAAGAACTTTTTCAACATTAAAAATGTTTAAACTTAAATTTACAGAACCTACTTTAAAATCTGAAACCCAAAATTTAAAGATGATATCAAATTTCTCGTCTAACAAAATATAGTTGTTATTAGTTATTTTTGAAATTTTTGCGTTTTTTAATTTTACAAAATTATTCCCGATACTATTTTCTTCATTTTCGTATTTAACTTCCATAACTGTACCGGTATCATTTAGATAACTTTCAATGATTTCAACTGTATTCCCTTCTTTAATTTTAATCCCATTTTCTAAAATTATTACACGGGTACACAAACTCTTCACCGCTGCCATATTATGACTCACAAACAACACCGTTCTACCTTCACCTTTTGAAATATCCTGCATCTTGCCAATGGCTTTTTTCTGGAACTCGGCATCACCTACGGCAAGAACCTCATCAATTACTAAAATTTCAGGTTCCAGGAAGGCTGCTACGGCAAAAGCCAAACGAACTGTCATTCCCGAACTATATCTTTTTACAGGTGTATCAATATAACGTTCGCAACCAGAAAACTCAATAATTTCATCAAGTTTTGAGGCTATTTCTTTCTTAGTCATTCCGAGAATTGCCCCATTAAGGAATATGTTTTCGCGGCCTGTCATTTCACCGTTAAATCCTGTTCCTACTTCAAGCAATGAGGCAATACGCCCTCTGGACTTAATACTTCCTGTGGTGGGAGCGGTAACTTTTGAAAGGATTTTTAATAAGGTCGATTTCCCTGCTCCGTTTTTCCCAATAATTCCTAAAACTTCACCACGCTCTACCTCAAAATTGATATCCTGCAATGCCCATACATAATCGGATGTTCCCTTAGTAGAACGATCATTGGTGTCGCCAATTTTCAAATATGGATCTTCTTTCCCACGAATGCGATGCCACCATCGATTCAAGTCGTGAGTCAGCGTGCCTGTTCCTACTACCCCCAGTCGGTATTGCTTAGAAATATTTTCGGCTTTTAAGATTATATCTTTCATTTTTTTGTTGTGGGATGTCAGTTATGAGTTATGGGTTGTTGGTTCTAATTTCTTTTTTTACCCCTGCCCCTAAAGGGAAAAAGAAATTGGGACGTTCATTTTAATCCTGTACGTTATAATTTTCGGTTCCCTTTAGGGCTGGGGAAAAACGAAAATTTATTCACTACCATCCACTTCTAACTTCTGACTTCCTACTACACTGTATCAATAAAGTTTTTCTCTGTTCGATTAAAAATAAGCAATCCTATGAAAAACAGCAAAATGATTAACACAAAAGTATAGACCAATCCGAGAATTGAAATCTGACCAATATTTAACAATAAATACCGGGTGGTTTCAACAATATAAGCCAGAGGATTGTAATCTATCAACCAGGCATATTGGGGCATTTTTTCGGAAATTAATGCCATAGGATATACCACCGCAGAAAGATACATCAATAATTGAACTCCAAATCCAATTAAATAGCTAAAATCACGATATTTAGTCACCAAAGAAGAAATAATCATCCCTAAACCCAAGCCTAAAATCCCCATCATAACTACTAAAATGGGGAAGAAAATTACAAAATGATTTAAACTTATAACTGCTCCAGTGCAATAAAAACAAAGATAAAAAGCAATGAAAATAAAAAACTGGATTCCAAATCTCAACAAATTGGAAATTACTACCGAGAGCGGCATAATCAGTCTTGGAAAATACACTTTCCCAAAAATTCCTGCATTAGACGCAAAAGTATTTGAGGTCCCGTTAAGACAGGCTGTAAAATAATTCCACACTGTGATTCCAGCCAGATTAAACAAAAACGGTGGAACGGCTCCTGTTTGTATACCCGCCACAGTATTAAAGATAATAGTAAAAGTAATTGAAGTAAACAAAGGCTGAATCAAATACCAAAGTGGTCCCAAAACCGTTTGTTTATATACTGTGATTACATCCCTTTTCACGAAAAGTAACAACAAATCACGGTACTGCCATACTTCTTCGAGATTAAACGAGAAAAATTTGTTCTTGGGTGTAATTTCAAACAACCAATCCGCTTCATATTTATCTGTTTGTTTCATTTTTTACTACGAGCCTTTATCGAATTATATGACTAAATATACTACCCTATCTTTAGTCTAACCAAATATAACCGACCACCGGCATAAAAATTGGTTAAAGAAAACTATTTCGATAGTAAAGTTGCCTGTTGTAGGTTATGAATTATGCGTTGTGGGTTGTGGGTTGTGGGTTCTCTGTTGTGAGTTTCGCAAAAAACCACAAACAAAAAACCACAAACAATTGAACACTTTTTCCTATCTTTACAGCATGTTTACATTATTCAAATCCAAGCCCGTTCTTAAGGATCTTATTCCTGATAATCATGTTGACATACATTCTCACCTTCTTCCTGGAATTGATGATGGGGCGAAAACTTTTGAAGATTCTTTGCGTTTAACTAAGGCGTTGCAAAACATAGGAATAACCCAAATAATTACTACTCCACATATTATTCAGTATATATGGGAGAATACCCATGAACAAATTATCGCAAATAAAAATAATACGGTACTGGAACTAAGAAAAAAAGGTATAGATATGCCTTTTCAGGCTGCGGCAGAATATTTAATGGACGATCAATTTATCCGTTTGTTTCAATCGGATGATTTATTGACTTTGAAGGATAATTATGTATTAGTTGAAATGTCATACATCAACGCTCCTATCGAACTGTACTCGATATTATTTGACTTACAAATAGCTGGTTACATTCCTATTTTGGCGCATCCGGAACGCTATTTGTTTTATCATAATAATTTTAATGAATACGAAAAACTCAAAAAAGCAGGTTGTTTGTTTCAACTCAACTTACTGGCTGTAGTTGGTTATTATGGGGAGAATATTGCTAAAATAGCAGAACAGCTACTTCAAAAAGGAATGTATGATTTTGTAGGTTCTGATATACATCATGATAATCATATTGCCGCTTTCGAGCTAAAAGTAAAATTAAAAGATATCAATCCGCTTAAAGAAGTTATTGCTAACAATCAGTTTTTTAAGTTCTAGTTTTTTTACCACAAATTATTGTTTATAATCTTTGCGAAAAAACTTTGCGTTACTCTGCCTATCTGCAGACAGCTTTGCGGTAAAAAATCTATACTGTATAACTTATACCATTTAGAAATATAAAATAATCCGATTTTCCAACTCCCTCTCCTTTGGAGAGGATTGGGGTGAGGTAAACAAAAAAACTGGTTTATAATTCTAAATAGTATTATTTATCTAATACCTCATAAGTAGAGTTCATACTTTTAAACTCAGGTACTATTTTTTTCATTTTGGTTACGATTGCGTCTTTTTTATGAAAGTTCGAAATGGTAATGAGTTCTTCAATTTCATCGTGCAAAATTTCAAACTCTTCTTGAATTTCTTCGGCAATCATAATTTTGTGATGGTGAGTAGGAATTGTTTTTGAAGAATCATTCAATAATTCTTCATATAATTTTTCACCTGGTCGCAAACCCACAATTTTAATTTTTATATCTTCATCAGGAATGAAACCGGCAAGTTTGATCATTTTTCGAGCCAAATCGATAATCTTGACTGGTTTTCCCATATCGAAAATGTAAATTTCGCCTCCTTTGCCCATGGCTCCTGCTTCTAAAACTAACTGACAAGCTTCAGGGATAGTCATAAAATACCGAATGATATCAGGATGAGTGATTGTTATAGGTCCTCCCGCAGCAATTTGTTTAGTAAACAAAGGCACTACTGAACCATTAGAACCTAAAACATTACCGAATCGGGTGGTAATAAACTTGGTACTCTTAGCATTTCTATCAACATTCGATTTTAATTGTAAAGACTGGACGTATTTCTCGGCAATACGCTTGCTTGCTCCCATTACATTACTAGGATTTACAGCTTTATCCGTAGAAACCATAACAAAACTCTTCACCTTGAATACGCATGCCAAATCAGCTATATTTTTAGTTCCTTCCACATTAGTCAAAATGGCTTGTGAAGGATTTGCTTCCATTAAAGGCACATGCTTATAAGCAGCGGCATGATAAACTACTTCTGGCTGATAATGACTAAAAACAGTATTCATAGCATCTCTATTCCTAATATCGGCTACTACTGTTACAATATCAACATGGGTATCCAAATTATTTAACTCCAAACACAAATTATGCAAAGGAGTTTCAGCCTGATCTACTGCTACAATTTTTTTAGGTTTAAAAAGTATTACCTGTCTGACTATTTCACTACCTATAGAACCCGCAGCTCCTGTTATTAAAATAGTTTTGTCTTTTAGCTGTTTCGAAATTGCCTTTCCGTCTAGGACAATAGGTTTTCTATCCAATAAATCTTCAATTTGGATACTTTTTACTTTTTGAGAAATTTCTTTTTGATTTTCCCAGTCCGTAATTAAAGGGACAATATATACTTTGTAATTGAACTCTAAACATTGTTCAACAATTACCAATCGTTCTTCTTTTGACAAACTTTTATCGGCAATAATTACTCCTTCAGCACCAATAGAACGCATCAAGGTAGGCAATTTTTTCTTTTGAATTAAAATAGGTAAATCCATCATTCTCTTGGACGAATTTTGGCTGTTTTTATCCACAAATCCCACAATTTTAAATCGGGTAGGCGTTTCTAATTTTAATGATTTGGCTACAGCCAAAGCATTAGCATCTGTACCATAAATTATAGTACGAGGTAATTTTATATCGTTTCTTTCCGAGAAAAAATGTTCAAAAACTTGTTTTATCACAACACGATACAAAAACAAACCACAGAAAGAAAGCACCATATTAATAAAAAGGGCAGTATTCAAGTAGATTTTGTATCCATAAAAAAGTTGGAACACAAAGTTAAAAACAACAAAAAAAACTAAAACTGAAACTTGAGAAAACAATAATTTTATGGCATCCGTATAAGATGAATGCCTTATAATACCCGCATAAGTTCTAAAAACCCAGAATGAAAAAACATTCATTCCCAGTAAAAAACAGATATAAGGTAATTTGTTATCAAAAGCAATATAATGTAAACCTACACCATTAATAATTAGTTTTGTAAATAAAAAACTAAAAATCAGAACCACCAAATCTATTCCCACAACAATCCATCTCGGCAGATAGCTTAAGTTGCGTATATTAAGTATTATATTTTCTCTTGAAAAAAAGTCAGGATTTACAAAGCCTGAACCAGAATTTTTAGTATCACTCAAAACCTATATTTTTTTAAAGATTACTCCTGTTATCAAAAAGCAAAAATAATATATAAAAAGTTAATAAAACAGAATAAACTCATTCTATTTTATAATCAAAAAATAATTTTAAACCCATTGGCTGAAATTAATTTTTTATGATAATTTTTCGTCAGTTCGAGGTATAATTTTTTTACAAAAAAATGCAATATAAAATGACGTTATCTTTGTTAATAACCTGAATTAGAATTAGGCAGTGTAACAGTAAAGCAAATTAGTGTTATTTACCTGAGTTCG
>NZ_JAAAPM020000025.1 GCF_009909155.2 Flavobacterium undicola
CATCAGTTGCCACTGAAGGTTATGCTATCAACAATACTGATTGTAATGATAACGATGCCGCTGTTCATCAGCCAATTCAATATTATGTAGATGCCGATAAAGACGGATTTGGATCGACTACAACAGCCATGTTATGCTCATCAGTAGCTCCTGAAGGTTATGCTATCAACAATAGCGATTGTAATGATAACGATGCCGCTGTTCATCAGCCAATTCAATATTATGTAGATGCCGACAAGGATGGATTTGGATCAACTGCAACAGCAATGTTATGTTCATCTATTGCTCCTCAAGGATATGCTACCAACAATAGCGATTGTAATGATAGCGATGCGACTGTTCATCAGCCAATTCAATATTATGTAGATGCCGACAAGGATGGATTTGGATCGACTGCAACAGCAATGTTGTGTTCATCAGTTGCCACTGAAGGTTATGCTACCAACAATACCGATTGTAATGATAGCGATGCGACTGTTCATCAGCCAATTCAATATTATATAGATGCCGACAAGGATGGTTTTGGATCGACTGCAACAGCAATGTTGTGTTCATCAGTTGCCACTGAAGGTTATGCTATCAACAATACTGATTGTAATGATAACGATGCCGCTGTTCATCAGCCAATTCAATATTATGTAGATGCCGATAAAGACGGATTTGGATCGACTACAACAGCAATGTTATGCTCATCAGTAGCTCCTGAAGGTTATGCTATCAACAATAGCGATTGTAATGATAGTGATGCGACTGTTCATCAGCTAATTCAATATTATGTAGATGCCGACAAGGATGGATTTGGATCGACTACAACAGCAATGTTATGTTCATCTATTGCTCCTCAAGGATATGCTACCAACAATAGCGATTGTAATGATAGCGATGCCGCTGTTCATCAGCCAATTCAATATTATGTGGATGCAGATAAAGATGGATTCGGATCGACTGCAACAGCAATGTTGTGTGCGCCTACTGCTCCTCAAGGTTATGCTACCAACAACAGCGATTGTAATGATAACGATGCCGCTGTTCATCAGCCAATTCAATATTATGTGGATGCAGATAAAGACGGATTTGGATCGAATGTAACAGCAATGTTGTGTACATCAGTGGCTCCTCAGGGATATGCTACTAACAACAACGATTGTGATGACACCAATGCGGTTCAATTGACCGCAACGATTCCGAATGTGTATGCCCTTAATGCTGCGGTGGATGACAAAAACACCATCTATATTGGATATGGCCCAACTTCATTAAATATTACTGCAACTCCGGCAGGAGGAACAGCTCCTTATACTTATAAATGGAATACAAATCAAACAGCAAAAACCATTGCCGTATCAGCTGCAGGCACCTATACTGTAGTAGTAACTGATTTCAAAGGTTGTCAGACAACAGCTTCTATTGTGATTAACACCTTAAATGTACAGTGTGGTAACTCAAATGATAAAGTTATGGTTTGTCATAATGGTCAGGCAATTTGTGTGAGTTCTAATTCGGTACAAGCGCATTTGAATCATGGTGATAAACTGGGCTCTTGCAGTTACATCTCAAGCAAAGACATTAGTAAAACCTTGAGTGAGGAAAATGCTACTGAAAATGTAAGCGTTTATCCTAATCCTGTTACCAGCTTATTGAATGTAAAAGTGAATGAAGTACAAACTGGTGCTACGCTCGAACTTTATAATTCAATAGGAATGAAAGTACTGTCTCAAACTTTGAAAAGTACTACAGAAATAATGTCTTTAGATCAATTGCCTTCCGGAATGTATATTCTGAACATCAAAAATGGAAATATAATTACCGTGAAGAATATTATCAAAAAATAAATTATTTTTCCAAAAACCCAAGCCGTCTCTTGTGTATGAACTTGAGGCGGTTTTTTTTGTTTTTAATGTCACGTTCTGAAATAAATTGACACAAAAGTTGACTTATATGAAAAACAAAGATGCTAAGAGATGCATCATACAGATAGAGGTTTACAATATTACAACAAGAAATATATAAAACTTACAACAAAGAATAATATTATGATTTGGTGTTACTGAGAATTCAAACCCAGATGTAGTTAGGGAAAGTATATATTCGTACAACATAAAAGACCTCATTAATCTTCAAAAAAGAGAACACCAGAACAGCCATATAAATGAAAATCCCGACTACATAGTGCAATCGGGAAATTAATATTAAATCGGTGTCGACCAGTTTTAAGATTATTCATAACAAAAAATTATTTGCATAAATTAATAATTATCAAACCCTAACCATTTTTGTTTTTTGTTTTTATCAATAGTAAACACATGTTCTTCTTTACCATTTGTATTATCTTTTAACCACAACAGAGAATTAACCGGTGTGTTATAATAAAGAACTGTGTCCTTAGCCACTTGCCTGCCTAAAGTTTTCCATTCCTTGTCCCAATAAAACAACTCATATTCATCCCCTATATTTATATGGTTACTGTCATTTCTTGCCTGAAAACCAACAGAACGAACAAGCGTAGGTTTCTTAAACTTTAATCCTAAAGTAAAATCCCGACCTCCTGAATATGATCCGGGATCTTCATCAAAAGCGCCTTCTTCCCATTTCAAAATAGCATTGTTTTGTTTAACAACTTCTCCTTTCAATTCTTTTCCATTAGCATCATAAAAAGCCAACTTAACCAAAAAAGATTCTTTTTTATTGGAATAAAAACGAACATACTTAAATTTTTCTTGCTGTTTTACTAATATCTTTTTTAAATGGGTGCTGTTAAAATTTGATATATGATATAATGTTTTTGCATTGTTAAAATTTTTATTATCGGCTCCCTGAATCAGGTTATCATTCAGACTTGTCATCCAATCCAATTTTGTTTTAGTTCTCGCTGTAGTTAATCCATATTTTCTAACTAAGGGAACTGAATTCAAAACAGATTTAGAAGGCTTAAAAAAATGAATCTTTTTAGTATTATCTATAAAAAAGGGATAATTAATCGGAATAATTGTGTTTTCTTCCTGAATGCCCGCTAAGTATAATACGTTCACCCCTATGTTTTTAAATGTATTGTTTTCATCTTTGCTTTCACCATATGAAACAGCTGCCCATTGGTTATTCCTATCAAAAACATATAATACTGGTTGAGAATGAGGAGCATTCAGAATATTATTGATAATAATATTTACCGTTGGAACATAATGTGTTGTCACATCTTTTGCAAATGGTGAAAATGTGAAGTCTTTTTGAGAACCATAAGTTACCCTATTTATTTTTGGGATACTTTCTCCTAAATATTCCTCTCTTACATCAACTTTTCTGGATACATCTGTAGAATATTCCTCGCCTCCATATTTAACATATACCCAGGAATGTCCCATAGAATAATGATTTCCCCAATGGGATATCATCTCCTGAGCACTAATTATCCCCAAAGATCTAAATACATTCACTAAATAATTTACCCCATCACTGCATACCCCCATTCTGGATTTTTCAATTTGGCTAATACTTAATGGTATAGGATAAAGTTCTCTCATTTGTCCCATAACTGTAAATTTAAATTCGGATTCAACAGAATCCACTACCGAACGTAAAGAAGCCCCATTTTCAAGATATTTATAAACCCATGAATACTTTTTAGCCAATTTTTCACGGGCATCTGCCTCAATAGGTTCATCGCTATCTTTATATGGTAAAATATAATTGCAAAATTCCTCAAAGGAAGCTCTTTTATTCTTTGGAATTTTATTCCAGGCCTCGAATGATAATTCAATAGTATTAATTAAATATTCAGAAGTAACCGACTTGACATCCGGAATTAATTCTGCTTTTCTTAAACTTATTTTTTGTGATACCGAGTCTAACATTTTTTCAAAAACACCACGACGCAATCCATCCATGGGATAGTTGCTTATGCTGTCAAAAGCATCCTCAAATCCAGTAACGGACTTATGTGAATAATGATTGGGCATATTTTCGATAAGGAATACCGCAGCTTTATATTTAAGACTGTCCGCTGAATCTTCCTTATAAAAATTCAAAACTTTTTCCAACTCTTGCTTGTTATCCTCTGCTTCTTCCAATGCTCTTTTTGTACCGTTTGAATACTTATTACACGAAATTAATACAAGTGTTAGAATACAAAAACATACTACTTTTTTCATTTAATTACATTTTAAATTCATAATATCCGACTATTTATAACCCAAATTAAGTGCGCCAAAATACAAAATAGAATTATTACAAAGTAAATTATTTCTGATAATTATTCATTTTCCTCTATAAAGAGATTAATTTCCTAATAAGTGACAATACAGCTATTAAAAAATTGAAAATCCTTACAAAAAAACACAAACACAACACGTTAATTAACAGGTAGTTGCTTTAAAAACTAGAGAAAAATATTATTTTAACAAACAGTTCAGAACAGTTATTAATTAATTAATTCGTAGGTTTGAAATATTGTAAAATTCTTATAAAAATAGAGTTTTTCACTCTTAATCAACAAATCCAAACCAATGTTAAAAACACCCCTCCTATTGTCAAAAACATCAAGGATTTTCCTTATGCTTTTGGTGTTTTATTCTTTTGATTCTGCCTCTGATTAATATTTCTAAATCGTTAGGGCAGGAAATTAATATTGAAAATTCAAAAAACATAAAGCATAAAATAAAAACATTCAGTAGCTACGAATTGAGGGAAGAAGTGTAAAATACACCCAAAGAAAAAATTGACACATAAGGACGAGACTAGATGCCGAGACAAAAAGAAAAGTAGAATTGTTTAACTCAAATAAATAAATCATGAATTTAGAAAATAAATTATTGGAAAACCAATTATTAGAAAAATTTCAAGTTGAAGAACTGGAAAAAAGACTTGAATTTAGCGGACCTCTTGATTGGATAGTACCTCATGACCCAAATGAAGTGGGCGGGATTATAACAGTTATTACAGGTTCAGGAGGGTAAAGCCAACCAAACTACTGGTACAAAGGTTGATTTTGAATTGTGCCAATATTTTTTTTAGCATTTGCCTTAAGGCAAATGCTAATTTTCAATTAGACTAAAAGAAATGAAATGAAAAAAATATTAGTTTTAATTTTCGTTTTAAAGATAGGAATAGCCAATTCACAAACGAAAATAATAGGAGTAGTCAAAAACTATATAACTAATTTACCTATAGAAAATGCAAATATAACAATAAAGAATCAACCATATGCAACAAGCACAAATAGTAGCGGGAATTTTGAACTTAATACAGAAAACAAATCAAAAAAAATAGAAATTATTGTTTCTTATATAGGATATGAAAGTAAGTTAATTATGATAAATGAAATTGAATCTATACCATTAAACATAACCTTAAATGAGAAAGCTATTTTATTAGACGAAGTCGTTATAATGCCCGTAAAAAGTATTTTAAACAAAGTATTACAAAATTACGAACAGAATTATTTTTTAAACTCACAATATGAAGTTTATTTCAAACAAATTTCAAGTTTTGATGATGAAATCAAAAGATATTATGACGGTAATGGTTTATTAACCACTAATATAGGTGAAGAGGTAAAATTAAAACCGATTAAAATTAACAAAGCTATTGATAAAGACTATCTGCTTGCTAATTTAAATGAAAACCTTATCAATTTAAAAATGGCTTTTTCACAATTAAATGTAAAAAACATGGTAAGTATTTTGAGTAAAAATGAAAACTTATTTGAAATTGAAACAAAATATACAACTTATAACGGTTTAAACATTTACAAATTAATTTTCACTCAAAATATAACCAAAGATAAAAAGAACATAATCACATTACTTATTGAAAATAAAAATTTTGCTATTATAAATTTAGATATTAAAGGAGATAGAGGAAGTGGTATTGATAAGATATATAAAGTAAATGCAGATTATTCTAGAATTGCAATAAATAGTAATGGTTTTATAAATTTTAAACAGTTCAATGATAAATGGATTATTGATGATTTAGAGATTGGTGTTGAGGTCGAATACATAAAAAAGGATATTCCAAATATTTATAATAAAAACATATTAAAGTTATATACTACAAAATTTCGTGATGAAATTATTAAATGTAATCATAATTTTGATTTGTCAAAAGATATTTTTAATCAAAAAAATAATCTTGAAAATTTAGATATAAAAGAGATTAAAAACATAATTCCAAAAACAGAAAAAGAAATCTCTTTTTACAATAAAAATAGTATAACAAAATGAAAATTTATGGATTAGATATCAGGTCATTGGGATTATTCCGAATTTTATTAGGAATTTCAATTTTATACGATTTAATTTTCAATAAACTTTTACTTTTCAATGAATTATATGATATTGATGGTTTGATAGGGTATAACTTCTTGAAAAATTCTTTGCACACCAACTCATTATTGGGGTTCATTAATCTATCTTACTATGAATTATTGTTTTTGCACATTTTTGCATTAATAATGTTTCTATTATTTACTATTGGTTATTTTACAAAAATAACTTCGGTAATTTCCTATATTTTATTTATTCTAATTACCCATACCTATTTCTATACTATGATTGGAGCAGATCAAATAGTAGTAGCAATATTTACTTTTGCATTATTTTTACCTTTAAATGAAACTTTTAGTGTGGACAAAGGATTTTTAAAAAGTATTGATAAAAATATTGAAGTAAAAGGTTTAGCTATAACGGCTATTTTAATTCAAATAAGTTTCATCTTTTTTTTTAATTCATTAAGTAAAAACGGAGATGATTGGATAAACGGCACTGCTATTAAATACACTCTCATTGATACAATCATTTCAAGAAGATATTCACATGTTCTTTTTAATTTTAAAATTATATGTTTTTTAACCTATATCACTCATTTTTTTCAACTACTGTTTCTGTTTTTAATATTTTTTCCTTTCAAAAATTCAAAAATAAGATTGTTTTTATCTCTAACAATTTTAGCAATTCATTGGGGAATCTATATTTTGCTTGATGTGGGTTATTTCAATATTATATGTAGTAGTATTTCAGTTCTTTTATTACCTAATCATTTTTGGAATTATTTTTCAAAAAATAATGAGAAAGTTATAACTACAAATCAACTTAAAAAGCATGTTAAATTAACGCTAATTATATTATTACTTTTAATTACTCAACGAAATGTTTTTAATTTTTTAAATATGACTATTTTATCTAAAACAAAAAAATTTCAAGAGATCTATTCATATTTTAAGCCAATTAATGATATTTCTAGGTGCTTCCCTTTAATATCACAATTTTGGGGTATGTTTTCACCAAATCCTCCTCACGAAATTGGTTTTGTTACAATTGAAGGCATTAAAAAAGATGGTAAAACTGTAAATCTTTCTCAATTAGATCCATTTAAAAATCATTATAAAACTACAACCAACAATGTGGTAAATAAAGTAATGCTAACTATAAGGTCCATATATGCTAGTAATCATTACAAAAATAAAGATTCAATAACGAAAGAGGTTGTTGAAATTTGGGAAAATTATGAATGGAGAAAAATCGAAAAAAAATATGAAACTAATGAATTTTTGAAAATAGATATTGTGTTTTACTCATGTAGTGTCGAAGAATATTTGAAAAATGGAAGTTATCATTTTAAAAAGATTTTAGTAAAGAATCTTAAGCAAAAATCATGAAGCATATACTATCACTATATCTATATTTATTTTTATTCTGTGTATTTTCTTATTCTCAAAATTATCAAATTAAGAAAATAGTTGTTGATGCAACTACCAAATTACCATTAGAAAATGTACTTGTTTTTAACGAAACAGACAATTCTACTACAAATGCCGATGGAAAATTTGTTTTTGTTTCACAAAAAAATGAAATCAATTTGAATCTATTAGGTTATGAGGAAGTAAAAACTACGTTTGATGAACTAAAAAATGCAAATGACACCATTTTTATGCAAATAAAAACAATTGAATTACAAGAGGTTGTCGTGAACAATGCGGGTTCTTACATGCAAAAAGTATATAGTAAAATAAAAGATAATGTTTTACTTAATTACACAGTTGATTTTTTCTTGAGAAACACACTTAAAAAAGAGAATGAAAACATTGTTTTACAGGATATTTACGCCAAAAAAAATCAAAATACGACCAATAAAAAAATGATCAGTATTGAAATTTTGAATATGAGAAAAATTAAACTTTTTGAAAAAAAAGACCATATTAATTTTAAATTTCCAGATTTTAATTCTTTTATAAGTATGATAGTCCCTGAACCAAGTAAATGCAACTACACGGAAATAGCATTTAATGATGCTGATTACAAGAAAATAACATTTGAAACAAAAGAAAAAGATCATACAGGGCAAATTTGGAGTGGCTATTTTATTATTAATAGAAACGATTATGCAGTAGTTGAATACTATATCATACCGAATAATGATTTGAATAAAACGCCTTACCAAAAAGGATTGATTTCGAATGTACAATTCAGAACAATAAAGTGGAATAAATGTATGAAATTTAGCAAAGATATAGCTACAAATAAATATTATCCGATTAATTTAAAAATGGAATGTAGGGTAGAGATAGTAACCGATAAAAAAACATTTTTTTATGATAATAATATAGATTATTTTGTAACAAACAACCCAACAAACGAAAAGGTCAACTCTAATTTTTCTCCTGATAAAGATCTTTTTAAAGCCAAATTCCCTTATTCTAAAGATTTTTGGAAAAACCAAAATCAATTGCCATTAACGACAGAATTAGAGTTGTTTTTGAAATCGATAGCCGATAAAAAAGATAAAACCAAGGAGTATGAAGTAATAGGTAATTTTTAAGTAAAACACAAAAAACTTCTATATCACGAATTAAGGAATGATTCAGATAATTAGCAACCCAAAGAAAAAAGCAAAACATAAGGACGAGACTAAATGCCGAAATAAAAAGAAAAGTATAATGTTTAACACAAAAAATCAAAATAATGAATTTGGAAAATGAATTATTAGAAAAATTTCAGATTGAAGAACTTGAAAAACGTTTTGAGATGAGTATTTGGACTCCTGGACCAACCGATGTAAACCCTAATACCGGCGAAGCTGGGGGAGTAGGATGGACAATCGAATGGGGTGGATAGTTCAATGAGTTTAATTATTATGAAACGGAAGTATTTCACTTCTGTTTTTATTCACATTTAAATACATTTTATGAGAAAAATATTAAGCATAGTTTTTTTTATTATTGGAACTGTACTTTTTGGGCAAGAAAAAGAAATAACTATACTTGACAAGGACAATGGATTGCCTATTTCTCAAGTAAATATATTCTACAAAGACTTGAACGAAGGTGTTTTGACCAATGATGATGGAATGGCAAAAATACGATTAAAAAAGTATGATTTATCATTCTTACATTTCAATTATAGGGATACAATCATCTCAAAAGAAAAAATAGCATTCTTAAAGGATACTCTGTGGTTAACTCCAAAGCCCATAATATTGGAAGAAGTTGTTGTACAAAATAGTAATCTAAAAAAAAGGATGGAGTATGTTTTAGACAAATATAATGACTTGTACGTAGATTATCCAACGGAAAAGGAATGTTCTATTAAAGAAACTTTTTTGTTTGACAATACCTATAAAAGGCTTTTTTCAGCAGAATTAAAATGGTGGAGTAAAGGTTTCTATTATGATTTAAAAAAAAATCAGAATGATTTTACTAAATTAAGTTTAGGGAAAATTGACTACAACAAAATTACTACTGTCAATCTAGAGTTTGGAGAGCAAGGTTTTGCTTCTATTGTAACAAATAAGATGATTCCTTTGTTTTACTTGAATTCTATACTTTCTATTTTACTCAAACACACAGATGAGACCAATTCTTTTATTGAAAGCAAAGAGAATACATACACAACAATATCATATAATACAAATTGGATTACCGATAAAAATGGGGTTGTGTACCAACATATCGGAAAAATTACTTTCGACAATACAACAAATGCAATTGTCAAACTATTGGATAGTTTGATTTATAAGGATAGAAAAGAGCAAAATAAAAAAACTACAAAAGCTAATAAAATAGCCACAACTTATAGCAATAGCGAGCTTTCAGAATATATTTTTCTCAAAAACAAAGAGGGTAAATGGGGTATTAAATATTTCAATATAAGTTTAAATGGATTTTTGGATTATGATAATGTATTACATCCAGTAATTCTATCTAACAGTCTGTTTATATTAAAAGAAACAAAAGTAAAAAAGAGTAGTGAAAAAGAATCGATAGATTTAAACAAACCAATTTATAAAAATTTACCTAAAGAAACAATAATGAATACTAATACTATTATGTTAACCGAAAAAGAGTTAGAGTTTATCAACAATAAAAAATAAAATGACATTTCATAGTTACATCCAAAATTTACCTTTGCATCAGAATTTAAAAAAAATAATTTTGAATTCCAATTTCATAAATAGCAATCCCACCTACTACCAAAAATACCCCTCATTATTTTCAAATTCTTTTTTGATAACCAAAGAGCAATTGGATTTATTAGATATATCAGGTTATTTATATTATCAAGCTACAATATTCACAGATAGATTAATTGATGAAAAAGACATTACAAAATTTCCATTAATAACCATTTGCCAAGAAGAAAGCATCAAAATCCTAACCAGTATTTATGGATTAGAGAGTAATTTTTGGATACTCTGGAATAAAAGGCGAAATGAATATTTAGAAGCAATTGTTTTTGAAAAAGTACTTAGTAAAAAGGAAGTTGTTACTATTGAAGAATATGAAACTTTAGCGGATACCAAATCGGCATTTGGCAAAGTAGCCATTGATTGTTTGTATAGTATTGACAACACCAATGTAGCTGTGTATGAAAAGTTGTTGCTTTCGCACAAGTATTTTTCGGTGGCTTTTCAACTCAACGACGATATTCAGGATTTTAAAGAAGACCTCAAAAAGGGACAATTCAATTGGGCAGTGTATCTTTTAAAACAACAAAATATTATAAATAAAGACCCCGATATTTTAGTAAAATATCTTTATATCAGAGGTGTGTCAAAACAAATGTACTTGTTGGGTATTGATTATTGCAATAAAGCACTGGATTCCATTGAAAATATAGCTGTTCCAAAATGGAAAAAAGTGTTGGTTGATACAAAAAAATCGTTCACAACTGCTATTATTGAAATTGAAAATTATATAGAAGTGCTAACATCCGAAGTAAGTGTATCTAATGATTTTTTTATTGAAAACAACTTACAGTATAGTATTTTGTCGGGAATACAATTTATAAAATCCAAGCAACAAAATAACGGAAGTTGGAGAGAATATGTAAATCAAGGTGGTATAAGTAATACGTGGGCAACCGCATTTATTACTTCTAAAATTTCAGAATCTGAAAATTTAAAAATATTTTTTGAAAACGAAATACTAAAAGCATTAGATTTTCTAAATCAAAATACAACAGAAACATTGTGGAGTTACAATACCACTTGGATTGAAGATGCCGATTCAACCAACTTTGTGCTTTTATCATTTTTGCATAATAACATCCAAATTGAAAATGAAATTTTAGAAAATTGGTTGTTTTATCAGACCCAAAATGGTAGTTTTTCAACCTATTCTGATAAAAAATATTTATTGACTGCTCTTGATGATAAAAATATTTCAAATGTAAACGGCTGGTTATCAATTCATAATTGCGTGAGTGCAGTGAGTTTTTATTTTTTAGCACAACAAAATCAAAATGGCAATTCATTTTTAAGAATCAAAAATTACTTTGATAAAAATCTTAAAAACGAGTTAAATTCTTATTGGTGGACTAGCAGTATTTATACCTATTATTATTTGGCTAAAACCTATCAGTTTTTGGATGAAACTGATAAAGTCGATTATATAGTTTCCAAAATAAATGCTATTCAAAATGAAAATGGCAGTTTTTCAGACGTTTATGGAGAAAATGTGTTTTACACAGGATTAGCTTTGGAAATATTGCTTTTGAGCCCAATTAAAAATAAACAACAAATAGAAAAAACAATCTCTTATTTACTCCAAAATCAATTTAGCGATGGTTCTTGGCAAAATTCAAATGCCTTACAAGTGCCAAATGCTCAAGATACAGTGCCCAACAAAATTCCTTTTCCAATAGCCCCTTTTGGAATGAATGTGAGAGCTAAAGAATTTAACAGACTATTTACAACAACCTCAGTTTTACAATCATTATCAGTTTATGAAGACAGCTATAGTTCCGTTACTTTCTAAAGAAATTACCTTTCATTCAATAAATAAAAATGAATATTTTATACATCAAACGGTATATGACCATCGCATAAAAATTTCGTCGGAATTATATCATTTCATTCAATTGATTGATAATCAAACAGAATTAAAAAATATTGTTTGTAATTACAATTTAAAATACAAATCTAATATAACTATTGAATTTGCTTACGATTTTCTGTACCATAAATTGGCCACTTACGGAATAATACAAAGTGATGAAATAGCAATTAAACCCAACCAAAAACCCAATTACATAAAATTAAATTTTATTTTAATTAGCGAAAAAATAGTGTCTAAATTTACGCAACAATTACATTTTTTATTTGAATCTAAAATTTCAAAAGTAATTATAATAGTCGCTTTTCTACTGTTTGCTTTCAGTTTTCACTACTACAATTCTCAAATATTCCATACCAGTTTGCCAAAATCGCAGTGGTTATTCTTTTTTATATTAAGTTTCATTAGTGCTACTTTTCACGAGTTGGGTCACGCATCAGCGGCACATCATTATGGCGCCAAACACGGTGGAATTGGTGGTGGTTTTTATCTGTTTATGCCTGTTTACTTTGCCGATGTTACGGATATTTGGAAGTTACCCAAACAACAACGTATAGTAGTTAATCTTGCAGGAATGTATTTTGAAATCATTTATGTGGTATTTCTAATTTTG
Source organism: Flavobacterium undicola (assembly GCF_009909155.2). GTDB lineage: Bacteria > Bacteroidota > Bacteroidia > Flavobacteriales > Flavobacteriaceae > Flavobacterium > Flavobacterium undicola. Next base: position 12,939 of record NZ_JAAAPM020000025.1, read on the forward strand.
ATTGGCTTGGTTTTTAATTTTCCAATATTCATCATTTTTGGTTGTATTATTTTAATGTCATCCTTGCGTAATCTTAATCCATTTCTAAGAAGTGATGGCTATTGGGTTTTGTCTGATGCTATAGAAAAACCAAATTTAATGACGCACGGTTTTCTTAAAATTAAACAATTTTATAAATCAAAAGCAACGTGGAAAAAAATGGATTACTTTTTATTGAGTTATGGCTTGGTATGTTATAGTTTTATTTTATTTTTCCTTTATTTTGTCCTTATAAAAAATCCTGACTCTATACTTTATTTTCCTCAAAACTGTACGTATTTTATTCAAAATCTATTTTATGAAAACGCACCATTTTCATTGGCTGAACTAGGAAAATTATTCATTCCATTACTTTTTTTCTATTTAATTTTTGGATTGGCAAAAAGTTTTATTCCCTTGTTAAAAAAGAGTGTTTTGGAGAGATTACGACAAAAACAACTACCCTAAATTAACTGATATACAGAATTCTACCCATTAAATAATTGCAATTGTTTTAAAAAAACTTTTCAGAAACAATACATTAACAATTCATAATTTACAATTCACAATTATAACCCAATGACTGCATTTTTTAATTTCTTTAAACATTATGGTATTCTAACAGCACTGTTGCTAGGATATACACTGTTCGTTATTTTCTTTTGGAATCTCCAAATGTTGTTTCCAGTGAGTTTTATAATTCTTTTCAAATTGTTTAAAAGTAAAATTTCGTCAATTACTATTTCCTATTTGGATATTGGCTTTGCCATTCTGTTCATCAGTGAAATTATAACGGCTTTTAATTCTTCATACCCTTTCAACAGTATTAGTTCCTACATACGGTTGAGTTTTATGCTCTTTTTATACGTTGGTTGTAAATTATTTTTTAAGGATTCAAAAAAACAATTGCTTCTCCTGGGAGTATTGGTTATTTTTAGTGCCGTACTTGTTGTTTTTACAATAAACGATTTTATCAGTTTTCAAACCAAACTTGAATTGGCAGGTTTTTCAAGTAGTATCAATTTCAAACACCTTTATACGCCTTTTGGTAATTTGATTAATGCCTGGAGCAGCGTACTTTTGTTATTTATCCCTTTGAATTGTCTCTTTTTATGGAAACTACGCAACAAAAAATGGGTATTTCTAGTCTATTTGAATTTGTTTTTGATTTGTTTTTGTATTTTATCTTCTTTTTCGAGAGGAGCTTATATTAGCCTTTTCGCATTTATATTCATTTTTAATTTGCTAGTGTGGGATCAATTTTCTTTAAAAAGAATCCTTTTATACAATGCAATTGTAGTATTCTTCATTTGCATTGCTGCAATCCCAATAAACAAGGATGTGTTGACTACTGTTTCATTCAATGCAACCGAGTCGCAACAACGAAGTACTTCGTCAAGAATGAGTGATTGGCAAAACACAAAAGAGCTTATTAAGGACAAACCTATATTGGGCTGGGGACAAGGTAACTTTATTTTAGCTCAAGACAAAGTAGCATTTCAAAAAGAAGACTCGGTGTTTTGCCCCCGAACTCAAAACACCTATATAAATTTACTTGTTGAAAGAGGTGTATTTGGTTTTAGCTGTTATTTGGTTTTTCTTGGAATTGTTTTTCTTGTTTTACTCCGGAATTTTAAATCAAGAACAATTTCTAGTGAAGATAAAATTATAATGAGCCTTATTGCATCTGGAATTCTTGCCATACTATTACGGGAGTTTACTTATGCGTCTATTTTTGAGTTTAATAGTGTGTTTTTTATGTTTTACAGTTTACTGTTTTTTCTTATTCGTTATGATATTCCTTTTAGAACAATACATTTGGCAAAATTGAATTATAGTATTCCGTCATTATTTTTGATTGCTATTGCTACTTTGCTGTATATAAATATAAGCAAAGTCTTAATTTTAGAGCAAAATGACAATTTTTTGAAATCTTTTTATAAAGATGATTTTAAATCTAGCCAAGTTTCAATTAATAAAGCCGTTGAATTGGCTCCCTATAATAGTAGCATCCTTAAAAATCATAGTTTGTTTTTGTTGAAGAATAGTTTAGAAATTGAAATTTCAGAAAAGCATCCCCGTTTGCTTTCGATTACGTTTATAAATAAAGATACGCTTCAATTGGCTTCCAAAGATTTAAAAACCATCTTAAAATTAAATCCGTACGATGATGAGAACTTACACAATCTAGCTTGGGTTTATTTTGCATTAGGACAACAAAAAACAGCACAAGATTTACTAACAAGTGCTATAAAATTGGATACTTACAATAGCACTTATCATATTAGCAAAGTGTTATTTGATTTGAAACAAGAAAATAATTCCGAGGTAAAAATCCACCTTGTCAAGGCACTTCGATACAGTCCAGAGGTATTGGAGTCTATATTTTTTAAAGAATTATCAAAAAAACATCCAAAACTAGCAAAAGAATCTAAACAAATTGCAATTTCAGATTTATATGCAGCAATTAAAATCAATAATAATACTATTTTAAAAGCTCGTTTGGCGAGATTATTATTAGAAGAAAATCCTAAGAAAGCAAAGCAACTTTTACAGGAGGTTACAACTACTTTACCTAATTTAAGCAGACCTTGGTTGTATTTGGCATACATAAATAGCCTAGAAACAAATGATACTCTTAAAATAGAAAAAAGCTATCAAAAATCACTTTTTTTAAATCCCAATGATTTTCTTTTGAATACCTATTATGGGAATTATTATATGGCACAAGACAATGAAAAAAAAGGGCTTCAATTTTTTAGAATGTCATTGCTATCTTATAGTGCTATAAAGAGTTCCAATTATTCCAAAAATTACTTTTTTTCAAACATTCCAGTTTCAGGCAATTCTATTATTCCTAACAACTTACTGTATTACACATCCCCTGATCCACAAGCATTACCAATTTTCAAAGCTTTTGAAAAATACCATCAAATAAAACATCCTAAATATAAAGGCTTTTATTCCAAAATGGTAAAATCCTACTCACAGCGAATATTTAAACATGAGCTTGAATTACCTTAAAATTTTAATTATGTTGTCCGCTGAATCTTCCTTATAAAAATTCAAAACTTTTTCTAACTCTTGCTTGTTATCTCCTGCTTCTGCCAATGCTTTTTTTGTACCGTTAGAATACTTATTACACGAAATTAATACAAGTATTAGAATACAAAAACATACTACTTTTTTCATTTTATTATATTTTAAATTCATAAAATCCGACCATTTATAACCCGAATTAAGTGCGCCAAAGTACAAAATAGAATTATTACAAAGTAAATTATTTCTGATAATTATTCATTTTCCTATATAAAGAGATTATTTTCCTAATAAGCGACAATCCTCCTGTTAAACAATTGAAATTTCTTATAAAAAAACAAACATACAAAATACTGACTACAAGCAAGTTATACTAAAACCTAAAGACAAGTATTATTTTTAACAAACAGTTCAGAACAGTTATTAATTAATTAATTTGTAGGTTTGAAATGTTGTAAAATTCTTATAAAAACAGAGTTATTTAATCTTAATCCGTAAATCCAAACCAATGTTAAAAACACCCCTCCTATTATCTAATTTATCAAGGGTTTTTCTAACACTTTTGGTTTTTTCCCTTTTTTTGGTTTTACCCCAGATTAACATCCAAGAGTATGTGCTATCTACCATCACAAGCAAGTTGATTTACTTTCTTTATGGTTGCATGGTTCTATTAGGTTTATATGTTATTCATGTAGTTAGTGACCCAAAAAAAACGTACTCCTTTTCTAAATTAGATCTCACTCTTTTTGCACTTATATCTTATATCACTATAAATCGGTATTTTTTTCAATCACATTATGGATTCTCTATTCGTTTCATAGAATTATTGGGACTCAGTCTCCTGTATATGGTTTTACGTAGTATTTCAATAAAAAATTATCCTTGGTTATTGTTGTCAATAATTGTTTCTGGAATTATCCAGGCAGTGTATGGAAATCTCCAGTTACTGGGATATTTTGCCTCCAACCATTCCGGTTTTAAAATGACAGGCAGTTTTTTTAACCCGGGACCTTATGCCGGTTTTTTGGTCAGTGTATGGACTATAGCTTTGGGAATATATTTGTTTAAAGATTACATAACAACTCAAATACAATCAAAGAAAAAAAACAACTATTTATTTTTAAACAAAGTAATAAAATCCATTTTTGAGTACATTCCGTTGCTGGGACTCATTAGTATAGCCATAGTACTTCCTGCTACGCAATCCCGGGCTTCCTGGATAGCTGCAATATTGGGTAGTGCAGTTTTAATAGAATTAAAATACCGTTTTCTAAGCAATTTGTTTAAAAAAGTAACTCTTAAACTCCAAAAAACAGCTCTAATTGTACTCGCTATCGGGATTTTAATCACTGGATTTTTTAGCATCTATCACTATAAAAAAGTTTCTTCAGATGGGCGTGCTTTTATCTGGAAAGTGACAGCTGAAATGATTGCAGACGCTCCTGTCTTTGGCGTAGGCTTTGACCAATTCAAAGCAAAATACATGGACTATCAAGCTAATTATTTTGCTAAAAATGGAGAAACTACCGAAGCACAAGTAGCCGACAACAGCTATTATGCTTTTAATGAAGGTTTACAGTTTGTGACAGAAAACGGCTTGTTAGGATTTGCTTTACTTCTGATAGTAGTCTATGTTTTGTTTCTAACAAAAGTAAAACAAGAGTATCAACTTAATGCTGCTATAGCCAAAACGGGACTGTTGACCATTGGTATCTTTGCCTGCTTTTCCTACCCGATGCAAATACTGCCTATAAAATTAGTACTGGTGCTTTTGCTCGCCCTATTATCAAATAGTGCCGCAGATTGTTTTCGGTTTAAAACTAAAGACAACCCAATAAAAATAGGTATTTATAAAATACAATTTGTTCTGCTGACCTATGGAATTATATACTCGACTTTTTCTTTTACAAATAAACTTAACGAAGGTTTTATAACATGGAACAATGCTTTAATAAGTTATCAATATGGAGATTATAAAAAAGCAATTCTTGCATTTGAAACAGCGTATCCAATTTTTAAAAAAGATGGGGATTTCCTGATGAATTACGGCAAAACGCTTTCAATAGCAAGAGAACCTGATAAAGCCATTACTATATTAGAACAAGCCCAGCATTATCAAAACAATACAGTTATCGCCACCGCCTTGGGCGATAGTTACAAAGAAATAAAGCAATATAAAAAAGCAGAAGCCAGCTACCAGCAGGCCGTAAATATGACACCCGCTAAGTTTTACGCCAACTATTTATTGGCAAAGCTATACGATACTTCAGGACAAGAGGATAAAGCCATAATCATGGTGAAGAAAATAATGGATAAAGAAGTAAAAATTCCCTCAACCGCCATTAAAGAAATACGGCGAGAAATGAAAAAAATCCTGATAAAATATAAAAATCCTCCGGGGTTTTAAAAACTAAAAAACTCTCACATTAATTAATTCTAAAAATGCAGCCTATGAAATAGATCACTACCCAGAGGAAGATTTTATAAACGAAACAACTTTATAATTTTGTACAGCTGCTTACAGCTAAGCAACTGTAGTGTTTCGCAAAAATAACACTCCTATACTCCACTTTGCAAAATAATATATAAGAAAGGATTCAAATACCCTTTCTAAAAAATTAAAATTTTATAAAATGAAAAAAATATTAGGAATTTTAGGTGTTGTAGTAATTGCTGTAACAATGTTTCTTGGGACTGATAAGATAAATAGCTCAAGTCCAGATAATAATTTATCGGATGTTATTGCGATGAATTCTGCCAATGCAGAATGGGTATGGTTTGGCTGTGGTATGGACGGTGATTATTGTGGACAAACTCCAAATTGTCGGTTTGTAATTGTCAGTAGTGAGAGATGTCTTTATTAAACTAATTAAAATAGGATGTATGGTCTTTTATAAAAGACCATACATCTAAAAAAAACATAATAAAAAACATGAAAACATTTTTAGTGCTAATAGCAGCTCTTTTCCTGGGGGCTTGTGGAAAAGAAACCCAAATAGTAATAAGTGATACTATTAAAACATTTTCAGAATTCCCAAAAGAAGAAAAAATTGAACTTAAAAATTTAGTTGAATTTAAATTTGGTAATCCAAAAAAAATCATCGTTTCTGACTCTACTTTAATTTTTGCAAATAGAGTAAGCGGACAAGAATATCATTTATTTAATTATTCATTAATGACACATCAATTTTCTAAACCCTATTTAGCAAAAGGGAGAGAATCAGGAGAAGTACTGGGTATGTCAAATATAGGTATTAACAATAATCATTTATGGATTAATGATTTTTCAGGACAAAAAATAATGATATTAAAAAAGGATAAAGCAATAGCAGAAGCTTCTGCCTCTGAATATATAGAATATCCTCTTAGTCATAGATTTTATGAAATTAATTTGATAGACAACCTCAAATGTATTGCAACAGGAAGTGAAACTTCAAAATTTAAGATACAAATAATCGATTTGCCCACCGGTAAAATTACTGAAGAATTTGGTCAATTTAAGAGTTATCCCGAAAATTATCCTTTGCGTGTCATTACCAAAGCAAGCTTAACTCATCCCTTGTTGAAACCAACAAAAGACAAACTGGTTTTGGCTTATATACATACTGACGTTGTAGAAATATTTGACTTAAAAACTAAAAAAAGTTTTTCTATACAAGGTCCTGAAATGTTTGACTCTGAATTTACAGCCAAAGAAAACCAATGGTTTGAAAATGAAAAAACAAGAGTGACTTTCATTAGTGGAGCTACAACCAATAAATATATTTATTTATTGTATTCAGGAAAAAAATTTAGTGAGAAAAAAGCTTATAGCGGGAAATATATTTATGTCTATGATTGGGACTTGAATCCTGTAAAGAAGATAACATTAGATAAAGAAGTCTCTCATATTACTATAGCTAAAGACGGGAAAAGGCTTTACACTTATGATAAAGAAACAGGATACATTGTATATGCAACTATTAATTGATTTTACTTATGATTGATAAAATTTTAAAATACAGTATTACAGTGATTCTATTATGTAGTATAATATCCTGTAAAAAAGATCCAAATACTACAAAATTTAACGCTTTGAAACTAGTCGTAGAAAATAATCTGGGTAAAAAATTAATAATCCCAAAAAGTTTAGAACTCTACCAACCATTAGCTAATCCTGCCAACAAAAAAGGAGTTGTAAATTACAGCTATAAAATATATTCACATATTGACGCTTCCTGTGGCACTTGTTTATTAAATCTTAAATCCTGGAAAAAATTAATTCCCGAATTCAATAAAAAGAATGTTCAGGTAATTTTAGTATGCACAACTGATGACAAATTTGAATTATTAAAATATTTTTTTGAAACAAAAGAAATCAAAAATTTTCCCCATCCATTGTTTTTAGATCATAACAATCAGTTTCTAAAGAAAAATAATTTTATGAACGTAAATAAAAATTTTGAAACTGTATTGACTACAAATGACAATACAATCGTATTAATAGGTAACCCAATGATGTCAACAGAAATTAAAAATTTGTATTTGAACAAAATAAACAAATAACACATACTTTATGAAAAAATTAATCCTATTTTTATTTTTAAGCAGCTTAACAAGTGTTTTTTCACAAGTTAAACTAACTTTTAAAGACTCTAAAAGCAAAGAGCCAATTTCGTTTATAACAATTTTTAATGAACGAAATCAAGAAATAGCTACTTCTAATGAAGAAGGCGAAATTGTTATAAAAGACCTAGCTGCATTAACAAATACAATTTATGCTAAGAGTCTGTTTTTTGAAGAAAAAAAGTTAGAACTAAACACACTAAAAGAGGGTGAAATTATTCTACTCGATCCCAAAATAAATTTATTAGATGAGGTTGTCGTTAGTTCCGGTAAATATGTAGTGTTAACGGCCTATTACAGAATTTTAAATTTAAAAAACAATAAACCATGGTCTTTTATTGATACCGAAATTAAATTTATTATTAAAAACAATTCAATCTACATAAAAAATATTAGCCATAGAATTTTTGATACCGCTCCAAAAGAAGACTACAAGATATCAAGCAAAAACCCTTTCTACATTAAAGATTTAGATGATAAATCATTATTAGAAATTCTAAAATTAAAATTCAATCTTATAAAAAACAATGAAAATAATGTTATCAATATTATCGGTAAAGAAGATAAAAAACTTTATGGCAGTATAAAGAAAATTTCGAACCATGATACAAACAGTAATATACGAATAGACATTTCAAAAAGGTCGAAATATTATAAAGGCATTCAAGTAGAAGAATATCATAATGAAGATTTATTAAAGGCTACTATCAAAGATTTAAAATATAAAATGTATGAATTTAAACACGAGAATATTATTGATGGAAAAAAAACAAAGTTCGTTACTAAAGGAGAACTTTTTATACAAAATGTAGAATATTTGTCAAAAGATGAATATAAAAAAATAATGAAATTGAAGAATAACGATACTTCTATATCCCATTATTCAAAAGAATTCTGGAAGAATCTAGACACTTTTACTCCTTTAAATTCGGTTGTAGAATCAGAGATTAAAGAACTTCTTGTTGAAAGAAAATAGTTTACATCGTTTAGTTAATAACAATCAATAAAAATGATTTATAAAATCAATATCCATTCAAAACATTTTTGTTTTTTAATTCTTTTTACAGCTTTTACATCCTGTATATCAAAAACTAAAAATAACAATGGTGTTTCCGATGAAGAATTTTCTAAAATGAGTTTTAAACATTTAACTTATGATTTTGGTAAAATAAATAAAGGAAAAAACGCAAATACAGTATTTGAATTTTCAAATACTGGAAAATTCCATTACTAATTAAAGACGTAAATACAAGCTGCGGCTGTACTGTTCCAGAATGGTATAAAGGAATAATAAAACCTAATAAAAATGGAGAAATTAAGATTGTCTATGATGCAAAATATCCAGGGCGTTTTAATAAAACTATAACTGTGTTTTACAATGGTAAAGATTCACCCATAAATTTAACTATCAAAGGTGAAGTACCCTATCCTAAAAAAAATAGTAATAATTGAACATGAAAAAAACACTTCTTCTCTTTTTTATATTGAGCACATTACTCTCGTTTTCCCAACGCAATACTGTAATTACAAACCAATTAGCAGCGCAGATACAAAATGTTTCTAAAAATAATGTTTTGGATGTGGTGTATTTACAAACCAGCAAAGGCATTTATGAAACCGAGGAAGATCTTTGGTTTAAGGGTTATGTATTGGATGGACAATACTTCACCCCTTCGGTTCGCAGTAAAACCTTGTTTGTACAATTGATCGAAGACAAAACCGACAAAGTGGTTTGGGAGAAAAAATACGAAATAGAAAATGGTTTTGTCAATGGGCATCTTTTTATAGAAAATAAATTGGCAGAAGGAAGCTATACTTTGGCAGCCTATAGTTCCTATTCGTTTACTAAAGAACCCAAGGAATTTTATGCGCTAAAAAGAATAAGTATTGTAAAAACAATCAGCCCGAAAACCGCTCTAACTCCAGTTCCAAAAGACAGTATCGTGCATTTTTCTACTTTTGCCGAAGGGGGTCAACTCGTTTCAGGAATCAATAGTAATTTGGCTTTTAAAGCCATCAATTCGAAGGGACTGCCTGTGGAAGTTTCGGGTACTTTATTTGAAAATGAGGCTCCTTTACTTCATTTCAAGAGCAGTTATGCGGGAATTGGAGTGCTTGCTTTTACGCCTGACAGCAACAAAAAATACCATATTCAACTCACGGAACCGGCATCGGATAAAAATTATGAAATAGCACCCATATCAGCCAGTGGAAAAGCATTACGCTTAATAAACAACACCAAAGACGCATTGGTTTTTAAAATCACACAAAGTGAGGCCTTAAAAGCAGAAATGGTGTACCTGCGATTGCAATTGAGAGGAATCGTTTACAGTATTGCTACAGGACTTTTGAGAAAAGAATTAACAATCAAAATTCCGTTAAAAGAGGTTCCACAAGGCATTGCCGAAGTGACTCTTTTTAATGAAAACGCATTACCCCTTGCCGAGCGATTGGTGTATGTAAACCAAGACCAAAAATTAACGATTACCACCGAACTCAACAAAATCGAATTTACAACACGAGAAAAAGCAAACTTAAAAATAAAAGTAACCGACCAAAACGGTCAACCTATAGTGGCACATTTGGGATTAAGTGTCTATGATGGAATCTATCAAAACAAACCAGATGCTAAAAACATTCAAAGTCATTATTTGCTATCTACCCAATTAAAAGGAAATATCTACAATCCAGCCTATTATTTTAACGAGCAAAACCAAGACCGTAAGCAGGCATTAGATTTAGTAATGCTTACTCAGGGATGGAGAAATTATGTGTGGAATGAAGCTAATCTAAAAGAATTAGGCAATACGCTAAAACCGATTGTTTTTGACGAAATTACAGGAAAAGTCCACTTAGAAAAACCAGATAAAAAAGCAATAGCTACGATTGGACAAAAAGGAATCACGGTGTTTTCAGCTGATAAAAGCAAAGGAATTGATTTTAAAATGACCGATTCAGCAGGCATTTTTACTATTGGTCCAAATGATTTAAAAAAAGGAGAGGGAGGTTATACTTACTTAAAATTAATGACTCCAGAAAAGCCAAAATACACTATGGATATCAAGGATTTCTCGTTTAATGCCATTAATAACGAACGTAGAACTAAAGCCGCAATGTATCCTTTAGCCGGGATAGAAAAAATAAATCCTAAAGAAATTTCCCCTTTTATAGGACGTGAATCCATAAACAAATTAAATGAAGTTGTAATCACCTCAAAAAAGACGGGATTGGTATTTAGAGACAAATACATTGGAAAATTGGATAGTTTGTATAGAGCACAGAATCCTACTGGTGATTTTGTATGTAGAGAAAATATTTTAAACTGTGAAATTCATCGGGATTGTCTAGGTATCCAAAAAAAACCAATCGAGGGAGAGAAATATAATACATGTCATGGTTTTAAATGGCTTAAAGGAGGCGGGCCATGTGGTGGTCCATTTACACCGGGTAATTGCAATGAAATTACTTACCATTACCCTAATTTAACCGAAGCCCAGCTTTTAGCATTGTTTAATATAGCTATGCTAGAGAGTTATTATGGAAAGAAAGTGTTTTATGAAGCAGTATATGATGGAGTAACCATAACTGACTCCACTCCGGATTACCGCAATACCTTGTTTTGGAAACCCGATATCATCACTAATAAACAAGGGGAAGCGACTGTAGATTTTTTCTGTTCGGATATTAATAGCTTGTTTTTAGGAAACATTGAAGGCCTAAGTGGCGATGGCTTATTAGGAACCGGGAATTTTGAATTTAAAGTTAGAAAAAAAGCAGACTAAAACTAAATATAATCAATTAAAAACACTCAAACTTACTCACGAATGAAAATAACTCTCAGTTACATTATAATCTTCTTTTGTTTTTTTTCCACTTTTGCACAAAAGAGTATTATACTAAACGGTAAAATTGTTAACAACAAAACAGCATCTCCCACCGAATCGGTGACTGTATATTTGATTCATCCCAAAGATTCTTCGGTGGTAGCCTATACTATTTCAGATAAGAATGGATTATTCAAATTAGAAACCAAAGCCAGTATAGAAAATCTCATCTTTAAAATTTCAGCAGAAGGCTACCAAGAGTTTTCTAAAAATATTGAAAAGCTAACTAAAAATATTGATTTGGGTATTTTTAAACTATTGGAATATGAAAACAAACTCAACGAAGTAGTTATAAAAAGTACGGCTCCGCCTATTCGCATCAAGAAAGATACCTTGGAATTTAATGCTTCTTCTTTTAAACTGCGTCCCGATGCCAATGTAGAAGCTTTGCTGAGACAATTACCGGGAGTTACCATAGATGCCGATAAAAAAATTACTGTAAATGGAAAAGAAGTCTCTCAGATATTAGTTAATGGAAAACCTTTTTTTGGTGAAGACGGTAAGATAGCACTTCAAAATCTTCCTTCGGAAATCATTAAAAAAGTACAGGTCTCAGATACTAAAACCAAAGAGCAGGAATTTACAAAACAAGCCTCGACTACCAATACTTCTTCTATTAATTTAACCATTGAAAAAGACAAAAACAAAGGTTTTTTTGGTAAAGTCATGGGCGGTTACGGCAGCTCCGATCGCTATGAAAGCAGTGCATTGTTGAGCTATTTTAAAGATAAAAGACGTATTAGTTTTTTAGCTTCTTCCAATAATATTAATGCGACGGGCTTTTCTATGGATGAGGTTTTTGACAATATGGGAGGCGGCAGAAATACTGGTACCCGTGTATCAACGGTAGGAAGAGGTCCTGGAATTATCAAGTCGAATATGATTGGGGTGAATTACACCGACGAATGGTTTAAAGGAGCAAAGTCCAACGGAAACTATTATTTTACAAATTCCGATGCTGAAAATAAAAATAAAACCACTGAACTTACTTTATTGCCTACAGGCTCTTTGTTTTCAGAATCGCATTCTAATACCAATAGAGGATTTAATAAACACAATGCCGATTTTAATTTGGAATATGAAATTTCTCCTTCAACAAAAATTATAATTGCACCTAAACTTGAAAAAGGTAATACAACATCGACAACAGATTATTACAAAGAAACTAGAGATAATAACAATCATACAGTCAATGTAACTAACTCCTTAAACACGAATGATACTGATAATACAAATTTCCAAAACAACATTAACTTGTTTGTAAAATCTAAGAAAAAAGGAAGGTATTTTACGGCTAATATTCAAAATGAAAATTCAAAAAACGATTCGAATTCCATTATAAATTCATCAACTGTTTTTAATCAGGCTAACAATCCCGATGATATTCGTAATCAAAATGTTCAAACAGTAAATAAAAAAGATAAATATTCAAATACCATTCGCTATACCGAGCCAGTAAATGATTCTTTGAGTTTGAACTTTACGGTCATTACAGATTGGGAGAAAAATATAGATGATAAAAAAACATTCGACCGAAATACTTCAAATTCTGATTTAATTGATGCGCTTAGCAATTACAGTTTTTCGAAACGATTGCAAATTAGTCCTAAAGCAGGTTTTAGCATCAATAAAAAGAAATTCAATTTGAATGTTTCTACAGGAACCTATTTTGTGACTACCGAAAATTATGCATTGTACAAAAATGCAGCGACTGTTTTGAATAAAAACTATGTAATTCCAGAAGGGACAATACAAGGAAGTTACCGATTTACAAAATCAAAAGGTCTTTTTATGTTTTATGATCGCAGGTTTTCTATTCCAAAAGACTACCAAGTTTTAGCAGTTGATAATCTGGATAATCCATTAGCTACAAGAACTGGAAATCCTGATTTAAAAGTATCCACTTCTCATGTAACTAATTTGGCTTTTTCAGATTATGATTATCAATCGCGTTCAGGCTATTATATTTATGCTAACGCAACCTATTTTGATAATCAAATAGTAACGCGCTCAGATTATAATACCGTAGGGAAACAAATTACGACTTATGATAATGTTTATGGAACCTATAATTCGACTTTGGGTACAGAATGGAATAAAACCATAAAAAAGAATACACATACTTTTGGGTTGAATTTTGGTTTCAATACCAATTACAATTTAGACAAAGGATTTACCAATGGTCAATTATATACGGCAAAAACATTGCGTATTTCACCTAATATACGATTATCCTATGATTATGGAAAATTATTGAGTATCAAACCTTCGTATAATTTTGCTTATAATGATACTAAGTACACCAATAGTTCCATAAGTTCCAGGCTGAATACAACACATAATTTTAATATCGAAATGACAAACTTTTGGCCAAAGAATTGGGTTTTCGGAAATGATTTTGGTTATTCTTATAATTCTAATATTTCCGGAGGTTACAAAAAATATTTTTACCTGTGGAATACTAGTTTGTCCTACAAATTTGCTGAAGATAAAATGACCTTCAAAGTGAAGGTGTATGATTTGCTGAATCAAAATCAGAGTACTTCCAGAACCATTACCCCTACTGCGGTTGTAGATGCCGAAAATACTGTTTTGAAACGCTATGTGATGTTCTCGTTATTATATAAATTTCAAAATTTTGCCGTGAAGAAAAAGAATTAAACTAACAGTTCTTGAAAAATCTGAATTCTTTAAACATAAAATAATCGAAAGTTTATTCAATAAAAAATATTTAGAAATTTTTAATGCTTAAAAAAAGAATATTACGGACTATTTCCCTGGCACTATTTTTAGTAGTGCTAGGTTTAGTTTGGTTAGCTATAACTATAATACTATTTGCATTTATTTACGCCGTAGCCTTACGTTTTATTCCCTTAATACGATATGGATTTTTAAGAAAAACGGCCAAGGGAATATTTCTGTTTCTATTTTTCTTATCGGCAACTATTTGTACAAAACTATTAGCTTTTGATGTATATAAAATACCGAGTTCCTCTATGGAAAACATGTTGTATCCTGGAGATGTAATTGTAGTCAATAAACTTAAATACGGACCAAAACTGCCTCGTTCCCCTTTTGAAATCCCATGGATAAACCTGGCTTTTTACATGAATAAAAATGCTCGAGCCAGGATAAAAGAAACTTGGTGGGATTATTCCAGATGGAGAGGTACTACAACCATCAAACAAGGAGATATTTTTGTATTTAACTCTTTATGGAATAAGGATTTTATTCTGGTTAAGAGATGCTTAGGAGTTTCCGGGGATACACTTTGTATAAAAAAAGGAGAAGTCTATACTAATTCCAGACTCTTTAGCTCCCCTGAAGCGGTCAAAAACAATTGTATTTTTAGATTAAAAAATAAAAAAATGTTCTACAAACTTCTTGATTCGTTAAAAATTGAAGGACACATAAACTATGATTATAAGTCTCCAAATTGGGCTAGTGCAATATTTTCAAAACAAGAGTTTGAATTTCTCCAAAAAAGAAAGTGTATTGATTCGATAAAGAAAAATATAGATGTATACGCTGTTTCACAAGAGAAATTATTAAAAACCACAACAAGTCAATGGACTTTAGACAATATGGGACCTATTGTAATACCTAAAAAAGGAATGGAAATACAACTGAATCCAGATAATTTCATGTTGTATGAGAAAATAATACGCCTATTTGAAAAAAGTATAATTACAGAGAAAAATGGCACTTACTTTATCAATGGTAAAAGAGCTACAGCCTATAAATTTAAACTGAATTATTATTTTATGATGGGTGACAATCGAAAAGGAACGATAGATTCCCGACGTTGGGGATTTCTCCCAGAAACCAATATTATAGGAAAAGTGCAATGTATCTTATTTTCTAATTTCAATGGGATAGATTGTTCAAAATGCCTTAAATCTATTGAATCTGGGATGAAAGTACTATCTCAAACTTTGAAAAGTACTTCAGAAGTAATGTCTTTGGATCAATTGCCTTCCGGAATGTATATCCTGAACATCAAAAATGGAAATATAATTACCGTAAAGAATATTATCAAAAAATAAGTTATTTTTCTAAAAACCCAAGCCGTCTCTTGTGTATACTAGACTGCACCCAAAAATTTAGACGAATTTATAATTAAATTTGATAATAATGAGCCCGATATTCTATCGGGCTCATTTCTTTTGAATTCAATTTTATTCTTTTAAAATGTCATTATTTAAGAGTCTGTTTAAATTTTATTCAATAAATGTTTTATAGCAGCCAATTTGACCATGTTTTCAGCAGAATCAATTAATAGCTCATAATTTCTACATAATCTTCTGTCGTTGTCAAACCAAGCAAATGTTCTTTCTACCGCCCATCTTTTATGTGTTGGTTTAAAAACTAATTTTTTATCATCTGATCTCATAACTACTTGAATTATATAGCAAAATTTGCTTTTAACTTGTTCTATAATTTCTCCTCTATAACCACCATCGGCAAGGATAACTTTTACAGGACAAAGAAAATACTTTAGAGTTCTCATCAACAAGAGTACTACTTTGCTATCGTGAATACTGGCTACCGTTACCATAACTGCTAATAAAAAACCGTTTTTATCAACAACCACATGCCGCTTTATACTTTTTATCTTTTTATTTCCATCAAAGCTTTTCAAGGAGCGATTATTTCCCCAACGAACGCTTTGACTATCCATTATCCCTAGAGTTGGTTCTGCATTTTGCCCTTTTTTACTACGGACTGGCTCTCTTAACTTAGAAAATAATAAATCAAAATATTCTAAATCAGACCATTTTGAATAGTAATGATAGACAAGCTGCCATTTTGGAAAATTACAAGGCAACATTCGCCACTGACAACCAATCTTAATCAGGTAGTTGATGGCATTCCATATCAAACTCAAACTATGTTTACGTTTTCTATCGCCCAATTCTAATGTTTTTTAAATAAATTGTCACTGAGTTTCTGTTAAATCGGTTGGATACATCTTATTGTAGTTTGGTCGCACAAAAGAATAATTCCAATCGGTTTCTTTAACTCATAAATACTTTTTTTTTACTTTTTTAAACAGGCTCTAAATCTGCGAGAATTTTTTTTAGCACGCTGATTCAGCAGATTAATACTGTTGAAAAAAAATTATCAGCGTTCCATTTTTCATAATCTGTTTATTTTACTGATTAAAAACTCATCATCAAAGTCACAAAACCTCATTCTAGAAACCTGTGGCAAAATATTTTCTGGGAATGGAGCAAAATATACTAAAGGACTATTTTTAACTATTTCTGTGACCAATAAAAAGATAGTGTTTCATTTTTTAACAAATCCCCCAAAAAGCTTCATTACTTAAAACACCGCATTTTAAATCAACATTACGTATATTTGCAACCTTAAAATTGATTTATGGAAACTGTTATAGACAATACCAAACCCGTAGTAGCCAAACCAAAATGGTTAAAAGTAAAATTACCTATCGGGCAAAAATATACAGAACTTCGTGGCTTAGTCGATAAATATAGCTTAAATACCATCTGTACATCGGGAAGCTGTCCTAATATGGGAGAATGCTGGGGCGAAGGAACGGCTACTTTTATGATTTTGGGAAATACCTGTACGCGTTCTTGTGGTTTTTGTGGTGTAAAAACAGGGCGTCCGGAAACCGTGGATTGGGACGAACCTGAAAAAGTAGCCCGTTCTATAAAAATCATGAACATCAAACATGCTGTAATTACTAGTGTTGATAGAGACGATTTGAAAGACGGTGGTTCTATTATTTGGATAGAAACTGTAAAAGCAATTCGCAGAATGAACCCAAACACGACTCTTGAAACTTTAATTCCAGATTTTCAAGGTATCGAAAGAAATATAGACCGAATTGTGGAAGCCAATCCAGAAGTGGTTTCACACAACATGGAAACCGTTCGCCGATTGACTCGTGAAGTACGTATTCAAGCCAAATACGACCGTAGCTTAGAAGTATTGCGTTACTTAAAAGAAAAAGGAATCAACAGAACCAAATCAGGGATTATGTTAGGCCTTGGTGAAGAAGAAGAAGAAGTTTACCAAACCATGAGAGATTTGCGTGCTGCTAATGTAGATGTAGTAACTATTGGTCAATACTTACAACCAAGCAAAAAACATTTACCAGTTAAGGAATTCATCACGCCGGAACAATTTGCTAAATACGAGCAATTTGGTTTGGAATTAGGTTTCCGTCATGTAGAAAGCGGCCCATTAGTTCGTTCTTCATACAAAGCACAAAAACACATTCTTTAATTCCCAAACGTTTACATAAAAATTGAAAACAAGAATTGCCATCAATGGTTTTGGTCGAATTGGTCGAAACCTTTTTCGTCTACTTTTAAATCATCCTGAAATAGAAGTTGTCGCTATCAATGATATTGCCGACACTAAGACTATGGCGCATCTAATCAAATACGATAGTATTCACGGTGTTTTGCCTCACGCTGTAATTGCCGATGAAAAAGGTTTTACAATTGATGGAAAGCATTTTTTATTTTTCCACGAAAAAAATATTGCTAAGCTTAATTGGAGTCCTTTAAACATTGATTTTGTAATTGAATCCACTGGGAAATTCAAAACTTACGAAGACTTAAACGAGCATATCATTGCCGGTGCTAAAAAAGTAATTCTTTCAGCTCCTTCAGAAGTTGATACTATCAAAACAGTCGTTTTAGGAGTCAACGAACACATTCTTGACGGAACTGAAAAAATTATTTCTAATGCGAGTTGCACGACTAACAATGCAGCTCCGATGATTAAAATAATCGATAAACTTTGCGGAATTGAGCAAGCGTACATCACTACAATTCACTCTTATACTACAGACCAAAGTCTACACGACCAGCCACATAAGGATTTACGCAGAGCCAGAGGCGCCAGTCAATCTATTGTTCCTACAACTACAGGTGCAGCTAAAGCATTAACAAAAATTTTTCCTATCTTAGAGGGCAAAATTGGCGGATGTGGCATTCGTGTTCCTGTTCCTGATGGCTCATTGACTGATATTACCTTTAATGTAAAAAAAGCTGTATCAATAGAAGAAATCAACGAAGCTTTTAAATTGGCTTCTCAAAATGAACTAAAAGGAATTCTGGATTATACTGAAGATCCTATTGTATCGGTTGATATTATAGGAAATAGAAATTCCTGTTTATTTGACGCTCAACTTACCTCAGTAATTGACAAAATGGTAAAGGTTGTAGGTTGGTATGACAATGAAATAGGATATTCATCACGCTTAATAGATTTAATACTTTTAACCAAAAACTAATTAAATTAACTGAATGAAATTACAAATCAAATTCTACCTGATTTTCGTTATTTTATTTAATTCAGTTCTGTATTCTCAAAAAGAAGAAACAGATAGCATTTCCTATTACAATAGCTCAGCCAATGCTAACATTAAAGAAAACAACTATAAAAATGCTTTTTTATATACCCAAAAAGCAATTAATTACGCCGAAGAACATTCAAAAATAAATAAGCAAGCCAATCAAATAGCTAAATTAGGAAAACTCTTTTATAAGCTAAAAAAATACGATGATGCTATCGAAAAACTCACTGAAAGCATCAATTTATACAAAACCCTTAGCTCTTCGGCTGAATACGCTAAAGCCTATTATTTTCTGGGATTAGCTTACATTGGCAACAACAACTTTAATGCTGCAGAGAAATACATAAACAAAACAACCGCTATTTCAAAAGCACTAAAATTAGAAGATGACAATGAATTAATAAGTCTTCAAAAAGCAATTATCTATAGATCTACTCAAAGATACAATGCAGCTGCTACCATTTTCAATGCTATTATTTCAAAAGCGGATGACTCTGGTATTTTAGACACAAAAGCGGAAGCTCTGTACCAAATGGGGCTTATTGAAGCACATAATAATCGAAATAATCTAGCCTTAAACTATTTCAACAAAGCCCTAGACTTAAATGCTAAGAATCAAAATTTAGATCAAAAATCTAATATTTTACTGGCTATCAGTTCCGTTTATGAAAAAATGCTGGACAAAAGCAATGCCTATGCTTTTTTAAAATTACATCTGAATTTAAAAGAAAGTATCGCCATTTCGAATAATGAAAAATTAGGGATTAACGACTACGAAGCTTTCAAAGAAAACCAGAGAAAGCAAAATCTAGCCCGTCTTGACAAAGAGAAAAAAGAACAACAAAAAACAGAGAAATTCTCCAGATTAATTAACTACTTGTCTACTGCCCTAATTGCTATTCTATCCTTATTGAGTTTGTCTTTATATAAGAACAATATTATTCGAAAAAAGACAAACCTTCTATTAAAAGAAAAAAATAACGAATTAATAAAAGCCAAAGAAAAAGCCGAAAAAGCGTCTAATGCAAGAGCCGATTTCTTATCAACTGTTAGTCACGAACTCAGAACACCACTGAATGCAATTAATGGGATTACCCATTTATTATTAGAAGAAAAACCAAAAAAATCACAATTACACTATCTTAATTCACTACAATATTCCGGTAATTATTTGACGGCTTTTATCAATGATATTTTAGAGATTAACAAAATCGATTCGAGTAAAATTGAACTTGAACATATCAATTTTGATTTAAAAAAATTATTAGAAGACATACAAAACTCTTTAATCGAAGTTGCCACAAAAAACAAAAACGCTTTTCTGTTAGACATCGACCCAAGTATCCCAAATAATTTAATTGGTGATCCTATTAAGTTATCTCAAATTTTCATGAACCTAATTAACAATGCATTAAAATTCACTAAAAATGGAAAAGTGAGCATTGTAGCCAAACTAAATTCGATAGAAGGAGAAAAAGCCAACATAATTTTCGAAATAACCGATACCGGAATAGGAATTCCTGCCGAAAAATTAGAAACCGTTTTTGAAAGTTTTTCTCAAGGTTCAACCGAAATTAACCGAAAATATGGAGGAACAGGCTTAGGTTTGACTATTGTAAAAAAACTATTAAACTTATTAGGAAGTGATATTCAGTTAAAAAGTACTCTGGGAGAAGGATCTTGTTTTGCGTTTGAATTGCAATTGTGCATCAATGGCAATCAAGTTCCAGTAGAGAAAAAAGTAAAAACTACTTTTGACATCTCTAAAATAAAAGGTAAAAATATCTTAGTAGTAGAAGACAACAAAATCAACCAAATGATTACTCAAAGAATGCTCGAAAACAAGGAAATTCTTTGCGAAGTAATTGACAATGGTGAAGAAGCAATTGAAGCTCTTAAAAACAACAGTTACGATTTAGTTCTTATGGATGTTCATTTGCCCGGAATAAACGGAACAATTGCTACTCAGGAAATTAGAAAATTTGACGCAGCAACACCTATTATAGCCATGACAGCCATTTCGCTGAATGAAAACAGAGAAATGCTACTTTCTTTTGGAATGAATGATGTAATCACAAAACCTTTTATTCCTAAAGATTTTTACAATATCCTCTCTAAACACTTAGAAAATTAGTACTTCAATATCAATTCATTGATTAGTTTTCGAACTTTAGGTTCGGCATTTCGAGCAGCTTCTAAAACCTCATCGTGAGAAATCGTTTCTATACTTTCTTCGTCACCCATATCCGTAATTACCGAAATACCAAAAGTTTCTAAATCCATGTGACGCGCCACAATAACTTCAGGAACGGTAGACATTCCTACGCAATCAGCTCCTATAATTTTGACCATTTTATATTCAGCCAAGGTTTCAAATGTAGGCCCTTGCAAACCCAAATAGATTCCGTCTTTTACTTCTATATTATTTTTTTGAGCTAATTCCTTTGCTTGAGCAATCATTTTTTTTGAATAAGGCTCGCTCATATTGACAAATCGAGGTCCAAAACGTTCATCGTTTTTCCCTCGTAAAGGATGTTCCGGAACCAAATTAATATGATCCTTGATAATAACAATATCGCCTACTTTGTAATTCGGATTCACTCCGCCCGAAGCATTCGAAACAATCAATTTATTTATTCCTAAATACTTCATTACACGCACCGGAAAAGTAACTTCTTGCATCGAATAGCCTTCATAATAATGGAAACGACCTTGCATAGCCATTACTTTTTTGTCTCCAATAGTTCCAAAAACTAAAGCTCCTTTATGTCCCTCAACTGTGGAAACCGGGAAATTAGGAATTTCAGTATAGGGCAAAGTATATTCTATTTGAATATCAGCGGTAAAATTCCCTAATCCTGAACCTAAAATTACGCCGTATTCTGGAGTGAAATTGGTTTTCGCTTTTATAAAACTAACCGTTTCTTGTACTAGCTCCCACATATTTTTTTATTGTTTTATCAAATTGATCTACTTCTGAAAGAAATGAACTCTGTATTGGTAAGTAAAAAAGTTGCTCGTCTGGTAAACTTCCTTTTAATCTCACATAATCTTTTTCAGTAGTAATAATAATGGAATCCTGAGCTTTAATAATAATTTCCTGGATATCATTTTCAGAAAAATGATGATGGTCAGGATAAGTCAAACAAACATCATTTGGATTTTTTAAATAAGAAAAGAAAGGTTCGGGTTTAGCAATTCCAGCCAAAAGCAGCTTATTTTCATCCCGAATTTCACTTATTTCTATCTTGCTGTTTTCTGAATAAATACAATCATCATAAGCAATACAACTAAAATACAATTCTTGATTTTTAGCAAGTTTTAGTTTGTTTTTTATCGAAAGTTGATCAGCAGAGGAAAGATTTGGCGGACATTTAGTTACCACTACAACATCTGCTCTTTGAGCTCCGCTACTACTTTCACGTAAATTCCCTGTTGGAAGCATATAATCGGCTGCATAAATATCACCATAAGCAGTCAACAAAATATAAAAGCCAGCTTTCACTTTTCGATGTTGATAGGCGTCATCAAGCAAAATTACCTCAGGTTTTGGAGTTTTTGAAAGCAACTGCTCTATTCCATTCTTACGATTGGCATCAACGGCAACTTGAATATTTGGGAATTTTTGAAAAAACTGAAAAGGTTCATCACCAAGAATTTCAGCATTCACATTGGCATCCGCCAAAACAAATCCTTCTGATTTTCTTTTATAACCGCGACTTAAAGTAGCTACTTTGTAATTATCTGAAAGCAACCGAATCAAATATTCTATCTGAGGCGTTTTTCCGGTTCCACCCACGCTTAGATTCCCCACAGCAATTACGGGCAAATCAAAAGAATAGGATTTTAAAATGCCTTTATCGAAAAGAAAATTTCTAATGGCTGTTATTAAACCATATAAAATGGCAAATGGAAAGAGTATTTTTCGAAGTAAATTCATAATTATTTATCAGAATAGTGCCCCATTGCTGAAATGACATCAACAACAACCAAATCATCATTTACCGTGTAAATTAGTCTGTCTTTTGGGTTAATTTGTCTTGACCAAAAACCAGCTAAATTTTCCTTTAATGCTTCTGGTTTTCCCACTCCTGTATATGGTGTTTCTGAAAGTTCTTCTAATATTGTTGTAATTTTCTTAATACTGGCTTGATTTCCAGATTTAAAATGTTTTTTTATTTGCTTTTTAGCAAGATCTGTTATTTCAATCCTAAACTTCCCCATATATCATTTGGATCAATTACTGTTCTTTTCTTACTTTTTGCAGACTCTAAAACCATTTTAACAAATTCTGGATCATAAAGACTTTCTTCTTTCTTTCTTTTTTCAGAATCAGTTTCAACAATTTCTATTCCGTCAACACCTTTAAAAAAAGCTTCAAACATAGCCATAAATGCTTTTCCTGTTTTGGTACGTTCGTTAATTTTTATTGTAGTCATAACTTTAGGTTTTGAATTACAAAGATACAAAATTCATGCTGCTTTTTTTATTTGAAACAGAACAGTTTCAGTCAAGCTTTTTTTACCGTAAATTCAAAATTCAAGAGCAGAATATTTTATCTTTGAATTGAAATAAAAATGTTTTAGTTCATTTGGCTTTATAGCTTTTCGAAAAACCAAATAATTAAAAAAAATCCCTTTTCAAATGAAAATAAAAGAAATTCTTTCTGTTCTCGAAGAAATGGCACCTTTAGCCTTTGCCGAAGATTTTGACAACGTTGGTCTATTAGTTGGTGACCAAAATGCTGATGCTACAGGAGTTTTAGTTTGTCACGATGCCTTAGAAAATGTAATTGACGAAGCAATTGCCAAGAAATGCAATTTGGTAGTTTGTTTTCATCCTATTTTGTTTTCAGGTTTGAAGAAAATAACGGGTAAGAACTATGTCGAACGCTCGATTATTAAAGCCATTAAAAATGACATTGCTATTTATGCTGTTCACACCGCCTTAGACAATCATCAGGATGGGGTAAATAAAATATTTTGTGATGCGCTGGGATTGAAAAAAACAAAAGTATTGATTCCGAAACCGAATTTTATTCGAAAATTAATTACCTACACTATCCCTGAAAACGCTGAGAAACTGCGTAATACCTTATTTGATGCAGGCGCTGGAAACATTGGAAACTATGAAGATTGCAGTTTCAATTCTAAAGGGATTGGGACATATATGGGTAATGAACACAGCAATCCCGAAATAGGCGAACGTTTTGAATTTGTTGAAAGCGAAGAAATAAAAATCGAAGTCACTTTCGAGAAATATTTGGAATCCAAAATCCTAAAAGCACTTTTTAAAAACCATGTTTACGAAGAAGTGGCTTATGAAATCTATGAATTACAAAATCCACATCAAAATATCGGTTTGGGGATGATTGGTGAATTTGAAAATCCGATGAGTGAAAAAGACTTTTTAGCCTTGGTAAAAGATAAAATGCAAGCTGATGGAATTCGCCATTCTACATTTTTAGGAAAATCCATAAAAAAAGTAGCCGTCTTGGGAGGTTCAGGAAGTTTTGCCATAAAAAATGCTATTCAGGCCGATGCTGATGCTTTTTTAACGGCCGATTTGAAATACCATCAGTTTTATGAAGCCGAAAATCGATTACTTTTAGCCGATATTGGACATTTTGAGAGTGAACGCTATACAAAAAATTATATTGTTGATTTTCTTCGGAAAAAAATCCTTAATTTTGCAATCATTTTATCTGAAGAAAATACAAATCCAGTTAAGTACTTATAGAAATAGAATATGACTAATACGAAAGAATTAAGTGTTGAGGACAAGTTAAGAGCCATCTACGATTTACAATTGATTGACTCTAGAATTGACGAAATTAGAAATGTAAGAGGGGAACTTCCTCTTGAAGTGGAAGATTTAGAAGATGAAGTTGCTGGTTTAAGCACACGTTCTGAAAAATTGAAAAGCGAGCTTGAAGTTATTGAAGAGCAAATAAAAGCTAAAAAGAACAGTATTGATGACCATAAAGAGGCTATCAAAAAATATACTAAACAACAAGAAAGTGTTCGTAACAACAGAGAATTCAACTCTTTAACTAAAGAAGTAGAATTCCAAGAGCTTGAAATTCAATTAGCTGAAAAGCAAATGAAAGAAATGAAAGCTTCTATCGAACACAAGAAAGAGATTATTGCTCAATCTAGAGAGAAATTAGAGCTAAAATCAAATCACTTAAAACATAAAAAATTAGAGTTAGACGCTATCATGGCTGAAACTGCTAAGGAAGAAGATTTTTTAACTCAAAAATCTGCTGAATTCCAAGAACTAATTGAAGACAGATTATTAGCTGCTTACACAAGAATTCGTACAAGTGTTCGTAATGGATTAGCTGTTGTTTCTATCGAAAGAGGAGCATCTGCAGGTTCATTCTTCACTATTCCACCACAAACACAGGTAGAAATTGCTTCAAGAAAGAAAATCATCATCGATGAGCATTCTGGAAGAATTTTAGTAGACAGTAGTTTAGCTGAGGAAGAAAAAGAAAAAATGAAAAACTTATTTGCAAGTATTTAATTATATTTAAGTCCCGATTAACCATCGGGACTTTTTTATTATGAAAAAAGCACTTTATTTTCTACTTACTAAATCCATTGGTTTCTACATCAATGCTTTAAGTTTTATTTTTCCTGAAAAAGCTACACAACTCGCTTATGCTTTGTTTAGCGAACCTCGTGATGGAAAATTAGCAAAAGACAATCTTCCGGAAATACTCCGCGAAACCGAAAAAGAAACCTATCAACATCAAGATTCTCTTTTTCAAACCTATACCTGGAAAGGAAACGACAATATTATTCTTTTAGTCCATGGTTGGGAAAGCAATGCTTCTCGTTGGGAAAAACTATTAGTTTATTTAAAAAATTCAGGAAGCACCATTATTGCAATCGATGCTCCAGCCCATGGATTATCAAGCGGCAAGGAGTTTAATATTCCTCAATATGCTGCTTTTATCGATATTATTGTTCAAAAATTTGCTCCTAAACACCTTATTGGGCATTCTTTAGGAGGTAAAACCTGTCTTTATTACCAATCGATATACCAAAATAACAGTATTGAAAAAATGGTCATTTTAGGTTCGCCAAGTGATTTCAAAATCATTCTTAATAATTACATCAACTTATTGAGTTTAAATTCTAAAATCTCAAAAGGACTGGAAAATCATTATCTCAATCACTTTAACCTTCAATTAGAACATTTTTCGGGGAAATTATTTGCTTCCAAAATAAAAACCAAAGGATTTATTGCTCATGATTCTGAGGACACCATAGTATTATTTGAAGAAGGAAAAAAAATAGCCGGTGCTTGGCAAGATTCAATTTTCATTGAAACCAAAGGCCTTGGTCATAGCCTCCACGGTGAAGAATTATATCAAAAAGTATATCAATTCTTGTTTGAATAATTATTCAATATCAAAAATCAATGACAATGACAATGACAATGACAATTTCAAAAGCAATTTCAAAAGCAATTCTATTTCGAAATTACCATTGTTAATTGTTATTGTATTATTCCTTACTTTTGCACTATGGAAGAAAATCTAAAACGTCTCAATAAATTCATAGGAGAAACGGGCTTTTGCTCTCGTCGTGAAGCTGATAAATATATTGAAGAAGGTCGTGTAACCATCAATGGAATTGTGCCTGAATTAGGCACAAAAGTTAGTCCAAATGATGAAGTGCGTATTGACGGTAAACTGATTCATGAGAAAAACGAAAAACACGTTTATCTTGCTTTTAACAAACCTGTTGGAATCGAGTGTACCACTAATCTGGAAGTTCGCAATAATATTGTGGATTACATCAATTATCCCAAACGTATTTTCCCAATAGGCCGATTAGACAAAGCTTCTGAAGGTTTGATTTTTATGACTAATGATGGCGACATTGTCAATAAAATATTGCGTGCCAGAAACAATCACGAAAAAGAATATACTGTAACGGTTAACAAACCGATTACCGACCGTTTTATTCAACGTATGGGAAATGGTGTTCCAATTTTAGATACCGTAACCCGAAAATGTAAAGTAGAACAAATTAGCAAAAACATTTTCAAAATTATTCTTACTCAAGGTTTGAATCGTCAAATTCGTAGAATGTGCGAATATCTAGGTTACGAAGTTACTGCCCTGAAACGTATTCGTATCATTAATATTTCACTAGATGTTCCTGTGGGACGCTACCGCGATTTGACTGATGCTGAAATCAAAGAATTAAATGAACTTATCGAACCTTCGAGTAAAACTGAAGAAGCGAGTTTGCCTAAAGCCGAAGTTCAAAAACGCAGAACCGAATTCATCAAAAAAGACGATCCTAGATTTAAGAAAAGAGGAGATTATTAGTTTTCCCGTTTTTTCGCTAAAATAAAAAAGGCGAATTGATATTTATCAATACGCCTTTTGCTAATTACAACTTTAAACTATTATACTTTCTTATTGAAAATTCTTAATTCATTTTCGTAGATATAATAAATCGATTGTGTTGCCTGGTTAATTTCATAAATTGGACGCATGTTTTCAAAGATAATTTTATCTAATTCTGTACCATCTTCCTTTTTCACTTTCACTAATACTTTTTTGCTGGTTGCTTCATCTTTAGCAAAAATATAAGAGTAATCACGATTTTGTTTCATTGCTTGATAGCGCTGTCCAAATCTTTTAGAAACATCTGCTAAAGCCGCTGACGCAACTGCCTGATTTGCTGATTTTCTCAATTGACTTTCACTTCTTGCTTTTATAACACTTGTAGATTCTTTTCCTGTAGCAGGATCTATAGTTGTCATCGTCCATTCGCTTCCGACAATAGCATTTGCAGCTGAAGCAACTCCCAAACCAATTGATCCAGCAGTAGCAAGAGCTGATCCCCATGCTCTACCACCATCACCTGGCTGTGTGTAAATTCTTTGGTATAAAACTTTACCTTCTTTACTTACACCCATAACTTCTGTTGGCCCTGAAAGTGCAACTCCCCAAGAAAACAATTCGATAGAATTTAATTCTTTTTCTTTCTTAACATTTACTTTCGCAAACGCATCTGGTTTGTCAGTTACTTTTGTATCAAATTTAAAAAGTTTTTCGTCATTGTAAACTAAAAACTGATTTTTCTCTTCGTCAAAAACATTTAATAATGGACGATTTTCATTAAATTTTAAATTTCCTCTCCATAATTTTTTTCCACTTTTATAGTCAACCATATTACCATAAGTTGCAGTTAAATATAAAACTTTATCGTCTACTTTTTCTAAACAATTGATAGCATCTTCTTTATTATCAGATATTTCGATAAAGCTTTTCCATTTTTTCTGCCCATCTTTATCAATAAGCATCATTTCATTTTCTGCAACATATAAATAATCTCCATCAATTGGAATTACTTTTTTCAATCCGTCACCTCGAGCATCTTTTTTCCAAACTTTAGAACCATCCTTTAAATTATAAAAATTGAATCCGCTATTATGTGCTACTAAAAGTTTAGTTCCCCAATCTTCTAAGTAAACAATATATTTTGTTTTAATAGCATCTTCCCAAATTGATTTTCCTGTTTCAGCATCAAGAACATTCAAGTATTGCTTAGCAGACAACAATCCTTTGCTGTTAATTACTACTAAATTTTTATTGTTTTGAGTTGGAAAAACTTTTGTATACTCAATATCTCCAACCCATTTTAGTTTACCATTTGTTCTGTCAATAGCAGATAATTTTCCGTAATAAAGCGAATAAATCGTGTTATTACTTACTTCTGCTTCATTAGATTGATTTGCTTTAAATGTAAACATTGAAGAAAACATACTTTTTGCTTCTCCCTGAACTGTTTTCCATTTAACAGCTCCATTATTCAAGTCAATTAAAGAAGCTATAACTTTCCCATCCTCAACTCCTTTTACTAAATATTCATTATCCTTATATAAAAATTGGCTGTTAAAAACAGTGTATTTATAATTAGCCGAATTGTAAACTACTTTCCCATCATCAGAATTAATTAATACCGTTTTGTAATTAACTAAAGCCTCAATATAAGGAGTTCCTTCTATTGGATTTAATATGCGTTTACTGGCAAATAAATTATCAGTATCTACTTTACTCAAAGTTTCAAGAGCCGTAACACTTCCTACTGTTTTATCTGCATCAAAACTCCAGATTTCAGTTTTAGTTTCCGGGCTGATACCTTTAACAACATTCCCTTCTTTAACCACAATAATCCCAGTAATTGAGTTTTGTGTCAAGTCTTCAATTTTCGAATTCATTTTTAAAACTTCATCAGCAACTCTCTGGGAAAATCCAGTGTAGCCAACTAAAGTCATAAAAAGTACCATAGTAATTTTTTTCATAGTTCTTTGGGGTTAAAGTTTATTTACTTAAACATTTTTCGCACCAAATATCTTACATTGACATTTAATAAACAAGGTAATAAGTAAAAAAAATCTTCATAAAAATAAAAGTTTTTTTTTATGAAGATTTTTCCTTTTACTTATTAACATCTACAAACTCATAATACAAAGCTTTAGATAAAAAACTTTTGTGTTGCTTCTCTTCCACTCTTTGCTTTATGTAATCGAATTTCTCTGCTTCTCCAGGTTTTGAACCAAAATAATCCTGATAAATCTCTTCATTAAAATTCAACTCTCTCAAATATTCGGCATCGACACCTTTGCCAACTGCAATATTATAATTAGTTATCAAATTACCCCAATTGACATAACTGCAAATCAAGATCGTTCCATAGAAATACCAAAGCATCTGGTTGAAAAGGAAAGCATTTGTTTTTTGTTTGCTGATTTTTATAAAAGAAATCACTAAACCAATTATAGCCAAAATCAAGAAAGCATAAACACCCAATCGTTTATAAGTCAAGCCAAAAAAAGAAACATATTCTGAATTTTTGATAATCGTACTCACTATTAAAACACCATTTAACAGAATCCAGATTTTAGATAATCGTTTCAAAGTTTTTGCTTTTTTATCAAAATTAAATCCCCCTTTAAAGTAGAATAAAATCACACCAACAGCCATAACGATAGAAAAAATGACAGCATTTACCCTTTCGTGTGTAGCTGAACTCAATTTTGATTTTTCGACAACTTCAAAAAACTGTTCGTAATTATAAGTGACTATAAAAACCAAAAGCAACGCATTTAAAAGAAGTAAAGTAATCTCGCCACTTCTTCTTTCGAAATTTATATCTAAAAACGAAAATGAATTTTGATTTTCAGTTTTCGCTTCTTCTTTAAAATCATTATCTAATAATTCATTCTTTTCATAGCAAACTTCCGGTATCCAATAATTCCAAAAAGTAAATGAAATATAAAATCCTAAAGCGGTAAGCACAAATGCTTGCCAGGCATCAATATCTAAGTAATAATCGGTAAACAAAGACGAAAAATGATCACTACCAAAAGAATACACAATTAAAAACAATCCCAGAAATACAGCTGGAATAATAAAATAGGCTATCAACTTTTTAGCAAAGCCATTATTGACTTTCCGTTTGGGAATATATTGGCTAAACATCAAAATTCGACCTAATGATGCAATTCCGTTTACCAAAACAAGTGGAAATACTTGTAGTACTTTAAGATTAGGTTCTTGAGTTTTGAATTGGAGAAAAATAATTGAAAAAGCCATAGCGAAAAAAGAAGCAAAATCGCCGTACCAGGCAAAAGCAAAACAGGACAACACCGATGTTATCACTAAAACCAAATGTAACCTACTGCTAAGTTTCTCTTGGAAGAAATAACAAATTAAGGTAGTTTGTACTATCCCGAAAATAGACCAATTAAGCCCCAAATCCTCGTTGTAAAAAAGCAGCGTAAAAATCAAACTGCTGGCTAAAATAAAATGTAGTTTTTTCATAGTTTTAAAATTAAAAGTACTTTGCTTTTCAAAGTATTTAGACAAAAAAATTTTAGTTATTCGATTTCATTAATTTTTCAAGACTATTCAAGTGTTCGTTAAAGGCCGCGCGTCCTCTATTGGTTACTCGATAGGAGGTTTTAGGTTTTTTACCCACAAATTCTTTCTTTATTTCAATATATTCAGCCTTCTCTAAGGCAGAAGAATGACTCGCTAAATTACCATCAGTAATATTCAAAAGTGTTTTCATTTCGGTAAAATCTATCCAATCGTTGACCATCAGAATAGACATAATCCCTAATCTGACACGACTTTCAAAATCTTTATTTAATTTATCAATGATTCCCATTGGTGGTTTTATTTATACTTTTTGAACATTACTAATCCGTACAAGATATGCAAAATACCAAAGCCCAGTATCCAAAAAACCAAACCATAACCCAGATAAAAAACAGAAATACATCCCAAAATTAGTTGGCAATAGCCCAGATATTTAATATCTGAAAAAGTATATTTTTCAGCATTTACAAGTGCTAAACCATAAAACATTAAAGTGGCTGGTGCAATTAAAACATACATTTGATGATACAAGAGCGCCAAACAAAAAACTCCTCCTACTGCTAATGGAATAGCAAGATTGAATAACATATTTTTAGTTGTCGAAGTCCAAATAGGTAAATTGTATTTTTTACTTTTTCTAACGGTAAATAAAATTCCGAACGTTAATGCAAAAGCAAAAATAACAGCACCACTAAAAATGAGTTCTGAAATTAAACTCATAGAAAACTCCTTGTCTTTTCCTTCGAAATAATTAATTCCGTTTTTCTCAAACAATTGATACGCATACAAACCGCCAATCAAGGCAGACAATCCAGCAAAAACTCCTGAGAGTCCGCTTAAAGATATAAATCTTGAAGAACGCTCCATCATAGAGCGAATGTGTGATAAGTCTTCTTGGTGCTTCTGATTCATAATTAAAGTACTTTGAAATACAAAGTTAATTTAATTTCCGAAATGACACTATCAAAAACGGATTTTTTTTAGAAATTACTTTAGAGAGGAAGATACTAATTCAATAATTTGGATAATATTTTATCCAATTCTTCCGCATCTGGATGAATGGCTACAATTACACCGTTAGAATCAATCAAAAAAGTTGAACCTCCTGAATTTGAAACATTATATTTATCCCAAATTCGGTTTTTATTATCCAATTCAATTAGATTTAACCAAGGATATTTGTCTTTTTCAATGGCCTTTACAAAAGCATTAGTGTTTTTAAATTCATTAGCAACTCCAAGGATGACTAATCCTTTTTCTTTGTATTTCTCATATATTGGAATATAGCTTTTACTCGTTATTCTGCAAGGTCCACACCAAGAAGCCCACAAATCAATTAAAGCTACTTTGCCCGTAACTACATCTGAAGCACTTATAGTTTGTCCTTCAAAATTTGGTGCAGAAAAATCAACAAACATACCTCCCACTTTTATTGTTTTTATTGCTTCCAATATATCTTCGATTTGTTTGGTATAAGGATGTAATGGAAACTTTTTTGAATAACTAGAAAATAAATTGTTAACCACATTAATATCGATATTTTTCTTGTTTTGTTTATACCATCTAACCTCATTTAATAAAAGTGAATAAGAAAAAATATTCTGATTAGAGGCTATATACTTTGCTTCCCAATTGTATTTTAATTTTTTGATAGAATCCATCTTATTTTTTAGAAACCATGCCCTGATAGTATAACCCTTGTCTGTCTCTAACAATTCCTCTTTTATTCTATAAGCTTTATTAAGCTCCTCTCCTTGTTTAAGATT
The DNA here is from genome assembly GCF_009909155.2 of Flavobacterium undicola. Lineage (GTDB taxonomy): Bacteria > Bacteroidota > Bacteroidia > Flavobacteriales > Flavobacteriaceae > Flavobacterium > Flavobacterium undicola. Next base: position 45,507 of record NZ_JAAAPM020000025.1, read on the forward strand.
TTTAATTTTTTCCTGAATAGTAGTTACCGCTTCGCTAAAATAATTATTGGTATCCATTAGAGAGTGACTTTCATCTTTAATAGGTTTTACAATTGGATCAAAAATTCTTATTTGCTCTTTTTCAAATGAAACCATTTTGTCTGTCAATTTCCCTCCTGAGATTGTATTTTTATCAAATTCTTGGGAAGTATGCAATACAAACTCAACTGAACCATTTTCTGCAAAGAAATCAATCGGTATAAAAGTACCATTCTCCAATTCTTCACCCAAAATCAAAGTATATTTTTCTGAAAAAGGAGATACAATATTATATTCAAACTGCCCTTCTTTGATTGGGATTTTTGTACCGCTATGAAACGGATCGTCTTTTTCAGTAACTAACATCAGGTACGTTGAATTTCCTCCAATTACATTTCCTTTTAATTTACAATGAACCGTTGCGATATTTGATACAGCTTCTTTTTTAGTCAACTTTCCTGAACCATAATTTGGTTTGTCAATTGTTTTCTGCGAAAAAACGCCACAGCTTACAAGAAGCGTAACAAGAATAATAAAGATTTTTTTCATATTTTTTTGGTTGGTTAAAAGGTTTATAATGGTTGTTTATAGTTTTTTAGTTCTTTTTCTTCACGGCAAAATTTTGAAATTTATACAATAACGAGAACATTACATAGCGTTTTAAAACGGTATTTTCGGCATCTACAACAGCCGTTGGTGTAATGGTTCTGGAAGTACTCTGATTTTGATTCAGCAAATCATACACCTTCACTTTGAAAGTCATTTTATCCTCTGCAAATTTGTAAGACAAACTGGTATTCCACAGGTAGAAATCTTTTTTGTAACCTCCGGAAATATTAGAATTATAAGAATAACCAAAGTCATTTCCGAAAACCCAATTCTTAGGCCAAAAGTTAGTCATTTCAACATTGAAATTATGCGATTTATTTGACCTTGCACTTACTGAACTATTTTTATATCGAGTATCATTGTAAGCAAAATTATAAGATGGTTTGATGCTCAATAATGTACCATAATCATACGACAATCGTATAGCTGGTGAAACACGCAGCGTTTTTGCCGAATACAATTGCCCATTGGTAAAACCTTTATCTAAATTATAATTGGTATTCAAACCAAAATTCAAACCGAAAGTATGCGCATTCTTTTTTATGGTTTTATTCCAATTTGCACCTAAACTACTTTCATAAGTCCCAAAAACATTGGCATAAGTGGTGGTTTGCTTTCCATTTTCGTTATATACAGAAGATGAAACGTAGTTGATGTCATAATAGGCTAGATTCGAATATACATAATAACCGGAACGGGATTTAAAGTCATAATTTTGAAAACCAAAATTAACCCTGTGAATTTTTTGAAGTCTAATATCCGGATTTCCTATAAAAGTGTTCAAAGGATTTTCTAAATTGGCAACAGGCATAAAATAATCTCCTTTAGGAATCCAAAATCCACTATGATACCCCCCATAAAATGTTTTTGATTTTGATAATTTATAATTAAAATCGATGTCTGCATCTGGAATAACAAAGTTTTTATTCAAATCAGTAGTGGAATTCAAATACAAAGAATGAAAGTCTGTTTTAAGAAAAAAAGCATTCATCGATACGCTTAAATCAAATTTATTTTTACGAATTGCAAACCCTACCGAAGAAGCAATTTGTAATGTTGATGAAGAAATAAAATTAGTCATCAATTCATTACGATCGTTATAAGCATCAGAACCCGAATTAAAATCGAAAGTTTTTTTGTCATTAGATGTTTTATCCAGATAAGAGGAGATTTTGAAATTGATACTTAAAGAATCGGTAATGGGTTCTGCATATCGAATAGAGTTAGAATATTTATCCCTCTGATTGACCGCTTTCACATTTTGATTACGAAAATCATCCGGACTGGTTCCTTGAGTGAAAACTGTCGATGAATTTATAATGGAATTGGAATCGTTCTTTGAATTTTCATTTTGGAAATTAGCTGTAAAATACCTTCCCTTTTTCTTCGCTTTTGTAAAAACAGAAATGTTGTTTTGGAAATTGGTATTATCCGTTTCATTCGTATTATAGGAATCACTCGTATTGATCAATTGATTGTTTTCATCCACGGTTTTTTTATCAAAATCAGTAGTCGATGTAGTTGTTCCTTTTTCGAGTTTGGGTGTAACAATGATTTTCGTTGCAGGCGTAATGTCATACTCCAAATTAAAATCGGCATTATGCTTGGAAAATTCCTTATTTGTGTTTGAAGTTGATTCGGCCACTAAAGAACCCGTTGGCAACAAAGTGAGTTCGGTCGTTCTATTTTTATTTTCAGAATCCGAATTCGTGAAATAATAATTCCCAGTAGACTTAGCGCCTTTAAACCATTCGTCGGCATAATTCAACCCAATCATATTCGACTTGATAATTCCGGTTCCTCCTCCTATCGATGGCGCACGTGAATTCCAATTTCTTCCACCACCCATATTGTCAAAAACCTCATCCATAGAAAAACCGGTCGCATTGATATTATTGGAAGAAGCCAAAAAACTGATGCGTCTTTTATCCTTGAAATAACTCAACAAAGCACTGCTTTCATAGCGATCTGAGCTGCCGTAACCGCCCAACACTTTCCCAAAAAAGCCTTTATTTTTGTCTTTTTCAATCGTTAAATTAATGGAGGCATTATTCGAACTCGAAGCTTGCTTGGTGAATTCTTCTTCTTTGGTTTTGGTATCCGAAACCTGTACTTTTTTAATAATTTCCGAAGGAAGGTTTTGAAGCGCCACTTTACCATCTTCACCAAAAAAAGGTTTTCCGTTGACCAATATCTGATTGACTTCTTTACCGTTTACCATAATTTTCTTGTCGGCATCAATGGTAACTCCGGGCAATTGTTTCAGTAAAGCTTCGACATTAGCATCTGGACGCAGCTTAAACGAAGAAGCATTAAATTCCAACGTATCTTTCTTGACGCGAATGGGCGGAGCAGTACTTTTTACAACCACTTCATTGAGTTTGTTTTCGTATTCCAAGAGTTTAAAAACACCCAAATCGATATTTGTGGTCAATTTATCGATAGCTTTAGAAAACTCTTTATAGCCTTCTGCTGAAACTTTAAAAATTAGATTTTCTGTACTGGCTTTGGTTTCTAATTTGAATAATCCATCTTTATCCGAAATGGTATAGGCTACTACCGAAGAATCTTTGGGATGAATCAAATACGCCGTTGCCGATTCGATAGGAGATGCTGTTTTGTCTTTGACGATTTTACCGTTAATTATAATACTTTTTTGTGCAAAAGAGGAAAAGCAGCAGCATAACAAGAGAAAAATGAAGATAAATGTGTTTCTCATAATTGATGGATGATTGATTTTTAACTGTTAATTAATGGTTAACTATTGCGTAAGATTTGTTTTATATTTCAAACCTATGAATTAATTAACGAAAAACTGTTCTGAACTGTTTGTTAAAAAATTGTATTGTAGTAGAAAGGTGATAAGGAATCCTTTTTTTTTGAACACAACCAATCGATTGGAGTGATTACTCCAACATATCATTCATTACAAACAAACTGGCAGATTCAAATTTTAACTAAATCTTTTTAAAATTTGATCTAGATTTAATTATAAAAAACATAATTACTTGTTTTATCTGCGTCAAGATGAACACTATTACTTAAAGAAAAATCACCACCGGAATCATTTTTTAAACTTCCTGACAATTTATCAATTCTTATTTTTGCAGCTGCCCTTAGTTTTGTTTTGTCTAATTTAACCGCTAAATTTTCTATTTTTTCTCCCTCAAGATAAATGTTGGACTCTTTAGCTTTTATGGATACTTGAGTAACCGTATCAAATCTCCAATCCAGTCTGGACTTATTCATGGTAACACTTAAAGTATCCGTTTCAAACTTCTCCAAATGAACATCCGAGTTTTCTTTAGCTACGATACTTTTTACATTTACACAAAAAACTTCGGGAACAATTATTAAATAAGGTTCTTTAGACTGTTCTTTTTTAACTGAATACATAAAAAGAGTATCGTTTCGAACAACAAAAGGAGCAAAATTGGGAACAGCATCTTTCCTATAGCTTTGCTTTATTTTGTTTTGCTTTCCATTCTTTAAATAAAAAATGGCTCCCGGTTCTGCAACTACAACCGAAAAAGGAGGTGTTTTCTTTTCTTGAATTGCAAAATTAGACTTATCATTAATCCCCTTATAATATTTTGAACCGATAAATAGCAAAGTGATTCCTCCAAAAAGGAAAATTAAAAAAGAAATAAATATGATGTTAGATATTTTCATAGTCGTTATTTTTAATAGCCGTTACTAATTCGTTTAAATCGGCACTGTTAAGTTGGAGTAATTTTACTTTAAGAAGAAAATCAGGCAAATCCTGGCTGAAAAAATTGGCTTTTTCATTGGCCTTTATTAATTCGAAAGCATTTTCGGAAACAAAAAATCCAATGCCCCGTTTGTTATCAAAAATTCCGGATTCTTGCAAATTAGCATAAGCACGCATGACCGTGTTGTGATTCACTTCAAATTCGGCAGCCAAATCCCGCACCGAAGCCACCCGATCACCCGATTGCAATTGTCCTTCCAAAATTTGCCGACAGAGATTGTCTACTATTTGCAGATAAATCCCTTTGGTTGATTTAAAATCCATATTAAGCCTCTTTTTCTTTTAATTTAAAATAAGCCATTCCTATAAAGAATACCCATGAAAGTAACGATATCGATAACAAAGAAAATTCAGTACTATCTAAATTTTCCGTAACATAAAATGTTTGTAATCGAATATCAAAAAATTTAGTTTGAGTATAAAAAATATTAGATAGTAACATAGAAAACAAAATACAGCTAAAGAATAAAATAGCCGAAATCACTACGGTTTTAACCAAAGCATAGCGTTTAAAGTAAGTTGTCCCTGCAAAAAGATAAGTTCCATAAGAGAAAAAACCAAAAATCATAAACAGTATCTGCCAAATATCCCACACTTTATCAACTCTGGTTACTAAAAGGCGATATTCAAAATAAGGAACTACAGCCGGATCAAAAAAATGAGTTTCATAAAGCATTTCAGGAATTAAGGAAGCTTTAGCCAAACGAATGGCTATCCAAAAAATCCCCAAAGCTATAGGAATAAAAATTCCTATTCTCAATAAAAACTGCACCAGAAATTTCTCAAATGCTGAACCTGGAGAAAGTAAATAATTTGCCGTTTTAATTTTATCAGTCAAATCAGGAAATGCAGTCCCTACAATCACACCAACTCCCATCATAAAAAACATAAAACAAACCATATAAAGATTATTGATACTTTCGGCATAACTCATTATGCTACTTTTACTCGAACTAAGAAACCAATAGGTCAATAAATAAGTTATCAATCCTAATCCAAGAATAGCTAAAAGGTATTTTGTTCTATTAATTAACAAATCCTGCTGAAATAAACGAACAAATCGGTTGAAATTAAAATGGTTATTAAACGACATGGCTTATAGATTTTAAGGTTACTTTATTGATAATAGCGTTAAAAAGCAGTTCAATGTCAATTTCGGTTTCTTCAAGTTCATCCGCTGCTGTTATGATTCGGTATCCACCAAGACATTTCTCTTGATAAATTAGGTTTTCTATTCCCGCTAAACTCATTACAGTTTTAAATTGCAGTTGCTGACTAATATTAAAAACCGATTCGTTATAAACCATTTTCCCTTCATCAAGCACCACGATGGTATCAATTATCGTTTCGATATCTTTTACCTGATGAGTTGAAATTAAAACCAATTGTTCATCAGAAACGGAGCTGACCAATATTTTTCGAAACAAACTCTTAGACGGAATATCCAAACCATTTGTTGGTTCGTCCAGAATAAGCAAACTGCAATTAGTTGATAAGGCAAAAGCAATCAGGAATTTTTTACGTTGTCCGTGCGAAAGTCCGTTTAGATTTTTTTTAGCATCTAATTCGAATTCCTGAAGGATTTTATTCATTTTTTCATAATCGAATTTGGGATACAAAGGAGCTGTTGCCTTTATATACAATACAATAGTTATCGAAGGAAACGAAAACTCCTCAGAAACCATATAGATATCTGACAAAAAATCAGGCAATCGATCAAAGGGTTTAAAACCATTAATATTCAATTCTCCAATTTGTGGTTTTAGCAAGCCTGTAATCAACTTGAGAAAAGTTGATTTACCGGCACCATTTTTCCCCAGCAAACCTACAATGCTTCCATTGTGCTGCTCAAAAGATAAATCAGTAAACAAAGCGTCCTGCTTTTTGTACTGAAACGTTAGGTGTTGAATACTTATCATAAATATATTTTATTAGTGTACTAGTTTTGTAGCACACAAAGAAATAAATTATTATTCAAATAACAAGCGTTTTGATAAAAAATCTTACTTATTTAAACTTAAAACACTAGTAAAGCCATATATAGCTGGAAAAATTGTTCCTGTAAATTGATAAATAAATATCCAACTGAGCATAAATTCCAATCAGTAAACAATAACTTAACCTTTTGTTTGAAGTCTATTAATCTGTTTTGCTGATGAACCTAATAAATTTGCAGAGCATTAAATACAACTGCCTTGAAATTTTTCTTCAACAATTTTCGTTACTTCAGAACACAAATATTTTTATCCTTTTCATCAATGATTGCATTGATTGTGGTTTGGTTTATGCTTTATCAGTATATCGACCGCAAAGTGGATGTCTTGAATAACTTCACCTATAAATCGTATCGAATTTCACAGGAATTCACCTCTAACATAAAAAATTTCCAAACTTTTTTATTGTCCGGATACAAAGGAAAAGACTTTTATATCCATCACAACCAAAAAGACCTAAAGCTATACATAGAACATTTAAAAAGTCAAAAAAAGGAAATCGATCTACTATTCGAAGAGTCGAAAGAATTAAATATTGGTAGTAATCCAACTATGACTGCTGTTTCAAAAGAAATAGACCACCTCTATACTATCGTAAACCAATTCAAAGAAATAGCATTAATTCGAGGCTTTAAAGATTACGGAATTGAAGGTAAAATGAGAGACAAAGCCCATTTCCTCGAAGAAAAGTCTTCTTTAGACAAAATCACTTTACTACAGTTTCGCAGGCACGAGAAAGACTATCTGTTGCGTTCGGACAAAACTTCCATCAAAAAATTTGAAAGCCTCTTCCATCAAACTTTGAAAGAAAAAAATATTGATGCTGCCACCCAAGAAGTACTTATCGATTACAAAAACAATTTTGATTCTTTGGTAAAATTGAGTTCACAACTAGGCGTTTCAGAAAATCAGGGCTTGTATAAAAATATAAACCTGATCAATGAATTTATCGAAAGTTCCTTTGTTCAAATCATAGCCCATAATAAAAAAAGGATTAATGAATTAAAAGAGACCTTGTTTTATACACAATTATGTCAAACCTTACTGATGGCATTAATCGCCTTACTATTGTGTATTTACATTTCTAAATATTTCACAAAAGACATCCAATTGCTTTCGTTAGATATTTCAAACTATATAAAATCTAATTTTAAAGAACCTGTATCCAATTTAAATCATGACTCCTCCATCAGGGAAGTTGATTTTCTGTTAAAAAGTTACGGAATATTAAAAGAAAAGCTATCTGAAAACATTATTTTCTTAGAAAAGAAAACAGAACAGGCTAATAAAACAGCAACTTTCAAAACACAATTTCTCGCCAACATGAGTCATGAGATTCGCTCTCCTCTTAACGGCGTTATTGGAATGTTGAACATGCTTAAAACAAGCAGCTTAAATAGCGAACAAACAGAACATATTGAAATTGCTGAACATAGCGCTAATCATCTTTTAGGCATTGTAAATATGATCCTGGACCATTCTAAAATGGAAGCCGGCAAAATGAAATTAGAACACTATCCCATACATCTTAAAAAAGAACTCTCTAAACTGATTCGACTATTCGAATACCGAATCAATGATGAAAACATAAAACTGCATTTTACCTATGATCCTAAAATTATCAATAACATCCTAGCTGATAATTTACGATTACAACAAGTATTGATCAATCTTATTGACAATGCAATTAAATTCACGTCTCAAGGCGATGTTAAACTTGAAGTGAATTTATTACATCAAATAGACGATGTTCAGTACATTAATTTTAAAATTATAGATTCCGGCATAGGCATTGATGCTGATAAGACTGAACAAATTCTTTTAGCCTTTGAACAGGCTGATTTAACTACCACAAGAAAATATGGCGGCACCGGATTAGGTCTGACTATTTCTAACCAATTGGTAGAACTGATGGGAGGAAGCAAACTGAACATTATGTCATTAGAAACTGGCGGATCTTGTTTTAGCTTTGAAATTCCTTTCAAAATCAATACAAATGCCATTCTAATTGAAGAAAATAATCAGACTATAATCAATAATACAAAAGACCCAATCATTACTAAGGCATTAATTGTTGAGGACAATATAATCAACCAAAAAGTATTATACAAACTTCTAAACAAACTAAATATCCCTTCGGACATTGCCAACAATGGAAAAGAAGCCGTTTCTCTTTATAATGAAAATGATTATGACATTATTTTCATGGACTTGCACATGCCCGAAATGGATGGATTTGAAGCCACAAAAGAAATCCATTCATTAGCAAAATACAAATCGAGAAACATTCCAATTATTGCAGTAACGGCTAGCGCTTTTGATGAAGACAAAACCAAAGCAATCGCTAGTGGTATGGATGATTTTGTTACCAAACCTATTGTTTTAAAAAATCTGGAAGAAACAATTGCAAAACAAATGGAACAACATCATTACATATAAAAACACAAAACCCAAGACTTCTGCCTTGGGTTTTATTGTATAAAAGTATCTAAAGTTATTTTCTACTTCTGATCTTTCTAGCTAAAAGTGTGTTTTTCAACAACATCGCAATCGTCATTGGTCCTACTCCTCCCGGAACGGGAGTAATAAAAGATGATTTTTTACTTACTCCGTCAAAATCAACATCTCCTTTAATTACATATCCTTTTGAGTTTGTAGCATCATCCACACGAGTAATACCCACATCAATAATCACTACACCGTCTTTTACCATATCAGCTTTTAAAAATTCCGGTACTCCTAAAGCTGTAATAATGATATCAGCATTTTTAGTGTATTCTTCCAAGTTTTTGGTACGACTGTGTGTCAAAGTTACTGTTGAATCACCAGGATATCCTTTACGACTCATCAAAATACTCATCGGACGACCTACAATATGACTACGACCAATTACAACAGTATGTTTTCCTGAAGTTTCTACTTTGTAACGCTCTAACAATTCCATAATTCCAAATGGAGTTGCCGGCAAAAAAGTTTCCATATCCAAAGCCATTTTACCAAAATTAGCCGGATGAAAACCATCAACATCTTTATCAGGATCAATAGCCATCAAGATTTTTTGCTCATCAATATGTTTTGGCAAAGGCAATTGAACGATATAACCATCTAAATTATCATCTTCATTCAAATCTTTGATTTTAGCTAATAACTCAGATTCAGTAATGGTTTCTGGCAAAGCTACCAAAGTAGAGTCGAAACCAATTTGCTCGCAAGAACGTACTTTACTTCCCACATAAGTTAAACTTGCTCCATTATTACCAACTATGACAGCTGCTAAATGAGGTACTTTTTCCCCATTGGATTTCATTTGTTGTACTTCTGCTGCAATTTCTTTTTTAATGTCTTCCGAAGTTTTTTTTCCGTCTAATATTTGCATCGTTATTTTTTTTAAAGTTTAAGTTCTAAAGGCTAAAACTTAAAACTGAATACTTTTTTATTTTTTATAATGTCTAAAATCTGAATACTAAAAAACTGAACACCTGTCTGCCGACAGGCAGGCTGAACACTTTTTTTTATTTCATTCCCGGCATTCCACCAGGCATCCCTTTCATACCGCCCATCATTTTCATCAGGTTTTTTCCACCTGGACCTTGCATCATTTTCATCATTTTGCTCATTTGGTCAAATTGCTTCATCAACTGATTCACTTGCTCAATCTTGGTTCCAGAACCTTTAGCAATTCTTGCTTTTCTTTTTACATCAATCAAAGCTGGTTTTTTTCTTTCTATTGGAGTCATCGAATGAATAATAGCTTCAATATGTTTGAAAGCATCGTCTTCAATTTCTACATCTTTCATGGCTTTTGAAGCTCCTGGTATCATTCCAACCAAATCCTTCATATTACCCATTTTCTTTACTTGTTGAATCTGAGTTAAGAAATCATCAAAACCGAATTCATTCTTCGCAATCTTCTTTTGTAACTTTCTGGCTTCTTCTTCGTCAAATTGCTCTTGTGCTCTTTCTACCAAAGAAACAACGTCTCCCATTCCAAGGATACGTTCTGCCATACGAACAGGATAGAAAACATCAATTGCATCCATTTTTTCACCAGTACCTACAAATTTAATTGGTTTATTGACAACCGATTTAATAGACAATGCAGCTCCACCACGGGTATCACCATCTAATTTAGTCAAGATAACACCGTCAAAATTCAAGATATCGTTGAACGCTTTTGCTGTATTTACAGCATCTTGTCCTGTCATCGAATCCACAACGAATAAGGTTTCCTGTGGCTTAATCGCAGCGTGAACACGAGCAATTTCGTCCATCATTTCCTTGTCTACTGCCAAACGACCAGCGGTATCGACAATAACAACATTAAATCCGTTTGCCTTAGCATGCTTGATCGCATTTTGTGCAATTTCAACCGGATTTTTATTCTCTGGCTCTGAATATACTTCAACAGCTATCGAATCTCCAACAACATACAATTGTTGGATTGCTGCAGGACGGTAAATATCACAAGCTACTAAAAGTACTTTTTTATTCTTTTTTGTTTGAAGATAATTAGCCAATTTCCCAGAAAAAGTAGTCTTTCCAGAACCTTGTAAACCTGACATCAAAATCACAGAAGGTGTTCCTTGCAAATTGATTCCTGCTACGTCACCTCCCATTAATTCAGTCAACTCGTCTTTAACCAACTTCACCAATAATTGTCCTGGCTGTAAAGTAGTTAATACGTCCTGACCTATTGCTTTATCTTTTACTCTTGCGGTAAAATCTTTGGCAATTTTAAAATTCACATCGGCATCAAGTAATGCTCTACGAACTTCTTTTAAGGTATCAGCAACGTTTACTTCGGTAATTTTACCGTGACCTTTTAGTATATGAAAAGCTTTATCTAATTTTTCGCTTAAATTATCGAACATGATTTTTTATTTTATTGAAGTGCAAAGATAAACTAAATAGATAATTAGGCAATTAGTTCATTAGAATATTGAAACATCAATGATTAGTTTTTTAATAATTATTCTCTAAATAAGATAAAAACAAAAAAACGGTCTCAGATAGAGGCCGTTTTTCATTACTGTAATCCTATTTATTTTACATTCTCTCAGGAACATTAATTCCTAACAAACTAAAAGAAGCAGCAATAGTATCGGCTACTTTTTTAGACAATTGTACTCTGAATATTTTTATTTCTAAATCGGCTTCACCAAGAATTGGCACCGCCTGATAGAATGAATTGTATTCTTTTACCAAATCATAAGTATAATTAGCTAATAATGCCGGACTGTGATTATGAGCCGCATTTTGAATTACTTCTGGAAACAACTCCAATTGTTTTAGCAATTCTTTTTCTTTTTCGTGTAAAGTTTCAATTTTAGAAACATTCGAAAAATCAAAATCAGCTTTTCTTATAATCGATTGAATTCGGGCATAAGTATATTGAATAAACGGCCCTGTATTTCCAGCAAAATCAACTGATTCTTCAGGATTAAACAAAATACGCTTTTTAGGATCTACTTTTAGAATATAATATTTCAAAGCACCAAGACCAATAGTCTTAAACAATTTAGCTTTTTCTTCTTCTGAATAACCATCTAATTTCCCTAATTCTTCCGATATTTTCTGAGCAGTATCCGTCATTTCTTGCATCAAATCATCAGCATCAACTACAGTTCCTTCACGAGATTTCATTTTTCCAGAAGGCAAATCCACCATTCCATAAGACAAATGAAATAGATTTTCAGACCAGTCAAAGCCTAGTTTTTTCAAAATAAGGAACAAAACTTTAAAATGGTAATCCTGTTCGTTTCCAACGGTGTAAACCATTCCGCCAACATCTGAATAGTCTTTCACACGTTGAATTGCCGTTCCAATATCTTGCGTCATATACACTGCAGTTCCGTCAGAACGCAATACAATTTTACGGTCTAAACCTTCATTAGTCAAATCAATCCAAACTGAACCGTCAGGATCTTTTTCGAAGATGCCTTTTTCCAATCCCATTTGAACCACATCTTTTCCTAACAAATAAGTATTGCTTTCGTAGTAATAACTATCAAAATCAACCCCCATACTTTTATAAGTGGCAGCAAATCCATCATAAACCCATTGGTTCATTTTTTTCCAAAGCGCAATCACTTCTTCATCTCCTGCTTCCCATTTCAACAACATTTCCTGGGCTTCAAGAATAATCGGTGCTTGTTTCTTAGCTTCTTCTTCGGTTTTTCCTGCTGATATTAATTGATTGATTTCTTCTTTATATGCCTTATCAAAAGCCACATAAAAATTTCCAACTAATTTATCTCCTTTTAATCCCGTTGATTCTGGCGTTTGGTCTTTTCCAAATTTTTGCCAAGCCAACATCGACTTGCAAATGTGAATTCCTCTATCGTTGATGATTTGAGTTTTATAGACTTTTTTACCCGAAGCTTTGATAATTTCAGCCACCGAATAACCTAATAAATTATTACGAACGTGACCTAAATGCAAAGGTTTATTAGTATTTGGCGAAGAATATTCGACCATTACTGCCTTATCTTCTGGACTTGGAGTTACAAAACCGTACTTTTCCTTATCTTTAATTCCGTTGAAGAAATTCAAATAATACGCATCTGAAATAACAATATTCAGGAAACCTGAAACCACATTAAAACCACTTACCTCAACTACATTTTCAACTAAATAGTTTCCAATTTTATTTCCTAACTCTACAGGATTGCTCTTTGTGATTTTCAACAAAGGAAAAATTACCATAGTAATATCGCCCTCAAATTCCTTACGTGTTGCTTGAAATTCAACTTTTTCAATGGTAACTTCAAATAAATCTTGAACAGCATTCTGGATAGAAGGCGTAAGAATTTCGGATAATGTCATTTTGTATCTTATTTTATAAAGTGCGCAAAGATAGTTATTATGTGGCAATTGGAAAATTGGAAAACAAGATTAATTTTTCACACAAAAAAACTCCACATTCTCAATAATTAAAACCTCCTGTAAAACTCAAAAGGAAACGAACTTTTTCAACTTTTCACAGCCTATTTACAAATCATTACAACTGACATTGAAATATTTTTTATTCACCCCAACAAAATAGTACCTTGCATTGCATAGTATTATTTAAAAAATACATATCTTTGATTTTTATTTAAAATTAAACAAACTGTATAACCATGAAAATCAAATTAATCTTAGTTTGCTTATTCGTAAATCTTATTTCGATAGGAGCACAAAACTCGGCAACATCGATTACTACTATCAAACCAGGAAGCATTAGTGGAAAAGTAGTCGATAAGAAAACGAACCAACCACTGCCTTATGTAAATATAATTGTCAAGGAAAACAACAAAATCATTTCGGGTGCTATTACATCTGAAAAAGGAACTTTTCATATAAAAAGCCTTGAATTGACAAAATACGACATAGAATTCCAATTTATTGGCTACAAAACCATTTCCACTCCAATCACGCTCACTTCAAAAAATTCGGATGTAAACCTCAACACAATCATTTTAGAAGAAGACGCTATTGAGTTAAAAAGTGTGGATATAATAAGCGAAAAATCAACTATTGAACAAAAAATAGACCGCAAAATAATTAATGTTGGTAAGGATTTAATTGCCGCAGGTTCCACAGCTTCGGAGATTATGAATAATATTCCTTCTGTAAGCGTTGACCCGCAAACTAATGCAATTAGTCTTAGAGGAAACTCAAATGTTCGAATACTAATTGATGGAAAACCTACTACAATAGATGCAGCACAACTGTTGCAGCAAATTCCTTCTTCATCAATAAAACAGATAGAATTAATTACCAATCCTTCTGCCAAATACAATCCGGAAGGAATGAGTGGAATAATAAACATTGTCTTAAACAAAAACAGTAAAATAGGTTTTAACGGAAGCATCAATAATGGCGTAACATTTGGGAAAACACCAAAACTTAACTCTTCGGTTGACATGAATTATCGCAATGGAAAATTTAATTACTATGCTAATTATGGATTGAATGTTGGAAAACGCACCAATTATGGTTATATCAATACTACCGAAGGGGGTTTAGAAGATTTTCAAAACTACACTTTTATAAACAACAATAATTCGCATTTAGCCAAAGTAGGTTTAGACTTTTACATCAATGACAAAAACACGCTGTCTTTCTATACCAACCAGAATATATTTAACGGCAAAGGAAACTCACTGTCAATAATTGATTTTGTCGATCCAACAAAAACAGACATTACCCAAATATTCACCAACCAAATTGACAATTATTCTCAAACCTACAATTTAGATTATAAAAAAGATTTCAAAAAAGAAGGGCACAATATAGAACTCGAAATCAATTACAACAACGGAGATAATAGAGAAGATGCTTATTACAGTGACCCCAGAACTAATAACATCAAAAATCAAAGGAACAATACTTTAATCAATTTAGATTATACCAATCCATTATCTGAAACTGTAAAATTAGAATTAGGATTGGAAAGCAGAATCGAAAATGTAACTAATAATTTATTAGAGGACAATGCCTATAATGCCGACTTTCAATACGACCGAAAAATTTACTCTACTTATGCTACCATTGGCAAACAATGGAAAAAATGGAGTACGCAAGTGGGTACTAGAATTGAACAATATGAAGCCTCCGGTTTTTTCAAAAAAGTAAACGAAACAGACGCCTCTTTTAATCATGATATATTAACACTGTATCCTTCCGGATTTTTGAACTATTCCCCTACCGAAAAGAATTCGTTCAACTTAAGTTTTTCAAGAAGAGTCGACAGACCAAGTATTGGTCAGCTTAACCCGATTAGAGACTGGAGTACCCCACAAATTGATTCAGAAGGAAATCCTGATCTTCGCCCTCAGTTTACCAATTCTTATGAGCTAAATTATACCCGAAAAACAAAATTAGGCTCTATAACTTCCGGTATTTTCTACAGAAGAATTAATAACGAAATTACCCGAACCTTATTCGAAAACCCTGATGATCCTTCAAAACAAATTTTGTCTTACGCAAATCTGGACGACAACAATGCTTATGGATTTGAAGTTTCAACCAATTTGGATTTCACAAAATGGCTGAGCAGCAACATCAGTTTAGATGCTTATAATAGAAAAATAAAGGGTGTGATTTCCGGAGAATATGTTGAAGCAGATGTAACCGCTTTCAATGCACGAATTAATAATACTTTTAAAGCATCTAAAATTTTACGCTTTCAGTTATCAGCCATGTATCGTGGAAAAGATTTAGGAACACAACTTTTAGGAAAACCTATTTGGAAAATGGATATAGGATCCAGTCTTACTGTACTAAAAGGAGCAGGAACTCTGACCGCCAGAATGAGTGATGTTTTCAATACGATGCATTATGCATTTACTGCTGAACGACCTAAAAAGCAATACGGACAATTCAACTGGGAGAGTCAATCGGTTTATATAGGATTCAATTATCGTTTTGGTAGTGGCAAAAATAAAGCCATAGAAAGAAAAAAAAGACAGCAAAACGAAACCCAAAACAGTGGTGTTTTATAAAAATAGTTTAAATAGTTGTAGTAAAAAGAAAAGTCCGAAGTATGCCAACTTCGGACTTTTCGATTCCATACCAAATCATCTTACCATTTAATAATAGCACTCGCCCAGGTAAATCCGCTACCAAAAGCAGCCAAAACAACAGTATCACCTGATTTTATTTTGCCGAGTTCCCATGCTTCGGTTAATGCAATAGGAATCGAAGCCGCAGTAGTATTACCGTATTTTTGAACATTATTATGAACCTGATCGTCATTCAAACCAAATTTCTTCTGGATGTACTGAGAAATCCTCAAATTAGCCTGATGTGGAATCAGCATGTCAATATCAGAAACTTTTAAATTATTGGCTTCTAAACCTTCGTTAATGACTTCTGCAAAACGAACTACGGCATTTTTAAAGACAAATTGCCCGTTCATGTGCGGATAATAACTTTCGTCATCCGGATCGTTATCGGATAAAATATCATTCACCCAGCGACCGCCCATTCCCGGAGCTGTCAGTACTAATTCCTCAGCATGAATTCCTTCAGAATGCAAATGTGTGGAGAGAATTCCTTTCGACAAATCTTCTTCGCGACTTAAAATAGCCGCTCCAGCCCCATCTCCAAAGATTACCGAAACCCCGCGTCCGCGGGTAGTCATATCCAATCCTGAAGATTGTACTTCGGAACCAATAACTAAAATGTTTTTGTACATTCCCGTTTTGATATATTGATCGGCAACCGAAAGTGCGTAAACAAAACCGGAACATTGATTTCTAACATCTAATGCTCCTATAGTTCTTAAACCCAAGTCTCGTTGTACTAAAACACCTGGGCCTGGAAAATAATAATCAGGACTTAAGGTAGCAAAAACAATAAAATCGATATCTTCTTTAGCAATTCCGGAACGCTCAATAGCAATTTTAGCCGCTTTTACGCCCATAGAAGTGGTAGTATCTTCTCCCGGAATGATATGCCTACGTTCCTGAATTCCGGTTCTTTCCTGAATCCATTCGTCATTCGTATCTATAATTTTTGACAAATCGTCATTTGTAACCACATTGGAAGGCACATAAAAACCTAAACCCGAAATTTTTGAATGATACATATTTTAGCTTTTTTATATTAACACCTAGATATTAAATATAATAAAAAAAACCAGTCTAAAAACTGGTTTACGTATTCAATTCTACTTATTTAAATTAAGCTGTTTGATCCTCTACAACTCCATCCGGTGCATTTTTCTTTACGGATTCAATGCCGTTTTCTCGGGAAGCAACCGACTCATACATTTCGCTACTTCCAATAATTTGACCATTGGTAGCTTTTAAATTAAAATAATATTTCCCGTTTGACGATTCTTTACGTTCGTATCGGCCATCTTCCTGAGAATTTTTTCTAACCGATTCAATTCCGTTCTCACAGGCAGCTTTAGTTGTATAGCCCTCACTTGCTAAAATTGTCTGACCATTGCCTGCTTTCAAGTTGAACTGAAACTCACCATTAACTCTTTTTGTAATTACAAATTTTCCCATTTTTTTTTAAAATTTTGATTTATAATCTCTATTTATCTAAAAATCAACATTTTTAGATGTTTTTATTAAACTGAATTAAAAATAATAAAAAAAACAAAGCAAAACTGTAGAAGTTAATCAGGAAATCATCAAATTAACTTCTTGATTAAATTCTAAAGGAGATTCGTGTTCGAAGAAAATCACTTTTCTGTCAAAAACGGCTTTGATAAGATAATAACCGCCTTTAAAATAAGATTGTTTGACCAATACATTCATCAAACCATTTTCGGCTACTTTTAATTGATGTGGGTAGAGTAAAACCAATTCATCTTCACCGTCAACAGCTATAAGTTGCGATAATTTGAGTTCGTTTACTTCTCCAAAAAGAGAAGCCACGTATTTATTAATTGGATTGTTGTATAAGTTATAGGAATCGGCTTTATCAACCATTTTTCCGTTTTGTAACACAATCGTTTCGTCAGCAAAAGAAAGCGCATCAGTACTATCATGCGTGGCTACAATACAGGTAATTCCTTGTGCTTTTAGATAAGCAAATAAATTGCGTCGTAACGCATTTTTTCTAAAATTATCAATATGACTAAAAGGCTCGTCGAGCAATAAGACTTCAGGTTCTAAGGCTAAAACTCTGGCTAAAGCCACACGTTGTTGCTGACCTCCGCTTAGGTATTTTGCTTTCACATCGGCAAACTCCGTCATTTCGACAATTTCCAGCAATTCTTTGATGCGTCCTTTTTTTATTTCAGGAAAAATATTCGACAAATATTTCCCCACATTCTCTGCCACCGTAATATAAGGCATCAGGTCAAAATCCTGAGACAAATATTTCATAAAAGGCATTCCGGGAACCAAATGAAAACGAGTCCCTAAAACCTCTTCTTCATTCCAAAAAATCTGTCCTTCATCTAAATCGTATAAGCCATAAATCAATTTCAGCAAAGTACTTTTCCCGCAACCGCTTTCGCCAATTACAGCAATATTTTGTCCTTTTTCAATAGAAAAATGAATATTTTGAACCACTGGTTTTTCGGTATAACCAAAGGAGATATTTTGAACTTGCAGCATTTTAAAAGAATGTTTTTTTGAGATTGCAAAGATAGATTTCTTTGGTATAAAAAAAGGGGAGAATTTAGAAATATCTTTAAAAAAAATAGCCACGGATGACACTGATTTAACGGATAAAAACAGATTCTACCCAACAAAAAAATAACAGTTCGAGTTTTTCGCAACACAGATTTAAAAAATTAAAATAATTTTATAAATTTCTCTAATCTGCGTTCCTTATTTAACACTGGAATATTAATATCATTTTATTCAGATGAAGTTTTATAAAAAAAAGGTCGTCCCGAAAAATCGGGACGACCTTATATATTTTAAAAAAGTAGTTAATTATTTAGCTGCTTCTTTTTCAGCGTCTGCTTTCATTTTAGCATTTGCAACAATTGCAAATTCTACGCGACGGTTTTGAGTTCTTCCTTCAACAGTACCATTATCTGCAATTGGATCAGCAATTCCCATTCCTTGGATTGTAAATCTACTAGCTGAAATTCCTTTGCTTACCAAGTAGTTTTTAACTGATGCTGCACGCTCTCCTGAAAGTTTCAAGTTATAATCAGCTGGTCCAGTACTATCAGTATATCCAAAAATAGTAATATCAGTATCTGGATATTCGTTAAAAACAGCAACTAATTTATCTAAGTTTGCTTTTGCTGCCGCAGTTAAAGTCGATTTGTTTGTATCAAAACGCACTGCATTTTCATTTAAAACTAATTGAATTCCTTCACCTACTCTTTTTACCTCAGCACCTGGAATGGCTTGGTCAATTTGTCTGGCTTGTTTGTCCATTTTGTTACCAATAACTCCTCCGGCAACTCCACCAACAACTCCACCAATAACAGCACCCATAGCGCCTTTTCCACCTTTTCCAAGGTTATTTCCTAAAATTCCTCCAAGGATAGCTCCTCCGGCAACCCCAATAGCAGCTCCTCTTTGTGTTTTATTTGTGTTTTTTACTGATTCACAACTTGTAAAAATTGAACCAACAATCATTACTACAGCTAATGCTAATACCGATATATTTTTCATAATTTATCTCTTTATTTATTATTTATTAAAATCCTGAGATTAGTTTACACGTTGAAATTGGTAAACTACATCTGTTAATTTCCCTCCAACATTGATTTTATCAACCAATTGGAAAGAACTGTCTGTTAAATTAGCTACGTGTAAAACATAACCATCTCTCACTTTTTTAGCTTTTTCTCCTGCATCTAAAACTTTCAAAACAAATTCTCCATTAGAATTCACAAACCATGTAATTGGTGAACTAAAAACAGGACAATCGTACTTAGTTAAAGCCATATTTCCTTTGTTATTATTAGAAACAAACTTCCAAGTGCTTCCTTCAAAACATTTTGAATCAGCTATTTGAAAAGAATTTACTTTAATGTATTCTGAGCCTGGATAAGAGACAGAACTAATTACCCAATTTCCTTTTACACCCGTTTGAATTCCCCTGTCTAATTTAGTAGCCGTAACTGAAGACGTCTTGCAAGAAAATAATGCTAACGCAATTGCTGTAACTAAAAATATTTTTTTCATCGTTATATCGTTTTAATATTAAACTTAAGGCAAAGATACAATCTAACTTACAAATTTTGTTTCAAAATGTTATTATTTTATTACAGAATTTACTGTTAAGACAATTTGTCACCTCGATTCGAATTGGTACTTTATTTGAAGAAACCGTAACTGATTGTAAAACATTATAAATAAATTTTAAATATGACAACTGGAAAAATTAACGTTTCGGTGGAAAATATCTTTCCATTAATCAAAAAGTTCTTATACAACGATCACGAGATCTTTTTACGTGAATTAATTTCGAATGGAACAGATGCAACATTAAAATTAAAACACCTGACCAATATTGGCGAAGCTAAAGTAGAATATGGCAATCCAATACTTGAGGTAAAAATTGACAAAGAGGGCAAAAAACTGCACATCATTGACCAGGGAATTGGAATGACATCAGAAGAGGTTAAAAAATACATCAACCAATTGGCTTTTTCAGGTGCCGAAGAATTTTTGGAAAAATACAAAGACACTGCTAAAGATTCAGGAATTATTGGTCATTTTGGTCTTGGTTTCTACTCCGCTTTTATGGTGGCTTCTAAGGTGGAAATTATCACTAAATCATACAAAGACGAACCGGCAGCACACTGGACTTGCGACGGAAGTCCTGAATTCTCTTTAGAACCAGCTGACAAAACGACTCGCGGAACTGAAATTATCCTTCACATTGCCGAAGATTCATTAGAATTCTTAGAAGATTTCAAAATCAAAGAATTGCTGAACAAATACAACAAGTTCATGCCAATTCCAATTAAATTTGGAACTACAACAGAAACACTTCCTAAACCGGAAGATGCTCCTGAAGATTACACTGCTGAAACTGTTGAAGTTGACAATATCATCAACAACCCAAATCCAGCCTGGACAAAACAACCGGCTGATTTAAATGAAGAAGATTATAAAAGCTTCTACCACGAATTGTACCCAATGCAATTTGAAGAGCCTTTATTCAACATTCACTTAAATGTAGATTATCCGTTCAACCTTACCGGAATTTTGTATTTCCCAAAATTAGGTTCGGATATGCAAATTCAAAAGGACAAAATCCAATTGTACCAAAATCAGGTTTATGTTACTGATAACGTAGAAGGAATTGTACCAGAATTCCTGATGATGCTTCGCGGAGTAGTGGATTCTCCGGATATTCCTTTGAACGTTTCCCGTTCAGGATTACAGGCAGATGGTGCAGTGAAGAAAATTTCGAACTACATCACTCGTAAAGTAGCTGATAAATTAAAATCTTTATTCAACGAAAACAGAGCCGATTTCGAATCAAAATGGAACGATATCAAAATCGTTTTAGAATACGGAATGCTTTCGGAAGACAAATTCTATGAAAAAGCAGGCGCTTTTGTATTGTATCCAACGGTAGATGACAAATATTACACTCTTGAGGAATTAAAAGAAAACCTAAAAGACGCGCAAACCGACAAAGACGGAAAGCTGGTTGTTTTATACGCCGGAAACAAAGAGGCGCAGCATTCTTACATTGAAATTGCAAAAGAAAAAGGATACCAAGTATTGCTTTTAGACTCGCCAATTATCTCGCATTTGATTCAAAAAATCGAAAACGACAATAAAGATTTGACTTTTGTTCGTGTGGATTCTGACCATATTGACAACCTTATCAAGAAAGACGAAGTTGTAATTTCTAAATTGTCTGAAGACGAGCAAACCAATCTAAAAACAACTGTTGAAGCCGTAGTTAATAAACAAACCTACACCGTACAACTGGAAGCTCTTGACAGTCAGGCAGCACCATTTATCATCACGCAACCGGAATTCATGCGTAGAATGAAAGAAATGAGCCAAACTGGCGGTGGCGGAATGTTCGGAATGGGCAACATGCCGGAAATGTACAATTTGGTGGTGAATACTAATTCGCCTTTGGCTTCGACTATCCTGAATACCGAAGACAAAACCAATCAGGAACACCTGGTAAAACAAGCTTTAGATTTGGCTAAATTATCTCAAAACCTGTTAAAAGGAGAAGCCTTGACTACTTTCGTAAAACGTAGTTTTGAAATGATTAAGTAGTATCAAGTAAATAGAATTAAGTACTAAGACCTGCTAGTGAAAACTTGCGGGTCTTTTTTGTTTAGGAGCAGAACGATTAGGTTTCTATAAGTACTTCCCTCCTGCTATCGCCTTTATCTCTTCGAGGATATCGGCTCAATCAGGACTATTTAGAACACTTCATTTCCAAAAGATATTTTGTAAGAATATTTTAATATATTTGATAACAAAAATCCTACTCAATTGAACCAATCTACTCTTATTAAACAGTTACCATATATATATCATATGAACAAAATAAAAATTATTGAGTTATACACTTAATATCTGTTTTATGTTTTTTTGATAAATCGGTTTTGCATTCACCATTCTTTCTATGGATTTATGAAAAATACTTGTTTTAAATTGAGAACGGTTTATCCTAAAACAAA
>NZ_JAAAPM020000026.1 GCF_009909155.2 Flavobacterium undicola
TGATTGAGAATTTTATTTTCTCTTAAATCTTCTGGATGCTTTTTTTTGTAGCCATAACTTACGAAATTTAATTATATTCGTAAGGTACTAAAACTACGGTAAGTGCTACCGAAGGTTTAGTTCAACAAGGGCTTTGCAATAGTGGAGCGAAACTGCTAAATTCAACGGTAGTTCTTCGATTGAACTTTTGTGCAAAATTGAAGATTTGTGCTTCGATTGCCCCACCATCGCAAAGCCCCAGAACGCTGTAGGCAATACTAACGAAGACCAAGACAATTCAAAACAATTTTTAAATTAAACCAAAATGAACATTAACTTATTTCTTTGGTTATTATTATTAACTATACCAGAAATGGTATTTTCTCAATCGGCCGATTTTACCATTCAAGATGTAAAGTTTAAAAGTCAAGGCGTCACTCTTGCAGGCTCGATTTTAACGCCTAAAAAAACATTTGCAGCAGTTGTAATTGTTCATGGGTCTGATCCTGTAAAAAGAGAAATGGAGTTCGCTAAACGTCTTGCCAAAGAAGGTATTGCTGTATTGACATATGATAAACGTGGGGTTGGAGAATCAGGTGGTGTATATGTAGGACCATCTGTTGGCACGAATAATATTGACACTACTAATCTTAATTTATTATCTCACGATGCAAATGCAGCAGTAAATACATTTCGAAGCTATTTAAAAGATAAAAAAACACCTATTGGGTTAGTTGGCTTCAGTCAAGCAGGATGGATAATCCCAATTGCTGCAAGTAAAAATCAACAAATAGAATTTATGGTTTTATTTAGCTGCCCTACAATGACAACTTTAGAACAACTTCGATTTCAATTTTATACTAATGGAAACAATAATTTTTGGGAAAATCATACGGAAGCAGAAGCTCGTGAACATATCAAAAATGATTCTGACAGGTATCAGTTTACAGCAACTGATCCAAAAAATTATTTGAATACACTTTCAATTCCAGGGCTTTGGCTTTTTGGCGAGAAAGATATCCAAATTCCAGTAAAGTTATGTATAGAGCAACTAAATACATTCAAAGTTCAAGGTAAACCTTTCGAATATACCTTGTTTTCAACATTAGGTCACAATACTTCTTCCGGCGATATTACAGAAACTGTTGATATTTCAATTCAATGGATAAAACAGAAAGCTTTGAATATTAAGAAGTTTAAATCATCAAAATAAAGCACTGCCTACAACCGCCTGTAATAGCCAGTGCTGATTTCAGATAAAAAATTTGCCTAATTTCTTAACTTCGTTCGCGTTTGGCAGAGATTACAATCTCCGATTTCCGCCAATTCGCCAAGCCGAAAAATTTAATAAAGAAAAATTCATCCAGAAATAAAAAAAGATTTCCACGCAAGTATCTCCTAACCATTTCATTAGAAAACAGCAACAAAATTTATTATTTATACTTGCTGCTGCTGTTCGTTTTTTCTCTAAATAAAAGTATATTTGCGCCCTCAAGGCAATTAGCTCTTGTTTTCTACGGGCGTAGTTCAAGGGTAGAATAGCGGTCTCCAAAACCGTTGATGGGGGTTCGAATCCCTCCGCCCGTGCCAATACAAAAACTCAAAAAAAGAAAGCCGCAAGAAGAAATTCCTGCGGCTTTTTTTGTCTCATTTTATTATGTAAAAACACTACCAATGATATTTTCACTAAGTGAAAAAATTATATTATCAATTTTCTTTTTTAGCTCATTTGACTTTTATTTTATTTGGTATTCGCTGAATCTTCGATTTGTCTTGATCAAAAAAGAAACAAAAAAATATTCACGCATTCTTATTGTTTTTTTCGGTATTCATGAATCTTCGATTTCAAGTCTTACGCTTTCTCGTCGGTCAAATTAGTTTTCGAATGCTAAAAGAAAATAACTCTCCGCCGCGGCGGATCAAACAGATTTTCTTTTTGCGTATTCTTCAAACATTTGACACTCGACTGCGGAAGCTAAGGACACAGCTTAAAACTACTTTTTATCTCTTAAAAACTTTTTTCAAAAAACCATCTATATATTGAATCGTTGGATCAAACCAAGGATTAAAAAGACAAAAAGTATGTGGTGAGTTTTCGAATTCATACACTTCCGAGTAAATTCCGTTTTTATCTAAAACCTTTCTGTAATCATCGCGGCCGGCGTGCATTCGGGCTACCGAACTATTAATAAATAATGTTGGCGGTGTACTCGCACTTACATAACTCAAAGGCGAAGCTGCTTCCCAAAGTTTTGGATTGTCTTTTTTCGAATAACCAAACCAATAGGTTCCCGCAGAAATATTCTTGCTGTCATCGCCTTCACCCCCTTCAGGATGTACAAAAGACAAAGTTCCGTCAATATCAACAACTGCATTTAGCTGAGATTGCGAATTAGAATTGGTCACCACGCCTTCAAAGAGTGGCATATTTGCCGTTGTTCCCATAAATGCTGCCATTTCTCCACCTGCTGAAAATCCCAGCGCCACAATTTGATTTGGATCGATATTGTATTGATTGGCATTTTTTCGAACCCAACGAATAGCCGCTTTCACATCATAAATAGCCGCTGGAAAAAGTGCTTCGGTAGAAAGTCGGTATTCGGGAGTGAAACACACATAACCCAAACTCGCTAATTTTTGCGCCATCGGATGATGTTGTTCTCTGCTTCCTGAACGCCAACCACCACCGTGAATGATGATGATTGCCGTTTGTTTTTTCTTGCTGTTCTTATCAAAAAAAACATCTAATTTCATTTTGCGTTTTCCGTAGCTACAATAAACGACATTGTTTTTTTGTTTTACAAAATCGAAATTCATTTCGGCAACCATCGTGGTATTCGGATGGTATTTCAATGTCTTTTTAAAAGCACTCGCTGTCGCAAAAGAAGTATCTCTTACCTGAGTTAAACCTTTTAGATACTGAGCATTTATATTTTGAAAGAAAACAACAAAAAGCAAAAACAATATCCTTTTTAAGCTTTTTTTTCTATAATGTCTCACTACTTTGTTCATTTGTTATTTTTAAATTCATTTCCCCTTATCCTAATTACATCCCTATTTTTCAAAGTTACAAAACGGGAGTCCAATCTTTAAGAATAGCACTTAGGGTATACTGAGTTGTAAATTGTTCTAGTGTTAATAAATGAGACCAACTTACACGTGAAGCAGTGTTTCCTCCTGCACCAGTAGATAAATATTCCCCATAAAAAGTGGTAGCTTCTGCTTCCGGTTTACTCCAGTTATACCAGCCTTCTGCTTTTATATGTGCTGCCATTTCGCATTTAACAAATACAGTACGGGCATAATTTCCCCAAGGTCTTCCTAAATAATAAGTACTATTCCCTGAATTAGTAGTCAATTTACAATTTAAAAATACAAAACCATACGGATTTGCTTGTGGAGTACTGGCAGCTGTTAGGTATGCCCCTCCTGTTTTTCCGAAAATTTCGCATTGATCAAAAATAGCCGTTGAAGCACCAAAAATAAAATCGGTTGTTCCTTCGATATAACAATTTTTATAGTATTGTCTGCTGCTGCTTCCACGTGGATATAATGTATCTTGAAAGCCCAGGAATTTACAATTATCAAAAATTACTTTATCCCCATCAATTCTAACAGCTACTGCCTGACCAACTGGCCCTGATGAGTTTTCAAAAGTAATATTCTTGGCTTTAAAATTATCTCCTGCAATAATAAAACTAGCTGACCCGGATGTTCCAATTTCCAGTCCTGCACTATTTTTTTTAGAAGCATAATCATCATATGTAAGGATGACATTTCCCTTGCTTTCCCCTATCAAGCTAATATTATTTTTGTTTTTAGACAACTCTAACTTTTCTTTGTAAGTTCCGTTTTTGACAAAAATTTTAGTCTCAATAGTTTTCAAAAAAACAACCGAATTAAGTGCTGCCTGAACCGTGGTAAAATCTCCTGTCCCTTTTGAATCTACAATAATATCATAAGATTTGACTTCTTCTTTTGGAGTTTCTTCTGTAGGCGTTTCTTTTGGAGTATCAGTTGTAGAACAGCTTATTAAAAAAAAAGAAGCCATTAAAAAATTTAAAATCATTAGTTTATTTTTATTTATCATTAGTACTCTTTTTTATTTGTGATTAAAATTTGAAAAAATGCTTAAATCTAATTTTCGCTCACGATTAATTGAGACAATAATCAATTAGAACAAGAGTCTGTTTAAAATTCATCAAAATTAACTTCCCCAATCCCTAAAGGGTGTAATTTTGATGAATTTTCAAGAAATTTTCCGCCCTTTAGGGACGGGGAAAAGAAAATTTCTTTTTTTAAAATAAATTTAAACAGGCTCTAATTTTAATTATTTATAACCCATGTTTAGCTTTCCATGCTGTATATTCAGTTGCGATCAAAGTTGAAGGCCAATTACCATACCATGAATAGCCTACTCTTCTCTCATTATCAATTTCTGCTAATGTTGTTTTTGGAATTCCGTCACGCCCGCAAAACATTGGTAAATTGTTAGTTAAATCATAAAATCTAGCCCATATTACATTTCCAGGAGAAGAGACTACTATCACGTCCTCACCAGAAGGTTGAGAAGAGTCGGTAATTTTTTTCGTTGTAATATCAAAAAGTTTAGCTCCATTAAACCAATCAACAGCATCTTTTATGGCTTGTTTTATCGCAGCTGATGGTTGTTCCACTAACATTAAAACACGTACAATCCCCACGGATTCAGAACCACTAAAAGACGGTAATTCATAGGCTCTGGCCAATGCCGGTTGCAAAGTTACTTCGTCGTGTTGCGCACACCAAACCGTTTTTTTGCCTTTGTAAGTAATCTGTGTTTGTAATATGATATCAATTCCTTTGTTAAAAGAAGTTACTGCTTTGTCTTTATAAGTTGGATTTACAAATTCTAAATTGTTTTTAGCTTTAATAATATCCCACATCAAATTCATCACATTAGCAATGGCATTATCATTATACGTTATTTGATGTCTGTAACCACTTTTATCAGGATAGTATTGTGGCCAACCGCCATTAGCATATTGCGCTAAAAACAGCCAATCAATCGCTTTTTCAGCTGCTGCTAAATAATTCGGATTCTGAGTTGTTTTGTAGTCGGCAAGCAGCCATCGCAATTCGGTTACCACATGCCCATTGTCTATTGTAGTATCTGTATTGTTTTTTGAAGCCAATGCAATAGTTTTTTCTTGAGATGTAGGTGCCACATTGTACTGATTTAAATCAGGAACTGCTTTTCCCCATCCTCCATTATTTCTTTGCCATAGTAAGATACTTTCACCTCTTACTGTAGTTTGATATACGGTTGTAACTCCTGAAATAGTTATTTGTAGTTGGGCACTTTTTCCACTTCCATCAGTAGATGTAGCTGTTACAGTAACCGTACCATTAAGTCTGGGAGTGAGCAATCCTTCTGCACTAATAGTAGCTATTGCCTGGCTTGAAATAGTCCAATTGAGTGTTTTATTAGTTGCATTTGCAGGAGCAATTTGAGTCGTTAATTGCAGTGGTTGACCATTGGTGATATTAGCTCCTGTAATAGCGATACTCTCTATAAATACAGCTGTTGAAGTTATTCCCGTAACGGTATATGTTTTATCTGCTTTAATTCCTGAGCCATCTTTTGCCGTAGCTATAACTTTCACAGTTCCGTTTTTTATCCCTGTTAAAAGTCCTGTTTCGGTAATAACAGCTATGGTAGGATCTGAAACGCTCCATATAAGCTCTTTATTTGCCGCATCACTGGGAAGCACAACCGCTGTTAGTTGCTTAGGCGTACTTGTTAGTGAATTATCACCATTAATAACAATTGTTTTTACTTGTGCTTCTTTACCCATATCGTCTTTCGAACATGAGAATAAAGAGAAGAATACTAAACCTATTAAAACTATACTATTTTTCATTTTTCTTATTTTTTTTATGTGATGAATGCAAATACGTCGTGAAAAAATCCATTTTTATTAAAATCGATTAATCATATTGTCCTGTATTTACTGCATCAACTATGCTGTTAATATATACTTCTACATTATCATAAGCGGTACTTAGTTCTTTGCCATTGGCATTCGCTAATTTTGGATTCAATTTCATTTTTACTTCCCATTCGTCTGGCATTCCGTCATTATCTGTGTCTAATGGGGGAGTCGTGCTTTTTAATTCAGGCCATCCTCCTACATCAGTTTGAGAATCAATAGCTCCTTTAGTTCCTCCATTCGAACCTTCAAATGAATAGGTTTTATTTTTTACGTTGTCAACAATTCGAGTATCAACGGCATCACGCACTAAATTAGCACCGCCGAATTTAAGCACTCTATCATAAGCAACAAGGGCAGTATGAGTGGTCACATTATTTTTAATATCAAGAGGCTGAGCTAATTTCATCGCCGCTTTATCTGAATCAGAAACAGTTCCATATCCCGAATAAAACTGATTATAAACTCCATAATCCCAGTTGTTTTCTGATGTTGCCAGGCTACCCTCTACATAATTTCCATTGATGTAAAATTTGCCCCAAATATCATAGACTTCAGTTCCTACGATTTTATTCTTATCGATAGATAAAATACGAGTTGTTTTAGCTGTCATAGGACCTGGCTTGTAATAGCAATTCACAATATTCACATTCATTGCTTCACCACCATAACAGCTATTCCCTCCCCAATTATAAACCACATTATTTCTTAAATCAACCAAATCAGTTAAAGCAAATGCTTTTCCGGCTTCTTCGCCTAATCTTGGATTCCTACTGTCGTGATGTGCTAAGAGGTTATGATGAAAAGAAGCATTTTTACCTCCCCAAACGCCTCCATAACCATGAGCTCCTTTTACGTGAAATGAAGTTTTTAAACTTTCCGAAACAATACACCATTGTACTGTAGTATTTTCATTGGCATAAAAAGAGACACATTCATCGGTACACCAACTCATTGAGCAATGGTCTACAATTATATTTTTATGAAATCGACCACCTAAGGCATCTGCTTCTTGCTGGGCTTCATCTCCCATTCTGAAACGCATATAACGAATAATTACATTATCAGCTGCTACAGAAACAGGGTAATCTTTAATACATATTCCGTCTCCAGGAGTGGATTGTCCTGCTATGGTAACATCTGGGTTATTAATTTTTAAAGTAGATTTAAGACTTATGTTTCCAGAAACTTTAAAAAGGATGATGCGTGCACCACTGTAGTCAACAGCAGCTCTTAAACTTCCTGTGCCTGAATCATTCAAGTTGGTTACAAATAAAACTTTTCCGCCTCTTCCACCAGTTGTTTTTTGTCCGAATCCTTGTGCTCCGGGAAAAGCAGAAACTACTTCAGTAATTTGTGTTGGCTTGTCTACTTCTACTACAGGATTCGATTCAGTTCCTGAACCAGAATCTTTACTACAGCTTGTGGTTAATAGCATTAAAAAAATTAGTTGTACTATTTTCATATCTTTTTAGGTATAATATTTTTTAAAATTGGGGCATACATAAAGAGGCATGCAAAATAAATTAAGCATGCCTCAATAAAAAACTAACAAAAACTAATTATTGTTTTTCCCTAATCTTGAATAATAAATTATCGCAACTTTTAAGATCGTTGCAATAGTATTAAGGAATATTAATTCATAAAACATTCACTTAAACAAAGTGAACGTTTTATGAATGATTAGAGAATTATAATTTCAATCTCCATCTTGGATCACCTGCAGTTATTCTTCCAATAAAAGTTTTATCTTTAAAATTGAAATCATTATTTTGTGGATCAACCCATAAATCATTCTGATTTTTGGAGTACGTTTTGGGTGTTAAATTAGGAACTTCTTTACTCCAAGTAATATCTGACACTGTATAACAGTTTCCAACATCAAAACTTGTACTAGCTAAACCAGTGGAGACTCCAGTTGTTGTAAAAGTTGTAGCTACACGTGTTTCATCCCAAGAATGTCCAAAAATAGAATTCTTAATTGAAATACCACTGGTCACATTATTATTAGCAGTACCTCCTGAATAACTGAAATAATTAGTAACATTTGCAAATGTGCAACCTTCAATTGCAATGGACTGAGAATTATTCTTAGAAACAACAAGCCATGTAACTTTATTAAATGTACTGTTTGTTAATTTAATATTCTTAACAGTTGCAGTTTGTGGTGTTGCCGGAGCCTGATCACAAGTTAACAATCCGTATCCACCAATACTATCTACCACTGAGTTTTTAATTTCATAAGTAGTAATACTTGTCGTATTTCTCAATCTAAGTATACCTCGTAGTGTACCTATTTTACAATTATCAAACAATAACTCAGTAATAGTTGTATTTACACTGGTAGGATTAAAAGCATAATTTGCATCGTATTTTTTTCCTCTAATTTCTACATCAATAAAACGAATGTAATCAATAGTAACACCTGATGCAATATTCATATTACCATCCTTTAATAATCTAGCTTTCTTTTCACCAAAACCATAAGCTGCTCTAATAGTAACCGATTTATTTATTGCAAAAGTTGGCATATCATAAGTAACACCTCTTTTCACCAATATAGTAGCACCATTTGGAGCAGTAGCTAAAGCATTTTCAA
The DNA here is from genome assembly GCF_009909155.2 of Flavobacterium undicola. Taxonomy (GTDB): domain Bacteria; phylum Bacteroidota; class Bacteroidia; order Flavobacteriales; family Flavobacteriaceae; genus Flavobacterium; species Flavobacterium undicola. The sequence continues at coordinate 8,551 of NZ_JAAAPM020000026.1, forward strand.
CAGCAGAAAGGCTTTGATTTGCTCTAATATCAATCACTCCTGGACCATTAGGGTCTATATCTTTTACTTTAGTAGTATAATCTACCCAACCTCTAAGGGTAGTACCACTATAAATAGCTATTTGATATTTTTTTTCTGGAGACAAACCATAAACTATTGACACTCCAGCTAATTGTTCAGCAGATGTGACTACCGTTTCAGGAAACAAAGGCGTTTTAAGTTTTAAATCATCACCAGCAAAAACTTTCATGCTTGTTACAGCAGCTCCAAGAGGTTTCCAAGTTACTCTGGCAGCAATATCTGTCACATCATATGCCGTAGGAATATTTAATATCGTAGGAAATCGTTCCGTTTGTACATTTCCTAAATCAGAAACTTTACTATCATATTGAGGGTCTTGAGCATGAGCAGTGGCTCTTATTTGATATAAGGTATTCCAATACAATCCTTCTCCTATAAGAGCTTCATCAATCTTAACATAATTGTTATCCGTTTTAATTGTATAATCTATGGTTTTAAAAGTATCCCTACTCACTTCCAATGTGTAGCCAATAGCTTCTTTTAATTTTCCCATATTAACAGTTATAACATTTCCTTCGGCTGTTAATTTATCCGAAAGAACAGGACGAAATAAACGTGTTTTTTCAAAATTTTGTTCCTCTTCCTGACAAGCGTTAAACAACATAACGCTTAAACATAAAAACAAAACCATCTTTATGCTTAAAATATTACTTATATTTTTCATCTCTATAAATTTTATATTCTGTTATTTAAATTTGTAACCATCATTATTGAGGGTACCTTCGCTAGTTACAATGCTAATTGCAGGGATTGGAAATATATATCTTGCAACACCTGGTTGTGGACCATCTAAATAATACTTAGCATAATCTTTAAGAATCCAATCTTGGTAAATTGTAGTGTTATTATGCAATTGGATTAAGAATGCCTGTCTTTTCCACGTAGCATCAGGAGCAGCAGCAATTTTAGTGTCAGGATTTAAAATAACAAATTTACCTTTATCATCTAACTTCCAATATAGATAATCAGGTCCTGTACCCACTCCATTGAAAGCATCATCAGCTAATTTTTTAAGACCATCAACAGTTTTTTTCATTTTTTCTGAATAAATACCCCAACGAATCAATTCATATTTACGAATCATTTCGCCACCAAATTCCCAAGCACGTTCATCAACTATAGCATTAAAAAAAGCGTTTTTAGATGCAGATGCTTGAGTTACATATCCATCAACTTTAGTAATCCATTCTGTTTGATCAAATGCTCTTTGACGTACTCTTTTAAGCGCATTTTGAGCACCAACAGTTGGCCCATTTAATTCATTTTCTGCTTCAGCATACATCAATAAAACATCTGCATAACGCATCATAGGCCAGTTGATTCCCGTTCCTTTTGCAGATTGTTTTCCTGGAGGAGTATCTAAAAAATGTCTACTCCATTTGCCTTGAGCAATATTATTTGAGTTTGGGATGATTTCTGGTAAAAAATCGGCATTAATTTGATATAAACCACAAGTTACATCACGACGTTTGTCTTTACTATCAAAAGACAAATAATAAGTAGGAGGCATACCCATATAATTGTTTCCTGCACCGTAATCGTGTTTAGATGTTGTCCCTCCAATAACTGTAATTCCAATATTCCAGCCCACATCACCACTTCCTTTAGGAAAGGGAACTTCCCATAAAATTTCTTCATTTAGAGGTGTTAAAAACTTACATTCATTCATGAAGATTTGTTTAAAATCAGTTGGTAATGGTCTGTCTTTTAAACTTATTAATTTCGCAGAGTAATCCTTTGCAATTTGATAATAATCTTTGTAATCACTATCCCTAACCATATTTAATTCAGGTGTTAAATAATACCCCCCACGTTGTAATGATAATCTAGCGATCATACCTAAAGCATATTCACGATTCACTTGCTCAATACCGTATGGAAGTTGGTCAGCCCATAACATCTTTTCTTCTACATCAATAATATTTTGGATTTCCTGACTTAAAATTTCATTTCTGGTTGATTTAGGCACATTAAAATTTTGACCCGCTACAGGAGCTTTTATTACATAAGGCACATCACCAAAATAAAAGGATAACATACTGTACCAATAAGCTCTTAGTACGTAACATTCTCCTAATAATTGATTAAAAGTTCTTTTTACACTGGGATCTGAAGAGTCTAAATTCCCACTTGCTTTTATTCCTTCGATAGAAATGTTAGCAGCTCCAATAGCTCTATAAGCATAAGTCCATACTATATTTAAATCTCCATTAGTATCCAACGCGTTTAAATCCCAAATTTGGTATCTATCTGCAGTGCTTCCCCAACCTGATTGTCTTTCAATATCTGTATTCCCACACATATTGTTAGACAATCTTGATCTAAAAGCATCTTGTTGAAAATAAGAATACACTGCATTCACTCCTTTTCTAGCGTCATCAACATTAGAATAAATATATTTATTATCGAAGGTTGAAATAGAATCAGGGTCTAAAAAGTCTTTTTGACAGGAAGCTAAAAGCAAAAATGCAAAAATAGCTAATATATAATTTGTTTTCATATCTGTAATTTTTATTTGTTAGAGGTCAATATGATATCTTCTTTAATTACCATAGTTTGTTTACAATAAACTTGTTTTAAATAACGATTTCATATCTAATATTTGTTTTATTTTAAAACGTTAGATTAAGACCAAAGGTATAAGAACGGCTTTTAGGAAAAGATGAATAATCTACACCTGGAGTTAATGGATTACTTGACTGCGAATTAACATCCGGATCATAACCAGAATACTTAGTCCATATATGTAAATTTCTACCTGTAGCAAACAATCTAAATTGTGTCAAACCTACTTTAGATATTAATTTCTTAGGTAAACTATATCCCAATGTTAGATTATTCAACCTAAGAAATGAACCATCTTCAATAGCAAAATCACTAATAAGAGCTTGTGCAATACCAAAACTATTATGCGACCATATTGTCTTCCCTTGATTCATTTCTGCTAATTGAGCTAAATCTGTTACGATACCGCCTGGAGTTCCTGTATATTGTCCATCAACATCCACATAAGTAAATCTCTTATCAGAGCTCATAGACGATAATAAATTTCCGTAAGTAACCCTTCTAAATTGGTTATACTGTATTTTTCCTGTATTATAAACCTCGTTACCTACTTGATAATCAAAAAATGTAGATAAGTCAAAACCTTTATAACTTACATTAAAACCAAAACCTCCTTGAAAGTCAGGTGTTGCATTTCCTAAAACTTTTCTATCACTATCATTAATAACTCCATCATTATTTAAGTCTTTTATTTTTAAGAAACCTGGTCTAATATTACTGTTACCTACAAGAGCACCACTATCTGGTACACCACTCTTTAAAACATATTTACGTGTAGCTGTATCATAACGGTCAAAATCATCTGTCGAATAAAAACCATCAGTTACAAATCCGTAAAAATCTCCAATTTTACCACCAAGTTTTAAGGAAAAATCATTTATGTTTTTAAGATCGGTACTTGCCCAATTGGATCTTATGTTGTTCAATTCAGTCATTTTTCCATCCAATTTATCTATCCTAAAATCGTTTTTACCAATATTAGCATTAACAGAGAAATTAAAATCATCTGAATCTACTATCACTCCTGACAATGCAAACTCAAAACCTCTATTTGAAGTATTACCAATATTCTCAAATTGTTTCTCAAAACCTGTATTAAGAGGTATATCTACTTGGTAAAGCAAGTCTCTTGTTTCATTTTTATAGTAATCGAAACTTCCACTCAATCTTCTGTTAAAAAGACCAAAATCCAAACCAATATTATTTGTAGCAGTACTTTCCCATTTTAAATCAGGATTATACAGTGTACTACTAGAAGGTGTGTAATACAGATTATCAAAATTCCCAAAACCTGGCCCTCTCAATGTGCTACCATTAAAAAGAAATTGTGTTGCTTCGGTAGTTATTCCATCATTTCCAGTTTGACCATAACTTATTCTTAATTTTAGTTCATCTACAAAATCTACATTCTTCATGAAGTTCTCATTTTTTATTTTCCAGGCAAATGCAAGTGCTGGAAAAATCCCTAATCTATTACTTCCTCTAAATTTACTAGATTCATCTGCTCTTGTAGTAAGCGTCCATATATATTTGTCCATTAACTGAAAATCAAATCTTCCAAAAACTGACTTTCTATTAAATGGAGTAGCTTCAGCACCAGCAATTCTATCAACCCTACCAAATTGCATATTTGCGAATAGTTCTTCAGGAGTAATGGATAATCTGTAATCTTCACCTCTTAAAAAATTACTTTTTCCAGTCAATGAAGAAATTTCTTGACCAACTAAGACATCTAATTTAATATCATTCCATTTTTTTCTATAATTCAAGGTATTCACTAAACGATAAGATTGACCTTCTGCAATTGTTCTTTCCCCTAATGGTAAACTTCCTCCATTATTATAAGACTCACCTGTAAGCGGTCCATAATATCTTAATTGTTCCGAATAAGATCTTGAAGTAGTAATAGTTGATTTAACATCCAAGTCTTTTAATATAGACCAAGTTAGTCCAGCAGAAAAAACGTATTCATTGACCGTTCTTTTTCTCCAATCCTGTTTAACCAATTCACTTGGATCTACTAAACTTAATATAAATTGTGTAAAATCATCATCACTATTTACCTGAGTAAGATCAATATCTAGATCATCTGCAATACCATTTATAGGTCTTGCTTGAACAGCATCTTTTATTTTTAATTGTGCATTTGTAGATGTACCTGCACCGTCCGTTACTGTGTTTGTTATTCTTGCCGTAAAATCAGCTTTAAGATTTTTAAATACTTGTTGATTCAACTTAAAGTTAATTGCTGTTCTTTCAAGCCCGGATCCATTCAACAAACCTTCATCTTTATTATTTGTAAGACTTAAATTAGCCTTAGTAGTCTCACTACCTCCACCAATACTTAAATTATGATATTGCGAAAGTCTTGACCCTCCAAAAATTTTATCCTGCCAGTCAGTCCCTTTTTTTTGTTTATACAATTCCAAATCATCATACTTCCCATAGAATTTTTCAAAACTTTGTAAAGCTGTAGTACCCTGTAAAGCTGCATATTCATAATTAGCCATAGCAAATTCATAAGGGCTTAAAACTTCATATTTTCTGTCTTTAGGCAACTCACTAAATTGAAAATAGTTATTATAGGATACGCTAACCTTACCTGCTACAGGGCTCTTAGTCGTTACAACAATTACTCCATTTGACCCCTGCGCTCCATAAATAGCTGTAGCTGCAGCATCTTTTAAAACATCAATACTGGCAATATCATTTACTGGAATATTATCTATATTTCCAACAATAAGTCCATCAACAATAAACAAAGGATCATTACTTTGAGAAATTGAAGTACCTCCCCTAACTCTAATTCTGATACTTGCTCCTGGCTCACCATCAGCTGAGGTAACATTCACACCTGGCAATCTACCTTTTAATGCCTCTGCTGCACTAGTCACTGGTATTTTTGAAAGTTCTTTACTAGTAATACTAGATGTTGCTCCAGTCATATCAGCCTTCCTAACTTTTCCATAACCATAATTAACAACTACTTCATTTAACTCACTCACATTCACTTGCATTGATACATTAATAACAGTTCTATTCTTCACTGCAACTAATTGGTCTTTATAGCCAATATAAGAAAACACCAAAGTAGCATCCGGGTCAACGGAATTCAATTTAAAATGCCCTTCAATATCAGTACTGGTTGAATTAGATTTCCCTTTAACAACTACACTTAAACCCGGCATTGGCATATTATTCTCATCCTTAACGACTCCTGAAACCTGAATAGCATCTTGCTCAACGACTGATTTAACAACAGTATTCGTTACCATTGGAACTGCTTGTTCTTTTTTCTTAACTAATAATATCTGACGATCATTAATAGTATAAGAAATATCAGTGCCTTTGAATATTTTATCTAAAATTTCAACAATTTTCTTTTTCTCAACATTCACAGAAATTTTTCTGTCTAAATCAATCAGGTTGCTCTCAAATAAAAATCGATATTCTGAAACAGACTCAATTTTATTGAACAGCTGCTCAACAGAAGTATTGTTCACATTTAATGTCAACTTTGTATTTTGCGAATAGGTACTGGCTTGGATTCTCACCAATGACAGTATCAATAATAGCGTGGTTAGTTTCATCTTTAGGCTAATTTTAGGCAAATACGGACTAAGCCATTTCCCTTTAATTATTTTTTTCATAATTTTGGTTTGGTTTTAAATGATTTAATTTCTACACGTCGTTTGAAACACATTACTAAATCGGGAAATACTGGTACTATTTCCCGATTTTTTTTTCATGTATTTCTTCCTTTAAAAAAATTACACTCTCATCTCATGAATTAGTTTTGGTTAGTTAGTAAATTAGTTAGTTTATTTTTATTAGCTTACCTTCTTTCTTAAAAGTGAAGCCTTGAATTTTACTCATTGTTTCTAATACCACCTCAATACTTTCAATATTCTTATTAAAACTGGCATTAAATTTTTTATCTAGCAGCTCTTTTCTATTATTCTCAATAGTAACATTATAAGATCGTTCTAATTTTATTATAATATCTTTAAAAGCTGTTTTTCTAAAAACAAGTTCCCCATTCATCCATTCGGTATAAAATCGGGTATCTACTTTTTCAACAGCTATTGCTCTTTTTTGATTATTCCAGGTTCCTTTTTCTCCTGGTACAAGCATAGCTTTCTCATTTGGCGTAGCCGCATTAGACATGCTAACCGACCCCTCAACCAATACAGTATTAATATCTACATCTTCTTTGTACGAACTCACATTAAATTTTGTTCCTAAAACTCGAACATCAACACCTCTTGTTTTAACTATAAATGGATGTTTTCTATCTTTAGTAACATCAAAAAAAGCTTCTCCTTCTAAAACAACTTCTCTATTATGCCCTTTGATAAATTGAACTGGATATTTTAAAGAAGAACCTGCATTCATATTGACTACTGTTCCATCCGACAAAGTAATTACAAAGGTTTTACCATAAGGAATCTTAATTTCATTATAAACCAATTTATCCATCGAAGTAGCCGAACGATAACTAATTTTATTTTCTTTTTGAGAAGCAATTACTTCACCGTTTTTCTTTACTATTTGTTGCTTTCCATTAGGGCTTAAAATCTGAACATCTCCATTTTCTAGAACCAATTGAATAGCATCTGCAGGGATTATAGTTTTAGTTCGTGAATCAGTTTTATATTGAAAAACATAAACCAAACTTAACAACCCCACAAAAACAGCTGCATATTGAAAAATATTTTTCCAATTAATTACAATGGGCTTTTTATCAAGATTCATCTTCTCTTTTAATTCTTCCCAATTTTCATCAACATCCATCGATTCCACATGTAATAATGCTTCTTCTAACAAATTATTTTCTTGCAATTCCTTAATTAATTCTTGCTCTTCTTGAGACAACAATTCTATCTTGGAAGCATCAATGCTTCCATTACTTACTATTTCCTTTAGGATATTAATCAATTTTGGGTTGGAGTCCATTATATTTATTTGTATGTTAAAGTTATGTTAGAGAAATAATATTTTAGGGTGACAACATTATTAATTATTTTTATTTTTTTTTACACATTATGAAAAAAAACTAACTTTTTATTTTATATTTGATGCAATGTAATCCATTACAAAACGAATAATCCCTATTTCTAAATGTCATCTCATAAAGATTTAAAAATATTTGAAGACTTGTACAAAGAGCATTTTGCCTTTTTATCTTTAGTTTCTTTTAACATAACTAAGGATAAAGATGTAGCGAAAGATGTTGTACAGGATTTTTTTATTTATCTATGGGAAAAAGAAGAAGCCCTAAACTTTACTATTTCGTTTAAGGCTTATGCGGCAAAAGCGGTAAAAAATTTAAGTCTTCAGCATTTAGAAAAACACAAAACAATCAGTTTAGACCAAAACAAAATCATCCTTCCTAAATTTGAAGAACAAGTTGTTTTTGAAAAAGCGGAGGAAAATAAAAAACCTAAAATCTTCACTTTAGTTGACAAGATTCCTCAAGCCAGAAGAGAGATTTTCATATCACATATTGTAGAAGGACACAGTTATGCCGAAATTGCAGAAATGTATAATATTTCCATCAATACTGTAAAAACACAGATGAAGAGAGCTTATGCTTTTTTAAGAGAATTCGAAAACACCAGTACGCTAACTACGATACTGTATTTTCTGTTTAGAAATTAACCCTAGATATATTTTGTTAGTTCGAGGTATAATTTTTTTCTAAAAAAAAGTAATATAAAATTACGTTTTATACTTATATCAAATTGTTATTGTGTTTGTGATACTCAACTGTCCTTAGCTTCCACAGTCGAGTGTCAAATGTTTGAAGAAATGCGTAGAAAGAAAAGCTGTTTGAGCGATAACGAGTTCTTTTCTTTTAGCATTCGAAAACTAATTTGACCGACGAGGAGGCGCAAGACTTGATTTTTTTGTTTCTTTTTTGATCAAGCAAAAAAGAAAATTGGTAAATCTAATTTTTTCACTTTTAATAAAAACGTCATTGGTAGTGATTTTCGATAGAAAATTGTATCGAGAACAAGAACAACTTCATTAAAACCGGTTCTCATACATTTTTAATAATTACACCCAACGGGTTTTTAATAGTATATTTTTAGGAAAAAAAGTTATTTCACAGAGCTTGGAACTCCTATTTTATCCCCAATAATAATTTCGTTTACACTAATATTTTGAGTATTAATTAATGTCATTCCGTTTTTAGCTGACTTTACCGTAATTCTATCCAAAACTACATTTTCGACTTTCTTCTCCGGAAAACCTTCGATGATAATAGCTGTATTTGAAGCAGCCTCACAAGTGATATTTGAAATAGAGATATCTGAAATTTTAGAAGGATACAAACCACTGCCTTCTCCATGATAATTAGCCGTCATATAAATGCAATCTTCTACTTTTCCTAACGTGATATTAGAGAAATGCAGCTCTTTAACAAAGCCACCTCTATCTGAATTGGTCTTAATATAAATCCCTCTTTTCAAATAACCTCTGGCTTTACAATTGTCCACATACACATTGCGGACACCCGCCGACATTTCGCTGCCAATAACCACAGCATGCAGGCCTTTGAATTCGCAATTTCTAATTACAATGTTTTCAGAAGGACTATTTGAATTATCACGTCCTTCATTATCACGTCCCGCCTTAATAGCCACATTATCGTCGCCATTATCAAACTGTATTTTCTCTATTAAAATATCACTCGAATATTCAGGATCTATTCCATCATTGTTATTGTTTTGAGCGTCATACTTTAATCCGCGAAGGGTAATGCTCTTAGATTTTAATAAATGAATACACCAAAATGGTGAGTCTTCAATTTTTACATCCTCAATCAAAATATTTTTCGAATTAAAAAACTGAATCAGTTGCGGTCTTAAAAAATGCCCTTCGCCAAAAACACGGTCTTTTAAAGGAACATTATTATGATTCATTTCTCTGCTTAAAAGCTTGTCCTTTTCTTCAAGAGGCTTCCATTTTATCCAGGCATCCTTAGCTTCCCCATCAATAATTCCGTTTCCGGTAATAGCAACATTTTCTACATTATTCCCATAAATTAACGGACTATAATTATACAACATTGTTCCTTCCCAACTGGTTAACACCAAAGGATAATCTTTAGAATTAGAACCAAATCGTATTTTAGCACCTGTCTCTAAATGCAATTTGACATTACTAACAAAATGTATCGGTCCGTTAATGGTATAAATTCCTTTAGGAACAATAATAGTCCCACCATGCTTTTTTAAACAGGCTTTCATTGCTTTATCAAAAGCCGATTTACAATTAGTCACCGAATCACCTTTGGCTCCAAATTGAGTCACAGTAACCTTATAATTTGGAACAACAGGCAATTGAATACTATTGACAATTCTTTCTATTTCAAGCTTTTTATCTACAATTTTAGTTTGCGAACATAAAACATTGCAACACAACAACAGGACAAAATAAAAAGAATTATTTTTCATAGTAATTATTATTTAATGTGTTTTTTCAAGTCTAAATCGGTCTTTTTCAATTCGGCTATAGCCAATTTAGCTATTTCAGTAGCTCCTAACAATGACAAATGAGTATCGTCATGTTTTTCGGTTTTGTAAAAAGCACTTTCGCCAGCATTAAAATGCAAATGCAACTTTTTAGAACCTTCCACTCCATAAGACTCTTCTAATAATTCAGTTAAATATTGTAAATCAACAAACGGCACTTTATAATCTGTAGCTACTAATCGGGTTTCCATTGGATAAAGACCGTGGGTATCGACCAAAGTACCTTCCGCATTAAAATTTCTTCTAACAATTGAGGAAAACAAAACTGGAGTAGCACCTTTAGCTCTGGTTTCTAATACGAATCGAATTAAATTTTGGCGATAAGCCGTTCGTGGATTAGTATAAACACTTGGTTTATTTTCTTTTTGGTCATTATGCCCAAATTGGATAAAAACATAATCGCCTTTCTTTAAGGTTTTCAAAATCGAATCCCAACGTTTTTCATTGATAAAACTACGGGTACTACGACCATTTTGTGCTCTATTATCAACCACCACGCTATTGTCAAAAAATTGCTGTAAAACCTGCGCCCAGCCATGTTCTGGGTTTTCATTCGGTTTCGATTTATTAGCCATTGTCGAATCGCCAATGGTGTAAACAGTCGTTTTTTGAGCAAAACAACTAGTAGCTATTAATAATAAAAGTAACAATTTAATTCTCATAATTATTTGAAATTTGAATACCAATTAATATTTAGTTTTTTGTTATTGTCAGCAAGAATATTCTCGAGTGTATATGCCTGTGCTTCTGTTTTTTTAAGCTGATGTGACCATGCCACTCTGTTTGCAGCTTGAAATCCTGGGCCAGAACAATTGTATTCGGCATAAAAAGAAGCTTTTTCAGCATCAGCTTTAGACCAGTTGTTCCATCCTTCTTTTCTAATATGATTCCCCATTTCGCAATTCAAATACACCGTTTTAGCGTTAATACGCCAAGGTCGCCCAAGATAAACTTCAGTGGCTTTTTCATCTGCAGTCAATTTGCAATTCATAAACACAAAACCGTATTTAGAACTTTCAGGCGTTGAAGCCGCCGTTACATAAGCATTACTTTTGCTGTGAATAGTGCAATTATCAAATACCGTCGTTGCACTACCAAAAATAAAATCCACTGTTCCTTCGATAAAGCAATCCTTGAAATACTGTTTAAATCCTTCACCCGAAGTATACAAAGTATCCTGATTTCCTAGAATAATGCAATTAGAAACCACCACCCTGTCGGCAACTACTGACAAAGCTATTGCTTGCCCAACTGGACCAGCAGTATTTTGAATAGTCAAATTAGCGGCTTTAAAATCATTTCCTTCCACCAATAAAGTTGGAGTCAAAAAGGTACTATTTCGTCCCAAATTTATTTTACCATAATAATCATCATAAGTGATTATCGTTTTTTCTTTGCTTTCGCCAATTAAAGAAATCTTAGTATTCCATTCCGGAATTCGTACTTTTTCATGGTATATGCCGTTTTTAACCGTAATCAATACCCGTTGATAAGGAAACGAAGGCGAATTATTTATAGCTGCCTGAATACTGCTATAATCGCCACTACCATCAAGAGCTACAATAACATTGTAATCATTTTTTGGTGCTTTAGTTTCTTCTTTTTGAGTTGTTTTCAGTTCAGCCGAGAGTTTTTTTTTCCACTTTTCGTATCCTTTCAACACCTCTTTAGGCTCATTGGTATACCAGGAATATCCATTTCTGCGCTCATCACCGATTTCTGATAATGAATATTTCTTAACCCCATCTCTATCTGAGAAAAAAGGTTTATTGTCTTCCAATTCCATGAAACGAGCCCATATAGCAGGAGCATTAGCATCAGCGACCATTTTTTTGTCATTCACCTTACCCTTTTCATTCAAAGAACGATCTTCTCTTAAACCTTCTATTTTTACTTTTTCAAACCAATCTACAGCACTATTTACTGCTGTAATTATTTCTTTTGAAGGATTTTCAATTGACATTAACAACAATACGATTTTAGCAGATTCTTTCCCGCTTAATGACGGTAATTCATAAGCACGTGCTTTTGCAGGCAATAGAGTTGTTTCGTCATGTTGCGCGCACCAAGCAGTCAAAACACCATTTTGCTTGTATTGGCTTTTTATAATACAATCGATTCCTTTATCAAAAGCAAGTTTCGTTTTTGCTACAATTTCTTCAGATGGTTTTATCGAATAATAATCGGTTTTATCTTTAATTTCCTTTAAGATATTCAGGATATTCACCATAGAATCATCATTGTAGGTGATATGAGTATAATATCCTTTTTTCAAAGGATAAAATTGCGGCCATCCTCCATTGTCATATTGCGCTTTCAGCAAATAATCCAATCCTGAAAGAAAGGCTTTTTTATAGCTTTCATCGGGTTGTTGCTTATAGATTTTAGAAAGAAAAAGCATTTCCTGACAAGTCGCACTGTTATCGGTAGTACAACCTTCTGTTGAAGTTTTAAGAGCCAACAATTCTTTCTTTTGAGCATCAGAAAGTGGCTTTTGTATCTGAATATTCTTTGGCCATCCGCCAATATTGCGTTGGTACAACAACACATTTTCGGCAACAGCCTGAGCTTCTTTTGAAGTAAACCAATTCTCGTCTTTCATTTCGGTAATGCTCTTCCATGATTTATCAAGAACTTGAGCCTGCGTATTTATTCCCGCTACAAAGCAACAGAAAAGAGTAATTATACCTTTAAAAAAATTATTCATCGTTTATTTATTTAGTAAATCTAAACCAATCAATATCTATACTTCCTGCATCATTAATTTTTCCTTCTCGAAGTGCGGTGAATCCTAATTTAGCTCCAATCCATTTTCCTTCACGAGATTTGAAATCTTCTCCTAAAGACTCGAATTTTTTACCATCTAAGCTATAAAAGAAACTACATATTCCTCCTTCTTTTACCTTCACCTGAAGGTAAAAAGTTTTTGCAGCTAACTTAACCCCTTTGTTTTCAGACTCAACAGCTTTTTTATCGGCATTTTTACAAGTTGTTTGAGAAATAAATAATTCTCCATTTTGCTGTTTTACTTTTAGCATACTGTAATCCAATCCCATGATTACCAGGCCAACACTTTCGCCATCAAAACGAGCATTAAATGTCATTTTTGCCGTGGCAGTGAATTCGTTAGCTGGAAATTTTTGCAATAGAATATTTGGAACATCAAATAAATTCACTGCTTTTTCTGGCATTGGACGACAAAACATAGAGTAATACCCCATGCCTGTTGGCAATCCCCAATATACTTGAGCATTAGCATGCCATTCCCATTGTAATCCCAATTTTGGTGAATTGAACTCATCCGAATCTGGCGGAGTCATTATTGGATATGTTTTTCCAACATTTGGTTTTTTATAAGTCAAAACGGGTTCTCCTTTACCATCCTTGTCTTTATCTACTCCAATAACCGGCCAGTCATTAACCCATTTCATAGGTTGCAAATGCACAATTCTTCCGTAAGCTCCTTTATCCTGAAAATGAAAGAACCAATCTTCACCTGTTTGAGTATCCACCCAAGCCCCTTGATGAGGCCCATTAATAGCTGACTTCCCCTGATCCATTACTTTTCTTTTCTCGTATGGACCAAAAATATTTTTGGAACGCATAACGGTTTGCCAACCTGTAGGAACTCCACCTGCCGGTGCAAAAATGTAATAATAACCATTTCGCTTGTATAACTTCGGTCCTTCAACTGTAGCTTCATCAAAATGCCCGTCAAGAACCATAACGGCATCGTCATTAGCTAAAGTTCCTTCAGGATTCATCGTACAAACAGCCAACATACTTTTTATTCCGGCACGACTTCCCGCAAAAGCGAAACCTAAATACGCTTTGCCATCATCATCCCATAAAGGTGTAGGATCAATTAGTCCTTTTCCTTCTTTGATCAATATTGGGTCAGACCATAATCCTTTTGGATCCTTGGTTTTAATCATATAAATTCCGTAATCAGGATCAGGATAATAAATATAAAATTCATCATTATGATAACGAATACACGGAGCCCAAACCCCATTTCCATGCTGTGGCGTATCAAAAACATCAAAAGGAGGCTGTTTTTTAAGCGCATAATTCACTAACTCCCAATTCACCATATCCTTAGAATGCAAAATTGGCAAACCTGGAATACAATTAAAAGAAGAAGCGGTCATGTAATAATCATCTCCAACGCGAATTGCATCCGGATCAGAATAATCGGCATGTAAAATTGGATTTTTATAAGTTCCGTCGCCATTATCGGCAACCCAAACTTTAGAATATTCATTTGTTTTTTGCGCAACTACAAACTGATTAGACAATAAAACTAATCCTATTGCAACTGCATTATTTATAAACTTCATAGTGGTAAGTTAATGGTTGGTTAATATTAGTAAATAGAAAAACTATTATCTGTTTAATTCAATAGCAGCTAAGATAAATGGCCCTGTTGCTTTAGGATCATTGTCTTTCTTTTTTTCATTTACATAATATTCATAAGAACCATCACGGTATGGAGTTCCACCTAAACCTGCCACTTGACAAGCTTGAGTCAATGTAATTCCACCATCAGCATCTACTTTTATTAACTTAGTCGTTAATCCGTCAAAAGCATGATTAGCTACTTTTTTAAATTTTGCTGGTAAATACCCTTTGTTTACTCCTTTTGCTAAAGCATAAGCAAACATTGAAGAACCTGAAGACTCCAGATAGTTTCCTTCTCTACCTCCCATATCGGTTACCTGATACCACAATCCTGTTTTTTTATCCTGTACTTTTTCTAAAGCCACAGCTAAGTCATTCAAATAACCTACTAATTCTTTTTGTTTAGGATGGTCTTTTGGAAAATTATCCAACACATCAACTAAAGCCATAGCATACCAACCTAAAGCACGAGACCAGAAATTAGGTGATTTCCCTGTTACTTTATCAGCCCAAGGCATCATTTTACTTTCGTCCCAAGCATGGTACAATAATCCTGTTCTAGGGTCTTTATCATTCGCCTGAATCAATTCAAATTGTTTAGCAACATCGTCTAATTTTTTTCCATTTTCAAACTTCGCAGTATACTCAGCGTAGAAAGGTTGTCCCATATACAATCCGTCTAACCACATTTGGTTAGGATAGATTTTTTTATGCCAAAATCCACCACTTGGAGTTCTTGGCTGGCTATCTAACTGTTTTCTGATGGTTTGCATCGCAACCAAATATTTTTTCTCCTTAGTTTTTTCATAAATATCAAATAAGATATTGGTTGCTACAACCATATCAATATTGTATTTATCTTCCTCATAGGTTGCGATCTTACCATTTTCATCAATCAAAGCATCGGCATAGCCTTTTACATAATTGTAATATTTTTGATCTTTAGTTTTTTTGTACAATTCTTCGATAGAACTCAATACCAAACCGTGTACATAATCCCATTTTGCAGTTGTTCTATCGTCAATTTGGAATGCTTGTGGATGACGCATCATTAACGTCCCAGCCATTCTTTCAGACCATTTCAACTTTGTAAAAGTCAATTCTTTTTTAGTCGAAGTTGCACTTGGCTGTGATTTACAACTTGTAAATCCTAATGCGCCTATTAAAATAAACGTAAATAAAAATTGGTTTGCTTTCATTAATTTCATCTTGTTATATTTTTAATTAATTATTATTATTTATCTAGTTCTATAGCTGCTAAAAGAAAAGCTCCTAATCCATGAGAATTATCTACTTTAATTTTTTCACTCATATAATATTCATAAGATCCATCTCTATACGGATTCCCTCCTAGTCCGGCACTGGCACAAACTTGAGTGATGTGTATTTCTCCATCTGCATCCACTTTTATCAGTTTCTTTATTAAACCGTCAAAACCTTTAGTGGCCACTTTTTTAAAATTAGCAGGCAAATAGCCTTTATGTACTCCTTTTGCAATAGCATATACTAACATGGATGAGCCTGATGCCTCCAAATAATTCCCTTTTCCAGTTTGTAAATTTGGCACCTGATACCATAAGCCCGAAGCATCCTGATATTTACTGACTCCTACAGCTAATTCATTCAAATAGCCAACTAATTCTTTTCGTTTAGGGTGATCTTTAGGAAAATAATCCAACGCATCTACCAATGCCATTCCGTACCAACCCAAAGCTCTCAACCAAATATGAGGAGCGGTTCCTGTTTCCTTATTTGCCCAAGGCATTTTTTTACTTTCATCCCAGGCATGGAAAAGCAATCCTGTTTTTTTATCCATTGCATGATCATGAAGCAATTCAAACTGATGGGCTACATCATTTAATTTATCACCTTTTTCAAATTCAGCCGTGTATCGGGCATAAAATGGCTCTCCCATATACAAACCGTCCAACCACATTTGATTAGGATATATTTTTTTATGCCAAAACCCACCTGATGGAGTTCTTGGATAATCGTCAAATTGTCTTCTCAATGTTTTTAAGGCTGTAAAATACCTCTGCTCCTTCGTTTTATCATACAAACCAAAAAGTATTTTCCCCGCATTGATGAAATCTATATTATGATCCTGAGGATTAAAATTTTGAAAAGCCCCGGAATCATCAATCAATGCATCTGCATATTCTTTTATATAATCGAAATATTTTTGATTAGCGGTTTTAACATATAGTTTTTCATACGCAGTCAAAATCATGCCAATTTTATAATCCCATTTAGGAGCTTCATGATTATCAATCTGCCAGGCCTTAGGATGTCGTTTCATAATGGATAATGCCATTCTTTCTGACCATTTTAGCTTATCCGAAATTAATTGCTCTTTCTGATTTACTTTAGAAATCTTTGATTTCTCAATTGGTTTGCAACATAAAAACAAAAAACAAATGGAAAATATTCCTAAACCAGAATACACAAACAAAGAAAGTTTTTTCATAATACTATATTTATCGTGAACACTCAATTCTTTTAATTCTGCCTAATTAAAGAACAAAAATTACTTTGGCTTCTATAATTCTTTAGGACTTTCTACTTTTTTCCCGTTGATAAAAGTATTTATAAACTGTAGATTTTTTACATTTTCAACAGAATACGGCGAAGCTGCTTTGTCAATTTTTACATTTTTAAGCACCACATTTTCTATAGGCAACTCTTTATAACCTTTAGCTAAAACTCCGAATTTACCAGCATTTTTAACATTTATATTTTCAAGAAATATGTTTTTAACCTGTGGTATAAAAGACCCCGTTTGATTACCATACACATTATAGAACATATCCAGTATCAAAACACATTCCCTTACTTGTCCAACCTCTAAATTCCTAACAAAAACATTTTCAACTAGTCCACCTCTTCTGGAATTTGATTTTATTCTAATTGCTCTATCTAAATTAGGACTATCCATCACACAATTTTCAACAAAAACATTTTTCACACCACCAGTCATTTCACTACCTATTACAACTCCACCATGGCCATCAAGCATTTTACAATCCTGAACAATAATATTTTCGCTCTTCATTGCCACTCTTCTTCCATCGGCATCTTTTCCAGCTTTTATCGCAATACAATCATCTCCGGTATTAAAAGAACAATTTTTAATAATTACGTTTTTAGAATATTCAGGATCGCAACCGTCATTATTGGGACCATGACTTTCAACAGTGACACCATCAACAGTTACATTAGTAGATTTCATTGGATGGATAACCCAAAACGGAGCATTTACAATTTTCACATCTTTGATTAACGCATCAGTACAGCCAAAAAACTCAACAAAACTTGGTCTTAAAAAAGAACCTTCTCCATAAACTCTTTCTTCAACTGGAACAGCTTTTTCAGCCGAATCAACTAAACGAATACGGTTTTTAGGATCACTTTGATTACCTTTCCCTGCTACCCAACCATATTGTTTAGCACCACACCAGTACCACCAATTTTCATTATCGGCCTGACCGTTCAAAATTCCCTTACCTGTTATGGCTATATTTTTTTTATTGTAAGCATAAATTAGTGGCGAATGATTCATCAACTCTGTTCCTTCAAAAGAAGTTCTTACTAATGGATAATCAGAAGATTTAGTACTAAACAAAATTTCAGCCCCATCTTCTAAATGAAGATTCACATTATTATCCAAATGAATTGGTCCAGTTAAAAACTTACCCATTGGAACAACTACTTTTCCTCCTCCATTTTTAGAACAAGCTTCAATTGCTTTTTTGAAAGCCTCTGAATTATTAATTGCCCCACCGCTCTTTGCTCCATAATCAACAATACTATAAGTTTTATTTGCAAAAACAGGAATCACTACAGCTTTCTCGATTTGCTGTTTTACTTTCCAAGGGTTTGTCAAAACATCAATCTCTTTTTGAGCAGAACAATTAACAAAAAAAGCCGAAAACAAGGCTGTAGAAAAACACAAAAACGAACTATAAAACTTATTTTTCATGTATTTGGTATTTTATATAATATTATTGAAAATTCTAAAAAAGCAATCGTCACAACTAACTTGAAGTGAGCTATTTTCTAAATTTAAAAACCTTAGAAAATATTCATAAGCAAAATCATGTAATCGATTACACAAATCTAAATATTTTTTCTCTATTAAACAATTAAAAATAGAACAAAAATATGAGATGCATAAAAAAGAGCTATTTTATTTTAATATTAAACAATTATAAAGTTAATTTTTATTAAAAAAAAGATACCTAAATCTTTACTAAAAAGATAAATAACTAAATAACAGCGTTTTACAAGTTGAATTACAATACAAAATGTAATCGATAACACTAAATAGCATTATTTATAAAAAAAATATTATTTTTACCGAGATAGACTAATTATAATGAGTGGAAAAACAACAATTTATGACATTGCCAAAGCGCTAAATATTACTGCTGCAACCGTTTCGAGAGCATTAAACGACAACCCTAAAATAAGTCAAAGCACTCGAAAATTAGTCCTTGAAACGGCTAATAAAATGAATTACAAGCAAAATAAATTAGCACTGGCATTAAGAAGTGGAAAAAGTAATAATGTTGGTGTTATTGTACCGCGTATAAACACTAATTTTTTTGCTTCGGTAATCAGAGGTATTGAAGAAGGCTTACATCCCGAAGGCTACCAGGTTATTATTTGCCAAACTCATGAGGACGAGGACAGAGAAGTTGAAAATGTCAACACGCTATTAAACGCTCAGGTTGATGGTATCTTTATGTCCATCTCTAATCTTCCAAAAGAAAACAATCACTACATAGAACGTGTTATTCAAAAAAACATTCCTTTAATATTTTTTGACAGAAAAAAAGAAATGAAGAATGTAAGTTCGGTTACTATTGATGATTATCTGGCATCTTACCAGACTACGCAACATCTTATTGAACAAGGCTGTGAAAAAATAGCTTACTTCTCAGGAGATCGTTCGTTAGAAATCTACGAAGACCGATACAGAGGGTACGAACAAGCCTTATTAGACAATAACATTCCAATAAACGAAGATTATATAATTAGCATAAAAAGTAATGTTGTAGAAGGAAGAGATGCGGTTGAAAAATTATTAACGTTAGAAAATCCTCCAAATGCTATTTTTTCCACCAGTGATTTTGCGGCTTTAGGAGCCATCCAAAAACTAAAAGAACGCGGCATTAAAATCCCAGAAGATTTTTGTGTTTTTGGTTTTGGAAACGAACCTTTTACCAAATTCATGGAATTATCTATTTCTACTATTGATCAGTCGCCATTAGAAATGGGAAAAATGGCCGCCCAAGTATTTTTAGATAAGATAAACAATAAGAAATCTGAAAGCAAAGTCGTTTTACTACCCAAATTACTTATACGACAGTCTTCAACCAGAATCATAACTTAGAGATAAAAAAAGGGAGGCATTAAATAAACACCTCCCTTTTTAACTAAAAACAAAATCTAAAAACAATCTTTATAGCGATACTCCTCTTTTCCAAGGAATGAAGTCATTTTGATTTAAAATTGCAGCCTTAGTTTTTACATCACCACTAGCTACTTTAATAATAAATTCCAGCATTTCGTCAGCCATTTCTTCAATCGATTTTTCACCTGTAATAATTCCACCAGTATTAAAATCGATAATATCAGACATTTTTTGAGCCAATTGAGTGTTAGAAGATACTTTTACAACTGGCGCAATTGGATTTCCTGTTGGAGTTCCTAAACCTGTTGTAAACAATACCATATTCGCTCCCGAACCTACCATTGCAGTAGTACATTCAACGTCATTTCCTGGAGTACATAACAATGTAAAACCTGGTTCGTTGATATATTCTCCATAATCATAAACACCTACGATTGGTGAAGTTCCTCCTTTTTTAGAAGCACCTGCTGATTTCATAGCATCAGTAATTAAACCGTCTTTGATATTACCCGGAGAAGGATTCATATCAAATCCTGAACCTGCATCAACAACTGTTTTCTCATACCATTTCATTAAGTCTAAGAAACGTTGTCCGTCTTTATCATCTACACAACGATTCACTAATTCTTGTTCCACACCACATAATTCAGGGAATTCAGAAAGAATAGTAGTTCCTCCAAGTGCAACCAATTTATCAGACAACACTCCTAATGTTGGGTTTGCAGAAATTCCAGAGAATCCATCAGAACCACCACACTCTAAACCAATTCTTAATTTAGATAATGGAGCAGGTTTTCTTTCAATTTTATTAGCCTCTTTAATAGCAGCAAAAGAATCTTTTACTACAGTACTTAACATTTCTTCAATTGTACCAATTTGTTGTTGGTCGTAAATCAAAACTGGCTTATTATAGTCTGGATTAATTTCCTTCATAGCATCCTGGAAAATTGAGATTTGTAAGTTTTGACAACCTAAACTCAAAACAGTAGCTCCGGCAACGTTAGGGTTATTTACATAACCAGCCAAAAGTTTAGCCAAAGAGTGTGAATCCTGACGAATTCCTCCACAACCACCCTGATGCTGGATAAATTTTACTTCAATATTTTCGAACAAATCTACTTCTGTAGATTTTGCAACTGCATCGTCAGCACCTGTTTCAGAATTGACCAAAGAACGTAATAACAATTGATAATCAGTTTCTTTTGGTTTCTTTAATTCTTTTTCAAAAATTCCTTTTAGGATTTCGATATTTCTGTTTTCACAAAATACTAATGGAAAGAACAACCAAACATTCTCTGTTCCAACTTGTCCATCCTCTCTATGATACCCCATGAAAGTTTTATCTTTCCATTTATCAACATTAGGAACATCCCAACCAATAGTTTCTGTTTTTCCAGTAACCTTAGCACTCTCGTGCTTAACATTTTCAGTAGTAATAACATCACCTTTAGCAATTTTCTGGCTTGCTTTTCCAACGATTACACCGTACATATAGATTTTGTCTCCAGCTTCAAAATCTTTCATCGCAATCTTATGCTTCATTTTAGTATCCGATAATACTAAAACGTCTTCTCCTTCAAATGCAATAGTTTCTCCAGCAACTAGGTTTACTAAAGCTACAGCTACATTATCAGAAGGATCTACCTTTATTAATTTCTTTTGCATCTTAATTGATTTTTTGTTTTTTTTAATTTTTTTGAGAAAAATTGATAAACCCTTGCTCTACACCATTGGCATCAATTTCATTTAAAGCAAGCACTAAAGCTTGAGAAAGTCCGTCAACTTTAGTTAAATCTTCACCCCAGAATTCGTTGTTAGCTAAAATTGAACTTACAACTGAATCTACAGTACCTAATTGCCAAGCATTTTTAAATGCTTCAACTATCTCTGGAGAATCTTTTACAGGTAAAGCTTCGTTATTCCAAGTTCCTTTGTAGAATTGGATTAAACAAGCTAATGAAAAAGTCAAATTAATTGGCAGTTTTGCTTTTGCATTATAATATCCTAATAAACTTGGTAAAACTCTTACTTTGAATTTTGAGATAGAATTTAAAGCAATATCAGCCAATGCATGCTTGATAAATGGATTTTTAAAACGATCCATTACCTCTTCAGCATAAGCAGTGATTTCATTTTTGTCCATAGCAAGCGTTTCGCTAATTTCACTGATAACGTTGTTTACAAACGGTCCAGTAAAATCTCCGTTAACCGTTTCCATTACTAATTTGTTACCGTGTAATAATGAAATAGGAACCATTGCAGTATGTGCACCGTTTAGAATACGAACTTTTATCATTTTAAAAGGACGGATATCGTCAACAATTTTCACATTCAAATCTGTTTTATGGAAAGGTAACTTTTGTTTTAAATCTTCGCCTCCTTCAATAGCCCAAAGGAAGAAAGGTTCAGCAGCAACAATTAAATTATCTTGATAATCTAATTTGCTATTGTAGTCTTCAATTTCAGCTCTTGGATATCCAGGAACAATTCTGTCAACCAAAGTACTGTGATACGTACAAGCATTAGATACCCAAGTTTTAAATGCATCCTCTAATTTCCATAAATCACAATATTGTAAAATAATTTTTTTCAGAGTCTCTGAGTTATAATCAATCAATTCACAAGGAATGATAGTTAACCCTTTAGAAGCATCTCCATTAAAATGTTTAAATCTCTCATGTAATAAAACAGTCAACTTTGCAGGAAATGAAGCTGGTGGCTGCATATCCGGAGTATCGCTTTCAAGAAATTCTATTCCAGCTTCAGTAGTATTTGAAACAATAAATTGAAGTTCTTCTTCTTTGGCTAACGCTAAATAATCGGCAAATTCAGTATAAGGATTGATTCCTTTTACAACATTAGTAATTAACTGAATGTCTTGAATTTTTTCACCTTTTTTGATTCCGTTCATAAACAAAGTATAAAGACCGTCCTGATCATTAATCATGTTTACCATACCACCTGCCAATGGCTGAACCATTGCAATACCAGCATTAAAATCAACTTCATTATTTAATCTTTGAAAAGCGTAATCAACAAAAGCTCTTAAAAAGTTACCTTCACCAAATTGTACTACTTTTATTGGATTCAATTTTTCTAATCCCCTATTCTTTCTGTTTAATTTTTCCATTACCTCTGACATAATTGGTTGTATTAATTTTTATTTTTTACGTAAATCGCTAATAATTGCTAAAGTATCTTTTACTTTTTGAGTTAATCCAGCATAATCTTTGCTTTCTAAAACTGCTGCTGAGATTAATTGAGATCCAATTCCAACACAGGTTACACCTGCATCAAACCAAGTTTTTAAATTGTCTCTTTCAGTAGAAACTCCTCCCGTAGGCATAATGCTTGTCCAAGGACATGGTCCTTTTATTCCTTTGATAAATTGTGGTCCGTAGATTTCTCCCGGGAACAATTTTACAATTTCGCAACCTAATTCTTCAGCTCTGGCAATTTCAGTTAAAGTACCACAACCTGGAGACCACAATACTTTTCTACGATTACATACTAAAGCAATATCTTCTCTTAATACCGGAGTTACAATAAAATTAGCTCCTATTTGCATATAAAGTGAAGCAGCTGCAGCATCAGTTACTGAACCTACTCCCATTATCATTCCCGGTAATTCTTTGATAGCGTATTTTGTCAATTCGCCAAAAACTTCGTGAGCGAAATCTCCTCTGGCAGTAAACTCCATCAAACGGGCACCACCATCATAACAAGCTTTCAAAACATTTTTACTTAGTTCGAGATCTTTACTAAAAAACAATGGAATCATCCCTGTTTCTTTCATTGCAGTAGCAACTTCTATACGTGTAAATTGAGCCATTTTATCTTTTTTTATCTTGAAACTTTACCTGTAAAATCACCGTCAAGTAATTTTTCAATTTCATTTTTAGTAATTAAATTATAATCTCCGTAAATAGTATGTTTTAAACAACAAGCAGCAACCGCAAAGTTTAATGCTCTTTGTTTATCCAAAGGCTCTTCATTCAATCCATAGATTAAACCTCCCATGAATGCATCACCACTACCTACTCTATCCACAACAGGAGTTACTTCTTGAACAGCAGCTTTGAATACTTCTTTTCCATCATAAAGGATTCCTCCAATGCGTTGATGAGAAGCACTTACTGAATAACGCAAAGTAGTTGCCATGTATTTTAATTCAGGACACAATTTGAATACAGTATCATACAATGCTGGTAACGTTTCTTCTTTTTGATAATCAGGATCTACTTTGTCTAAACCTAACATGAAATTAGCCGTATCAATATCGCCTAATAAAATGTTACTGTATTTCAACATTTCTGGCATTACGTCTTTAGGTTGTTTGCCATAGGTCCAAAGTTTTGAACGGTAATTCAAATCAGTAGATATAGTCAAGCCTAATTCGTGAGCCACTTTTATTGCTTCAAGACAAGCTTCTGCAGCAGTTTCAGAAAGTGCAGGAGTAATCCCGCTCCAGTGAAACCAAGTAGCGTCTTTTAATATTTCTTTCCAGTCAAATTCTCCTTTTTTCAAAGTAGACATTGAACTGTTGGCTCTATCATAAATTACATTACTTGCACGAGTACTAGTTCCTGTTTCAAGAAAATAAATTCCCAAACGCTCTCCACCTTTCATTACATTTTGACAATTTACATCTAGTTTGCGCATTTCGTGAATAGCACAATTCCCTAATTCATTATTAGGTACTTTAGTAACAAATTCCGCTTTCATGCCGTAATTTACAAGCGAAACAGCTACATTAAATTCTCCCCCACCATAGGTTGCTTTATACGATTCTGCCTGAGCAAATCTCAAATGCCTGTCCGTAGATAAACGGAGTAGAATTTCTCCAAAAGTGACTACTTTTTTCAAATGAAAATTTTTTATAAATTATACTTAATTATTTTTTTAACCTTTTACTGGAAATTTAAAATATTCCTTAGCATTACCATAGCTAATATCTGAAACCATTTTTCCAATCCATTCCATTTCAGAAGCTGGTAACTCTCCTCTTTTGATTTCATCACCTAAAAGGTTACAAAGAATACGTCTGAAATATTCGTGTCTTGGGAAAGACAAGAAACTTCTTGAATCCGTCAACATACCAATAAAACAACTAATCAAACTCATGTTTGACAATGCGTTCAATTGTTTAGTCATTCCGTCTTTTTGATCTAAGAACCACCATCCTGAACCAAATTGTACTTTTCCTCTAACACTTCCGTCGTTAAAGTTACCAATCATAGTAGCCATAACTTCGTTATCCGCTGGATTCAAGTTATAAATAATAGTTTTTGTCAATTTATCTTTACTATCCAAAGCATTTAAGAAAGCAGATAATTTTTGAGCCTGTGGATAATCTCCAATAGAATCCCATCCTGTATCAGCTCCTAAAATACGGTGCATACGAGCATTATTATTTCTCAAAGCTCCTAAGTGAAATTGTTGTACCCATCCAAATTCATGGTAAGTTTCACATAAGAATACCAAGATAGCACTTTGGAATTTTAATGCTTCTTCATTGCTGATCGCTTGGTTTTCTCTTTTCTTTTTGAAAATAGCATTTACTTCGCTTTCAGTATAGTTTTCAAAATAAATTTGGTCTAATCCATGGTCACAAAGTTGACAACCATTTGCATTGAAATACTCAATTCTATTTCTCAAAGCAGCACATAAATCAGCATAAGTATTGATCTCAATTGATGCTTTTTGTGCTAAAACATCAAGGTATTCGTTATAACCATCGTTTGCAATTAAAATCGCTTTGTCAGGTCTAAAAGCAGTACTCACTGTAGTTTTGAAATCGCTTTTTAATAATTGCGCGTGAAAATCTAAACTATCAATTGGATCTTCAGTAGTACAAACTAATTCAGCATTTACTTTACGCAACAAGTTTCTTGTACTGTATTCAGCTGAATTTACCTTAGCAGAAGTTTCTTCGTAAATTCTTTCAGCTGATTTCTCATTTAATAATTCAGTAATATCAAAATAACGAGCTAACTCTAAGTGTGTCCAGTGATACAATGGATTACGCATAGTGTAAGGAACTGTTTTTGCCCAGTTCAAAAACTTATCTTTATCAGAAGCATTACCAGTAACAAATTGTTCATTGATCCCCAAAGTACGCATTGCACGCCATTTGTAGTGATCTCCCTTAATCCAAACATCAGTAATGTTGTTGAAAATTTTATCTTCAGCAATAAACTGAGGATTCAAGTGATTATGGTAATCAATAATCGGTTGATTTTTAGAATAATTATGATATAATTCTTCTGCGAATTTATTTTCTAATAAAAAGTTATCGTTTATAAAAGTGCTCATTATAATTTACTTAAAATATTAATTTTCATTTGATGGTTTACCAATGGTAGCCAAAATTCCACCATCAACATAAATAATTTGTCCATTAACAAACTTACTAGCCTCAGAAGCTAAAAACACAGTTGCTCCAGCCAAATCCTCAGGATCTCCCCAACGACCAGCAGGTGTTCTACTGATGATGAATTCGTTAAATGGATTTCCATTCACACGAATCGGTTCTGTTTGTGTAGTTGCAAAATAACCAGGGCCAATTCCGTTTACCTGAACATTGTATTTAGCCCATTCAGTAGCTAAGTTACGAGTCAACATTTTCAATCCTCCTTTTGCAGCAGCATAAGCAGAAACATTTGTTCTACCTAATTCACTCATCATAGAACAGATATTGATGATTTTTCCTGATTGACGTTCGATCATTTGTTTCGCCACTAATTGTGACATAATAAATGGGCCTACTAAATCTACTTCAATTACTTGTCTAAAATCACTTACTGGCATTGTAATAGCCAATTCTCTTTTAATAATTCCTGCATTATTAATCAAGATGTCAATTGCTCCTAATTCCTTAGTAATCAATTCCACATTTTCAGCAGCCGCTTTTTCATCGGTTACATCAAATAAATATCCTGCAGCAGTATATCCTTTGCTTTTGTAATAAGCAAGCGCATCTTCCATTTTAGAAGGTGTTGTTCCTGTAATTACAAGTTCAGCACCAGCTTGAGCTAAACCTTCAGCCATAGCTAATCCTAAACCATGAGTTCCTCCAGTAATAAGCGCTCTTTTTCCTTTTAAATTAAATAAATTCATGTGATTATCTTAATTCATTGATTTTACAAACATCCATATCTCCATAATCCAGGTTTTCACCTGCCATACCCCAGATAAAAGTATAATTACTTGTTCCTGATCCAGAGTGGATAGACCACGGTGGAGAAATAACTGCTTGATGATTGTTCATCCAAATATGTCTTGTTTCTTGTGGTTCTCCCATAAAATGACAAACGGCTTGGTTTTCTGGAATGTCTAAATAAAAATAAACTTCCATACGACGATCATGAACGTGAGCTGGCATAGTATTCCAAACACTTCCTGGACGCAATTCAGTCATTCCCATTTGCAATTGACAAGTAGTAACTACACTTCCAATAATCATTTGGTTTACAGTACGGTGATTAGCCGTTTCCATAGTTCCTAATTCTAATTTGTTTGCTTCTGCTAAACTTACCTGAACTGTTGGATAAGTAGTATGAGCTGGAGCAGAATTAATATAAAATTTAGCCGGGTTTTTAGCGTCAGCACTTTTAAATAGTACTTCTTTATTTCCGCTACCTATGTATAAAGCATCTTTAAAACCTAGTTCGTATGATTTCCCTTCAACAACAACAGAACCATTTCCACCAACATTGATAATTCCCATTTCTCTGCGCTCTAAAAAATAACTTGATTTTAGAGGATCAATAGTTTCAAGAATTAAATCACCACTTACAGGAACAGCTGAACCAGTAATGTATCTGTCATAATGCGAGTAAGTAAAAGTAATTTCATTTTCTTGCATTAAATTATCAATCAAGAATTCATCTCTTAATTGTTTAGTATCGTATTGTTTTACTGCTTTAGGGCTAGAAGCATATCTAGAACTATAATTTGTCATAATTATTTAGTTTTAATGTAATCGATTACAAAGGTATTAATTTAATTTATTTTATCTCTATTTTTATAAAAAACAAGTTCACTACAAAAAGTTAAAAAAAAGAAAAAAGCCCTCTTGAATACAAGAGAGCTGTTTTTTTGATTTTACAAATCAGTTATTGGAGCATATTTAGGCACTAATGATTTCATTACAATCCAACCTGTCAAGTAACAAACAGCGCAGATAGAGAAGATAATCATATATCCTGTATTTATACCATCAAAAGCTACAACACCTGTTTCTTTTAAATCTTTAAAGAAAGTTTCAGGAATTGGCTCGGTAGCAAATTTTGGAAATTTTTCCAAAAGTGGCTGACCATTAATAGTACTCAATGTTTTTCGTGTATAATCAAACAATACTCCAGAACCTTTATTAATTAAAGTAGAACCTAAGCCTCCAGCTAAACCACCAATACCTGTAATGGTAGCGATTGCTTTTTTAGGAAACATATCTCCTACTGTTGTAAAAATATTAGCAGACCAAGCTTGGTGAGCCGCTCCAGCAATACCAATAATAATTACAGGTACCCAGTAACTAACATATCCTAAAGGTTGTGCAGCTAATGCTAACAATGGAAAAAATGCAAAAATCAACATCGCTCTCATTCTTCCTTCATAAGGATTCATTCCTTTTTTCTCCACAAAATAAGTTGGCAACCAACCCCCTATGATAGAAAGTAAAGTAATTATATATAAAATAAATAACGGGAAAGCAGCTTCAGTAGAATCCATACCATAAACTGATTTTAAATAAGCAGGTGTCCAGAATAAGAAAAACCACCAAACACCATCAGTCATGAATTTACCAAAAGCAAAAGCCCATGTTTGTTTGTATTTAAAACAATCTTTAAAAGTTACTTTAGTAGCTGTTTCTGGAACATAACCTACTAATTTACTATCAGCAACAATATCTTGCTGAATATATTCTAATTCAGCAGCATTAACTTTCGAATGTCTTTCTGGTTTATCATACATAAACATCCAAAACCCCATCCATATAAAACCTAAAGCACCAATAATAATAAAGGCCATTTCCCATCCAAAAGATTTTGCAATAAACGGAATAGTAATTGGAGCTGCCAATGCACCTACAGTTGCCCCTGCATTAAAAATACTGGTAGAGAAAGCTCTGTCTTTTTTAGGAAAATATTCAGCTGTTGTTTTAATAGCCGCAGGAAAGTTACCTGCTTCTCCAACTGCCAAAACAAAACGAGCAAAAATAAACAAGGTCACACTTACATTAATTACCAATGCTGTATCACTAACAGCGTGAATAGCTTCTTTAGCTCCTTCGAAACCAACAAACCAGTTACCTGTTATGAATCCTGAAGTTGCAATTCCTGCAAAAGCATGCAAACAAGCTCCTATAGACCAAATTCCAATAGCCCAAAGGAAACCTTTTTTAGTATCCATCCAGTCAACAAACTTACCTGCAAACAACAAAGAAACTGCATAAAAAATTGAAAATAGAGCGGTAATATTTCCATAATCGTTATTTGTCCAATGAAATTCAGGCGCGATAAAATCACTCCATGTTAAAGAAAGAACCTGTCTATCTAAATAATTTATAGTTGTTGCAAAAAACAATAACGAACATATTGTCCAGCGATAGTTTCCAACAGCTTTGTTTGTTTGGTTCATAATTAATAATGTTTATAAAATATAGTTAAAGTTAAATATTCATCACTAAGCCCATAAATGCAAATAACAGCATTAGAAAAAAGGCAAAAAAATTAGCGCTAAATTTCAAAAATAAAGCGCAACATACTATTAATCAAATAATTAATAAGAAAACATACAGAAATGCAATCAAAAAAATTGTAATCGATTACACAAATATAATTCTTAAAAATAGAATCACAACTATTTTGTAATAAATTTTAAAAATCTAACAAAATTAAACAGTTTTTATAAAAATTAGACGCTTAATTTTAGCATCTGCTAATATATGTATTAAATTCTAAAATTAGCCAAGCCAGTAATCCAAAATTATACCAAAATATCATTTTTATTGAATATTCGTTAAAAATTAATTTGGCTAGATAAATATTTAAAAGTAGTACACACAAAGCTTCAAATCTTAAAAAACAATTACTTAATTAATCTACTTGGAGAATAACCAAATTGTTTTTTAAAGCATCTACTAAAATACAAAGGATCATTAAACCCCACTTTATCAGCCACTTCCGAAACATTATTGGTTTTTAATTTCAGCAACTGTGCTGCTTTTTTTAAACGAACTGTTCTTATAAATTCATTAGGAGACAAATCAGTCAATTGCTTAATTTTTCGATACAATTTTGACGAACTCATCCCTAATTCGGAACATAAAAAATTAGCTGTTAGCTCCGAATCGCTAATGTTTTTCTCTATCAAATCAGTAATATTAGAGATCAAGTCAATGTCTAATTGAGAATGGGTTAGTGTCGAAACATCAGTTTCTACCTCGCCAGAGAATTTCTGTTTTAACTCGCTACGGGTTTTAATAATATTATCAATTCGCGTCTTTAATAAAGAAGGATCAAATGGCTTAACCATATACTCATCTACACCTAAATTATAGCCTTTAATTTTGTTTTCGTTTTCGGACAAGGCCGTTAACATAATGAGTGCAGTATGACTAATGTTCTCGTCACTTTTTAAGGCTTCTACAAATTGAAATCCACCCATAACAGGCATCATAGCATCAACCACGCAAAGCGCCGGTTTTATTTTTTTACAAAGATTCAATCCTTCATCTCCATTTTCTGCTTGGTACACCTTATAAAACTCAGACAAATAATCGGCTATAAATGAACGAAGCTCGGCATTGTCTTCAATAACCAAAATATTCTGTTTCAGCTCAGTACTTTGATTTACTTTTTTTACTTTATCTATTGCTGAATAAGCAACTTCAGTTTCTTTATATTCAATATCAAAAACTTCACTCTTTTTATAACTATTTTTTGATATTGGCAATTCTAAAGTAAAAACACTTCCTTGTAGTGGTGCACTTTTCAATCTCAGCTGACCTCTATGTACCTCTACCAATGAAATCACTAAAGACAAACCTATACCTGAACCTGTATTGTTCTTTTTACTACTCTTAACCTGATAAAACTGGGCGAATATCTTTTCTTGACTTTCAAGCGGAATACCAATACCATCATCGCTCACCTCAACAATTAAAACTTTTACACCACCTTCTTCTTTAATCCCAATAAACAAATCTACCGTACCGTTATTGTTCGTAAATTTTAAGGCATTTGAAAGCAAATTATATAATATCTTATGGTATTTATCGACATCTATCCAGCCCTCAATACTTTCGATTTCACAATTAAAATGAAAATTAATATCCTTTCCCTGTGCCAACTGAGTAAAAGAATCAAAAACCGTTTGGGTATTAGATACAATTTCAGTCTTAGACACTTTTAATTTTAATTCTCCTGATTGCGCCTTTCTAAAATCTAAAATTTGATTTACCAACAGCAACAACCTACTGGCATTTTGATAAATCAAATGCAATTTTGCTTTATCATAATCTGAAGCTTCATTTTGTTCCAATAATTGTTTGGCAGGACCTAATATTAATGTCAAAGGTGTTCTTAACTCATGCGAAATATTGGTAAAAAACTGCAACTTTTCATTAGACAAACGTTCATCACTATCTCTCCTTACTCTTTCTAACAAAAGTGCTTGTCTTAATTTAAGACGCGATTTAATTTCTTTTCGAAAATAATAAGAAGACACTGAAAGAATCAAAACTAACAGAAGAAAAATCTTGGTATTAGTCCAAAAAGGAGACAAAATAGTGATATTATAAGCCGTAGTTTTACTCCAAATTCCGTCGCTATTTCGAGCTCTGATTTTAAATACATACTCAGCAGGATTAAGGTTGGTATATTGAATAGTCCTGGAATCACTAGTAGTAGTAATCCAGTTTTTATCAAATCCTTCGAGCATATACTGAAATTTATTGAGCCTTTCGTTAGTATAAGAAGGAGCCGAAAACTGAACTGAAAAATTTCGATTATTGTAATTGAGTTCTACCTCTTTATTTGTATTAATATCTTTGATAAACGGAATTTGTCCATTGATTTCTACTCCAGGAAATACTTCTTCATTTTGAACTTTAAACTCGGTTATAATTGGTGGTGGTGATATTTTATTCTCTTTTATTTTATCTGTTGAAAAATAAATGATTCCGTTTTTTCCTCCTAAATAAATAGTTGAATTATTCAAACTGTAAAACCCTTTTGAACTAAAAACATCTAGCCTATTACCACTATCGACATAATAAATATTTATTTTTTTTGATTTTCTTTTATACCTCGCAACACTATTATTATTGATATTCAGCCATAAATACCCATCATTATCCATCTCTAAGTCAGTAATCCACTTACCATGGAGTTCTTTGGGCTCTAAAATGGGAACAAAATTGTCTTTTTTGAGATCATATAGACCTATCCCCTTGACTGTCGCTACCCAAATATCTCCATTTATATCAATCAAAATATCACTAACATAATCCGCAGGCAATCCTAATTTTTCATTATTCCCTTTCAAATAAACCTTAACCAACTTGGTCTTTAAATTATACCTGGCAACACCTGTTTCTGTTGCAAACCATAAATTTTTAAAGCGATCCATCTTTATCTTGCTGATTTGAAAATCAGGCAATAAAACACCTTTAGGGACTTTTACTTGTAATGTTTTTGAATCTAAAATTACAGCACCTTCACCAAAAGACCCCACAACTAATGAATTTTCATCCGATATTAAAAAGGAAATTATTGGAGAGTTTTTAATTCCAATATCAACTAGTTTTGAACTATTTGTTAAATAATTATACACCAATATTTTACCATCCCACAAACCACAGTAAAACACCTTACCGTCATTAGAATAGATACTCGCAATATCATTTTTGTTATTATACAATGGAATAAATGACTTTTCTTTAGAGATAAAAAGTCCATTGTACCTTGTTGCTACAATCACATTCCCATTATAAGTCTTTGCAAAACCTCTAATACTAGGTTTTTGATTGTCATTGTATAATGAAATATCTTTATTAATCTTAAATTGATTCCCATAAGGATTGTACTTATCTAAACCATCCTCAGTACCTACCCATAAAACCCCTGAATTATCAAAATACAAGGAATTAACTATATTACCTACTAATGAATTTTCATCAGTAAGTTTAGAATAATACCTCTGAAAATTACCCTTTGCTATATCTTCTAACTGATTACAAACCAAAAGCCCTCCTAAAGTACCAAGCCAATATTTTCCATCGGGAGCTTGAGCAATTGAAATAAAATAAGGCCCTAATTTATTCCTTAAAATTGCATCTGTAATGTAAAGATTCTCAAATATATTTGTTGACTTGTTTAACTTATAAAGTCCTTCCCTTGTACCAACAAAAATATCGGACTTAAAATCTTCCTGTATAAAATTTATATATGGATTTTTTTGATTTGAATTAGGAATAGATAAGGTATATGCAGTTGTTTTTAAAATTTCACCCTTTGATCCTAATATAATTTTCGCCACCGATCCTTTACCGAAACTACCCACCCAAATATTCCCTTTTTTATCTTCAAAAATTTGCTTTATATACTCAAATCCTTTAATATTAATTTTAGAAAACCTTTGTTCTTTAGGGTAATAAACAGAGAGTCCTTTACTCATTGTACCAATCCAAACTCTTTTAAATTTATCTACATGTACAGAACGTATTTCATCTTCAGGCAAACTATTTGGATCATTTTTATTATTAAAAAAAGTACTAAAAACATTAGTATCCATTTTATAGAGAGTAAGCCCTTTTCTTGTTCCTATCCATAGCGTATGAGAATCTTCATCGAGCTCTAATGCAGTAATATCATCATTATATATTTTGTTCTTTCCTAGTTCTGAACTCATATAGGGTTTAAACTGATAACCGTCAAAACGATTCAATCCAAAAAAAGTTCCTAGCCACATAAAGCCATTCTTATCTTGAACAATATGCCTCACCGAATTATAGGAAAGTCCATTGTTCTCATTATAATGATCGAATTTTATATTCTGCCCAATGCTATTAGACAATGAAATAAAAAAAACGAAAATGATAATCAATTTAGATTTCATAGATAAGTTGGTTTTGATCAAAATTTAGTTATGGATGGTATTTCTTCTCAAATTTATGATAAATTTATTGGATGGAGCGCCATTTATAAAACTTTTAAAAATGGAACAAAACTCATAAAAGGAAGTTTCAATGGCAGTAGGGTTCGCCTTTTTTTTATAATAATCACTATATGAATCTATAATAATTTTATACTGATTAATTCGGTCTTCGCCAATATCTTTTAAGGCCAATTCATCAGCTGAATACAAGCGATAAAAATCGAAAATCATATCAAAACCTGTCCAATTTTCATCTTTATATTTTTTTATTTTCGAAGGAGATACTTTCGCGAAAGCCAATAAATCGGTAGCCGTTGCTTTCAACATAAAAGTTTTAAAATCTTCAGGCCAATCTTTTTTAAGAAATCGTGTTCGAACTAATTCCTTTAAATGCCAATTCGTGAATTCGTGATAATTTTTAGCTTCTAAGATGCCTTTATCCCAAATATCCGGATTTTTAGTATTTTTTAAATAAGCATATTCCTGTTCGTACAAAGGAAAAAGCGTTTTAAATCCCGGTACCGAATCTATAGTAACCGTACTTATTCGCATCTTGTTTTTATTTTGAATCGTCAGGATTTTATATCCCGGAATATAAGCCGCCAAAGAAGGAATTTGGATATTCACGAGTCCTTTTCCGTTTTTATATTTTCTAATTCCCGTGTCATTGATGTGCATGTGTCCCGCAAAATGAAGTTGAACTCCGGCTTCCGCAAAAATTTGCGCCACTTCTTCACTTGGCACTCGATGCAACTGCATTTTATCTTCTCCAAATAATGCTTTCATCATATCCGAAGCATCATCATTAAATTCCACCATCGGATAATGACTAAATGCAATTAAAGTTTTCCCTCTTTTTTTTGCCTCCTGAACTACTTTGGTCACCCAGCTAATTAGATGTTTTTTATGCGTTAACACCTGGTTGTAACCAATATTAGCACTATTGTAATTTAATGGATTTTTAGGATTCTCTTTTGCTTCTTCTTTTGGCACATAGACATTGCCATCAATGGCTAAAAACCAAACATTGTTTTCTAATTCGACTAAATAACTCAAATCAGGAATTTGTGTATTGTAAGGCGGAATGGCATAGGTTCGTTTTTCGATAATGGACTGCTCCAATGCATTTTCGAAAGTATAATTATCCGGATTATAAGAAGTAAATGGAGTTTCCCAATACAAATCGGTTTTCTTTGGAAAAAAACCAAAATCGCCTAGTTCTTGTAAAACTTCGGCATAACCCATCGTGCCGATATCTTTTGTAATTACCGCAGGAAGCTCATTAAAACTTTTAGGAACATACATTCCCGCTTTGCTCATGATTACTTGATTTTTTCCTCCTTCGCCCAGAAAATCAGTTTTACCGGAATCAGTCAAAAAAGGCTTTGCCACATCATGGTTTCCTGTGGTAATTATAAAATGAATTCCATATTTATTAGCATATTTATTAGCATATTCATTCAAAATCTTTTTTAACCCTCTAATGTTTATGGGCTGTCCGTCATCGCTAAAATCTCCGGGAAGAACCACCGTTTTTATATTTCGCTTGACCACATCGTCCAAAGCAGCAAGAAAAGCAAAATAATTTTCGTTAAACAATCGGGTGGATTGCAATTGGGATTTCATCGTGCGTGCCAAAGTATATTTGCCATCATAAGGATTCTGCACTCCTTTATAATCCGAATCTGAAAACGTACCATAAATATCCAGCAAATGAACATCGGATAAGAATGCAATTTGTTCCTTTTTAGGTGTAAATTTCCTGACCGAAGTACAGGAAACAACAACTAAAAACACAAGAATTAATGATAGTAATTTTCTAAAATTCAACTTCATTTATAAATCATTTCGTAACAATGTCAATTTCTGCAAAACCAGCTACATTATCTCCTTTAGTATTTTCTAAAGCTGTAAACTTTATATAGCGTGCTTTTGCTAATTTAAAGATTTTATTTTGCCACAAAGGATTATTGTTAATATTTGAAAACTCTCCTTCATTAACTAATTGCCATTTTTTATTATCAATAGAAACATAAAATTTGTATTTACTAACAATTCCCTTTGAACGTAAACTTTGGTCTGGTAAATACCTAAACCCAACTAAACTTTCTATTTTACCTAAATCTATAACAACATTAATTGGCATTACTTTATTTTGATGCCATACCGAATTTGCATCGCCATCAAGAATTCGGTACACTTCCTTGTCTTCAACACCTAATATCTTCCAACTCTTCTTAGCTATGTCAAATTTTTCTTCGGCAATAGCACTACTTTTCGCTGTAGCCGGACTATATGCAATTGCTTTTACTTCTACCTTGGCGTTTGTAGTTTTAACTTCATTACTATATTTAGTAGATTTCAAAGTCGGCCTACTACCATCTAAAGTATAATAAATTTCCGATTCTGAATCAGAAGCAATAATCTGTACATTTCCTGATTGTTTACGAACAATTAGTGGAGCAGTTAATATTTGCGGAGCATTATAAATCTCGATATTTGAAATTAGAGGACAACTTTTAGCATCTAAAATTGTAAAACGAATTTTTGTCGCCTCTACTGTTGGAAAACAAAGAATACGTTTATAACCAATAGTGGTCTCGTTTGCTAATTCCTTCCATTCCTGATTAACGTAGGCTTCCACTTTAAACGATTTAACCCTTTGCCCCAACTTAATATATTCCTGAACCAAAAAACGATTAAAAACGGTTGGCTTATCAAAAGAAATAATTAACGACCCCGATTTTAGCTGATCATCAGTTGCCCAATAAGTATTTTTATCCCCATCCAAAACATTTTCTGCACCAAAACCAGAACTATTAGCTCTTACACTTGAAGCTTCTATTTTAGCTCCTTTTGCAAGATTTACAGCAAATACTTTCTTTACTTCCTGCGCAAATTCCAATACTGCTTTTTCATCCTTTTCATGAATTAATCCGTTTGGCATAATCGGAAAATTGAGTAATAAAGTACCGTTACGACCTATTGAATTGTAATAAATAGTCATAAGTTCAGGCAATGTTTTCACCTTTGTATCTTCTCTTTTATGATAAAACCATTCTGGCCTGATAGAAGTATTTACCTCACCGGGAACCCAAGAGTCACCATTTTCTAGTCCATAATGTAGTAAATCTCTAGTCTCATCTCCTGTTGAATTCAACAAACTCCAATTAGTTTCCCCCACATAACCTGCTTCAGTACCTACCCAACGTAAATCCGCTCTGTCTCCGTTAGAATTCCATATCACAATATCGGGCTGTAACTCACGTACCATTTTATAGGTATTTTTCCAATCATAGTAAGTTTTACGATCAATTCTACGAATTTCATTGGCTCCGCCATAATAACCATCTCCTCCATTTGCCCCATCAAACCAAACTTCGAAAATTTCACCATAATTTGTCAATAACTCTTTTAATTGATTTCTAAAATAGGTAATGTATTCCGGTTTTCCATAATCAGGATGATTTCTATCCCAAGGAGATAAATAGATTCCTAATTTTAAACCGTATTCTTTACAAGCATCGGCCATTTCACGTACAATATCTCCTTTTCCATTTTTCCATGGAGAATTTTTCACAGAATACTCCGTGTATTTTGATGGCCAAAGACAAAATCCACTGTGGTGTTTTGCGGTAATTATAATGCCTTTCATACCTGCTTCTTTAGCAATACGAGCCCACTGTCTACAATCCAACTCTGTAGGATTGAAAATTTTCGGATCTTCATTTCCAAACCCCCAAGACATATCGGTATAGGTATTTACAGATAAATGAACAAAGGCATAATATTCCATTTCTTGCCACCTTAGTTGTTTCTCTGTTGGAACTGGACCAAGAGCCTCTTGTGCTTTTAACTGATTGGCTGTCGATAAAAATAAAAGAATTAGTATTCTATAAAACAGGATTGGGTTTTTCATAAAGTATATTATTTTTTTGTCTCTGAAGGAAATGAATACGAATCTTTCCAACCTCCTAAATCAATTAAAACGCGATCTATCATTACTCCCGGATCAACCATCCAAATTCTCAATTTATGCTTTCCTGCTTTATTGATAATTTGTGCTGCCGATTTTACTGTGGCATTTTTTAACACATTTTGCAACCATTCGTCACTTCGCCCAAAAGTTTGAAAATCTAAAATCACAGGCTCAGTATCATCAATAGCTACGGCACATCTTACCCCTTTTCCTTGATAAAATGCATGCGTTGGAATGGCTTGTACTTTTACATTGGCCTGACCAAAATTAAAACTATAAAAATCATATTCCATAACCGGACTATTGGCTTTTATCGCTTTCAAATCCACTTCAGAATTGGCCGTTCTAGGCAAAGCGACACTTACTTTTCCTGCGTATCCAATGCCTTCAAAGGTTTCCCATTGGGCTTCTTTCCCTTCTTTTTTATTCGAATAATTCGCAGCGTTAATCGATAAATATCCTTTGTCTTCAATAAAACCTTTATAGTTTTCCAATGCTTCAAACTTCGGGTTAAAAGCAGTAATTCCAATAGTGATCAAAGTGTCTTTACTCACAAAATCTATCGCCGAATTGACTTTGTAACTTGGTGGAATTAATTGGTAATCATGCCCTAATGGTGCTTCTTTTTTATTTTCTCCTTTTGGAACTTTATTCCAATCAATGCTTACCCAAATGCGTTGTTGACTGTTTTTATTGTTATCCAAAACGCCTTGTTGTTGCGAAATTTTAATCCAATCCGCTTTCGGTTTTGCTTGCCAGGAAACTTCACCAGCACCTTTCATAAAAACATCAATATAATACTGATTGTCTGTATAAGCGTTAAAAACAGGCAAAACATCGGCATAGGAATTCTCGGTTTTATGATTGACTTCCATTTCATAACTTTCTAAAGCCAATTTCAATTCTGGTTTTGTTCCTGCAACCGCTGTGGTTGCTGTAGTTTGCCCAAAAACAGGCAAATATCTTGGAGCCATACTCATAATATTTTTCCACTTTCCGTTAGCCAATTCGTTATTGAAATAATTTGTCTCTTTCTGAATTCGATTAAAAGCTTCTTCCGATTTTGCAGCAAAAAAAGCCGCACTCCCTCTTCCCTGTTCGGCAACAAATTTATTTTTATACGAATACAACCATTTATGATTCAAACTCGCAGCACCAATAACAGGATAGGTTACCAATTCGTAAAAAGCATTTTGACGATTCGCCGGAATTACATTTTTCAATTTCTCAGCAGTATTCATTAGATTTTGGTATTCGTCAATTCTTTTCGAAACCTCATCTCCATAATGTATTTGGGTCAGCGTCGTTGGTTTTGATTTGGTTTCCGGTTCCACCTGATTCCAGGCCATAAACTCAGGACGACGTTGGAAAGCCAGACGATAATATTCGAAAAATAAATCGGTAATTTGAGTAGCATTTTGAGTTCCAAATTCTCTCGAAGCCCAGTTTTGCATGTGTGTTTTTACACTTTGGCTTTTAGCAAAAGGAGTCATGTCCCAAGCCATATCAAGAAACAGTTCGATATTGTATTCGTGCGGTTTGATATCGCCACAATTCAAAATCCATAAATCGCGTGATTGAAATTCATAAGCTTTTGCCATTTCTTCCCACATTAAAACCGGATTAGTAGAATTCAACCACAAATAATCATGCGGGCGCCCCCAATAAGAAGTATGGTAATAAATTCCTGCACCACCAGAACGTTTTTGCTCTTTTAAATTACTCAATTGGCGGATGTAACCATAATTATCATCCGTCCAAACCAGTTGCACATCTTCCGGCAATTGCAATCCTTTTTGGTAATAATCCAATACTTCTTTGTAAGGAATAAATGCTTGCGGAATGGTATTAGGTTCTTTTCCTGTTTCTTTTTTCAAAATTGTTCTTTGATCAGTAATTACCTGTTCCAATAATTTAACCTGAGAATCCGAATCGTCTTCGCCAACAATCATCGGTGAGTCATGTTCGCCACGCATTCCTACTGTGTAAATATTCTCAAAAGGAGCGGTTTCCTTGGCTCTTTTCTTAAAGAAATCTTTAATCATTCCTGAGTTCGTATCATAACGATATTCGCCCATCGTATCGTGATTCCACTCCGCATTAATATTACTCAACATCGGTTCAGCGTGTGAAGTTCCAATAACAATAGCATAATCGTCAGCCACTTGCTTGTTTTTTGGAAAAGAATAAAAAGCTTTGGTGCTTTTATGCATCGCTGGCCAAATGGTATTGGCTCTCAAACGCAACAACAATTCAAAAACTTTGGCATAGGTTTTCGGCCCAATATCTCCCGTTTCTGGCTCGAAAGTTTTGGCTGCCCAAGGTTGTAATCCCCAATCTTCGTCGTTTAGAAAAATCCCTCTGTATTTCACCGATGGCGAACCATAGGTTTTAGTTTCTACATTCAAAACCAAATTGTCTTTTTTGTCTGGCGTAACATCAGCCCACCATTCCCAAGGAGAAACTCCAATAATTCTGGAAATTTCTAACAAACCATAAGCCGTAGCTCTTCTGTCAGAACCTACAATAACCAATGCTTTTTTAATGGCTGCTGTTGGATTTTCAACTACTTGAATCTTATAGGTTTCCCATTTTCCTTTTACATCAGCAACAGTGATTTTTTGTTTCGAAACCAAAGCATCTATCCATTTACTTTGTCCAATAGTCCCTGCCATAATTACTATTCCTGAACTATTTTTTGCAACTGCCAATCGTTGATTGCTAATAGAAAACACATCATCAGCCAACATTTTAGCAGCAATATGAACCACTTTTGGCTCTTTGTCTTCGACTAAAATACCCGCTTTTTGATTTCCAGTAACAATGGGAAAATCACTATTTTGCGCCTTTATTGTATTGGCAAAAAGAACAATAAAAACTAGAAAAATGGTAGTAAACTTATTTTTGAACATGGTTTCTTTTTTTAATTCTTTCGTAACGGTTATTGTCAAAACTCACCTGGTAAGAGGATTTAAAAAGTGTCGACGGCATATAATAATCGGTTGAAATGACCTGTGCTCCCGAGGCTTTTGCTTTTTCGAATTTAGCATAATCATTCGTTCTGGCTTCGGTTGTGCCGTCATCGGCTCGGGTGCGAACGATATATCCTTTGGCTACTAATTTTTTGATATAATCAAAATTTTTAATCGGGTCGTTTACCACTCTAAAAGCCGCTTCAGGATTTCCTTCCTTACTGTTTACAAACAACACCCTATTTTTTAAACTGGGATGTCCCTCAAGATAACGATTAATTTTAGTTTCATTTTCATCCAATACAAAAAGAAATCTTCCTTTAACAGCATTCAAATCAGGCCAGCCTTTTTTCAAAATAGCCTCTTCTAAGGTATTAAATTTTCCTCGAACCAAATCAGGAGTTATCAATTTCGAATCATCAAAAACCGAACGAATTTCGACATCAATGCTCTCTAAAGCCGATTTTGTAAAAGGCAAAGGCTCACGTAATTTTCTATTATTATCATCTTTGGCATTTATCAAAATAAAAATAGGTGTATGCTTCGGATTTTTATCTGACCATTTTTTTAAAGCGACAAGGCCTTCTTTAAAAAGTAAATAATGACTCCTAAAATCGATATCCTGAACATGAAACATTTTTAATCCGGGCTGAGCCAACTTATTTGCTGCGTCATATTCCAGTGGTACTTTCCCTAATGATTTTACAATTACCAAACCCTTTGGATTCGAATAATAGCCTCCTTTAGGATCATGCAGCACATCATATTCTAAATTTCGAAGTCCTAAATCCAATTGCTTTTCAATAGAAATATGACCGTATTGAAGTGATTTTGCCACTGCCGAATCCCGTTGAAACAGATAATTCCAAAGCGGCTGTTCAATAGCAATTTTATATGAATTATGACTGCCAATCACCTGAATTTCATTCAATTTTATTGGTTTTTCTTT
Organism: Flavobacterium undicola; assembly: GCF_009909155.2. Taxonomy (GTDB): domain Bacteria; phylum Bacteroidota; class Bacteroidia; order Flavobacteriales; family Flavobacteriaceae; genus Flavobacterium; species Flavobacterium undicola. The sequence goes on from NZ_JAAAPM020000026.1 coordinate 50,618, forward strand.
TTCATCATTAAAAGAAACCAATAAAAATAATGAGACTAGCAGCAATCCTAAAATTTTATTTTTCGAAATCATCTCAGAAGCATTCGTTTTGAAAATTAAATCCTAATATAAATGCGTTTTTTGTTCAACCACCAACCAACTGCCCAACAAAGCAACATAAATAAAATGGCTGTAACAAACGAACCAAAACTTCCCGGAAATACTTTTTGAATAATGCATTCGCTAAACCATTCAAAAACATCCATTTCCTTATTTACATGAGTAAGACGGCGCAAAAAAGTAAAGAAAAGTTCGGAAAACAGGTAAATAAACAGAGGATTTTTGCCAAAAATGGTACAGAATTCCACACCAAAATGCTTTTGCTTCAATTCGATGAAATAAATTAAGATGGCCATTATCGATAAATCAATTCCAACAGTGTAAAGCACAAAAGAGCCAGTCCAAAGCTTTTTACAAATTGGAAAAACCAAATCCCACCAACGTGCTAAAGCCATTAACAGAAAACCAACAATCAACAGTTTTGCGATTCCTTCGAATGATTTTCCAATTTTTTGAATAAATTTTCCGGCTATAAAACCGGCTATTACATTGACAATGGATGGCAAGGTGCTTAAAATTCCTTCCGGGTCAAAAGGCACCATATCGCGTTTATAAATATGTCCGTTTCCTAAAACAAACAAATCCAGACGAATCCCTGCATTAGTTGCCATTTCTAATTCGGCTCCTGATTGACCGAATAAATACAATAGCCCCCAATATCCCAACAGAAAAATCACTGATAAAATGATAGCAACCTTCTCTGATAAATAATAAAAAATAACAGCTGTAGCAAAATAGCATAAGGCTATGCGTTGCAAAACTCCCATTACACGGGTTTCGGCAAAAGGCTTTAATTCCCAAACACCATCAATTCCCTGACGGACAAAGGGAAACCAATACATTAAAAATCCCAACAGAAAAATGATTACTGTGCGTTTGATTACTTTTTTCCAAAATACATCAGCAGCAGTTTCTTTCATTTTTCCCATCGAAAAGCTCATCGCATTTCCCATTGCAAAAAGGAAGGATGGAAATACCAAATCGGCTAAGGTAAACCCGAACCATTCAGCATGGGTCAAATAGGCATAGAGATGGGCTCCCGTTCCCGGCGTATTGACCACAATCATTAAACAAATCGTTAATCCCCTGAACACATCAAGAGAGAGAAAACGATTGGAATTTGGGTTAGAAATATCTTTCATCTTTAGTAGTTTTATTTAATAGAACTCTTTTTTCTATGATAATTACAATAATATTTTGGCTACTATTGTACAACAAGCATTTGAACACCATGTCTTGGAATTTTTTTAGAATAACTCCACTTAAACTCTCCCAAATCTTTGTGTTCCCAAATATCTCTTATTTTTACTTTTTTATTAAAAGCTACTTTACTAAAATCTAAAACAATATCAGTTTCAGTATCCGTTCTATTAAATAGCACAACAGCATATTTTTGTTTGTTTCCTGATTTTAATTTTTTCACCCATACTTGTACCCCTGGAGATTGCTCATACATTAATCGACCTTGAATACCTAAAGCATCTTGATTGATTGCTATAGCTTCTTTATTCATTAAAATTTTTAAAGTCTCTTTTGAAATATTTCGCAGGTCATTTCCAAGAATTAGTGGAGATGAAATTATACACCATAAAGAGAAATGGCTTTTTTGTTCTTCTGGGGACATAACAAGTAATCTACCTCCATCATCTCCTACACCAATCAACATCATATCTGCATCATTCCAATGTCCAGGTCCTGCAATTTCAGGGAAAGCTGCTGAACGATCTAACTCATATAAAACGCCCTCCCACTGGGTTTTTGAACCTTTTGGCATATGGTCAATGTCTGCTCCTACTCTCCATGAATTACCAATTGAAGGTGCCCAATTTTCATATTTACCACCTCCCTGATTACATATATTTAAAAACATTGGTCTCCCTGTTTTTTTAATAGTCTCATATACCTCAGTAAATTCTTTTTTATAAGCAGCTTCAGAACGATCCGATGCAAAATTCACATCTACTTTAACATAATCATACCCCCACTCTGCAAAAGTTTTTATATCCTGTTCATAATAGCCACCACTTGCAAGGGTTGCGTAATTAGCTTGATTACCAATATTTGTGTAAATTCCAGCCTTAAGTCCTTTACTATGGATATAGTCCGCTACAGCCTTCATCCCATTAGGAAATTTTGTTTTATCTATTATTATTTGTCCATTTTCATCTCTTCCTGAACTCCAGAAATCATCTATATTGATGTATGTAAAACCAACATCTTTTAAACCTGTATTCACCATAGCGTCCACAGTTTCTTTGATTACCTCTTCTGTTGGATTTTTTTTAAATGTATTCCATGAACTCCAACCCATCGGAGGTACAGGAGATATTCCTATATTCTCTCTTTTTTGACTATAAAGGTTCATAGTTATTAACGTTGCAGACAAATAAATAAAAATATTTTTTTTCATAATTAATGATTCTATTGAATTAAATTTATTCATTTTGTCACTGAATAATTATTGATTTTAAATGTAAATAAAAATGTGTGAATATTAATAATCATACTTAATTGTTGTCATTCGTTCCGTTACGGGAATAATGCGAGATCGGTATTTTTTATGTAATGCTTTGGCAATCACATTTGGATTTCCTTTTGCTTTTACTGGAAAATCCTTTCTTGCCGTTACCCATTTCCATTCCCATTGTTTTATTTTTTTGTCAAAATCATCCTGATTAAAATGTCCCCAATTGGCTTTTACATCTGTAAAAAATTGTTGCCAGCGTGGTTTGTAAAAATCAGTAAACAATCCGCTCCATTGGCGGTTGCTGTACTCATGCAATCTGTTGTCAGCGCCACCCCAAAGCGTAATCAGGTCTCTAGCATTTTGCTCATATAATGCTTTTTCTTTCTCATCAACACCCCAACTTCTGGCATCGGCAATCCAAGGTCCTAAAAGAAAATCGTGACGAGTAGCTAATAACAAATCCATATCATCAATCAATTGAATAAACTCTGAGCTGTATTTTTCGAATGCTACTTTGTCATTATTTTGATACGCTTTAGTTATTTCTTGTTGCAAAGGCAAGGCATAGTTTGCCAAAACCTGACGCGTAACATCAACCAAATCGTATTGAAAACCATCTGATTTTTGACCTACAGGAATGGCTTTTACAAAAAGATCCCAGGCTGGAAGTAAGTCTTTTGGCGCGTAATTTAATTTGGTTCTCGCCCAACGACGATAGCCTTCAAAAGTAGGACGCGATACAATAATAGACTCCGCTCCGTCTCGAATAACTTTTCCGTTATAGACTGTTTTTACCAAAATATCCCAGGCTTTTGAAATATCACTATTGGATTTTCCGTAGCGATTTAAGGTATATTTAGCAAGCCAGGAATTCAATTCTATTGGAGTGTCTCGCCAAGTGTTATCAGTCATCAACTCATATAAAACTGGATTTTGTTCGATGGCTTCCATCGTCAATCCAATTCCTTTTAATTTCCCTGATTTAGGGTCAGCCAATGCTTTAGCGGGTTCATTAGCCACGGTTTCAATTCGTCCAAACATCGAAATATTTCCACCAAAATTGTGCAGCATGTTCCAAATCCATTGTTTACCATAAAAAGCTTCTGTTCGTTTCCAAACCGGTTCTATCTCAGTAGCCAAATCTAAAATAATCATGCGGTCATCTGGAACTGCATCCAGCATTCCTTTGATTTGTGGTGCTTCCCAAAATTCTCTGTGACTGTAAAAAAGCCAGCCTTGCATTACCCAAACCGCATCCTTATCGGCTGATTTCATTCCTTCAAAAATCTTCTTACTCAATTCAGAAAGATATGCAGGATCATTGGATGGTGGCGTATTTTCATTAAAAGTATCTGCTGAATACAAGTGATCGGTTCCGTAAATTTTCGATTGCATCTCTAAAAATTTCTTACCAATTTCGGCAAACAAAGGATCATCAGAATCTAAAATATAAGTATCCTCAAAATCATTCCCCCAGTTGGTTTGCTTTAATTTTGCATTTGGAAAAAACTTTTTGAAAGAAGCCGGAACGTGTCCGGTGAAAGCCGGCAATACCGTTTTCATTCCCAGTTCGCGTTCTCTTTTTAAAATTTTCAATTGCAAATCTCGGTGCGTATCTTTCCAGTTTTTCGATAAAGGTCCGCCCCAACCATCTAAATTTCCCATCCAAAACCAGGAAAAATAAGCCGGACCGCTGAAAAATGAATTCAAATCTTCATCGCTAAAACCATAAGATTTATAGACCTCATCCCAAATGTATTCTTCGCCTGTAATGGCAAGCGGCATGTTGATTCCGTGCAAAGCCATCCAGTCGATTTCTTTTTCCCAACGCTTCCAGTCCCACCAACTCATGCTGTAATTGAACGTACAATAGTTCAAATAATAACGGTATTCATAAGGTGTTTTTTTATGAATCAATTTGGGAACTGCCGGTAATTTTTTAGGCAAATTCAAATTGGTTCCATTCCAAGTTATTTGGCTGTTTGTAAAATTATTTAGATAATAATACAAAGCCGATGCAATCGAAACACCATTGTTTCCCCTTAAAACAATTTTATCTCCTTTAGAAACAATTTCGAACCAATCTTCTCTTACGGAAGATTCAATTTCGACACTAAATTGCGAAGCATGATTAGGCACAACGCGTGCTATCACAGCCATTTCTGGGGTATTGCTCGTGTTTATCGTTGGAGCTGATTGACCCGCAAAAGAAATTAAAAATGCCGTTATTAAATAAAATGTGTTTTTCATATTATTATTCTTCAATTATTTCGTCTGATTTAGAAGGTGGAACTTGTTTTGTTCCCCAGGTTTTAGAAGGCGTTGCAGCCATTTCAAATTCTAATACCCCACCGTTTACAATATCCTGATGCTCGATAAAGGCATTTTCGAATACTTTGCCGTTTAATGAAACCGATTTGATGTATTTGTTTTTATCCGAAAGATTCTTGGCTTTGATGGTAAAATCCTTTCCATTTTCCTGATGAATCACCGTTTGTTTGAAATATGGCGAATTAATCAAATAATAGGATTGTCCCGCATTAGGATACAAGCCCATCATGTGAAAAGCCAACCAGGAAGACATCGCACCAGAATCGTCATTTCCTGGAATTCCATTTCGGCCACTGTTGTAATTTTTATCGATAATTTGGTGAATACGATCGTTACTCAAATCAGGACGTCCTATCCAATGGTATAAATTCGGACTCAAAAACGAAGGTTCATTGGCCACATTATAAAATTCTTTATCAAAAAGTGTGTTCAGTCTTTTCTTGAAAGCTTCATTTCCACCTGTTTTTTTGATTAACATGGCCACATCATGAGGCACTGACAAAGAATATTCCCAAGAACTGGCTTCGTAGAAAACACCGCACCACCAGCAAACACAATTAGGCCAATCCTGCGCTAACGGCGAATAAGGAACGTAACTTACTTTTCCATTATTTGCACCACATTGAATGCTATCAACCCATTTTTTATTCGAATCCTTAGGCATTATAAAACCACGAGAACCATTGTCTTCAATATCTCGCCACAGGTTTTGCCAATTGTCTGATTGTTTGATAAAACGCCAATATTCTCCTTTGCGTTTAGTACCTTTTGCTACAATTGCCAGGCAATAATCATTATACGAATATTCTAAAGTTCGGTTTCCTGAACGCACATAATCAGTCGATACATATCCTAATTTATTGTAATCTACTAATCCGCCACGACCTTCTTTTTCTTCGTTTCCACCTGGAGGAAACATGGCGTCTTTCATCATTGCATCCAATCCTAATTTGTAATTAATGCCTTCCAATCCTTTTACAAAAGCATCGGCAATAACCACCTCAGCATTCGAACCTCCTTGGGTACGTCCATTTGTATTTCCGCTCCTGGCTTCCGGCAAATAACCATCGCGTTTGTAGATTTGCAACATCGCATTAACGATATCCACTTCTCTTGAAGGATTAAGTAACGTAATTAGCGGACTTGAAGAACGATAAGTATCCCAAATAGCATAAAAATCGTCATAATAAGGGGAATCATTTTCCCATAACGGATTTTCTCCCGTACGATCCACAGGCATCAACATAGTATGATATAATCCTGTGTAAAACATGGTTTTCTTTTCTACCGAAGCTTCTTTTTCAACCTCCACTCTTTTTAATAAATCTTCCCATTTTTGTTGGGTTTCGGCCAATTCTTTATTAAAATCCCAATGTGGAATTTCTTTATCTATATTTTCTCTGGCTTTCAATGAACTAATGAAAGAAATTCCGATTTTCATATTCACGGTCTTATTCGCTAAGCTTTCGAAAAATAACATCGCTCCTGTTTTCTTTCCGTTATCTACCTGATTTTTCTCATTTGGAAAAAACTTCTCGCCTTTCCAAGTAGAGAAATTAGTAAACGGCTGGTCGAATACAGCAGAAAAATAAACCGTATAAGTACTTCCATTATTCCAACCACCACGAATTTTAGTATAACCACGAACTTCAGTCTCCGAAATTACTTCTACTTGAGAGCCTACAAATTGCTGATTTTCACGTCCGTCAGGAATTATGGTTTCGTCCAAATATCTCCCTAAATCAACTTTAATTGCATTTTTAGTATTCGAATTGAAAATAAATCGGTAAAAAGCAGCTCTGTCAGAAGTCGTGATTTCTGTTTGAATATTCCACTTTTTCAATAAGGCGCCATAATATCCTAATGCTACCTTTTCGTTTTCACGAAGCGATTCCTGTTTTATAGTTTCAAAATCTCCCGAAATTGGCATGATAGAAACGTTTCCATATTTAGCTCCACCTCCGGTACCACTTACATGAACCTGGCTAAAACCATAAATAGGTTTGTTTAAATCTGTCGTGAAACCACTATTCGCGTTTAAGTCATTATCGGGTCCTGGTTTAATCATTCCGTAAGGACATGAAGGACCTACAAAAACATTTCCCAATCCTTCTGAACCAATCATAGGATTGACATAACGATGATTTTGCGCACTCAATGACAAACACTGTAACAGCAGTGTCAAACCAACAAAAATGGAATTTCGATTTTTCTTCATTATTACTATTTTTAAAAACTAAAACAATTTTTAGGGTATGGTTTTTATATTCGTTTCTTTCAAATCTATTTTTGACTGAGATACTGATTTCAGAACGACTTGATCCTTTTTGCCTTCGGGTAACTCAATTTGTTCCATATTCAAATTTTGAACATCATCAAAAACAAATGCAGGTCGGAAATCAGTATTGTCCAAAGTAACTTTGATATTTTTGAAACTGATTCCTTTGGCATGACGCACATAAAATGCCCAGGCTGGCAATTCGCCAAACATGGAAAATTCAGGATACTCTTTTATTACTTCCGGTACTTGATCCAATCGATTTAATGCCACGTAAGCCATTCCCCTAGTGGCTCTGCCAGGATACGAAATAGTAATATTTTCAAGACTCACATTTTCTATTTTGTATCCAGGAATCCCAACAATTGACGATGGAAATGGATTATGGAAAAAATCTACTTCAGGACCTCTTAAATCGTAATTGATGTCCGGTCTTCCTAAAGGCACTTGCACTTTTATATTTTTGATACTCACATTTTTAATACTTCCCGCTTTTTCCCCACTTCGTTGTCCTATTCGAATAAAAATAGCATTTCCTGTATTTACCGCATTAATATTTGAAATAGCAATATTTTCTATAACCGCGCCATCTACCGATTCGATAGCAATGGCAGAACGAAAAGTATCATAGATTTCAATATCTTTTATTACCACATTTTTAAATCCGCCGTAAGATGCTGTTCCAAATTTTATCGCACTGGCACTGGATTTAATAATACAATTGGCAATATAAATTCCATCATTAGCATATTCCGGATAATAAGATTTTAAGCAAATTCCATCGTCGGCAGTGTCTAAATCACAATTGGTAACCTTAACATTTTTACAATCGGTAATATCGATTCCATCATTATTCCAATACGAACGATTGACAACTTTCAGCCCATCCAAACTAAGATTAGAACACAACTCGAAAGACAAGCCCCAACATGAAGCAGCCCTTAATTGTAAACCTTCAATGGCTACATTATCACACTGAGAAAACCGAAACAACTTAGGTCTCATGGTTTCATTCGGTCTGTTTCTATGAATGCTATAATTAGGATCTACAGTAATTCCTGCATGATGTAAACTGTCAATATTTAGAGCCAATTGTAAACCTTGTCCGTCTATTTTTCCTTTTCCGTATAGCTTAATATTTGTTGCTTTGTGTGCTAACAATAAAGCCATTTGTGAATTATCGTCTTTCTTTGGAGAATCTGGTCTTCCCGGAAATTCCATTTTGATATAATCGTCAGGATTTGTACTTCCTAACAAAACCGCTCCTTCTTCCAGACGCAAACTCACATTCGATTTCATTTGAATACTACCCGATAAAAATTCCCCTTTAGGAAAAACAACACATCCACCCTTATTTTTAAAAGCGGCATCAATCGCTTTTTGAATGGCGATTGTATTCAGGGTTTTTCCATCTGCTTTTGCACCATAATTAGTAATTAAAAACTCCTTTTGGGTTTTAACTATTTTTTGTGCTTGGGTTTTAAAACCAAACAGAAAAACGCTTACTAATAAGGTTGTAAAAAACAGTTTTGGTGTTATTTTTAACATTTAATTCATTTTGATAATTCATTATACAAACCAGGCCCAAACACAACACAAACAACTTAAAATCAATTATTTAAATGAAAAAACTCAATCATTTAATCTAAAAAAAAGGCAAAAAAAGAGTACACAGATGACACCGATTGATCAAATAAAAGATTGGTTTTAAAAAATTCAATCCGTTAAAATTCGTTTCATCTGTGCACTTCTTTTTTGAGTTTCAGAATTTCAAATCCTACAAAAAATCAAGCGCTATATTTATGCTTTATTTTATGTAAGCTTCTAATTTATCCAAAGTATTTATTTCTTTTTCTCTAGCACATGCTGAAAAAATTTGAGTCTCTAAATGTTTTGTTGGTTTAGAGATTAATAAATACTGTGTTCCATCATCGTCTTTCTTCACATAATCTTTTGGATTGTATTTTATTGCCGCTCCAATCCCAACAATCTCAGCAGCTACATCCTCAGGATGCTTTCCCCAAACAGCGATGTAATTATTTCCTTTTTTAGTTTCGAAACCTTTAAAATAATTTACTCCTGTAACAAACTGTACTTTTTCTCCATTCAAGCTAAAAGCTTCCACTTTAGCCTCTCTTTTTCCTGAAAATACAGTAACACGAACCTTAATATCTACTTTTTTTCCTTTGTAAGGCACTCCTCTGGAAATCATTTCCATATAAGAAGTGTTTTCTGTTTTTCCAACGTGAGCCAAACGATTCGTTACAGGATTCAACGGAACTACTTTTTCTCCGTCCCAAAGCTTCACACCTCCTAAACCTACGGTTGCTCCCACTTTATAATAATCAGCTCCCCATCCTTCTTTTTGTTGTTCCGGAGTTGGATACCAATGTGCTGCTTTCAACTCTAAACCTTTCTTGGCTTTATTGTAAACATCAATAGCTACTTTATCACTAAAATAGATTCTCAATGCCATCCATTCATTTTCTACTGCCGGACCGTGATGCCCAATAGTCTGGTATAAATCTCCTGATTCTGAACCGATGTCAGTCAGGTAACTTATTTTTTCGGCTTTCATATACAAACTGGTGTCTGTATTATTTTGTGCAAAACAAACACAACCAAAAAGCAAAGCAGCCATTAATGATAATTTCATAATTTCAATTATTTATAGATTAAACTTAATTTTCGTAAAATTAAGTAAACTTTCTACAATGCCCGAAGAATTCCTTCATTATTAAGAAATAGTCATTTTATGATGAAAAGGTGTGAAACCGGTAATATAAACATGCACTCCATCAGTGCGTAAACTTCCTTGATGATAGGTGTACTCTTCGCTATCTAAATTGTTTACGTTTTGATGTTCAGCTATTCCAGGCCCTATCTGTATAGCATCAGCTCCCATTGATAATTGAGCCGTACCCGATTTCAAGAAATAATTTCCTTTTTCTCCCAAACTTGCCCCTGCTATTTGAGTTCCTTCTTTGAAACACATTTCGATTGTTATTTCTATATTTGGCGGTCCATCTACTTTAAAATCCAAACTTAAGGCTCCATTATTTTCTTCAATTTCAATAACAGTGGTTTGCTTTTTTACATTGCTTGCTGTTCGATTATCAAAATCCATTTTATTCCAAAAACGACCATCTTTTGATTCTGATAATTGATAATCACCATCGGCTTTACGAAATTCCGGAGCAAGAGGCTGGTAATAATCAGCTTCTTTGGTCTCTTTCAAAATATACTTATTCCCTATTTTTTCGATACCGTCACCACTGAAATACCCCATTCTAAAAAACGAAGAAGACAATCGCATGTATTTCAAAATCGCATCTCCTTTTCGATACATTAAAAAATTAGGATTAGACGATCTTCCAGAGGCAATTAATACCGGTTTGTCATTCCCTCCAAATAGTGTTATCGAAGTTTTTCCACGTCTAATTCGAGCCAAATTTGAAAGAACAAAAAACTGTTCAAAATCATTTGCCATCTTAGTTTCTACAAGAATTTGCTGCTGTAACTCTGGATTTTCCATAAAAGCCACTAAAGAATCCTGTAAAACATATTGGTCAAAATCGGGACTTTTTTCGATAAGATGAACCATATACACAAACATTGGATTCCCTGTATGAATAGCCATATAGCGGTATTGCAAATAAAATTTAGTCACCGTTAAATTCATAAACTGATCCTGTCTTTTAGAATCTACTGTAACCAAATCGCCATTAGGCTCAGTGTAATAATAATAAGTGGTTAAGTTTTTTTTCACGATATCTAACAGAGCTGGTCTATTAAGTAATCGTGCCATAGTAATTAACGCCTTATCAATAACGGCCGAATAAACCCCGCTCCGTTCCGAATAATGTCCGTCCTGATTGATATAAATTCCTTCCGCTAACCATTGATCAATTCTTTGAACATATCTGACATCAGGATAAAGCGAATTGATATTGGCCAAAGCAGCACTAACAACCCATCGGTGATTAGGCGTATGCACTCCACCGCTTATCATTGCTTCTCCAGCATTTTGAATAAACTTTTTAAGCTTCTCTTTTATCGAATCTAAATCTTTCTGCTTATTTTCCTGTAAAACTGTTGCAGCAGAACAGATGTATTCTAAAACAAAGGCCGTATCCGGTGGCGATTGTCTATTGCCTCCCGCATCAACAGTTCCATCACTATATTGTCCTTTCAACATGATATCAGCATATTGACTCAAACGCTCAGCCACTGGTTTAGACTTATAAAACTCTGATGCCGAATAAGAAATTGATGCCGTCATAGCGGCTATATCTGCTGCGAATGGTCTAAAATTACTGAATCGACTAGTAGGATTAATGACTTCTTGTTGCAGGATACTTTTTACTTTGGTATCATTACTTAAAAGAAGTTTTTTCATTAAATGGGAATCGACTTTAGTTGTCGTAGCACTAAAAAATCTATCATTTGCAAAAATAGCGTCGCTAACCAAAGCGCCAAGCAATGATAGACTTCCTAGTTTTAAAAATTCGCCACGACTAATATGATTCATATTCTTTTCTTTTTACTAATTTGACAATGAAAATGGTCTACTCTCTTTAGTAGTTCCCCATGATTTATTAGGTTGATTTCCCATTTCAAAATCCAAAGTTCCTCCGTTCATTATAGAAAAATGATCTAAATAGGTTTTGTCGAATGCTGCTCCGTTAAAGCTTATTTTCTGAATATAATTGTTACCAGAAGAAGCTCCTTTTGCATTTATAATCAATTTTTTTCCATTTTCTAAGCTTAGTGTAATCTTATCAAAATGAGGTCCTGAAATAACGTATTGTGGAACCGATGGAGCCACTGGATAAAATCCTAAGGCAGCAAAAACATACCAAGCCGACATTTGTCCTGCATCGTCATTTCCGCTTAATCCACCTACTTCGTTACTATACTCTGTTTTCATAATCTGGGTTACCAATTCTTGGGTTTTCCAGGCCTGTCCTGAATAGTTGTACAAGAACGGAATTTGGTGACCTGGTTCATTCCCATGCCAATATTGTTTGGCGGCATGGAAACGATCCAGATTTGCATTAAACCCATCTTCTCCTCCCATTAAATTCATTAATCCTTTGATATCTTGCGGCACATACCAAGTGTATTGATATGGCGTTCCTTCGGTGATATACGATTTTCTTATAAACTTGTCAAAATCTTTAGTAAAAGTTCCATCGGCAAATCGACCTCTTACACAAGAGTCAGCTACGCTATACACATTTTCATAATTCAAAGCTCTTTTTTTCAATAATCTGGCATGTAAAGTATCTCTTTTTTTGGAAGCAATTTGCGAAAGCGCAAAATCATCAAAAGCATATTCTAAGGTTCTGGAAACCTGTTCTCCTTGATGAAAAGACTCTTTTACCTCGTCTTCCAATGGCACATAATTATATTTTAAATAGGAAGTCAAAGCACGACGTCCTTTACCATTCAAATAATCCGAATGATTTTCTGGCGTCTGAAACGCATTCTGCAATAAATAACCGTATTCTTTATCTGAAATTTCAATGTTATTTTTCATATAAGCATCCGCTATTGCCGCTATGGAGTGATCTCCAATCATTGCTGACGTATAGCTATTCCAACAAGGAAAAATAGGCATCCATCCACCTTGTTCGGCCATTGAGAATAGACTGTGCATCATTTGCCCATTGACTTTTGGTGTCAGCAAATTAAACAATGGAAGTGAAGCCCTATAGATATCCCACATCGAGAAATCAGTGAAATAATCCTCCTTGCCGCTATTCATTAATTGTTTTCCGCCATTAAAACTCACATAAGCTCCATCAACATCATTAAAAGTTCGAGGTTGTAAATAACTATGATACAAAGCCGTATAAAACTTTATTTTGTCGTCTTTATTTGTTCCTTCTACCTTTACTTTCGAAAGCGTTTTTTCCCAAGTATCTTTCAAATTTTCTTTTGCTTCAGCAAAATCTAAGTTCTTAGTTTCAGTCGCTAAGTTCTTTCTGGCTTGTTCAATACTGGTAAATGAAGTCCCAATTTTAGCCTCGATTGTTTCCCCTTTTTCAACATTAAAAGAAACATAAGCCCCTATGTTTTCTAGATTAGCAATCTCAGTATTGCCTTCGTGTATTTTTTCATTTTGATAAACACCAAACTTAGTCGCACTTTTACTCAATTGCACTACAAAATAGCCGCTAAAACCTGCTTTATCTCCCCAACCTTGATAAATTTTATGCACTGGATTATAACCTGTAATTTCGTTTTTATCGGCATTTATTTGGATAAAACCTTGGGCTTCATCACTATTTGGATTAACAATAATATGGGCTTCACCTGAATTTCCGAATGTAAATTGGAACAAACCACAACGTTTAGTAGCCGTCATATTGACATCGATTTTATAATCGGCTAAATTAACTTCATAATTGTACGGACTGGTCTTTTCAAAATCATGCGAAAAATGAGAAGCTCTCTCTTCAGCTTGACATTTTAATTTACCCGTTATAGGCATAATAGTCATACTCCCATAATCTTGAACGCAAGAACCACTTAACCAGTGACTTCCTCTAAAGCCTGAAATTTTTGTATCAGTATAATAATAAGGTGCAACACATTTCGTTTCCGTTGCCTTCGTTTGAGCAGTCCAGTTGGTCATCCCAAAAGGAACCGTAACATAAGGCACTACCTGTGCATTGTTCTCTTTTGCTTCGCTATGCTGTAGGGCACTAATAGTTGTAGAAGGCGCCGTCCCGATTAAAGGATTAACGAAGTCTACATACTTACTACTTATTGAAGTTTTTACAGAACAAGAAAGTATGCTTAATAAAACGGGGGCGGCTATTAACCTATATCTAAATAAACGGTATAAATTCATATTTATGTGTTTTTGTTTTTTAATGACGCCAAAACCTATGCATCAAAAACGAATTCCTATTTAGGACTATTATTTTTTATTGATTTTGATGCTAAAAAAACTTGCATTCGAACAAAATGAAGCATTGCTAAAAATAAATGGAAATGAATTAATCCGGTAAAAAGACTTCTTTTTGATTCCCTTTTTAAAACAGTTGAACTTCTTTTGATTCAAAAAAAATTAAACTATTGAAACAAGTAAAAAATGTGCTTCTTCCTTATTAAAAACAAAAACTATTTGCTATTATGTAATACAACAAACTCGAAATTATTTTTTTTTAAAGAAAGGAGAAGAAGACAGTAGTTTCTTCTCCTTTCAGAGTTAAATAAATCACCAACTTAACTTAACCAATAATTAATTAATTTGAGTTATACACTTAATATCTGTTTTATGTTTTTTTGATAAATCGGTTTTGCATTCACCATTCTTTCTATGGATTTATGAAAAATACTTGTTTTAAATTGAGAACGGTTTATCCTAAAACAAAA